>NZ_JAAUHW010000001.1:0-916664 GCF_012030025.1 Shewanella sp. Iso12
TTGAGCGGTGCCTGGTCGAGGATTGGACCAATTTGCACCGCTATTTTGTTAAGAAGGAAAGTGGCGAAACCAACCTCTACAACTAACTTTCGGTCCTTATCGTTCTTGAGCTCTTGCCCATCCGCCTGAGCTTTGGTCAGACGCCAGCGCTCAAAGTCGAGGTTTGGCTTTTCGGGATCATCCTCTGGTACTGATGCAGCAAACTTTCGCTCGGCATGGCCAACCCGGTTGGCCACTACATCGGCCACGGAATATAAACACTCACGACCGCGCTTTTCTCGAAAATTTACTCCCCACTTATCGAAGGCCTGAGTGCTAATCCCCAGGCTTGAGCACAGATCCCGCTTGTTCAGCAACACAACATCCGGGGCTTTCGGTGGAGTTTTTCTCATGCTGATCTGGCTGCCTGTTCACTTGACGGGGGTTTAACTGCTCCAGCTTTGCCTGAGCCAGTCACATTTCAATTAGGTGAAGTTCTTGCGCCCTCGACTCTGCGCTGGTGTGCTCTTTGTCTTTGATACGCCGCAGATACGCGTTGTGGGCGCGGTTACCCAAATAGGTTGCAATAGCCAACACCATCCCCAGCACTACAGCTACCTTGTCCACGGATAGCAGCCCTCCAATAGCGCTGGCGAAAGAAGATAAATAGCTGGCCAGATTGAAGGCCTTTTGCGCTGGTAGGTCATTCATCATGCGCACCCTGTTTCGGTACAGGCTTTCGCTGCTCGTTCAGAAACAGTTCGAGGCGTTGCCATTGAGAGTCACAGTTGGAGATCACGGCTAGCAACCGACTGATGTAGCCGGTATGGTCGCCATTGTCGGTACCGCCAATCGGATAAGGTGGCGGGTCACATCTACCAATGATCTGAGGTGGGATCTCTACAGGCCTCGGCACCTCGATTGTTACGGTGCGCACAATTGGCGGCGTTGCTGAGCAACCGCTGAACATCATCAGGCACAGCAGTGCCCATCCACTGGCTAAGGCTTTCATCATGGCTGCTCCTGTATTCACCTAGGGTAACGCTGAGAGCTTCTTGGCGACCGCGAATACCAGCCAAGTCGGTGCGATATTGCTGCTCAGACACGGCGAGCGCCGTCAGCTGCTGCCATATCTTGGCTTTATCCGCTTCCTGCCTTTCAACGGCAGTCGTCAGTGCCGACACATCCAGTTGCAGCCCGAGTTGATTGGCGCTGGCGGTTTCAAGATTCGCCTGCAATAGGCTGACCTCTGAGCGAGTGACAGTGAGTGCCAGCCCCAAGGCCACACAGGCCAGAATAAGACCGCCAATCAAGTACAGATGGGCGCGGCCGGCGGCAACTTTAATCATGTGATTGCTCCTGAATGCAGAGTTGATGTCGTTCCTGTGCTCTTGTCCACACGCCCATGCAGCGTTTGTTGCCTGGGGTTGAACAGTCAAAACCGCCAACTGTGCGATATTCTGGCAGCAACAACGCATTACAGGCTTCAAGGTGACGGCCTTTCAGCAAATAACTGCGCATAGCCGATTCGCGCCATCGGCCAATGCCATACTGGTATACCCAATTGATATAGAGGTCGTATTCGCCCTGCGTCATTTCAACGCCAGGCAAGCTCTCCTTAAAGCGCACTTCATCGTTTGCGACATGGGCCTGGGTTGTTTTCAGGGCCTGCACTGGCGTGAGCTTGTCGCCAAGCTTCACTGGTTTACCGTTGGCATGATAGGTCGAGCCGAAGCCCACTGTAGGCCTGTCACCTTGCACCGGGATAGTCGCCGATGGGGAAAATCCCTCAGATACGACCAGGGTGATAAGAGCTGCGGCCGATAAGCTTAAGCTGGCCACTTTGATCCTGTTGGTCATCATGGCTCCTTAGATTCATTCATATAGGTAGGCTTACTGATCGATTAACCGGGCGCCAACCGGCGGCTGCGTCATCCCTCTAGGGGTTCTTCTCGCTGACTATGCTCCAGGGCGAGTGCTCAGTGGGGTATCAATGTAAACGCGCTTACTTTTACGTGGCATCGAAAGCCCTAAAGTAAAAAAGACCCGCTGAGGGTCTTTGGTGGTTGGCAGTCATTTTTAGCTCTGGCGAGCATGCCATAAACATAGCGATTTTCGGGGGGCAAAAAAAACCCTTTTCTGTCCGTTTTAGTCCTAGATCTGCCCCATTTGATAAAAGCGGTTTGAAAGTTGTGTGTTAACACACAAATAAAAAGCCCGCAGGAAAGGGCGCGGGCTTCGGTTTATTAATGACAGGATTCTAAATCTGTCACTGAAAGCCTAATACAAAACCAAACGTATGCAAAAGATCGGCGTGATCAAAAAAGGATCTGCAAAGTTGGTGTATCAGCGAACCATGAACCAGGCGAAAACCCATCAGCATTTTTACATTTACAATCAACAGATTGTGATACAGAGAAGGCACCTTTTCTAGATGCCTATAATCAATGGTTATAAAACAACAACCAACCGCCAAAATTTTTCATATGTAGTGAAGGATTGCGAGTCCCCGCCCCCGCATGGGCAGCGACTGGAAGGACCCCTTAAATTTTATTCAGACGATTTCTTATAATTTCAGAACAATTAAAGTGGTGTGAATATACAGAGTGAACTTTATTTAGCAATGAACCTATTTTACCTACTATTTCAACATCTTCTACATTCAATTTAGATATTTCACTTTGCAACTCTTCTAAAATATCCATTGAAAATTTAAGTTGAGAATTCAAGGCATTGCCATCTTCACAGTCTCTGGGTATTACTTGTTGGCACTTCATAAGGAGAAATATCCTTGAAACAATAAACATTCTAATTAACTGTAGTAAATTCGAGACAACACCATAAACTTCTGAAGGGTCATCAGAAGTCAGCTTAAACATTAGCTTTTTACCATCGAGTTCTATTTCAATCAAGCTCCTAATTTCTTCCTCAATCAAAAATGAAATTTCCTTGAGCTCTTCATACAAGGTAGACTTTTTCCAAGTGTAAAGCGCTTTTACAGCAATGAAAGCGGCCCCTATCGCTGAGATACTTGCTGCTATCACAGCTAAAGATTCGATCGACTTAAGGACTGACTGTGGCAGACTAACAACTTGAGCAAATATCCATCCAACAAGAAACAGCCCAACCGCAACCAAGCCCTCTATATGCTTTCCTTTCAACTTAACATCTCCATCGATTTATTTCTTAACGCATTAGCACCAATTCTGCCCTCCTTAACCAAAAGATGAAAGACTGCTTACTCTCAAACCCACACAATGCCCACTTACCCCGGCACAGGTACTGAGCTCGAATAGCTCGGCGGCACTCGGGCGCCAGCCGCTCAATGCGCCAGTCGTAACGAATAACCCCGGGCGGTGGGTTAATGTCACGCTCACTCACTGTCATTCCGTAGGTGATAGGGTCCTTGAGCCGGTCACAGCTACTGCGGGCGGCGTACCCCTTGCCATACTCATGCCTAAGCCACCAATTAGCCCACGCTCGCAATTCAAGGCGGAGCTGCTTCATGTTCATCAGCGCTTCATGCTGCGCATCGTGCTTATGCTGCATCGGCCATCCCTCTTAGGTTGAACAAGTCCAGGGCAAAAATATCAGCACAGATGGCGCAGAGGTCGTCATAAGGTACCGGGCTATGTCCCTTCTCCCAGCGCCGATAGGTTTTGACATTCACCCCGTAGGCGCTTGCCACTTCCTCCTGGGTCATTTGGCGCAATCTCCGCCCCATTGCCAGCAGTTTTGCCCCTGATGCTGCCGCCGCTTTTGCCATCCTAAAACGCCCCTTTTCGTGCAATTGCATCCTCTTTTGACAATGATGCAGTGATCATCACAGCCACCCGCTTGCCATCTGACTTTGCCCGTTACCAAGATCTGAATGCGATCTAGGGATTATCTCGGGCGCGATCTGATTAAATCCGCGCTCAATCAAATACTGGTGATACTGCTCAAGTGCCTGGCTCACCCCTGCATTAAGGGATGACTGAACATAGGTACGCAAAAGCACTGGCAGAGAGTGATTGAGCAACAACTCACCGATAACGGTATCAATACCAATCTCAGCAATAATGGTGCGAAAAAGCCGCCTGATATCGTGTGAAGTGAAGTATTTAAAGCGAAGGCCAACAGACCAATCCTGAGCAGTGCGCACAGCAATAGGCGCCTGACCACGGCCGGGGAACAGCCAGGCACGCTTGCCAACATTGGCCAGTTGCCAGCGGCGGTAATGATCAATCAAAGCCCGGGCAGATTTGGTCAACGGCAACCGCAACTCATTACCGTTCTTGGTGTTTGATGGCGGTATCACCCAAACATCGCCGGTGAACTGGTCCCACCTAGCCTGGCGGGTTTCATTGATACGGGTACCAAACATCATCATCAACACAAACAGCATGGCCTGAACCATCACAGTCTCTGATAACAGCTTGAACAACTCGCCAAGGTCAGAGTCATACAGCCTCGCATCCAGCGCCTTGGGCAGCCTCACACTGGGCTTGAACCCAGCCAGCGGATTGTTATCGAGCAAGCGCAGCCCAGCGGCCGAACTGAACGCCGTCTTGAGCTTACTAACCACCTCCACCACATAGCGGGGCGAATATCCATCAGCCAGCATCGACTTCACCAGCGCACTATCCAAATCACTCCAACTCAGTGATGCCAGCGGCAACTGCCCAGCCCTTGGGATCAAGTGCCTGGTAACTATCGAACGCACATTCCGGCGCCAACTCACACTCATAGTCGTGTTATCTGTCACATGCCCGGCATACCAGGTAACCACATCAGCCACAGTCACAAACTGCCCAAACATAACCTCACCCCCGGCTGCTCGCTCGGCCAGAGTGGCCGGCAACTGCTCCAAAAACGTATCGATACACAGATCCGGCCAAGTGCCCACCTTGCGCCAGCGGGTCACGTTCTGCTCATTGAACACCAGAAAAATACTCGCCTTGGTGCGCTCACCATTAGCTCGCAGCCTCACTGTCGGATACTGAGGATCCCGATAATCCCGGGTAACACCGCCACTCAACCAACGGCGCAGCGGCGCCCGCTTCAGCTTGCCAACGTCAACACCGCTCGCCATCAAGCCACCATCCTGTATTCATAGGTTTTGTTCGTACCCTGGCGAATACGCTTCATCCGCTTTTCGGCGGGTAACTCACGCCAACGGGCACTCAGAGCTGTTTCGCTATCAAGCGTTCCAAAGCGTTCTCGGCTTAACCGCTGAAGCTCAAACAACGTGTGCCACTTGCCATCATCCAGCATCGCCACCAAGCGTTGCTTCTGGGTTTTCGGTAATTGCTTACTCATCGTTTGCTCCTTTCGTTGTCCGTAGGCCAAACTTCACCCTTAAATCTGCAATGTTCGCTCTCGCTTTATTGGCCGCTGTAGGCCGAGCAACCCTCGTTGGCAGTGCCTTTGGCAAATTAAAATCAATCTCCTCACCATTGGCATAACGGCGGATCAACATGGTGTAATTGCGCTCAAATACCTTGAACGAATCATCTGCTGTTGATGCCCCAAAAAGCCAACTCCCGCCAGACTCACGCAACGCCAACCGCACAATGGCATGGCTCCACTTGTGTTTGGCAACATGCGAGTAATGCCGCATAGCTTCACGATAAGCCTGCTCAACACTTGGCAGTCCTAAATCATCGGGTTCCGCATGGCACCAATGGCAAAACTGCAAAGGCGAAGGCCAAAACTGCCGCTTACCATCGCGCTCACAACGGGCACGGTTAATGCCACGCTGCACCACCTCAACGCTGCCAATGCGCTGCGCTACCAAGGTTTTCAACCATTCCGCCTTCATGCTGGGCTCTTGCTCAGGCTTGGGCGCCCCAATCGGAAACAAGATTTTCAGCTTCGCAAACACGCTATCAATCAGCTGCCCGTCAAACTCCGACACCACAGGGCGCGATTGCTGCGCCGACGGCATAAAATCCAACGCCTGAATCGGCTGTGGTTGATGGTTTCGTTGTGTCATATCAGCGGATCTCCATCGTCAAAAACATTGCTGGTCCAGTGCTGCGGTGCCTGCCCACTGGTTGGCACCAGCCCACGGTTTACCGCCCAATCAAACTTGAACCCCTGCCAGCCCTCACCCAACGTCACTCGCAAGCAGTCATCCACACTCATGCCAGCTGCAACCGCCTTGTGCAGCTCAGGGGCAACGTAATCAACCGCACCTTGCGTCAAGGGCTTCTTAGCCGCTGCGCGGGCTTTCACCCAATCGGCAAATACCTCACCCGATGGCGCCGCAGGCCACTTATCAAAAATAAACTTGTCGCTTGGAGAATTGCGCTTGGCGGGCACGCCAACACGCTCTTGGTTCATTGACTGGTTAAATGACTGGTTCTGAGTACCGTTTTTGGGACTATTCAAAGTACCGTTTTTGGGACTATTTCCTGTCCGTTTTTGGGATGATTCCGTTTTCGGAACCATTCCGCTTTTGGGACTGTTATCGCCGGTGCTTATTGGCTGCGAAACATCCACCAAATTCAGACGGTAAATCTTCACCTTGCCCGTTCTGCCGGCTCGCTTACCCGTATCGGTTAGCACACCCGCGTCTTGCAGCTTGGCAATGTTGCCAATAATGGTTTTACGGTCCAGGCCCGTGTCTTTCACCAACCGCTCAACCGACGGATAACAGCGGTGATACTCATCCGCACGGTCAGCCATCGACAACAACAGCAATTTCAAACTCGCAGGCTTAATCGCTAACGACCAAGCCCAATCAGTCGCAGCACGGCTCATAACCCACCCCACATTGCGCAAGGTGTTGAAACTGAGCTACTATCACCACGCAGCTCACTTTCTCCACGAATGTTGTTGCACTCGCCCACCAGTCCGCCAAGATCGAGTGGGCGTTTTACTAACATCAGAAGGATATTGAGATGGCTAAAATCCGTAGTGAATATGCCAAGGTAATTGCGATCAATGACGAAACAGGTTTCGTTGCCGTCGAGCTTGATAGTGGTGACATTAGTGTTTTTGAGAAGCTGGTCTACTTTGAACTTGAAATTGGCAACCTTGTATATGGTCGATTTACAACAACAGGAATTGACTCGATTTTCAGACATCAAATACAACGCAGTCATGAAGTTGACGTAATAGCGACGGGTTGCACAAAAGACAATTATTTTCATCACATGTCCTCCTGAGTTATCTTGCGCAGTAAGTTGTCGTGCAATTGCTCTAACAACGCACGCCGTTCATCCCAACGCTTTAAGTGCTCCTCAAGCCCATCGAATGGCTGCACATAACGCTTGCGTAGCATCACCTCATCACAACGGCCTTGCTCCATTTCCAAGTAAGCCAAAAAGTATTCAACGGCCGCAGTGGGCATCGGCAATGTACGCTGACCAAGCAGCGCCTCATTCACAATGGTTTTTGCCACCTCCTCGAACTGCTGTCTCACCGTATGGTGATCAATTTTTGATACCAAAACGTCATACCAACCCACATTAGAAACGGCATTAATTAACGCGTTTTGGATCAAACACTGCATGTGCCTCGCATAAATCTCATGCGCGTTCATGCCATCAAAGCAAGCACCGTCAGATTGCATCGGCACCAAACATAAAGGCTTTTCTGCATCCAAAGCGGCAGGCGTTAACATGGCGTCATGCTGCGCTCGCTGCTCTTCAGTTAAGTGGCTGTTTAGCGCCACAAGACCATCATCATTTATGTTGTCCATGCTCATACGTCACCGCCTTGCGCCAAATTGACGCACATCAATGGCTTGGCTATGATGACCAAGCCTGAACTCAGGTAAGCGCCCGCAGCTGTCACTAAACTAACGCGGGCGCTTCTGTTTTTGTCCTCCTGAAATTTATCCCTACATTTGCGTTTAGCTACTGCAATTCCTAATATTGAATTAGGGGCAACGTAACGTCCTCTCAAGTGTTTTATTCTTTGAAAACATTCAAGCAAAGGAGTGCAAATGGAAACCAGAGTAAATGCAGAACATACTGTTGAAATCTGTGAGGTTATTGAACGTGATGAACATAATTGGTCAATAATTCTCAAACGCGGAAATAATGAGTTATACCTAGGCCAAGTGACAAAAGAGTCACCTCTTTTTAATATTGAAGACAAGGTTAGCGGTGTTATCGAATCCCATCGCTTGCATAACGTCGTGTTCACGCTCCTAGGTGCACGTGAGGTTACAACTGCACGTATGGCTCTCACTCTAATTTCATAGCGCTGACACTCAGAACAACCACCAACCAATAGCAAGGTGCAATGGATTATATTCATATGTCCTCCTAGGCGGCCTCAGGGCCGCCATCAATCAATCGCGCACCGTGCGCATATAACAAACTGGCAATCGCCTCAGCCGACAGCGTTGGCGAACAACGTACAATCGCCGCCATCCGTTCAATCTGTTCCTGCCGTTCAGCAGCACGCCAGCGTGGCTCACCAATCGGCACCACCTTGCAATCGTCATGTTCCATATCAATCACCTTCTTCAATGCTGATAGGCAACTCACCCAAAA
The DNA here is from genome assembly GCF_012030025.1 of Shewanella sp. Iso12. Classification (NCBI taxonomy): domain Bacteria; kingdom Pseudomonadati; phylum Pseudomonadota; class Gammaproteobacteria; order Alteromonadales; family Shewanellaceae; genus Shewanella; species Shewanella sp. Iso12. The sequence goes on from NZ_JAAUHW010000001.1 coordinate 8,472, forward strand.
AGTGCATCGAGAACTTCAAGCCGAATCGGAAGCCACGAATGAAATCAGGGTCATCAATTATCTGATCGCCGATTTGAATTTTTTTGGAATCGTGTTCTGCTATGCCTGTTAAGTGATCGCGGCGAGCGCTAAACCACTCCTGCAATTGCATTATCACTTTTGCTGCGCTTTCATTGACACAAGCCGAATCTTCAGGTGTTAAATCCAAGTCATTTACGTCCATATACCCTCCAAAGCAGGTGAGTTAACTCACCAATGCCATAAAATGGCGCCATTCCAACCGCAGCCAGCGGCACAGTTCACGCCAAACGTTCACCCGCGTTAAACGGCGCTGTTCGAGCAGCTCAAACTCACGGATCAACCCATCCAAGTCACGCGAAGCCTGTTCAAACGCCAAAATCGCCTCACCGCGCTCAACCGTATATGGCTCAACATCCAACGCATTCAAATACAGCTGATGCGTGTACTCCAGGTGCGTCCATAACCGCATTTGCGCAACACTCGATAAGCCACTCACACAGGCATGTAATACCGCGTTGCGGTTCTCAGTCGCTAACGAATGGCTCACGTCCAGTTCCATTAAATCCAATTCGTCCACGCTCATGCCCTCGCCTTTAATTGCTGCAAACGCTCAAAATCATCACGGCAATCCGCATCACAAAAACGGGCCTCAGCGGCAACCGGAGTACTGCAATACAAGCAGCGGCCGGTGCTTGCAGCTGTCTGCGGTGGCTTCCTTGCTTGGGCTATTGCCAGGCTGTCAAACAGCTCAGATACCCGTTGGGCTTCGTCTGCTTCGTTACTCATTGGCGGTGGCTCTGCCAGCGCGAAGGAAAGAAAACTCAGCTTCCAGCAATTGAATACTGGCCTCAGTCGTCGCCCGCGATTCCCTCAGCTCACGGTGGCACTGAACAACCTGCTCGCGGGTCGGCTGCGAGCCCAGGGTAATAACCGCAATCTGTGCTTCACTGTTTTCCTTGGTGAGAATTGCCGCCACCCTGCCCGGCTCCAACAGCCCGCCAACAAGGCCCGAGTCTGCAACTACCGTTACCCCTATCGGGCCATACACATCATTGAGGTAAGCCATACGCAAATGCGTTGGCATAGCGGCAAGCAAAGCTTGCTCAACATGAAACAAGCGTTCCGGGTTTGGGTGGCACTCTTGATATTGGCCCAGCCAGCGGAAAATCTTCTGGGCATTGATCCTGGCATCGTTGTAAGGGTCGTCGGTTCGCGCAAAGCTAATCCCCTCTCTGGCCAGTGGCTTTTTCAGGCCCAGGCGATCAACAACCTCCACAACGCTGGCCGCCAGTGATGCACGGCTCACCTTGGGCAACTCCAACCAGCGGTGAATGGCAACCATTAGCAGGTCAAGGCGTGATTTGTGTTTCATGGCTAAACTCCCTTTTAGGTTTACCGTGTAATCAAGCTGCTTGCTGCTCGTCATCATTTTGCGAATCATCAGCCATTAGCTTGCCGTTGGTGATGCGTTCGAGCTGATACGCTCTAAGTGGCGGGACGTTATCGCCCCATTTGGAAACTGCCGCTTGGCTGATTGGGAATCCTGCTTCGGTGAGCGAAGCAGCAACCTTTTGTTGAGTTTGAAAGAAGTTGAGTACGTCAGATTTTTTCATGATGTGACACCTTTCCGTTGGTCATGCCTGATAATATAACCAAAGTAAATTACACATCAAGAAAAATATTACCATATGAAAGTGATTAAATATAACCTGCGTAATATCATTCGGATATGAATACGAATCCTCTCAGCACTAACGTAGTGCAGCGCATGAAAGAACTTGGCATTTCTCAAAAGGAGCTGGCTGAGCTTTCTGGCATTTCTCAACCAATGGTTCACAAGTTGGTATCAGGCAAGGTAAAGTCCTCCGCAAAGATTGTGGAGCTTGCGCGCGCCCTAAAGTGCTCACCAGAAAGATTGCTTTATGGTATTGAGCAAAGGGCAGATGATGAGATTTCAGAGTATTCGGGTTCGTTTGCTGTCTGGGATGACAAAACACCGCTGGGCAAAGACGAACTTGAAGTGCCGTTCTTCACTGAAGTGAAACTGGCAGCAGGCAACGGCATTGTGGCCGATATCGAAAACCACGGTCCTAAACTGCGCTTCTCTAAATTAACCATGCGTAGTCAAGGCGTGGAGCCAGCTGCTGCTGTATGTGTGAAGGTTTCGGGTAACAGTATGGAACCGGTTTTGCCAAACGGCAGCACTGTCGGTATTGATACTGCCAACAAAACTATTGTCGATGGGAAAATGTATGCCATTAATCACGATGGCATGTTGCGGGTTAAGCTGCTCTATACCCTTCCCGGTAATGGCTTACGCCTGCGCAGCTACAATCAAGATGAATACCCTGATGAGAGTTATAGTGGCGACCAAGTAAAAGTGATTACCGTTATTGGTCGCGTGTTTTGGTATTCCGTGCTGCTGTAAGATTTTGAATTTAGACTGCTAGCTTTAGCGGCATATTCTTATGCAAAAAATCTTTGGAAGGTATTTCGACATCAGGGCCATATATCATCACTTCTGAGCCCTTTCTTTTCTCCTGAGCCGTATAACTCAAAAAATATGAGTCTTGACGATAGTCCTTATATATCTCTCTAATTTCAGGCACATCATCGTATGAAACGATCCAAGGATGACGGACATTTGCCATTGTTGCAGCTATTTCAACATGATCATCATGATTGTAGAAGTTACGGTATAACCCAGAGCCCTTAACGTAGTATGGAGGATCAAGATAAATTAGTGTCTTTTTAGGCAAAGTCGGAACAACCTCGCGAACTAGTTGTACAGCATCCATGTTGTAGACAAATATTCTTTCTTTGTAACGACCAATCAGCTCTATTCGCTTAATCAAATCTTTCTTGTTGTAGCGAACATCCAACTTCCATTTACCAGACTGTTCTTTCCCACCGATTACACCAGCCTTAAGGATGCCGGAACGGTTTGTTCGATTAAGAAAAAATGTCGCGAACGCTACATCTAAAGTTGAGTATTCCTCAACATTCGCAAGCACATTCTTCTGAACATGCCAATTGTCTATAGTAACTGGCGTATCACTGATCAGTTTGCATAGATCATCATTGTGCTCTTTAACAGATACCCAAAAGGCATACACTGCAGGGTCATAGTCATTAATGTGAATTTTTGATGCGTACTCATTGAACAACAGTTCAATCGCTACTCCAGCACCGCCAGCGTATGGCTCCAAATAATGACCATCTAAAAGCCCATTTGCTTCAAAGACTTGCTTCACAAACTGAGAAAATTTTCCTTTACCACCAGGGTACCTCAAGGGAGTTGCAAATTTCTTCATCTTAATAACTATCTTTTTGAGCCTTCCGCATATGAAAACATAAACTACAAGTAATGGCCAGCACTGAAGCCTAGCCCCAAATGGTATCAAAAAGAGGTTTATATGTCTCAGCAACACTATTCAATTCCGTTGGAATTGGTGCCGAAAACTGATTATGTACCAATTGGTTGAGATGTTCTATTGAACCTATAGAGCTATCATTAGAGCCTGTCGCTCTGTTACGTATAGCTCGACTTTGGGACTTATCGAGTAAAGTAAGCTGCTCTAACTTCGACACCACAGCAACTAATTTTACTGAAAGCTTATCATCGTCTTTAATTGGCTTGTGATTATCAACACGACATACTTGATCATTTGCTGCTTTTTGATTAGAAATGAAGGTATCTAATGTGAGCTCAAGGAACACTCTAAACATAACTCCAGCTGCATTAGGCGACTCATGTACATTTATAGAATGTCTCAATTCACGATAAATTTCGTTAATTCTGGAGTTGGTTATTTTGAGGGACCATGGGATTAGGTGTTTCCTCATTAAAGTCGAAGGCTTAGCTTTAATTTTAGGATTGTTTGAATTGTCTTCGCCGCTCCCGCCGCGATTGTTCCCTGAGTTATTGTTATCGTTGTTGCCATTACTACTATCATCTGCGGTATTTCCATTTCCCGTAGAATTAGTACCTCCGGAATTTGGTGATTGACCTGAATCTGTAGCATTGGGAACTTCGGTTGAAGCTGCTTTTTCCTTTAGTCGAACTGGTAAAAGTTCAGGCGGAATATGACCAATAAATTTCACTCGATCATCATGATTCCGTATATCATTTACATTATAGCCTTGTGTAGTAAAGAGGTTTATTGCGAAATCAACAGATGGTGCAATAAAATGTAGTTCCAAATTTGGCTCAAGGACCCGGTTCTTTACTTGAAGCATAAAGGCTTCCTGCGCAGGCTTTGAGCTGAATAAACGCGTAAGTGTAGTAACAGGAATATACATAACGCCTTTAACAGTCTCATCAGAAAAAATGTGTTTGTTATCTTTAACTAAGTTTCTAATTTGTCTACCAATAGACTCAACGCCGGTAAGCCGCGCTCTTCTCTCATCACGAATGTCGCTGTCCCATCCTACCCGACCAACGCCCCCGTTTGGCCCGGTGTGTTTGAGTTCAATCCAAATATCACCACTTTTTCTGTCTGGTACTACACTGCATTCTACTTCTGAAGGGAGCTGAAGATTTTCTATGGCTGAGATAATTTCTTGAATTGACTTGGCAATTTTACTATCTGACGCAAGATCTGGATTTTGTAGCAGTTTAAGGGCGGTCAGTCTACGATTTCCCTCAAGAACGATATAACTACTTTCGTCAGATGGATCTGGTGTAACTAACTGTAATTCAGTTGGATCCAGGCCAAATTTTGCTATGTGCTCAGCAAGCTTAACTATTTTCTTGGCATCTTCTGGATCAGCCATCATGAGATCTAGGGCTTCACGCTGATTCTGGGCAACATCACCGCCAAACCTGACGTTTTCCTGGTCAAGTTTGATTGAATTGACAGATAAAGATTGAATATTCCTTGCCACGTAAAAACTCCATTGTCGAATAGATAACCGTATCAATTATATCGATTTTATATGTTTCATAATCAGAAAGCTTCATCAGTTGCTCACAATAACAGAAATAAATTGAGAATACTGATTGAAGACATCTTACAAAACATGACCAAAGTAATTGACCAAAGTAATTTACTTTGGTTATATTTAACCCGTACCACTTAACCAGAGGACGGGACCATGCCAATTCTGACCACCAACCCAAGCACCGCGAAGGAACGCGCCGAACACCGCTTGTTAGTGTCACTGCGCTTCGCCTGCTTGATGACCAAGCACAGCAATCCAATGGACTGCCCACGGGTAAAGCAACGCGTGGCAGAGTTGGAGCGCTACCTCTACCAGCACCACCCAAGCCAACGGTTCGACCAAGTATATGTCGATTGCGCTGGCGAACTTGGTGAAAGCTTTGCCCTTCGGGTACAAAGCCAAAACTACCAAGCCACTATCTGGCGCAGCCATCATCATGCTGCCGCTATCACACCGCTGTTTAACAACGCTATTGCGTAGGAGGCCGACATGGACTGCCAATCAACTCGCACCCGCACTGCCCGTAAACCGCACCAATGTTGTGAGTGCCACAGCACCATCAACCAGGGCGAGCAATATGCCTTTACCTCAGGTGTATGGAACGGCGAACCCGCCAGTTTTAAAACATGCCACAACTGTTGGGAAATACTTGCACAAACATCACGTTATGTGAATTTAACAGCAAGTGAATGTGATGACTATCCCTACTTTGGTGGATTGGTTCAATGGTTTGATAACCGCATTACCTGCGATTTCCAAGGCGAGGCCTTTGTTTTGGAAATGGCCGAGGCCCTCCAAGTGCCGCCACAGCAGTTAGCCACCCTACTCTGCATTGAGTTAACCAAGGAGGCAGCATGTTAACGCTGACCCAGCCAGATAAGGCAGAACTAGAACTGGTTATAGGCTACAGCCTCACTTGCTCCAGCTGCACTAAAAGAATTTTTATTGATTCGGACACCACTATTTTGGAAACCCTCAAAAGCGCCGGTTGGCAGCGGGCCGAAACCGATCATGAATACCTGCCCTGCGTCTGCCCCAAATGCGTGGGCGAGCTTAAAGACAACGAGCAGGAACTTAAGGAGATCTACTAAATGGAAATGTGTTTCTCTATGCCCGCCGTCATGGGCATGCAAGGCGGCAAGGTTTTTTACACTGTGATGATGTCAATGAGGGTGTTGGTTCGTATGCTTCGAATTGACGATGCAGGCAGTGTGCTTGAGCGCAGTCAACGCAATGTTAACCCTGCGAGGGCCAATGCGATTGCCAAATACATCAGCTCTAATCCAACAGGTTATGTTTTACCTGGAATCATTGGGGTTGTAGAAGTCCCAAACGGCAGCGATGCACCAAAGTTTGAGGCGTCGGAGATCAGCTCTTGCGTTGGTGTGCTCAAGGTCAGCATGGATTCCATCATTAAACTATTTGACGGACAACATCGCGCCGTTGGCATATCAAAGGCGCTTGAGCGATGCGAGCATCTTACCCAAGACACCATCAGCATTACAGTGTACCCAAGCTTGTCGCTGCAAGAACGCCAGCAAGCCTTTACCGATATTAACCAGAACGCTAGCAAGCCAGCACAGGGATTGGGCGATACATACAACCACCGCGATCCTTTATCTCAAATCACAATGCAGGTCGTCGAAGAGACTGAATGGCTTTTTGACCGAGTGGACTTTGCCAACAACAAAGCCAGCACTCAAAGCAACTACCTGTGGTCATTCAAGCAACTGAAAGACGCCACTGCCATAGCTATCGGCACAAAAAAACCTACTGAAGCAGAGCACGCTTGGCGGGCAAATGAGTTCTGGTGTGACCTCGGGCAGGGTATGCAGTTTCTTAGCATTGCGGCCAGTGAGCGCGACAAAACCTTATTCACCACCACAGTAATGCTCAAGGCTCTTGCAAAAGTGCGTAATGAGCACGATGCCCTAGGAGTAAGGCATTGGTGCGCTGCATTTGAGCGTTTGGTTTGGAGTCGCAACAGTAAACACTTCATCGGCCGCTGCATCTGCCCAACAACCGGGAAAATGATCGCCAATTCAGATGCCGTAAACCTGACAGCAAACCAAATCATGATGGCAATGGATAAGCAGCTCCCTGCTAAGCTCGAAGAGCTGGAACACAAGTATTTCCCCAAGGAGGCAGCATGAAGCACCTAATCCCTGGAATGGAAAGCCAAGAGCGCTTTGAGCTGCTAATCAGCTTCACCGATATCACATCAGAGCCAATGATCAGCGCCTTGCAGGATCACTATGTGAAGGGGCACCCGGCCAGTGTGGCCGCCAAGATTAACGGCATAGACCCGGGCAACCTCAGCACTAACCAGAAATCAATGGAACAAGTTGCCGCCCGCATCGAGCGCGTGAAGGAGATCGACTGGCAACGCTTTGGCTATAAGGCAACGAATAGTTGTGGGTTAACCAACAAGGGGGCAGCTCGATGAGTTACCAAATTATCTATGCTGACCCGGCCTGGAAATTCAACGACAAGAACCAGAACGGCAACCGAGGCGCCAGCTGTAAGTATGACGTTATGAGCCTTGAGCAAATGAAGGACCTGCCTGTTGCTGATATGGCAGCGGATGATTGCACCCTGTTCATGTGGCACGTTCCCGCCATGCCATTGGAAGCACTGGAACTGGTAAAGGCTTGGGGGTTCACCCTTAAGACCATGAAGGCATTCACTTGGGTAAAGCTGAACAAACGCTTTTTCAACAACCTGCAGCGTGAATTTAGAGTCAACCAGATTGACCTGCAAACTATGCCGGAAGAACAACTGCTGCAGTTGTTGATGGCCGCTACAAAGATAGGGCTCGGGCACTGGAGCCGTGGCAACACTGAGGATTGCCTGATTGCTGTTAGGGGTAAACCCAAGCGCCAGGGCAAAGGTGTGCGGCAACTCATTATCGAACCGATACGCGAGCACTCACGGAAACCGGATTGCACCAGAGACCGCATTGTTGAACTGATTGGTGATCTGCCGCGGGTAGAGTTGTTCGCCCGTCAAAATCACCCAGGGTGGCATGCATGGGGTAACGAAGTTGAGCACTCAATCCCATTACTCACTGCCGGCAACAAAGCCGCTTAAGGAGACGATATGGACCAGATAGCAGAACTCTACAAACAAGGCCTGAGCTTTGAACGAGTAGCCGCTGAACTGCAGTTGCCTGTTCATCGAGTAAAGCATCACCTTCAAAGACTGGGGATCACCCGCTCACGTATCGATGCGGTGGCCATCGCCAACAAGCAACGCCAGCAAGAGCAGCGGCCGAGTTACTTGGATATTGCAGAACGAAAGGAGGCGGCCCCTTATGCCCGCTTCCTGCATCAAATGGATCAATTGAGGAGGAAGGCAGCATGAGTAATGAGCAACAGCAAACAACCCAACTGGTAATACAGCACACAGAAGAGAAACTGTTTTTAACCACCAAAGAGGTAATGGAACGTTACCGGCTTTCCAGCCCCACAACACTGTGGAACTGGCGCCGTAAAATTGGTTTCCCCGCTCCTATTCACAACGGGAGGTTTTACTCGAGAAAGCAGCTGGAAGCTTGGGACAGAGAGCAAGAGGCGGCTTGAGTCTCTTGGTAAGTCAGAGTGATCCTCTGACTTACCAATGTATAGGATTTTAAAATTAGTAATTTTCTGAACGTTTTGATTTATACCTGAAGTATTCAAATATTTTTCCACCTAATTCGTAATAATCAAATTCCGACTTATTACTTTTTTGTTCATCTTGTAAACGCAACAATCTTGAAGAAATCTCCTTAATCTTAATCAATGTGAAGAGCTCATCATCATTGAAGTGATTAGCAGATGACAAAACACTTTTCTTCTCTGCATCAACCCAACTAATTATTGCAATATAATCACGAGCTTCTAAGGCATTGAGAACATAACACATGTCAGATTCCCCCTTAATAGCTGAACTTAATCTATCAAGGTCCTTATTTATATAATTGTATTTCACAAAAGAATTACCTTGATTCAGGAAACCACTTTTAGAATTGGAGTAAGATATTTGCTCCTCTTTCAAATCATTTACTTCCCTTACACTTTCCTTACTGATACCTGTATTCACAAATGTACTGACATACTCCAAAAATCGCTCAACAGTATACATATGGAACAACTTACCAGTCTTATCCGAAAACTCTTTAACTAGTTCGACCCTTGGGCCAATTATATTGCCTTTTTCCTTTTGCCACCAATCGACCTTGACATCATCAGTAACAAATATAATATCAACATCTGTACTTTTCGCGTGTTTGATAATTTCATCCCAGATTATGTAATCACCATAAGCACGGAGTTTATCATGAAGTGCAGTACAGTCTTTGGCCTTAGAGGCATCTTCATATCCTGGCGGGATTTTATTTTTAAACCTATTCTCTGCTTCAGTGGCAATTTTATTCAGTTCATCTTCAGACTTTGACTGACCAACCTTACCATCAAAAATATCTGATACATCGTCAAGTATATCATCGACATTGATTCTTGATGCATGTTTAACTCTCCCAGCCTCTAACTCTTCTGAAAGCTCTTTAAATAAATCATTCGATCTCTCATGTAAATCCTCACCAATAAAAGGATGCTGTTTTGAGTGTTCAATATCCCTTCTCAACTCTCTTATTTTTCCGACCGCTTTTTCATATAACTCTAGTTGAGAGTGAATGACGCTCAACCGACCATTGAAGAATTCCAGCGCTACTCTATTAGGCATAAAACAACGTTCACTCAGGCCTCTAATAACTTTTAAAACATCATTCTTAGTAGAATCTGAATATCGATACAGATTTAACAAAACATTTGTATCAAAAACAAATTCGGCCTTATCAAAAAGTTCCTTTAACTCTTGCTCTGTTTTTTTATAAAACCATGGAAATGTTGTTCTCATATCGTCCCTGCAATGGTGTTATTTAATAATTTAGAATTCCACAACGTATAAGCAGTCCGCTGTTCATCAAGCCAATCATGCTTGTTATATACCGCCATTACCCCGCCGAGCACATGGCCAAGCATTTTCTCGGTAACATGGGGCAATACCCCTACCTCACTGAGCCTGGTAGACAGAGTGCGACGAAAATCATGCAAGCGCCAGTGTGGAATATCCATTCTGGCACGTATCTCACGCACTAACTTATTGACAGATGCTACCCCTAGGGGCTTTCTGTGTTCATTAGGGGCCGGAAAACTCCACTCTGACTGATACAGTGACCACTGCTGCTGCAGAATGGCCAGTAAGTCTTCCGTGATTGGCCTGCGAACAGGCAAATTAGTTTTACTATTTTCAGCAGGTACTGTCCAGACCATGGATTCCAAATCAAAATCGGCACGTTTTGATTTCAACAGCTCAGAGATCCTTGCCCCGGAGTACAAGCAAGCCTTTATCGAGTTGATAACTGTAGTAGTTGCACGGCTTTTATCTAACTCAGCGAGTATTTTATGGCACTCGGGAAAGGTCAGTACCCTGTCACCTACCTTGGAGGGTGAACCAACATCAGATACACGCAGTTGAAGTACATCAAGATTAGAGATCATCTGCCGGCGAATAGCCCAATTGCATATTGCTTTTACGTGCTTGAGCATAGCGCCTGCAGTTACCCGGCTGGTTTTGGCGATACCGTCGAAGAAATCGATCCACTCACTCATAGTGATTCTTTCAACTGGCTTACCGGGGAATGCGTTGAACAGATAAGCATTGAACGCAGAACGATAGATAGCAACTGTGCCCGGCTTTAACCCTGGGGCCCGTAGCTCTAAGAATGCCTCACAGATATCTTTCAGTGTGGGCATACCTTCTTGGGTAGTTCGGTGTTTCCAGTAAAGGCGTGGGTCTGTACCATTACTCAATACATTGCGGATTTCAGGAATCAGCTGCCTCGCTTCTGCAACCTTTAAGTCTGGATATCGGCCAACAGATAACCGACAAGGCTTTCCTTGCCAGCGAAAACGCCACTGCCATGTTATAGTGCCCTGAGGTGTGATGCGTACCCCAAGGCCATCACGGTCTGAAAGCTCGGGTTTACCCTGATATGGTTTGCCAAGAATCGCGCGTAACTTAGCATCAGACAAAGACATTTCACTAACCTGTGTACATATTTTAGATTAAGCATAAGTTAGCTTGAGCAACATGTACACAGGTATGTACACACATGGGTTCAAACGGTCTTAAAATCTGGTGAAAACAAATAAACAAGCATGGTCAGCGTTGGCGATATTTATCAGATAGTTGAGCAGAATATTTGAAGAGTTATAAATGACAAGAAACAACGATACAATGCCAACAATATTCTGGCATGATTATGAAACATTCGGCGCTAATCCGGCGAAAGACAGGCCGGCGCAGTTTGCCGGGATACGTACCGATCTGGAGCTGAACATCATTGGCGAGCCCGAGACCTTTTACTGTCAGATAGCCAGCGATTACCTGCCCTCTCCCGAGGCGATCCTCATCACAGGGATCACGCCGCAACTGGCGAATGGCAAAGGGCTGCCGGAAACCGAGTTTATGGGGCGGATCAATGCCCTGTTCAGCCAAGCCAATACCTGCGTCGCCGGCTACAACTCGCTGCGATTTGATGATGAGGTCAGCCGTTATGGTTTTTACCGTAACTTTATCGATCCCTATGCCAGAGAATGGCAGCAAGGCAATTCCCGCTGGGACATTATCGATTTGGTTCGGGCCTGCTATGCCCTGCGCCCGGACGGGATCAACTGGCCAACCAAAGAGGACGGCTCTCCCAGTTTCAAGCTCGAACATCTGACCCAGGCCAACGGACTCGGCCATGAAAAGGCTCACGATGCCATGTCAGATGTTTACGCCACCATAGCCTTGGCCAAACTGATAAAAGAGAAACAACCAAGGCTGTTTGACTACTATTTCAAACTCAGACGCAAGCAGGCAGTCTCTGAGCAAATCGATGTACTCAATATGCAACCTTTGGTGCATATCAGCTCCAAGATCCCGGCGACTCAGGGCTGTGCCACTCTCATTGCCCCTGTGGCCCATCATCCGGAGAACAAGAATGCCATTGTCTGCGTTAACCTGCATATGGATATCAGCCCGCTGATTGAATTGGATGTAGACAGCATTCGCGAGCGCCTCTACACGCCAAGAAGCGAATTGGCAGAAGATGAATTACCCATACCGGTTAAACAGGTGCACATTAATAAGTGCCCCTTTATTGCCACCGCCAAGACACTGACCGATGAAGCCGCCGAGCGGATTGGATTTGACAAGGCCTTTGCCCGCGAGCAATACAAGCGCCTGCGCCAGCATCCGCAGATCCGCGCCAAGCTGGCAAGCCTGTTTGATACCCCAAGGGACAACCAGAGTACAGATCCGGATCTTATGCTCTACAGCGGAGGATTCTTCTCTCCGGCGGATAAGGCCAAGATGGAGATGATCCGCCATACCGCCCCCGATAATCTGGCGGCGCTGGATCTCAGCTTTGACGACCCCAGGCTCAAGGAGATGCTGTTTCGTTACCGTGCCCGCAACTATCCTTCGACACTTACGGACAAAGAAACACTGCGCTGGCATGAGTTCTGTCAGCAAAGACTCAACGATCCGGATTATGTCATTCGCTTAGAAAATCTGTTGGAAGAAACTGCCGAAAATGAAAGTCACCAGCGACTTCTCAAGGCTCTGGTGCAATACTTACAGGCGCTTTAACGGAATTTTGCGAAGCCAGTCCCGTTTCCACTGTAACTTCCTGACTAAACTGGATAACCATTAGCTTAACATTTAACAAGGAATGGCCAATGCAAGACAGATTTGTAAACAGCCTGAACCAGTTGCCCAAGACACTTGCCGAGCAATTGGTGCCACTGCTCAACGATGAGTTCGCCGGTCATCTGGATGCACAGCAGCTGAGTGAGTTGGCCAAGGTCAGCGGCCTTGGTGATGATGAATTACTGCTGGCACTCTTGCCTATTGCTGCGGCACTGGCCAATCCGCCAATCAGCGAGTTCTATGTCGGCGCCATCGCCAAAGGCAAGAGCGGTGATATCTATATGGGCGCCAATATCGAACTACCGGGTGAAGCCTTGTGTCACTCGGTTCACGCCGAGCAAAGCGCCATCAGTCATGCCTGGCTGAGCGGTGAAAGCCAGGTAGTCGATATCATAGTCAACGAGAGTCCCTGCGGCCACTGCCGTCAGTTTATGAATGAGTTGGTGGCCGGGCAAGAGATCCGCATTCATCTGCCCAAGCAGCCTACAGCGCCTTTGAGTCATTACCTGCCCTACGCCTTTGGTCCCAAAGATCTCAATGTCACCACACCTTTGCTGAGTAAACAACAGGTAAACCTGGCGCTTGAAAGCTCCGATCCCATGGTGATTGAGGCGCTGGATCACGCCAGCCTCAGCTATGCCCCGTACAGCAAGAGCCATTGTGCGGTAGTACTGGAAACGGCTGATGGCGCCACCTTCTGTGGCCGTTACGCCGAAAACGCCGCCTTTAACCCATCCATGATGCCGATGCAGATGGCACTGTCGACCCTGCTGCGCCATAACCGCAGCTTCAGCGAAATCAAACGGGCGCTGCTGCTGGAATCGGCCGATGGCAAAATCTCTCTGGTGGGAGCCAGCATGGACGCCCTGCACGCAGTGGCGCCTGTAGAGCTGGAACATATAGTGGTCAGCCCCGAGCCCAACTGATAGCAGACTCAAAACCCAAAAAGGACAGCTGAAGCTGTCCTTTTGTTATCTCCAATCGCTGGCCTTACTTATTACGGCACTTCTCCTGGCGAGCCATCAGACTGGAAGTATCCCAGCGGTTACCGCCCATGGCCTGCACTTCTGCGTAGAACTGATCAACCATGGCAGTCAGCGGCAAATGCGAGCCATTGCGTCTGGCTTCATTGAGTGCTATGCCTAAGTCTTTGCGCATCCAGTCCACCGCAAATCCAAAATCATACTCACCCTTCAACATGGTCTTGTGACGATTTTCCATTTGCCAGCTCTGGGCCGCGCCTTTGCTGATCACCTCAACCACCTTCTCGCCATCGAGCCCGGCGCTCTTGGCAAAATGCATGGCTTCGGCCAAACCTTGTACCACCCCGGCAATGCAGATTTGATTGACCATCTTGGTCAACTGCCCGGCGCCAACATCTCCCAATAGTTCGGCGCAGCGGGCATAGGCAGCCATCACAGGTTTTACCCGTGCAAATACCGCCTCAGAGCCGCCGGCCATAATGGTCAATACCCCATTCTCGGCACCGGCCTGACCACCGGAAACCGGCGCATCCATAAAAGCGATGTCCTTCTCGGCCAGCAAAGCGGCCAACTCCCGCGCCACGTCGCATGAGGCAGTGGTGTGATCGACAAAGATACTTCCCGGAGCCATACCATGTACTGCGCCCTCTTCACCCAGTACGACCTGGCGTAAGTCATCATCATTGCCGACACAGGCAAAGACAATATCCTGTCCCTCGGCGGCTTGGGCCGGAGTCGCGCAGCAGCGCCCACCAAACTCTGCCGCCCAGGCTTCAGCCTTGGAGAAAGTACGGTTGTAAACAGTGACCTGGTGCCCCTGTTTTTGCAGATGCCCAGCCATGGGATACCCCATAACACCTAGACCGAGAAATGCGACATTCGCCATGATATTTCCTTGATTGTTTTAAGTGCGGGAACAGGCTGGCCCGATTGCCGACCATGCTTCAAAACCTTTGGCGTAAAGCCAAGGTTTTGGTTTAAAGCAAAATTCTTAGTTTAAACCAAAGCCGAGAGTGACAATTCGAGCCGATGTTTAAGCCGCATTTTGCCATGGGGCAGCGTAAAGGAGAAGTTGATACGGGCAAACTCAGCATCCCGCATACAGAAAAGAGCCACGAATGTGGCTCTTGAAATCAACACTTAAGGATGAACGTGCGCTTCCATTTCCGCGCCGATTTTCTTGCGCATCTCCATCAACTTGATTGCCGAATCCCTGAGCTCTATGTCTCTTGCCGATGTCGGCTGCCATTCAGGTACAGGCGTAGGTTTACCTTCATCGTCTACCGCCACCATGATGACAATACAGTGAGTGGTCAGATGGCGCTCGGAATCCTTGGGATCGCCGGCCTTTACGTCCAAACCTATGTGCATGGAGGTGCTGCCGGTATAGATCACCTTGGCGCTCACCTCCACTATATTGCCCACATGAATAGGTTTGACAAATCTGATCCCACCGGCATAAACCGTGATGCAGTATTTACCGCTCCAACCGGCCGCACAAGCATAGGCCGCCAAGTCAATCCACTTCATTACTGCGCCGCCGTGTACCTTGCCGCCAAAGTTGACGTCAGCGGGCTCGGCCAAAAACCTCAGGGTTATCTGTCTCTCTGTTCCTGCCATGGGATCCTCTCATCAGGCTTGGCGATCTGCTGACCGCACCTGGCTGAGAGTGTACGCGAAAATTTCGCAATCACCCAAACTTACATACCAGGAAACTTCCGCCAATCACCAGAGGTAAGGCCAGCCGATAAATCCAAAGCTGCAATTTGCTGCCGATAAAACGGGACAGATGAAACAGTGAGTAAATGCCCATCGCCAGCAGGAAGATGCCAAGCACCTCTACCCCGGCTATCACATCGGCATCGCCGCCGGCATAAACCGCTGCTGTCAACAAGGCAAACCAGAGCACTGTATAGGCAGCTATGGCCAAACTAAAAGTGCGAACACCAATTTCCATCGCCGGTTGCCAGCGGCTGTTTTCGCCCCGCACCAACTCGGTTAAATTGGCAGCAATCGCTCCGACTACGGCCATAACAGGAAACATTGCAGGATTGAGCATAGTGAAAACTCCAGAATCATTTGGCGGGATTCTGGCGCTATATTCAGGGAATGCCAATAGAGATGAACAAAGGTTAATTCTGGGTTTAGCTTGAGAATATGACTAACTGATTTTAAAGATAAAAAAAGCGCCATCTGGCGCTTTTTCAAGAGGTTGAATCTTAAACTCGCTTCAGCAACAAAGAGCCATTGGTGCCACCGAACCCGAAAGAGTTACATAGCACATGCTCTACTTTAGTCTGACGTGCGGTATGGGCAACAAAGTCCAGATCGCAACCTTCGTCCGGATTGTCCAGGTTGATGGTAGGCGGAACTACCTGATCTTTAAGGGCCAACACAGAGAAAATGGTTTCCACTGCACCGGCAGCCCCGAGCAAATGACCCGTCATCGACTTGGTGGAGCTCACCATCAGCTTATAGGCATGATCGCCAAAGATGGACTTCACTGCCGCCGCTTCGGCCTTATCGCCTGCCGGCGTAGAAGTACCGTGAGCGTTGATATAATCTATGCTTTCGGGTGCCAAGCTTGCATCTCTCAGTGCATTTTTCATGGCTGCCGCAGCGCCGGCGCCATCGGCTGGCGGTGAAGTCATATGGAAGGCATCGCCGCTCATACCGAAACCGACCAGCTCGGCATAAATCTTGGCACCGCGAGCCTTGGCGCGCTCATACTCTTCCAGCACCAACACCCCGGCGCCGTCGCCGATAACAAAACCGTCTCTGTCTTTATCCCATGGGCGGCTGGCCGCCTGAGGGTCATCATTACGGGTAGACAAGGCCTTGGCCGCGGCAAAGCCACCCACGCCCAGAGGACAAGTCACATCTTCTGCGCCACCGGCAACCATCACATCGGCATCGCCATAAGCTATGGTACGGGCTGCGAAACCTATGTTGTGAACCCCGGTGGTACAGGCAGTTGTCACCGCAAAGTTAGGGCCGGTCATGCCGTACATGATGGACAGATGACCGGCAATCATATTGATGATGGTGCTGGGCACAAAGAAAGGGGAAATTTTACGTGGGCCACCGGCCATCAAGGCGCTGTGGTTTTGCTCAATCAACCACATGCCGCCCATACCAGCGCCGATAGCGGTTCCGACTCGGGTCGGATCTTCTTTATCCATCTCCAATCCGGAATCACGCATGGCCTGAATGCCGGCAGCCATACCGTACTGAATAAAGAGGTCCATCTTGCGGGCGTCTTTACGGGACAGGTACTGCTCTACGTCAAAATCTTTGACTGAGCCTGAAAAACGGGTGCTGAATTCGCTGGCATCAAACTTGGTGATAGGCGCGATACCGCTCTGACCTGCCAGCAAGGCTTGCCAGGTGCTGTCCACTGTGTTGCCGACCGGGGTCACCAGACCCAGGCCAGTGATAACGACTCGACGTTTAGTCACTGTGTCCACCTTAGATTAACGGGTGAGTTACCATGATAGGCTAGGCTGTTGCAGCCTACCATTGCCGCCGGCCAGCAGCCGAATGGTCACAAGACACGATAATGCATCGGCTGATACTGGTACAACCAGAAACTGACGGGGCGAAAACAAAAACAGGCGGCAATTATGCCGCCTGTTTTCTGGAATTCTGGATTACTGATTCTTGGAAACGTAATCGATCGCTGCCTGAACGGTAGTGATTTTCTCAGCTTCCTCATCAGGGATCTCGGTATCAAACTCTTCTTCCAGAGCCATAACCAACTCAACAGTGTCCAGAGAATCTGCACCCAGATCGTCTACGAAAGAAGCTGCTGGCTTAACGTCTTCTTCTTTAACGCCCAGTTGCTCTACGATGATTTTCTTTACACGTTCTTCGATGTTGCTCATTAGTTTTCTTTCCTATTCAAATTACGCACTTGCGTAAGATTGCGAGTAGTTTATTAGATTTGACCAACATTGCAAGCCTAGAATTCGTGGTCTAACCACGATTTTAGGCCCTCAATTGCTGCAGATCACCACCCAATTGCGACAGTATCCCTGCCATTCGCCCTTAAACCATATACATCCCGCCATTTACATGCAAGGTTTCCCCTGTGATGTAAGCGGCGGCATCCGAGGCCAAAAAGAGCACGGCGTTGGCAATTTCCTGTGCCTGACCCAAGCGTCTCATTGGAACCTGGGACATGATGGCCTGTTGCTGATCTTCTGTCAGCTCATCCGTCATATCTGTCTGGATAAAACCAGGAGCAATAGCATTAACTGTAATTTGACGAGATGCAACCTCTCTGGCGAGAGATTTTGTAAATCCGATCAAACCCGCTTTGGCCGCAGAGTAGTTCACTTGGCCCGCATTGCCCATGGTACCTACCACAGAGCCGATATTGATGATACGACCATGACGTTTCTTCATCATTGAGCGCATCACTGGCTTGGATAACCTGAAAAGAGATGTCAGGTTGGTGTCCAGGATATCCTGCCACTCATCCTCTTTCATTAGCATCAATAAATTGTCACGGGTGATGCCAGCATTGTTTACCAGAATATCAACATCACCGGCTTTTTCTTTGATCGAGGCAAATAAATTTTCAACAGATTGTGGATCTGTGACATTCAGCACCAAACCATGGCCCTTATCGCCCAGATAAGCCGAGATGGCTTCAGCGCCACGCTCACTGGTTGCGGTACCGAATACTGTGGCACCGGCCTCGGCCAGAGTAGTGGCAATCGACTTGCCAATGCCACGACTGGCGCCGGTAACCAGGGCAATCTTGCCGCTTAAGTCTAATGTTACGCTCATGAAAAGCTCCTTATTCGATCAATGCAGCCAGAGAAGCGGCATCGTTGACTGCCTTGGCAGTAAGGGATTTATTAATGCGCTTGCAAAGCCCGGTCAAGACTTTACCCGGACCCACTTCATAGAGCTCAGTGACCCCCATGGCCGCCATGGCTTCAACGGTTTCAGTCCAGCGCACCGGGCTGTAAAGCTGACGCACCAAAGCATCACGGATATCAGCGGCAGCTTGTGGCTGGGCGACATCCGCATTGTTAATCACGGGAATTTGCGGCTGGCTAAATTCGATGTTACCCAGTGCATTGGCCAGTTTATCGGCGGCAGGCTTCATCAAAGCGCAATGGGAAGGCACGCTCACAGGCAAGGCAACCGCCATTTTGGCGCCTGCTGCCTTACAAGCTGCGGCGGCGCGCTCAACCGCGGCTTTTTCACCGGCAATCACCACCTGGCCTGGGCTATTGTAGTTAACCGGGCTAACCACAGCGCCTTCGGCGCTGTCTTCACAGGCCTTGGCAATGGCGTCGTTATCCAGCCCTATGATGGCAAACATGGCGCCGGTTCCGGCAGGAACCGCTTGCTGCATCAACTGACCACGCAGTTCAACCAACTTAACGGCATCGGTAAACTTGAGCACCCCAGCACACACCAGCGCCGAGTATTCACCCAAACTGTGGCCAGCCATCATGTTGGGAGCGGCTTTGCCGGCCGCTTGCCAGGCGCGATACAGGGCGACACTGGCGCTCAGCAAGGCTGGCTGGGTCTTGTCAGTCTCGTTAAGAGTTTCGGCTGGTCCCTGCTGTACCAGTTGCCACAAGTCGTAACCCAGTACTTCACTGGCTTCACGAAAAGTCTCGGTCACGACCGGATAGCCTTCGGCAAGATCGGCAAGCATGCCAACAGCCTGAGAACCTTGTCCCGGGAACACGAAAGCGAAGTTTTCCATATTCATTTACCTATGATTGCAGGCAGCAAAGCTGATGCCGCTGCCCGAGTCCACTGATCTGCCCGGCAGATCAACTTGTATGCATTGAGACGTCCCGCTCACTTACGCGAAGAAAGCAGGCACTGAATATCAGAAGCGAACCAAGGCGCTACCCCAGGCAAAACCGGCACCGAAGGCTTCAAGCAGCAAGAGTTGCCCGCGCTTGATGCGGCCATCGCGCACCGCTTCGTCCAGTGCAATCGGCACTGAGGCAGCTGAAGTATTGCCATGTTTGGCCAGCGTCAGCACCACTTTATCAAGACTCATGTCCAATTTCTTGGCTGTAGCATTAATAATGCGGAAATTGGCCTGATGTGGCACCAGCCAATCGATTTCTGACTTGTCGACGTTATTCAATCTCAGGGTTTCTGTCACCACATGGGACAACTGAGTCACGGCGACCTTGAAGACATCGTTACCCTTCATGGTCATAAAGCCCACGGCTTCGGAGGTTTCTCCGGCTCTGGGTGGAAAGGCACATTTGAGCAGATCGCCCTGACGGCCATCGGCGTAGATATGGGTAGAGATGATCCCCGGCTCTTCACTGGCGCCCACCACGGCGGCACCGGCACCATCACCAAAGAGAATAATGGTGGTTCTGTCTTCCGGCTCACAGAGTCTGGAAAGCACATCGGCGCCTATTACCAGCACTTTCTTGGCCGCACCGGTTTTCACGAACTGATCGGCAACCGACAGTGCATAGACAAAGCCGGAACAAGCGGCAGCGACATCAAATGCCGGGATGGTATGAACCCCCAACATGGCCTGCACTTCACAAGCAGCTGCCGGAAAAGCGTTTGCCGCACTTGTGGTGCCGCAGATAATCATATCGAGTTCACCGGCTTCGATGCCTGCCATTTCTATGGCCTTCAGCGCCGCCTGATAACCCATAGTGGCAACCGTTTCACTGGCATCAGCGATCCGACGCTCAGAAATACCCGTGCGCTCAACAATCCACTGGTCACTGGTTTCCACCATTTTTTCCAGATCCTGATTGCTACGCACCTGCGCCGGCAGATAACTGCCAGTTCCAAGAATTTTTGTATGCATAAGGAGAAATCAGCTGTTTATATCTAAAAGTATCGACTCGAGACGCTGCTTGATCATCTCAGGGAGTCGACGTCTTGCTTCAGTGACTGCCAAGCTAATCGCTTGTAAATAGGCAGTTTCATCCGCATTCCCATGGCTCTTGACGACTATTCCGCGCAATCCTATCAGACTTGCTCCGTTATAGTGGTCGGGGTTCATCTGTTTAAGCACGCTTTGAATACTGGGAGCCAATAATTTGGCCAACATGCGTACAAAAAAGCCTCGGGTCAGCCCTTCCTTAAGCTGATGGATCAACAGTCTGGCAATGCCTTCTGAAGTTTTCAGGGTAATATTACCGACAAAACCGTCGCAGACAATCACATCGACTTTGCCTCGGTAAATCTCATCCCCTTCGATAAAACCTTGATAATTGATTTGAGGAGTATGTTGCAACAACTGGGCCGCCTGCTGCACCTGGTCGTTGCCTTTGATCTCTTCGCTACCGACATTGAGCAGCGCAACCTTGGGTCTGGGTTGTTTGGTCACGGCTTCGCAGAGTACTGAACCCATGACGGAAAACTGGAACAGAGTATCTGAATCACAGGAAACATTAGCCCCGAGATCCAGCAGATAGACTGGCTTATGATTGATAGTGGGAAGACAACTGACCAAAGCGGGTCTGTCTATGCCAGGCAGCGTCTTTAGTACCACCTTGGCCATCGCCATCAGCGCGCCGGTATTTCCCGCACTGACACACGCCTGGGCCTCGCCTCTATGCACCGCATCCAGCGCCTGACGCATTGAGCTGTCACGCCGGCAACGCAAAGCATGCACTGGCCTGTCGGACATACTGACCACTTCAGTGGTATGCCTGAGTTCTATTCTATCTGTAATGTCTTGCCCGGATTGGGCGAGGTATGGCTGTATCTGGTCTTGGTCACCAACCAGAATAAACCTGAGATCTGGATATAATTTAAGTGCCTGCAGGGCTGCAGGCACAGTCACGTGGGGGCCATGGTCGCCACCCATCGCATCTAACGCAAGCGTCAGACTCGTCATAAGACAATCAACAACTTACTTGTTGATTACCTTTTTGCCACGGTAGAAACCGTCAGCAGTCACATTGTGACGACGATGCAGTTCACCGCTGGTAGCGTCTACAGACAGCTGAGCAGTGCTCAGTGCATCGTGTGAACGGCGCATACCGCGCTTTGAACGAGATTTTTTATTCTGTTGTACAGCCATTGATCTGTCTCCTGGATTACTTGCTCTTCAGTTTTTCTAACACTGCAAACGGATTTGGACGCTCCTCTTGAGCGGCTTCAATCTCGCCTATAGCCACATCCTTGGAACCTGTATGACATTCATCTACGTCATGGGTAGGTATCAAGGGCATAGCCAGTATCAATTCATCTTCAATCAATTGATGCAGACGAACTTCGCCAATTTCATTACACTCAATAGGGTCATACGCATCCGGGAGCTCATCGATTTCAGCTTCATTCCGGCAAGGACTGAAACTAAACTCGACCGTAACCTCTGTGGTAAATAGTGTCATGCAGCGTTGACATAGCAGAGTGAGCTCCGTCACAGCCTTCCCTTTCAGGTAGACTATCCCCTGTAAATCCACACCACACTCAATTGACACTGTCACATCGGAACAGTCGCCGGCACATAATTCATTCAATCGCTTCAGTTGCGTACCAGGAACAACACCTTGATAGCTAAGGCGGCTGGTCGCAGCACGAATGGGATCAATTGAAACCGGTATCTTTACTGTTTGCATAAGGCGCGCATATTATAGTTTGAAACCGCCGGAGTCAAAGGAAAAATGATGATGAGGCTCGCAAAGGAAACAAAACCTGTGCGCTCCCAGCCATCATAGGCCTGTTCCAACGGGTTCGAAATTGACGGACGCAGAATTCTACCCAAGCATAGGGCTCTTCACAAGCCGTTGCCGCGCAAAATAAAGCCAGTCATCTCATCCCCAAGCCACTCTTGCCAGGCATTGGCAAATTTGGCGACAATATCCGGCTCCCACATCGCTTTGGAACCAAGATATGACCCACCAAGATGACAGCACCCAGGCTGCGGTATCACCCACAGAACCTCAGTTGATTTTAGCCTCAACCTCCAGCTATCGAAAGGCACTATTGGCAAAATTGGATTTGGCGTTTGAGTGTGTAGCTCCCGAAGTGGATGAAACGCCCCTGCCTGAAGAAACCGCCTTTGATTTGGTCAAGCGTCTGGCGGCAGCCAAAGCGCAGGCCGGGGCAAAGCGGCTAAGCAACGCTCTGGTGATAGGTTCTGATCAGGTCGCTGTGATTGATGGTCAAATCGTCGGCAAGCCACTGACTGAAGAGAAAGCCTGCAAACAATTACAGGCAGCCTCGGGGAAAAGCATCACCTTTTATACCGGGCTGGCGCTCTTTGACAGCCGCAGCGGCCAAACTCAGGTGGAAGTCGAACCTTTCACTGTGCATTTCAGAAACCTGAGCCAAGATGAAATCGCCGACTATGTTCGCCGCGAGCAACCGCTCTGGTGTGCCGGCAGCTTTAAGTGTGAAGGCTTGGGCATCGCCCTGTTTCGGGCCCTTGAAGGACGGGATCCCAACACACTAATAGGTTTACCCTTAATCCTGCTCACCGAAATGCTCTCCCGTCAGGGTATAAAAGTATTGGGAGATGCTGCGGGCCAGTAAGCTGAAGACTCAGGCGCTGCCTCTTACCTGTACCTATTCCCTCCTACAGACTTGCCAAGGCACATGTGGCACTGTGATGCAAGATGATACGGGTGTCGGATGGGTCTGAATCTTATCACAACAAGGTAAATTGAAGTGCGTCAGCGCGGCTTTCGCTCTACACTAATAACAATTAATCAACATATCTCTTTTGATGATCCCTTGTAGAGTGAAAAGATGACAGATACCGAAGAAGCCTTGGCTCTACTGGCTGCTCCCTGCACAGATAAACGCTTTTTTCAACGGGCACTGCGCGCACTCGCCTTGGTGACCCAATGTCGCTGGGCCGGCTTTGGCCGACTCAAAAACGATTCCCAAGGTGAGATCATTGCCTTTTGTGACAACAAACAGTCTCTGCCTGCTTTTGAGTTTGAATTGGCCGGCTCTCCCTGTGAGTCCCTCTATCAACAACAGGAAACCAGCACTCACATACTCCACGCCCGTGATCTGCAGAAACGATTTCCCCATTTTGCCATGATCCGCGAGATAGGCGCCCAGAGTTATCAGGCCGAGTTGATCCTCGGCAGTGATGGCAAACCGGTCGGCCATATTTTTGTACTCGACACCCTCCCCCAGGCCGAAAGCGCCAAGTCAAAAGAGTTTTTCCGGATCTTGGCCCAGCGTATCGGCCTCGAATATCACAGAATGTTGGTCAGTCGCGAGCTCGCCATGCACAAGCAGATGATAGCCACCACAGATCATCTGTTGGCATTTATCGGTACCGACTACTGTTACCGTATGGTCTCCAAAGGGTATGAGCAGCTTTTCAACCGCGTTAAAGAGGAGATCATAGGTAAGCATATTACTGAACTGCACGGTGTAAGCGTGTTTGAGAAGAAGATCCGGCCGCTACTTGAGCGGGCCTTTAACGGCGAAACGCTGGAAGCCAATCAGTGGTTGCATCCACCGCATCTGGCCGCGCCATTACTGATGAGTGTACGACACTCACCCTGCATCAATGATGCCGGCGAAATTTGCGGCGTCATAGTCTCGTCCCACGACATCACCCGTCTGTCGGCGCTGGCCTTATCCAGCCTGGGCACTGAGCCATTGGATCTTAATAGCGGGAGCCTTGGTGCGAAGGACTTGAGCACAAAGAACCTGAACAAAGAGAACTTGAGCGCAGAGCCCCCAAACGCGAATAACCTGAGTACCCAATTGGGCCAGGAGTTGAAAACCGCCAATTCCTGAACTTGCACTTCACTTTATTTAGGGAAGGTGCGAACAAGTCCCATGTGTGCTCTGCGTCGGCTTACAGGCCTGGATGCAAGGCGTGGTTCGCAGCAAATGGCCCTAGTCCTTTGCAAGAAGCACAACACAGCAGGCAGGCTTGTAAGCCACGCCCTTCGGGGCTTTCACAACAACCGGCTTTCTGCGTTATCCGACTTCGACAGGCCCCGGCATGCCTTCAGTCAGATGCCTTGAACGCCAATTGTTGTGCAAGCCAGAGTGCCACGAGGACTTATTCGCACCTTCCTTAGCAGAATACAGAAAGTAAAAGGCCTGCATCTGCAGGCCTTTTCACTGTGCACTAGGGACTGTATTCCCGTAAGCATCATAGGTGATGTAAAAGCCCCAATGGCGTGTCGATAATAGCTTTGGGCGCTGCTTCATGTAAGCGTTCGCGACTATGGGCGCCATAACTGACCCCTATGGCATCCATACCGGCACTGGCAGCCATATTGAGATCGTGTACCGAATCACCCACCATCAAAGCTCTCTCAGGCGCTATCTTTAATTCAGCCAATAGCTGTTGCAGCATGTCCGGGTGTGGTTTACTTCTCGCCTCATCGGCGCTGCGACTGGCATGAAAAAACTCTCCAAGCCCAGTTTCCCGCAGTACACGTTCAAGACCTGCCCTTGCCTTACCTGTCGCCACCGCCAGCAGATACTTCTCACTGCGCAGCTGTGACAGCAGTGCCGGAGTTTCACTGAAAAGTGGGCTAGGCGTGGTATCAAGCTGCAGGAACTGCTGCTTATATTCCTCTCTGAGCGCCTGATATTCGCCAACGCTTCCCGCTGGATAGAGGCATTGCAAGGCCTCTGTCATAGATAGGCCAATAATGTCACGTACTGCCTGCTCCGAGGGTATAGGCAAGGCCATTACCCTTGCCGTATTTTCCATACAGCGGACAATCTTGCCTATTGAGTCCATCAGGGTGCCGTCCCAATCGAATATCAGCAGCTCGTATGCCTTCATGGCCTGTTTCCTTATTCTTTGCTATACCCGAGTGAGTTTATCCAACAACTCAAGTAACTCAGGATCCAAAGGAGCCTGCACTGTCATTTCAGTCTCTGTGTCAGGGTGAGTGAACTTAAGTTGCGCCGCATGCAGAAACAAGCGATTCAACCCGAGTGCCCGCATACTGTCATCAAACTTTTGCTCACTGTACTTTTCGTCACAAGCAATAGGATGACCGGCATACTGGCAGTGTACCCGGATCTGATGAGTACGACCGGTAACCGGGCTGGCCTGCACCAGTGTGGCACCGTCATAACGCTGCAAAATTTTGAAGCGGGTTTCCGAGGCCTTGCCTTCGGTATTTACCCGCACAATGCGTTCACCCGATTTGAGCGTCAGCTTCAGCAATGGCGCCTTAACCACCTTGTCGTGCTTTTGCCACTCACCACGAACCAGCGCCTGATAGTCTTTTTGCATCTGCTTGTGCCTGAGCTGGTCATGCAAGTGCTTTAGCGCGCTGCGCTTCTTGGCAACCAAAAGCACTCCGGAGGTGTCTTTATCCAGACGGTGCACCAACTCGAGAAACTTTTGTTGCGGTCGCAGGGATCTCAGCGCTTCAATCACGCCGTAATCCACACCACTGCCACCGTGTACGGCGATGCCGGCCGGTTTGTTCAGTACCAGAATATGCTTGTCTTCAAAAAGAATTCTGTCCTCTAGGCGCGATACCCGCTCCAGGTTGGCGGAAGGCGCCGTGCGGTAGTTTTCTTCACTGACCCGAACCGGCGGAATGCGTACCTGGTCCCCTTCGGCCAACTTGTATTCAGGCTTTATCCGTTTCTTGTTGACCCTGACTTCGCCCTTGCGCACTATGCGATAGATCATGCTCTTGGGCACGCCCTTGAGCTTGCTGAGCAGAAAATTGTCAATGCGCTGGCCAACATTGTCTTCGTCAATGGTCACCAGGCGAACTTGCTGATTGGGTGATGGCGTCTCGGTATTCATAACACTTATGTTGCGGTTCGGGGCGCGCTATTGTACAACATGTTGAGGCTTTTGATTGCCGATTTTTTTGAATTCAGCTATATTTCAGCGGCGAACCCTGCGTATTGATGAGCCATTGCTCAATCTATGAACGGTTCGAACAGTGGAAAGCGCTTGAGCGATGTCTGACCTCCGAGGTCGCAAATAGTTGATTTGCAAACCGTACATAAAAGAACACTACTGAAAAAATTGTTTTTACGGTTAAACCTGGATGGAATTACGAAATTCAGACCACTTTCAAGCCGCCACTATGCTGTTTTCGAAAGTTAATGTTAACTCGTCATCAAACGACAAGGCTCGACTTCGGCATTACCGGATTATTATTGAAGAATTTATGGGGTTGGTTGATGTTTTACAACGAATTCCTTGTTTTTGTAATCATTGAAAAATAAGCCATAAATAGGATGCGACACGCAGCGAATGCGTCTAACAGCAATGCGCACCTCCCAGCCTGGAGGAACGCCGAGAGGCGTCTCCCGATGAGACCAGGCCCGTAATGCAGCGACCAGTACGTTTGATGACCTCTTATTAAGAAGAATGACGTCATCATGAAACGGATGTTAATCAATGCGACTCAATCCGAGGAGTTGCGCGTTGCCCTGGTTGATGGGCAACAGCTCTATGATCTGGATATCGAAAGCCCAGGCCATGAGCAGAAAAAAGCCAATATTTATAAAGGTAAAATCACCCGCGTAGAACCCTCTCTGGAAGCGGCTTTTGTTGACTATGGTGCCGAACGCCATGGCTTTCTACCACTGAAAGAGATCGCCCGCGAGTACTTCCCCAAAGGTTACTCCTTCCAGGGGCGTCCCAGCATTAAAGAAGTGGTCAGTGAAGGCCAGGAAGTCATAGTTCAGATAGATAAAGAAGAACGTGGTAACAAGGGCGCCGCCCTGACCACCTTTATCAGTCTGGCTGGCTCTTACCTGGTACTCATGCCCAACAACCCTCGCGCCGGTGGTATCTCCCGTCGGATTGAAGGTGATGAGCGCACTGAGCTGAAAGAGGCCATGGAAAACCTGGAAGTGCCCAACGGCATGGGGCTGATTGTCCGCACCGCAGGTGTTGGCAAGGCTGCCGCCGATCTGCAGTGGGACTTGAAGGTATTGCTGCACCATTGGACAGCGATTCAGGAAGCGGCCGAGAGTCGCCCTGCTCCTTTCCTGATTCATCAGGAAAGCAATGTTATCGTTCGCGCCATCCGCGATTACCTGCGCCGTGATGTAGGCGAAATTCTAATCGACCACCCACAAATTTATGCCGATGCCAAGCAGCATATCTCCCTGGTACGTCCTGATTTTGTCGACAGAGTCAAACCCTACTCATCTGAAGTGCCGCTCTTTACCCACTATCAGATTGAGTCACAGATAGAATCCGCATTCCAGCGCGAAGTCAGACTGCCTTCCGGCGGCTCTATCGTTATCGATCCCACCGAAGCACTGACCTCTATCGATATCAACTCCGCCAGAGCCACCAAGGGTGGCGATATCGAAGAAACCGCACTGAACACCAACTTGGAAGCCGCCGACGAGATTGCCCGTCAATTGCGTCTGCGCGACTTGGGCGGCCTGGTGGTTATCGACTTCATCGATATGACTCCGGTCAGACACCAACGCGAAGTGGAAAACCGTCTGCGTGATGCAGTTCACCATGACCGTGCCCGTGTGCAATTGGGCCGTATTTCCCGCTTCGGTCTGATGGAAATGTCCCGTCAGCGTCTGCGTCCGTCTCTGGAAGAGTCCGCCGCTCACATCTGCCCACGCTGTAACGGCCAGGGCACCATTCGTGGTACCGAGTCGCTGGCACTGTCGATTCTGCGCCTGATGGAAGAAGAAGCCATCAAGGAAAACACCTCTCAGATTGAGGCCATAGTGCCCGTGGATGTCGCGGCTTACCTGCTTAACGAAAAGCGCAAGGCCATACGCATCACTGAGCAGCGCCATGATGTTGAAGTCTATGTGATCCCGGATCCACACATGATGACCCCGAACTACCGCGTGGTGCGTCATCGCAAGGACGACCAGATCTCTGAAGTCAGCTACCAGCGTGTGGAAGAGCCGGAAAACAAACTGTATGAACCACGTAAACTGGAACGTGCTGCTGCACCCAAGCCAGCCTTGAGTGGTTTTGCTACACCTCTAAAGCAGGAAACTGCCGAAGCACCGCAGACAGCCAAACCGGCGGCCAAAGCCGCAACGACTGAAGCGGCCAAGCCCGGAATAATTTCCCGTTTCTTCGCCGCCCTGGGTGCCATCTTCTCCTCTTCCGAGCCACAAGCCGACAAGAAGCAGGAAAAGAGCACTAAAGACAATCAGGAAGGCAGCGGCCAGAACAACCGCCGTAACCGTCGCAATGACCGCAACGACAGACGTCGCAAGAGTGGTGATGACAAAGACGGTAACCGCGATTCACGCAGCCGCAACCGTAAATCGTCCGCCAATGAGCGCCCTGCCCGTGATAAAGACGAGCAAGGCAACAAGCGTCAGGCAAACGATACCGGCAAGCCAACCCGTGGTGACCGTAACGACAAGGCTCCCAAGTCTGAAGCTGTTGATGAACGCAAGAGCCGCAGCAAGGCCCGTGACGAAAGCGAGCAGGAACCAAAACAGGAAGCCGCCCGTGAGCGTCGCCAACGTCGCAACCTGCGTCGTAAGGTGCGCATTGAGGCCAGCGATGCACAGGAAGCCGTTGACAATACAGCAGAGGCAACCAGCGCCGAAGTGAAAGCCAGCGCCCACGCCAAATCTGAAGTAAAGGTCGAGGCAAAAACCGAGGCCAAGCCAGCTCGCACCAAAGAAAGCGATGCCAAGGATAACGCCGAGCAAGCTGACAAGCCGCGTCGCAGCCGTCGTAAGCCTGCTGCAGCTCAGGCTGAGTCCAAGGAAATGGAAGTTCAGGCCGAAGTTGAAGCCAAGTCAGAAGCCAAGAGCGAAACTGCTACCGAGCTGAAGGGTGAAGTGTCAACTCAGGTTGCCACTAAAGCCCAAGGTGCAGAGGTGTCACAAGACATTCAGGCAAGCGCCGACGTCAGCCCTGTTGCCAATGCCGAGCAAATCGCTGAAACCAGTGTTCAAGCTAATGGTGTTCAAAGTGATGCCGAAGCCATTGAGGGTGCTGAAGAAGACGATAAGCCCAAGCGCGAAGGCCAACGCCGTAGCCGCCGCAGCCCTCGTCATCTGCGCGCAGCCGGTCAGCGTCGCCGCCGTACTGAACAGGAAGGCGAAGAGTCTGAAAGCACTGAAAAGGCAAGCACTGAAAAAGCAGCCTCTGAAGTAGCAAATAACGCTAAAGAAGAGGTTGTCGCCGAGGCATCAGCGCCTGCCGCTGCCGTTGAAGTCGCCGCTGAGCAAGCAAAGCCTGCCGACAAAGCTCAAGAGCAAGCTGAACCTCAAGTTGTTGCCAAGCCGGCTCCTCAGGTTGAAGCCAAAGCTGAAGCAACAGCCGAAGCTCAGGTTGAGACCAAGCCTCAAGCCGAGGTCGCTGCCAAGGTAGAAGTCGTTGCCGATGCAAAAGCCGCCGAAGTCGAGGTAAAAACTGAGCCCAAAACAGCAGAAGCCGAGCCAGTGACAGCGCCTGAAGCCCAAGCTGAAAAAGCTGAAGTTGCAAAAGCTCAACCAGTCGAAGCTGCGCCATCAAAAACGGCAGAGAAAGCGAGCGAAGCGCCCAAGGCAAAAGCTGCTGAAGAGATTGCATCCAAGCCCAAGGCAGAAACTGCATCGGCAAGCGTCGCCGCCTCTGCCCCTATGGCCAAGCCGGCTGCTATCAGCCGCCCTGCGCGCCAGTCAAGCAATGAAGTCAAGGAAAGCCCGGCAGCAACACCTGCAACAACCCAGGCAAGCGCCGCACCAAGAGTCAGTCGCTTCAGCACTATGGTTGGCTCAGATACAACCAAGCCACAGGTGGATCAACGTGCTCACGTTGAAGTGCCCAAAGGCCGTGAGTATCAGGCCAATGGCGAAAGCGCGCCACGCAAGAGCCATGGTAACAGCGCCGAGTCAGATATGGCCCGTCCCTGAACCTAAGTGTTGCTGAGAAAAACCATGCCCTCGGGCATGGTTTTTTTATTTTGATCTGCTTCACACTTCTGTCACAACAGAAATTTTGCTAGTATGCGCAACTTTGTTTTTAACCCTCAAGATGGGATCCCAAGCTGAATGTTTGAACTGATACGCCATAAAACCAGCAGTCACAAGGCGGATATACTCTCCGGCCTAACGGTTGCTATGGCGCTGGTGCCCGAAGCGGTAGCCTTTGCCTTCGTAGCTAAAGTAGAACCTATGGTGGGCCTTTATGCCGCCTTTATTATGGGACTGATCACGGCTCTCATCGGCGGTCGTCCCGGCATGATATCTGGCGCCACCGGCGCGATGGCCGTGGTCATGACCAGTCTGGTGGTGTCCCACGGAGTCAGCTATCTGTTTGCCGCCGTGGTGCTGGCCGGGATAATTCAAATTACCGCCGGAGCACTGCGGCTTGGCAAGTTCATTCGCATAGTGCCCTATCCTGTAATGATAGGCTTCGTCAACGGCCTGGCCATAGTAATATTCTTGGCACAACTGGGGCAATTTCAGGTCAAAGTCGGCGAAGAGGAGATGGCCTGGTTACCCGGTGCAGATATCTGGCTGATGCTGGCGCTGATAGCCATGACTATGGCTATCATACATTTTCTGCCTAA
Organism: Shewanella sp. Iso12; assembly: GCF_012030025.1. Taxonomy (NCBI): domain Bacteria; kingdom Pseudomonadati; phylum Pseudomonadota; class Gammaproteobacteria; order Alteromonadales; family Shewanellaceae; genus Shewanella; species Shewanella sp. Iso12. Next base: position 39,601 of record NZ_JAAUHW010000001.1, read on the forward strand.
GCTGACCACAGCCGTGCCTTCATCCCTGGTGGCCATACTGGCAGTAACCGCTCTGGTGGTGGGCCTGGATCTGGATACCCGCAACGTGCTCGATTATTTGCGCAATATGAGCGGTAATCCTGAGGCAACTATCGCCGGCACACTGCCAAGCTTTGCCATTCCGGCCGTGCCCTTCAACCTGGAAACCCTTTATATCATAGCGCCCTATGCCGTTATCCTGGCAGCTGTTGGCCTGATTGAGTCTCTGCTGACCCTGACTGTGGTCGATGAGATGACCCAGACTCGCGGCCGTGGCAACAAGGAATGTGTCGGCCAAGGCGTGGGTAACGTCACCAGTGGCTTTTTCGGTGCCATGGGTGGCTGCGCCATGATTGGTCAGTCGATGATTAACATCAACTCAGGGGGCCGCGGTCGTCTTTCCGGGATCACCGCCGCCCTCACCTTGCTGTGCTTTATTCTGTTTGCCGCCGCCTTTATCGAGATGATCCCGCTGGCCGCCTTGGTCGGGGTCATGTTTATGGTGGTACTGGGAACCTTTGAATGGGCCAGCTTTAAAGTAATGCGCAAGGTGCCCAAGCACGATGCCTTTGTTATCGTGCTGGTGACTGTGGTGACGGTATTTACCGATTTGGCGATTGCGGTATTTGTCGGGGTGATAATATCTGCGCTGGTATTTGCCTGGGAGCATGCCAAACAGATTAGTGCTCAAAAGAGTATAGATGCCAACGGTTGGGCGGTTTACCGCCTCAATGGCCCACTGTTTTTCGGCTCGGCGGCTTCGTTCCTTGAGTTGTTTGATGCCAACAATGACCCCAAGGATGTCGTGGTCGACTTCCAGTCATCCCGGGTCTGTGACCACTCGGCTCTCGATGCCATAGACACCTTGGCCGAGCGCTATGTGAACCAAGGCAAACGCCTGCATCTTCGTCATCTTTCCAACGACTGCAAGCAGTTGCTGCACAAGGCCGGCGATCTGGTGGAAGTCAATCTGATTGAAGATCCCAGATACAAGATTGCCGACGACAAGTTAGACTCGTAAATTAACACTGTCCAGACCATAGAAAAACGGCAAGCTGAGGCTTGCCGTTTTTTTATTCTACTTCAGCTTGGCACTGAAACGCCGTCGCACCTTATCCAGCTTGGGTTTAATCACCAAGGCACAATAGGGCTGCTCACCATGGAGCGCAAAATAGTCGTTATGATAGTTCTCCGCCGGATAGAAACCATCAAAGGCGGTCAACTCTGTCACTATCGGCGCGCTAAAGACGCCTTCCTCATCCAGCGCCTTAATCATGGAGGACGCCGTCTCAATCTGCTTATCCGAGTGCGCGAAAATCACCGAACGATACTGAGGCCCCACATCGTTGCCTTGGCGATTCAAGGTGGTGGGATCATGACTGGCAAAGAACACTTCCAACAGCTCGGAATAGCTGATGACAGTGGGGTCAAAAACTATCTGCACCACTTCGGCATGGCCGGTTGCGCCGCTGCATACCGCCTTGTAGTTGGCATCTTTTGCCGCGCCGCCGGCATAGCCGGAAGTCACTTGCGTAACCCCGGCCAAGCTTAGAAATACCGCTTCTGAGCACCAGAAACAGCCGCCGCCCAGGGTGGCCGTCTCCAAACGCTTTTCAGTTGTCGGCTGCTGAGCCTCGGCATCATCTATGGCCTCAAAGACCATGGAGACAGAATTGACGCAATGTCGCAAATTCTTGGCGGTTAACCCCTCTCCTTCAAACACATGTCCCAGATGACCACCACATTGACTGCAAACGATTTCTGTTCTGCGACCATCGGCGTCGGGTATCCGGGTGACGGCACCAAAGATTTCATCGTCAAAGGCGGGCCAACCACAATGGGCATTGAATTTATGCTCGGACAAATACAAGGGGGCACCGCATTTACGGCACAGATATCGCCCCTTGGCATTGTGTTGATACAGCTCTCCACTGAAAGGGCGCTCTGTGCCTTTTTCCTCTATGACATAACGCTCAAACTCGTTCAGGGGTTTCATTTAACGCTCCTCGATTGCTCTGCGTAACCCATAAGACCCGAATTGCAGTGGTTACCGTTCACTCTAGTTACACAGAGCCATAAAAGTGACTTGGATCACTTTACGTTGCCCCTATAAAGACATCAAGGTAGACTTGCGCCCGGGTCACCCGACTGCCAACAAAATGTCCTTAGAGACACGAGTATCGGGTCAATAAAAATAACCAAGAAAGATGATGATGAAACTGGAAACCATAGACTATCGCGCCGCAGATGCTGCCGAGCGCTTTGTAGAATCCCTGCGCAGCACCGGCTTTGGCGTGTTGCGCAACCACCCTATTTCACAACAGTTGGTGCAGGATATCTACCGCGACTGGCAGGAGTTCTTCAACAGTGAAGAAAAACAGGCCTTCATGTTCAAGCCGGAAACCCAGGATGGTTTCTTTCCTGCGAGCATTTCAGAAACCGCCAAAGGCCATACAGTCAAAGACATCAAAGAGTACTTTCACGTCTACCCCTGGGGCCGCATTCCTGAGCAATTGCAGGACAACATCCTCACCTACTACCAAGAAGCCAATGCGCTGGCCGCCGAGCTTCTGGACTGGGTCGAGGCGCACTCGCCTGCCGAGGTGGCAGCCAACTACCGCACTGCGCTGTCGCAAATGATAGCCAACAGCCACAAGACGCTGCTGCGGGTGCTGCATTATCCGCCAATGACAGGTGATGAGACCCCGGGCGCCATTCGCGCCGCCGCCCATGAGGATATCAACCTGCTTACCGTATTGCCCGCCGCCAACGAGCCCGGGCTACAGGTGAAAAGCCTCGATGGAGAATGGTTGGATGTTCCCAGCGATTTTGGCAACCTTATCATTAACATAGGCGATATGCTCCAGGAGGCTTCCGCCGGTTACTTCCCATCGACCACTCATAGGGTGATCAATCCGGAAGGTGCCGATATGAGCAAGTCGCGGATCTCACTGCCGCTGTTCCTGCACCCTCGCCCCGACGTAGTGCTGTCAGAGCGCTATACCGCCGACAGCTACCTGATGGAACGCCTGCGCGAACTTGGGGTTATCTAGCGCCTGCGGGCGCTTTTTTCAGTTCGGAATGCTACAATAGCGCTCTTTTTTCAGTTTTCAGCAGGATAAGCAATAGATGGCGATTCAATGGTATCCGGGACACATGCACAAGGCCCGCAAAGAGATAGAAGAGGTGATGCCTCAGATAGATCTGGTGATCGAAGTGCTGGACGCCCGAATACCTTACAGCAGTGAAAACCCCATGGTGGCCAAGCTGCGCCAGGACAAGCCTTGTATCAAGTTGCTGAATAAGTCTGATCTGGCCGATCCCGAGATAACCAATCGCTGGATTGAGTACCTGGAGCAGGAACAAGGGGTGCGGGCACAAGCCATCACTACGATGCAACCTGCCATGGTCAGAAAGATCCCCGAGCTGTGCCGCAAACTGGTCCCCGTGAGCGAAGGTGCGCTCAAGGATATTCGCACCATGATCATGGGCATCCCCAATGTGGGCAAATCCACCATCATCAACACCCTGGCCGGCCGGGTGATTGCCAAGACAGGTAATGAACCTGCGGTGACCAAGGCGCAGCAAAGGATCAACCTTAAAAACGGCATAGTGCTGTCCGACACGCCGGGGATCCTTTGGCCCAAGGTGGACAATGAAGCCTCGGGTTATCGCCTGGCGGTCACAGGTGCCATCAAGGATACCGCCATGGAATATGAGGATGTGGCCCTGTTTGCCGCAGCTTACTTCCTGCATGCCTACCCGGAGGCGATGATGGAGCGTTATAAGCTGACCTCCCTGCCCGCCACAGATATCGAACTGCTCGAAGAGATAGGCCGCAGGCGTGGCGCCCTCAGAAGCGGCGGTCATATCGATTTGCACAAGGCCTCGGAACTGCTGTTACATGAGTTCCGCTCAGGGAAAATCGGCCAGCTGTCCCTGGAAACGCCGGAAATGGCCCAGGCAGAAGAGGTCGAAGTGGCCAAGCTGCTGGCGGAGAAAGAGGCCCTGAAGCAGGCAAAGAAAGAAGCCGACAGGCTGAAGCGCTCCGGCAAACGCCATCAGGGTTAAGTTTCCCTCAAGAAGCAAACTTAGCGAAAACAGGCCACTATGGTGGCCTGTTTTTGTTTGTCACTTATCCTACTAAATTCCGCATAAGCTCTATGACTTTAGTCCTTTGCAGAACAGCTCAACGCACTGGCGGGATACTCTTGGGCCTGGTGGCCTGGATCCGGGCAAACAGTCCGGCAATGCTCAACTCCAACAGATCCAAAACCTGCTCAAATCCGCTGTCGCCACCATAGTAAGGATCCGGGACTTCCCTGATGGGGGTATCGGCAAAGTCCAGCATCAAGGCCAGCTTGTGTTTGTAAATCTGCGGACAAGCCTCATCTAGGGCCTGAAGATTATCACGATCGGCCGCCAGAATAAGATCGAAATGAGCAAAGTCCCGCGCACACACCTGCCTGGCTTTGATCCCTGAAAAATCCAGCCCGCGCCGCTCACCGGCAGCGCGGGCGCGCCTGTCCGGCGATTCCCCTGCGTGATAACCTATGGTGCCGGCAGAATCCAACTCCAGTGTCAGTCCCATGGCCTGAGCCTTGGCCCGGGCTACAACTTCAGCACTTGGTGAGCGGCAGATATTGCCCATACAAACCATCAAGATACGGTTGATTTCACCCTCACTGACACTTGGCACGCTTTGAAATTCCACCTTAAGGTTCCTTGTTGGCTGACACGGCAGGATTGCGTTCTGCAGCCGGGTCAGCGACAGAGACTTTTGCCTCAATAGCCTCTGCCGGGAAGCTGAGTCGATAGTCGGATCTTACCCTAAGAAAGCGGGCAAACCTAGGCTTGCCGCCCGAGGTCAGCCCGGAGAAAGCAAAGGTCACCCAGGTTCCGGGAAGTGGCGGTGAAGCCCTCTCGGCATCGGTGAAACCTGTTCCCAGACGAAAGCTTACCCCAGCCTCGGTTTCCACCAGCAAGGCGCCCATCATGCCTTGATACTTGCCCTTTCCCGGAAGTATCGCCAGCACTCGCGCCTCGGCATCTTCCACAGGTTTGAGTTTTAACAAGGCATCACTGCGCCCCGCCAGATACATGGCATCAATGCGGTGCGCCATCAGGCCTTCGCCCCCTTTGGCCACCACCTGCTGTAACCACAGATGTAACTCTTGCGTGCTGCTCAGACGCCGCTGCTCGATGACATAGAGATAAGGGGTCAGTTGGTGATACTGCTTGAACGCCTGATAACGTTCAGCAAAAGCCATTTTCAGCCCGGGGGCATCGAACAGATAAAAACCCAGCTGGCGCCAGGAGTCTGCTTCGCCTAAACCTCTGGCCAGCAGCGATGCAGTATTAAAGCTGTGATAGCCGCCCCAAAGCTCTCCTTCGAGTGCCACGGCAGGAAAGTCCTTCACAAACCAAATTGGTGCAGGAATCACTCTGCCCGAGCGGCTCAGCAAACGCCTGCCGTCCCATCTGGCGCGAACACCATCGAGTTTTTCACTGACAAGAAAATCCTTGATTTCGGCCTTCTGTTGTTGCCAACGACCGGCCAGCTCCGGGGCCGGTAATTCTCGTTCGGCGGCCGGAAACGAGAGCAGAAAAGTTTGCAGCAGTAACAGCATGGCCGGAAAACGTTTAAGGTATGCTGTTGTCGGTAACGATTGCGGATATTGCATAAGCCCTCCCTGGCTATCGGCCAATTGCCTGCTACATCCTATAGCAGAGACCAAAACTACAAAGAGTATAGAAAGTCGTGGCGGTTATGGTGACAACTAGTGTAACGATTATCGAAACGGCCCTCCCCCTTTGCCAAACCTTCCGCCTTGGCATAATAACGGCCAAACACCCGTGGTAGGTGCAGTAACTGTTATATCAGCGGTAAGATGAGCTGCTATAATGCCGCCGCACCTTGGAAACCTCAGCGCCACTGCACTAATAGTCAAATTAGTCACTAGTGACCAACGCGAGGTCAATAAAGGAAGCGACAAGTTGCAACCCCATTAACCCAGGAACCTTTCACGGTTCAGCGGGTCTTTATACAGCAACCGGCCATAGCCACAGATCAAGAATTGAGAGAATATGAAACCCGCCAACAATCATGGACTGAAACGCATTTTCCGCGCCACCGGCTTTTCCATCAAGGGCTTATGCTCCGCCTGGAAACATGAAGCCGCCTTTCGTCAAGAAGCCGTATTGGCATTGTTAATGATCCCGCTGGCGTTATATCTGGATGTGGCCAAGACAGAAAAAATACTACTGATAGCGACGGTATTTATCGTCATTATTACCGAGCTGTTGAATTCGGCCATTGAAGCCGTGGTCGACAGAGTGGGTGATGAAATTCACCCCTTGAGTGGCCAGGCCAAAGATATTGCCTCGGCGGCGGTCTTTATCAGCCTGTGTTTATGCGGCCTGACCTGGGCCGTGGTTATCTGGCCTTTGGTGTTCTAAAGCGCTTTGGTATGTTGAATGCACGCTTTGGTATTTTGAATGCTTCAGTAGTAAGGCAACAGGGCATCAAGGCAAAACGCTCAATGCCCAGCCAAGTTTAGAACTGACTTCTGAGGTAGTTGACCGCTTGCAGTATCTGCTCCAGGCGGTCGTTGCCCGGCAAGTAGGCTACATAGACATTACGCCTGAGCGGTGTTTTATCATCAATCACAAACAGCTCTCCTTTTGCCAGATAAGGTTCAATCATGTTTTGCGGCAAAAATGCACTGCCACCATTATTGAGCAGAAAGTCCAGCGCAATACGAGCCGAGCCGGTATGCAGCACAGGAATGGGCAACTCGGCATAGTCTCTGGCATGTTGGATATTGAATGCCGTGCCCCAATCAACCTTGATGTAATGCCTGTCCGTCAGTTCATCGACGGAGGAAGCCGCCTCTGTGCTCACCAGATGCAGCGACACCTCCCCTATCTGCAACAACTCAAACTCTTCCAGCTTAGGGGGATCGAAGGCAATGGCCAGATCCAGCGTTCGGTCCATCAACTGTTTGGTCATGGCCGCCGGTGCCAGAATTTCGGTGCGCAGCGCCACTCCGGCAAGCCCCTGATGTAAACCTTGCATATATCCCTGCAGATAAGCGTCCCAGATATTGGGCGCCGCACCGATAACCAGTTGCACCGACTGGTGTTCACTCAGGGAGATATCCTGTTTGGCCCGCTCCCAGGCGGTCAGTACCGCTTCGGCATGCGCCAGCATCCGCACCCCGGCCGGGGTCGGTTGTATGTTGTTTCGCTGCCGTTCAAACAGCTCGACCCCGAGAATACTCTCCAGCTGCTTAACCCTGAAAGATACGGCACTGCGGGTCAGATAGAGGTTTTCGGCGGCCTTCCCAAAATGGCGGGTATGGGAAACTTCCAGAAATGTCTTGAGTAAATCCGTGTCCATAAAAAATTCTTTATCGTCATAGACAAATTTTTTTGATTTATAAATCAATCATACTAGCCAATACTCTGCTTGCAAATCTCCTCAAGAACCATTTTGTAAGGAATATCGCCATGTTGACCACGACTCCTTCACCATCGGCACTGCAGAGTGCATCTGTGCAACAAGCCGCCAATGAGAGTTTCGTCAGCGAACGCCGTTTCTATGACGACAAGAACTTCCCCAAAGGCTTTCGCCGCAGCGGGGATTTTACTTACAACGAAGCAGAATTACTCGAAAAACATGGCGTTGCCATGCAGGCTCTGGCGGAGGGACGCCAAGCCCCCCGGAATCCGGAGGAGAGTCATTTTGTTGAAGTTGTCCGCGGAAATTCCGCTCCCGGTAGCTTGTTGGAAAAGATCTGGGTAAAGTATGTCAAGTTGGCTTCTGGGAAGCCTTTCTACGCAGTAGTCGGCACCACTTTAGTGAAAAAGGCCGATGCTGAGTATATTGACGATATGATAGATGACGATGTTCAGGATGAGCCTGAACTTGAGGATGACCAATGAAAATTAGGGTTTGCGACTAAATGCGTGGTTGGATTTTATATAAAGAGACCGCGACTCAGCTAAAACCTGAATTGTATGAAATAAACCGATTGTTGGAGGCCGCCAAGGCCGACAATATCGAACTTGAGGTCTATGCTCCCGATGAGTTTGACCTCACAGTGACCCGAGAGGACAACAAGAGTATTTTACTGAACGGGCAACCAGTAGAGTTGCCCGATTTTATTATTCCCCGTATGGGCTCGGGTACCACCTATTTTGCCTTGGCGATTATCCGCCACCTGGAACGTCTTGGTGTTTATTGCCTCAACTCTTCCAAGGCAATAGAAACCGTTAAGGACAAGCTGTTTTCCCAGCAACTGTTGGCTGAAAAGAATCTGCCAACGCCCAAGACCATGCTGGTGAAATTCCCGGTTGATGTTGACCTGGTTGAACGTCATTTGGGTTTCCCTGTGGTGATCAAGACACTGTCCGGCTCGCAAGGCAGCGGCGTGTTTCTGTCACACAAGGCACGTGAGTTCGATGATCTGATGCAGCTTATCGAGGCCACCAACAAGAATGCCAACATCATTCTGCAGGAGTTTATCTCCAACAGCCATGGCCGGGACTTGCGAGTCTTCACCATAGGTGGCCGGGTAGCAGGTTGCTACGAGAGACGCGGCCAAGAGGACAGTTTCAAAGCCAATGTCAGCGCCGGTGGCTCAGCCAGCCCCTTTGCGGTCACACCTGAAATAGAGTGGCTGGCAACCCAGACAGCCAACATACTGGATCTGGATGTTGCCGGGATAGATCTGCTGTTTGACAACGGTCACTACAAGATTTGTGAAGCCAACTCCTCGCCGGGCTTTGAAGGACTGGAGTCCTGTCTCCACCTGGATATAGCAGCACAAATACTGCACTTTATCCGCATCCGTTTGGGCATGTTCAACAAGGATTCCAAGAAAAGCGACAGCAGCGAGTCCGAGGCCTGATCCGAACACGAGCTTTAATATCAGACTGAAGCGCTCCTTTATGGGGCGCTTTTTTGTGGTAGATCATAAAAAACCACACATTTGTAAACATTCTATTCACAAAAACCATCATTCTGGTTTAGACTCTTTGCAGTCGCGCGGATTTTCAGCATTCGAAAATACAAGAAGTGTCATCCTACAAACTAGAGCTGGCAAGCACTCAAACCGCGCACGTGCCGATTTATCCCGGAAAAGGAATCTCTGAGAAGGCACTTGGATTATCTGAGTAACGAAAAGAGATTACCCATTGTTGACACCACACTCTATTAACAATTCAGGTTTGAGACTGTCGCTGACACTCGCCCTGCTCTGCTGCGCCACTACCCAAGCCCAAGCCGGCGAGTGGAGCTTGAATATTGGTGGTTTCTACTCTCAGTCCGACACCAATATGCAAGTTACCGATCCCTTGGTCGGCAACGATTTCGATCTGGATTTTGAGTCTGATCTGCAGTTGGCGGAAAACGAGTTTCTGCCTCTGTTTGAATTGGGATACCGTTTCAACGATAGGCACCACATCTATTTTGACTGGAAACAACTACACCGCAGCGCTGAAACTCAAGCGGTCAGTCGACCATTTCAGGTCCAGATTGACGATACCGTCTATGATGTCAAGGCCGGTGGCCAGCTGGGCACCACGCTCAATATCGATATCGCCCGCATCGGCTATGGCTATGATCTGTTTCAAGGCAACGGCTATAACATAGGGGTCAGTGTAGGGCTGCATACCATGTTCATTGAAAGCAGCTTCGAAGGTTCAATCGGGGCCTGTGCCACCTCAGAGCTCAGCGGCAATATCTGCAGCGCCCAGCCCATTCCCAGACTGGTGGATGAAAGCGTTACCGCACCTTTGCCGAATATTGGCCTCTTTGGTGACTATGAGCTGGCACCCGGTTGGCAATTTAATTTGCATGCCCAATATTTTTCCGTGCGCCTTGATGATCTCAAGGGCTCACTGGTCGATATCAGAGCCGGCATGAAAACCACCCTGAGTGATCGTTGGGACATCACCTTGGCCTATAACTATTACAAAGTGGATGTGGATGTGCGTCAGAGCGCATCGGACGCCGCGGTAAAAGTGGCCGACTACAACCTCTACTATAGTTTTATCGGCCCCATGTTATCGATCAGCTACCGTTTCTGAACTTGTTCTCCGCTTGACGGTACAATCACGCTTTTTCCTGACGCTTTTTCCTGCCCCCTTTCCCTGACCATAGTCGCTTATTGGCAGCTCGAGTCAAAGCTGTCATCCACTATCTTTTGCCGACAATCACCAAGTATTCCTGCCCTCTCGCCTGCCAAGCCTCTCAAAAAGTGAGTTTGATAAAAATCCACTCTTGCTCACAGTTACGCATATGATAATGGTTATCATTTAGCAAAGAGGTGATGGAGTAGGCAAAGATGAGTAACAAGCTGGCAGTCACAGGGCTAAATGATCCTATCGCCCAAACACTTTTTATCCCGCTCTATATGAAGTCGTGCCAATCCAAACTGAAAGATGCCTTCTTCTCAGATCCTTGGGCCTGCGCGCTTATCGAACAATTTGATTATGACTTCTCAAGTTTTGACCAATCTGTATTGAGCTCAGTAGGGGTCGCCATCCGCGCGGGTTACTTTGACAGACTCACGGCGGCTATTATCGCTGCGGCGCACTCCTGTGTTGTAGTCAACCTCGGAGCCGGGCTCGATGCCCGCTTTCAGAGGATTCAAAAGCTGATGGGAAACACGATGGAAGACAAGGCCTGGTTTTACAACCTGGATCTGCCTGAAGTGATTGCCCTCAGAGAGCAGCTCCTTCCTTCGGACAGTTGTGAGACATGCATCAGTGCTTCTGTATTTGATAGCGATTGGATGGATGAACTCAATGCCCGTCATCAGGGCGCAACCTTTGTTTTTATTGCCGAAGGCCTGCTGATGTACTTCGACAATTGTCAGGTACAACAGTTGCTTCAAGAACTGGCCAACCGCTTTCCTGGTTGCCATATTCTATTCGACGGTATCAGTCGCTGGATGAGGGACAATTCAGATAACCACGACAGCGTAAAATATGCCGGTGCCGGTTTTAAGTTGGCGTTCGACTCGCCACGGGAGATTGAGCAATGGCATGGAAAGCTAAAGGTGATTTCAGTCGCGCATTACGCCGATTTCAAAGAGTGGAAACGAGTAGGTTTCTTCAATTATCTGCTGTCCAAATACATTCCCAAATACTTCCACTCCAGCTTTCTGGTGCATGCCTGTGTCGAGCAGCCATGAAAAACCAAGGCATTCCATTAACTACGCTTTCAAGTGACAAGAAGCATGGACAGGTGTAACCCTTTTTGAGTCACACCTGCCACCAAACTCAGCGCTGATCCTGAGCCCGGCGCTTCTTGAAGTCCGAATCTTCAAGCCATTTGGGCCAGTCATTGTTATTGGCCAACCGCGCCAGGATATCGCTTATCAAGGCCAAATCCTGCCGAACCCCATCCAGACTCCAGCTTGGGTCATAATCATCGGCTGCCTTATGATATTTGTGGGCAATATAATCCGGGTCTGTATCCCCCAAACTCATAAACAGCAAGCCGGGTACCCCTTCCTTGGCCAGAGCGAAATGGTCCGAGCGGAACATCAAGCCATTTTGCGGTCGGGGATCGGCCTTGACGCTGCGTCCCTGCCCTTTGGCGGCATCATTCAAATACTGCTCCAGCTCTGACACACCTTCACCATAACGCAGGATGTAATCCACGCCTTTGCCCATATTCATGCCGTCTATATTGAGAAATGCCACCAGCTGCTTGGTGGGAACCGGGGGATTTTCGGCTAAGTACTGGGCGCCAATGAGTCCGGTTTCCTCGGCAGTAAAGGCGCTGAACAGAATCGAGCGTTTCGGGGCATCAATGCCCTTTTGCTGTTTGAAGTGCTTTGCCAGTGCCAGAACACCGGCCACACCTGAGGCGTTATCCACAGCGCCGTTGAGCACCACTTCCTTGCCATCTTCAATGGTCTTTCCCAGGTGATCCCAGTGAGCGTGCATCACCAAGTATTCATTTTTGTGCTCGGTTCCAGGCAACAAGGCCGCCACATTGTGGGATTGCGCCAGTTCTATCTTGTTGTTCAAGGTCAGATTGGCCTTGAGTTTCAACGGCACCGCCTTGAAGCCTTTATTGACCGCCTGTTGCTTCAAGGTATCAAAGTCCAGACCCGCCTGGCTGAACAGCTTCTTGGCGCTATCATGCTGGATCCACCCCATCACGCCAACCGATGATGCGTTGTTATCTTTATCCACCAGGGTATACTTGGTATTGGTGTTGCTGTTACGCACCACCCCCCAACCGTAAGCGGCGGGCGCAGTTTCATGCACAATAAACACGGCTTCGGCGCCCTGACGGGCCGCTTCTTCATATTTATAGGTCCAGCGACCGTAATAGGTCATGGCATTGCCCTTGAATACCTGGGGATCCTGAGTGGCAAAGCCGGGATCATTGACCAGTACAATCAGGGTCTTACCACGAACATCCAGGCCTTCAAAGTCATTCCAGCCGTATTCCGGGGCATTGATACCGTAGCCGACAAATACCACCTCGCTGTCTTGCAGCTGCACCTTGGGCGTCACTCTTTGAGTGCGGGCGGTGAACTCCTCGCCATTGCTGAAACTCATTGAGCCCAGCTTTAACTGCATATTCTGATCTGCAGTGATCCTGGCCATGGGAACGGCTTGCAGATAACTGTTGCCAAACCCGGGCTCAAGCCCCATCTCCTTGAAGGCCTCGGTAAGGTAATCCAAGGTCAGCTGTTCACCGGCCGACAGAGGCGCACGGCCTCCAAACGCGTCACTGGCAAGGGTTTTCACATCCTGGCGATAGCTGGATTCATCCAGTTCAAAGGGGGCAGCCAACGCCAGAGCGGGCGTTAACAGTGTGGCCAACAGGCCACAGACAGAGGTAAATTTCACGACTTCATTCCTTGCTATTATCTATTTTGTTCAGCCATTGTAACAGCGGGGCAGCATTCGGCAATCGGCGCAACAAGGTGACATTCTGTGAGCCTTTGGATCCACAAGCGGCTTAATTTATGTCAAGCTGAATAGGTAATTGCATTGACAATGAGTTCCCCTATGGCCATGACTCTGCTTCAACAAGCCGCCCAATACCTGAAAAAAGCCTTGCCGTTGATGTTAAAACATCAGATACCGACAACGCCGGTCAACTATGCGCTCTGGTATGCCTATGTCAGCGAGCGCAACCCGGTACTCAATGCCAGCCTGGATGAAGCCGTCAGCCAGTACAACACCTGTCCGCCCTCAACGGCGGAACTCCTCTACCGTCATCATCTGGCCCCGGAAGATGAACTGGATGTCAGAGATATGCGCCAGAGTATGGAGGCGATAGCGACCGAGCTGTCTCAGTCACTCAAGGATACCAGCTGCGATGCCGACAGTTTTCGCGCCAAAATCGAGCGTAACTTTGGCCGTATCAGCCGCTTGGATCAGGACGCCATGGATCTTGAGCAAGTGATGGGCATGGTCCGAGCCCTGGTGAAAGACTCGGATGATATTCGCAGTAGCACGGATTATTTGAGCTCGCAACTGAGCAAGGCCCAGCAGGAGATAGACAGTCTGCGGCTACAGCTGCAAAACACCGAAAAAGACATATTGTTTGATGCCCTCACCGGCTGCCTTAACCGCCGTGCCTTCGATGCCGACTTCGATAGCTTGTTGAGTCAGTCGCCGAAGGGCTGCTGCCTTATTCTGGTGGATGTGGATCACTTCAAGCGTTTCAACGATGAATATGGGCATCTTTTGGGGGACCAGGTGCTCAAGGCGGTGGCCAAGCGTCTGCAGGATAGTTGCCGTGACGGCACCAAGTTGTATCGTTTCGGTGGTGAAGAGTTCGCTATTCTGGTGCCGACCAGTCAGCTGAGAGTAGCCCGCCAACTGGCCGAAGCCATGAGACGGGCACTGGAGAAGGTTAGCGTCAGAGACAGGCGCAAGGGCCAGCTCATCAGCAATATCAGCGCCTCCTTCGGGGTTGCCGAATGGCAGCAACTGGATACCCGCCAATCCCTTACCGAACGCGCCGACACCTTGCTCTATGAAGCCAAGCGTTTGGGCCGCAATCGGGTGATGCCGATATCAGGCTGAAACCGCCAGCGTTTGCAAGGCTTCTGCCTGCACCACAAACCTAAGCTCGGCGCCGCCGCTCAGGCTGTCGAAGGGATAACAGGTGATCAGCGTCAATAGCCGCTCATCACTGCCCATCAACCAACGTGTCTCAGATTCATGCACGACTGCGGTAGCCCGTATTCGATAAAAATGGATCTGGCCATCCATGCCCTGCAAGCGGATCTCCTGCCCCACCCTGGCCCCGGCCAGAATCGCGAAATGGGTATCCCGGTGACCGGCAATCACTGTATTGCCTGTCTCTCCGGCGCTGGCTCCCGAGAGCATCTGCGCCGGTCCAAAGGCCAGATTACGGCCACTGGCCCCGGCCAGCACATAGAGTGGCTCATGCTTGCCTATCCACAATTTGGCCGTGGGGTGGGTATCGGCCCAGGACCAGGGTTTGTGTGCCTGGCCGTCAGTCAGACTCTTGGCCCAGGCCTTTTCAATCAAAAACTGGGCGAACATGGCTTTGGCTTGCATATATCCTCCTTTAAACAGCATGGCCGAACCCGCCACGACCAGAACCACTATCACTATTGAGCAGATATCGCTAAAGCGCCCCCTATTGACCAAGGGCATAGCGCCTGCTGTCAGGGCCTGATGAGCCTGGCTCATCGCCCCGCCTCCTCACAAGCACGGCGGCCAAAGGCCCTGGGGAAAGCCGCCAGCATCAGCGCCGCCAGCAAACTTGCCAACCCCAGCAGCAACATCAGCCGGCTGTCGGTGGCGGTCTGCGGCAACTTACCCTGCCAGCCCTTGGGCGCATGACTGGCCACTTGCCCTTCCCGGGTCGTCGCGGCGTCCGGATTGACCGGGGTGACATCCACTGCAACCAGGCTGGTGTACGGACTGACCAAGTGGTACTTCAGCGACAGCGCTGTGACCTGGCGTTCAATGCGTTCACTGTTGGCAGCATCTTTGGCCAGCTCCAGCGCGGCTATCTGTTTTCCGGCCCAGATGAGATCCAGCCCTTTGGGCTCAGCCTTGGCATTGAGCGCCAGCTCCTGCTGCCAGAATTGGCCATCGATAAGACCGGATACGATAACTGCCTTGTGGGCATTGCTACGCTGTTTGATGCTCACCAATACCGGCTCACCCTGATAGAGATCCGGGATTTGTGCCGGCCAGTAATCCGGCACTGTGCCGTCAGGGTAGCGCAGTGACACATCTGTGATCCTGGGAGCAGAGATTTTTTCCAGCAAGGCAACCACCTTTTGCTCCACCTCCTGCATCTTGCCAATATAGGTAAAGCTGCCACGCCCCAGCTCGGCGGCGCGCTGCATAAAGTGGGAGTTGGGGGCACTGCCTATACCTACGGTAAACAGACGGTTGTCGCCGAGCCTGTCTTTAATCAGTTCAAACAGCGCCTGTTCATTGCCTACGGCGCCATCTGTCATGAAAATCACTTGCCTGAGCGCCTTACTCTCACCTTGCGAACCAATGTTATTTTGAGCGGCAAAATCATTGTTCAATGCCAGCTCAAGCGCCTTGGCCATCTCGGTACCACCGTTGGCTTCCAGGGCGCGAATAAACTGCTGCGCCCGACCTATATTGTGGGCCGTCGCCGGCAAAGAGTTGGCCGCCATGGTTTGCACTGCAGAGTTGAATTCAACAACATTGAAACTGTCCTCCGGTTTGAGACTGCTCAAGGCATACAGCAATGCCTGTTTGGCCTGAACAATTGCATCTCCCCCCATGGAGCCCGAAGTATCTATCACCAGAATAAGCTCCCTGGGCAAGGGCTTGGCCACCTCTTTGCTCTGTGGAGGCATCAACATCAATAGACTGTATTCATCCCTGGCAGCTTGGCCTTCGGCCTGCGCTAAAGAAGGTGCTGGGGTATGGGTCTGGCCTTGCTGGCTGAACAGCGCCGCTGCGGGCTTAACGCCCGGATCCGCTTGCCATTGCAACACAAAGTCGCTGTCGGCCTTGGTATTGTCTTGTTGCAACTGCACCCGAATACGGCCATCACTCAGGGTTTGTTGAGAAATAGCATGATAAGGGGATTCCAGCGACAGCAAGGGAAAACCGGCATCCAGGATAATATCCAAACTGAGGCGATTCTCCTGGCCACCGTTGTGCGCATGGGGGCTTTGCGCTTGGGAGCTTTTAAGATCAGAGCTTTCGCTATCTGTACCGGCAAACATCTTTTCAAGGCCCGCGGCTTCAATCACAGGACTCAGCAACCGCGCCGCCTCCTCCACACCCTTGAAGCTTTGCAGCATGCTTTGAGGCAGATAACGGGGCGTGTGGGTCATGGGAAAGCGCAGGCTAAACTGACCATTACGGTAATCCAATGCCTGCTGGTAGCTGAAGCTGACTTTAAGGGTTTCCCCCGGGGCCAAATTAGCCACCTGAGTGGTGAACAGGTTGGGCCGCTCCTGACTCAGTAAACTGGCGCGCTTGCCCTGAGCCTTGGCCTGCTCAAAAGTGCGCTTGGCCTCTTCCTTTGGTTGAATAACCCCCTCGATGATCCGCTCACCTATTCTCAGCTGCATGCTGTCCACCGCCGCCTCATTGGGCAGCGGGAACAGGTAACGGCCGTGGATCCACTCCTGGGTATCATTGGTGAATGACTGGGTGACGCTGACTCTGTTACTCCAGCCACTGATGCTCATGCTGACTTCGGTTGCCAGTGCCGGGGCCTGAGTGTCGCCAAAAGCGAGCACCCCGGCACCTGGCCATTGCGGATTATCAATCAGTTGAAGGGTACCTTCCTGAGCCTGGACACTTGCAGGCTCTTCGGCAAATTGGGGACCATTCTCGGCCCAGGCTTCAACCGAGCTCACCAGGTTAAACACCAGCAGTGCCAGCAGGGCAAAGCCTGAAAATTGCAGGGCGTTGACGGCCCTGCATAAATAAGTATCAGAATCGCTGTGACTGGCGGCGGGCATTCTCTGAAACTGCTCGTTTTCCTGCCGAGGGATATCCATATTCATTTTGTCGCTCCCTCTCAATTACCGCTTTGTTGATTGGCTGCCAGAGCAGCTCCCTGAGTCTGCAATTTCAGCGTGACCCGACGGTCAAAGAAGTCACTCTCGCGGCTCTGTTTGGCACTGAGGGGAGAACTGGCACCCAAAGCCTGGGTTTGCAAACGCTCTTCGGCAACGCCTTGGCTAACCAAATAGCTTTTCACCGCCTCAACTCGCTGTTCAGACAGCGTCTGGTTGTAATCAGAATTACCACGGCGATCGGCGTAACCGGTCAGATCCAACATCAGCTCAGGCGACAGGCTCATGGCATAGGCCAAATCGTCCAGCTGGCGGGCAAAGTGGGGTTCGATTTCGGCGGTGCCGGTACGAAACTGCACATTCATACCCACTATCAACTCTTCGAGCTGGGTAGCCCGGTCGCGGGAAAGCGCATTAAGACGGCTCTGGGCATCGGCGTATTGCAACGATAACTCCTTCAGTGCTCGCTGCTTCTCACTGAGACTCGCCAGTTGTTCGGTTTGCTCGGCCAGCTGTTGCTGCTGACTCTTGAGCTGCTCGTCATCGCCCACAGACTTACCCACTATGCCGCCGGTGAAGGCACCGATAACGGCCCCCACAGGTCCCCCAACCACGGCGCCCAGCAGTGCGCCTGTGCCAAAGCCAACCAACTCTTCGTTGTGGTCTCTCTCCTGAGTCGGTAAGTTTGGCTGGCTGTCGGCGTGCGCCAGAGAAGAAGTCAGCAACAGTGATGCCATGATCAGGGAGGCTATGGGGGTCTTTTTCATCATCTCGATTCCTTTTGTCTTGTAGAGCTTGCTGCCCAGTTGGCAGCGTTCCTCGTCGTTGAGATGATTAAACCCCATTGAAATGGCAAGTCTGGGGAGCAAAAATGGCACTTTGGCTATCAATTGTGGCAACAAAATGGCAATTGGAAGCGATCGCTTTTTTCACGGCTAAAATCCTGTATAGTCACGGCTATTCACGGCTCGGCAGGAACAAGAGGCAGATGAAACGCATTGCCATAGTGGAAGATGAAGCTGCAATAAGAGAAAACTACAAAGATGTGCTGCAATCACAGGGTTACTCTGTGCAGACTTACGCCAACCGCCCCGAGGCCATGCAGGCCTTCAACACCCGCTTACCGGATCTGGCCATTATTGACATAGGTCTGGAGCATGAAATCGATGGTGGCTTTACCTTGTGCCAGTCGCTGCGGGCGATGTCGGGCACCCTGCCGATTATTTTTCTCACCGCCAGAGACAGCGACTTCGATACGGTTTGTGGCCTGCGTCTGGGTGCCGATGATTACCTGAGCAAAGATGTCAGTTTTCCCCATTTGCTGGCGCGGTTGGCGGCGCTGTTTCGCCGCTGCGAACTCGCCGGCAGCAGCGCTCCGGCCGACACCCTGATGGAGCGCGGCGCCCTCACCATAGATGCCAACCGAATTCAGGTATACTGGCAACAGCAGCCGATTGAATTGACAGTGACCGAATTCTGGATGGTGTACGCCCTGGCCAAACATCCCGGCCATGTGCGCAGCCGCACCGAATTGATGCAGGAAGCCAAGATTTATGTCGATGACAGCACCATTACCTCCCATGTAAAGCGGATCAGGCGCAAGTTTATCGCCGCCGATCCGGCCTTTGACTGCATTGATACCGTCTATGGCATGGGTTATCGCTGGGATCCCGAATCTTGAAGTTTCCCTCCTATCACCCGCCAATAGGCCTCAGAACCAAGACTCTGGTACTGTCGCTGTTTTTGCTGTGCCTGCCCTGGCTTGGCTATCAGTATGTGTGGGAGATGGAGAAATATCTGCGTCACGGCCAGGAGAAAACCCTGGAAGGAACCACTCAGGCCCTGGCTACGGCGCTACATGAAAGACCCAGGCTGTTCGACAGCCAGGCCAGTTTCCTCAATCAAGTGGAAAAGGGCCGCGATCTCTACGCCTATCCGCTCAACGGCCCCATTCAGCTGGATGGCCGCCTCAATGATTGGGAGGCCTACCGCCATCGCGCCATGACCTATGGCGAAGAGCATACCCTGATGCGCTTGAGTGACAGCCAGTCAACGCTGAGCTTTACCCATATGGTAGGTAAATATGGCGGCTACCTTTACGGCTTTTTCGAGGTAACGGATCCAAAGGTAATTTACCGCGGCCGCAACAGCCTGAGTGTGGATCGCAACGACTATCTGGCTATCGCCACCCTGGCCCCGGATGGCCGTTTTCGCCGCTACACCATAGCCAACAAGCACGATGGCTGGCTCAGCGCCTTCGAGTTGCCTGAAAATCCGGCGCTCAGCGCCCCGGTGACACCAGAGGTCCGCATTCAGGGCCAGTGGTTGAAAACCGATAAGGGTTACAATATTGAACTCAGAATGCCGCTGGAGATGGTGGGCAGTAAACTCAGTTTTGCCATTCATGATGTCAACGACAAAAAGAGCCGCAGGCTGGAAGCCATAGTTGGTACCTCGGCCACTGACCGCGCCGACAAGCTGGGGACGGTTCTGGTACCATCACCGGAAATTGAAAGTATTATCAAAGGTATGGGGCATAACAGCTCGCGGATATGGGTGGTGGATGTCCATGGCCGGGTGCTGGCCAAGTCGGGCGATATTCGCGCCGATTCCAGTGTCTGGACCCGCTCGGTCGAGGAGGAGCGGCAACCGGAAAGCTTCTTTGGCAAACTGGAACACGACTATCTACACCCCATCTACTACACAGTGCTGACCAAGCCGCCTATGGATTTTATCGACTCACTGCAGGACTCGACTGAACTCGGCGGTAGCCATATTCGCCGGGCGCTGAATGGCCAGATGGCCTCCACCTGGCGCCTGACACCGGATAACAAGGCGGTGGTGTTGGCGGCGGCCAGCCCCATCTGGATTGACGATAAGGTGATGGGCGCCGTGGTTGCCGAGGAAACCACCCATGGTATCCGTACCCTGCGTAACCGGGCACTGGAGAAGCTGTTCAATGTGATCCTGACCGTGATGGCCATGGGAACCCTGGCACTGTTTGTGTTTGCCTCCGGGATCTCCAGCCGCATTCGCAAACTCAGGGATCAGGCCGAGCGCGCCATCGACAGCCAGGGGCGGGTTCGCGACACCATTCCACCTTCAAAAGTGCGCGATGAAATTGGCGATCTGTCGCGCAGTTTTGCCAATATCGTCAACCGATTGGGGCAATATACCCACTATCTGGAAAACATGTCCTCGCGGCTATCCCACGAATTGAGAACCCCGGTGGCCGTGGTACGCAGCTCATTGGAGCACTTGAGTCTGCAGCAACTGGACAAGGACACGGCCAAGTACGTCGACCGCGCCCAGGAAGGGGTCAATCGCTTGTGGCTGATCCTCGCCAACATGAGCGAAGCCACCCGGCTCGAGGAGTCCCTGTCCCAGGCCGAGATAGATGAATTCCCACTGACCAAGGTTGTGGCAGGCTGCGTCGCCGGGTATCAGATGACTTACAAGGAACAAGGTTTCGTGCTGGTGTTGCCGGATGAACCTTTGACCATGCGTGGCGTGCCTGAATATGTCGCCCAGCTGATGGATAAGCTGGTCACCAACGCCATTGAGTTCAGCAAAGCCGATACCGATATCCGCATCAGCCTCAAGGTGCAGGGCAAACAGGCCCTGCTCAGGGTGGAAAACCAAGGGCCACTGTTGCCGGAAAACATGACCGAGCAGATCTTCGAGTCCATGGTCTCAGTGCGGCCACAAACGATGCAGTCCAAACCTCATCTGGGACTGGGACTTTATATCGCCAGGCTTATCACCGCCTTCCATGGCGGCCATATCAGTGCCAGCAACCTGAGCGACGGCTCAGGTGTCGAAATTCGGGTCAGCCTGCCGCTGCTTTAAGCCGCGGACAACTTGAACAAGTCTCAAGCCCGCCGCACTGGCAATGACAAGATTCAATGTTAATATGCCTCAAAGGGGCGCTCGCCCCGCAATCACAGACAAGAGTTGCATCCATGAAGAAAGCCACCAAGCTGGTCTCGCTCGGCCGGGACAAAAAGTGGAGCAAGGGAGTGATCAATCCTCCCGTGTTTCGAGCATCAACCGTCGTATTTGACAGCATGGAACAGATGCGCCACGCCACGGCCAATCGCGCCAAAGGGGAGATGTTCTATGGCCGCCGCGGCACCCCGACTCACTTTGCCTTTCAGGCGGCCATTGCCGAACTCGAAGGTGGTGTTGGCACTGCGCTCTACCCTTCAGGCTCTGCGGCCATCAGTGGCGCCCTGCTGTCTTTTCTGAAGGCCGGTGATCACTTGCTGATGGTAGACAGTGTCTACGAGCCCACCCGGGATCTGTGCGACAAGCTGCTCAAGGGGCTGGGGATTGAAACCAGTTACTATGACCCCTTGATTGGCACCGGTATCCGCGAGCTTATCCGCCCCAATACCAAAGTGCTGTTTCTGGAATCTCCCGGCTCCATCACCATGGAAGTCCAGGATGTGCCGACCCTGTGCCGCATCGCGCATGAGCATCAATTGGTCACCATGCTGGACAACACCTGGGCCTCCCCCATCAATTGTCGCCCGTTTGAGATGGGCGTCGATATCTCGATTCAGGCCGCTACCAAGTACATAGTGGGTCACTCGGATGTGATGCTGGGTACGGCGACCGCCAATGAAGCACACTGGGATACCCTGAGGGAGAACAGCTATCTCATGGGCCAATGCACCTCTGCAGACGATATCTTTCTGGCGGCCAGGGGCCTGAGAACCCTGGGGGTGAGAATGGCGCAACATGAAAAAAATGCCCTCAAAGTGGCCAATTTCCTGGCGCAGCGCCCGGAAGTGGATCACCTGCGCCACCCAGCGTTTGCCAGTTGCCCGGGGCACGAGTTTTTCCTGCGTGACTTCAGCGCCGCCAACGGCTTATTTTCCTTCGTGCTGAAAGAGGGTAACCGCCAGGCGATGACCGCCTTCGTCGAAGGGATGGAGCACTTCAAGATGGGATTTTCATGGGGTGGCTTCGAGAGCCTTATTCTGGCGATATCCGGTATAGAGAAATTGCGCACGGCAACCCAGTGGGAAAGCAGCAAGCCCCTGGTGAGACTGCATATAGGTTTGGAAGATCCGGACGATTTGATTGCCGACCTCGAGCGAGCCTTCGAGCGTTATCACACCGCAATGCAGGCTTAATCAGCAAAAAGCCCGCTTGAATGCGGGCTTTTTAAGCTTATCGCTGTTAGCGTCAGTCAAAGTCCAGCTCATCTGCCGACACTCCTACGCCCAATTCACGGGATAAGGCCATCTGCTCACGAATATCCTCTATTCGCCTGCGTGCAGCGCTTATCCGTATGTCTTTTTTACTGACCCGGTTATTGGATGTCAGTGTTCCCTCTTGGGCCGCTTCGCTCTTGCCTCTACTCACAGATTGATTAAATGACATGTTCTTCCCTTAACTTCACGCCGGTTCTCTCCAGCTGTCTCAAGAGCGCTTCCTGCTCACTTGGGGCAAAGCCGGTAACCCGGAGTTAAAAACGACACATCCGGTATTAAACACACCGGCAACCCTCACATCATGCCTTATTAAAGAGCCCGTTCCTATCGGAAAGTTCCCTTATTTTAATTCCGTTCAGCAAAAACTCAGGCGTATAAAAAACAAACAAGTGCAAACGCTCAATTAATTAACGCACGACACACCTTATAAATGCATAGAAACATTTGCTTACTATTATCGGTGATACAAATTTGTTTAAATAAAAACATATATTTAACAATGTGTTTTAAAGAGCAATAAGAGCAAAAATAACATATTGATTTTAAATAGATTAACTCTTCATCCTTAGTTGTTTTATAAATGTTAATTTTAAATTAATTTTAAATTAATAAATATAGACAAGTGTTGCCAAATCTAGGTTTAAATTGAATCATATCTTTGTCATTGAAACATTTAACAAACAAAATAAAAACATTGCCACGCAAGGCAATTTACAATAATAATCAAGGAGAGAGATATGACATCCATATCTACAACAGCCAAGGCCGTTCGCTTCGGTCTTCTGGCTGCTGCAACCAGTATTGCTTGTACAGGTTTCAGTTATGCTGAAGATAAGCCTGAAACATTTGAACGTATTGAAGTCACAGGTTCAAAAATCAAGCGTATAGGGGAGATAGCACCAACACCCGTCACAGTGATCACAGGCGATGGCCTTATCGAAGCAGGTGTTACCAACGTAGCAGATCTGCTGCATAAGATGCCTAACACTCTGGTTGGTCTGTCACCGGAAACCACCAACAACACTGTTTTTGCCAGTGGTCTAAATAACACTGACCTGAGAGGACTGGGCTCCGACCGTACTCTGGTGCTGGTTAACGGCCGGCGCTTTGTAGCCGGCTCGCCAAGCTCAGGCGCCGTGGATTTAAACAACATCCCAACCGCCATGGTTGAGCGTATTGAAATTACTACAGGTGGCGCTTCTGCAGTTTATGGCTCTGATGCCATTGCCGGGGTGGTCAACATAGTGACCAAAACCAGTTTTGATGGCTTGGCTATCGATGCTTCTACCACCCGTCCTACCGAAGATGGTGGTGAAGAGGAATACGCCTCGCTGACTTTCGGCTCTGACTTGGGTAAAGCCAACTTTGTGACCAACATCAGTTGGTCACGTCAGGGGCAGATTTCATACATGGACAGAGAGTTCCTGCGTGAAGCGCCGATTGTGGTTCGCAATCAGAATGCCAATGGCCCGAATGATCCGCAGGCAGTAATGTGGGGCTATGGTCAACAGGTACTGGCTTCATACAGCAAGACAGGAACTTTTGTCTCCAACGGCACCCGTTATACCTTCAGCGATGACGGTCAAATTCGGCCAATGGATCTGGGTCAACCACTGCCGCCGCTGACCAGCGGCCGGGTGGACTATCTCGGTGGTGAAGGCTACAACTTTGCCGAGAACTCTTTCATCAAGACACCACTGGACAGGATCAATTTCTTTACTGTGATGAACTATGACATCAATGATGATCATAAATTTACCATGGAGGCCAACTACACCAAGTCTGAAGCCTATGGTGAAAGTTCACCTGCATTCCTCAACTTCCGTCTGTACGATGACAATGCCCTGCTCTCACCCGAAGCGGCGGCTTTGGTGACGGCCGGCGAATCCACTGCTGGCGCCGGGGTAAACGTAGGCTATCTGGCATCTGATTTCGGCAACCGTAAATACAGTCAGGACAGAACCACAGCGCGTTTGGCACTGGGTGTTGAAGGTGCGCTGTCCGATACCTGGTCCTATGACGTTTACGCCACTGTTGGCCATGTTCAAGCCGACACCGAATGGTATGGCGAAATGTTCGAGCAGCGCTTCTATGACGCTGTCGATGTGATTAAAGATACCGACGGTAATCTGGTATGTCGTGACGAATACGCCCGAGCCAATGGCTGTAAGCCTCTGAACGTATTCGGCCGCGGCCAATATGATGAAGCCGCCTACAACTGGGTCAGCACAGATGCCATTCGCCGCTCATCGATAGATCAATACGTCGCCGGTGCCTCTGTCAGCGGCGATCTGTTTGAACTGCCAGCCGGCTTTATCGCAGCGGCATTCAGCGTTGAATACCGTAAGGAAACGGCTGAAACCCTACCGGATCCGGCAATGCGTGAAGGTTTGCTGTTCAACAACCAGTCTCAACCACTTTATGGTGAGTTTGATGTGACCGAGGCATCAGCCGAATTGTCCATCCCGCTGCTGCAGGATGTGATGTTGGTGCAGGATCTGACGCTGGAAACCGCGTTCCGTTATATGGACTACTCCTCCTCCGGCTCTGATACTGCCTGGAAAGTGGGTATCAACTGGGCGCTGAATGATGATCTGCGCATCCGTGCCAACCGTTCCAAGTCTGTACGGGCACCTAACATTGCCGAACTGTACACCCCATCCAGCCAAACCTTCCGCACGATCAACGATTATTGTGCTGCCAGCTTCAGGAACAGGATCAACCCTGATTACCTGGACAATGTGTTGGCCAACTGTGCGGCTCAAGGGATCCCGACCGACTTTGAACCATCCCAGGACTGGTACGGTTCAACTCGTCCAGGCTTTATTGTGGGTAACCAGGACCTGAAAAACGAAGTTGCAGACGACATCACTCTGGGCTTTGTGTACACCCCGTCTTACCTGGAAAACTTCAGCCTGACGGTGGATTACTGGAAGTTTGACATGGAGAATGTGATCAACAGCTTCAGCGGTGCTGAAGTGGTCAAGTACTGCTATCAGTCCAGTACCATAGATAATGACTTCTGTCCTTTGCTGGAACGTGATCCCGATACCCATGAGATAGTGAACTACTATGAGAAGCCGGTTAACTCGGCATCCAGTATCACTTCAGGTTTCGATATTGAAGCCAACTATCGCCTTGAAACCAGCTTCGGTGACTGGGGCTTCCGCCTGTTCAGTACCTATCTGGAAGAGCGTTCATTCAACTCTACCGGATTCGCCGATGATGAAGTCAAGGAAGTGGGTGAGCAGGAGCGTCCGCGCTGGCGTCACCGCTTCACCACAGACTACACCTACAATGACTTCTCTGCCGTGCTGACAGCCAACTATCGCAGCGGAACCGTGCTGGACAACGAATGGTCACCCAATCAAAACAACTATAACGACATCCCGTCTTATACCACTTTTGATTTGACCAGCCGTTACAACATCACTGATGCATTGCAGGTTCGCGCCGGCATACTCAACATGTTTGACCGCACCCCACCTCGCCAGCCAGGCGTATATAACCAAGGTGCTTACTACGACATGCTGGGTCAGCGCATCACCCTGGGTGTGAATTACAAGTTCTAATCCAGTAGCAACCCCAAAAAAGCCTCGATCTCGAGGCTTTTCTTTTTATATCTTGACCTATCAGTTTACCGCCTGGGGCCTTGGCTCATAGGCATCGGTTCCCCACAGCGGCACAGTGGACAGGGCGTGCTTGTGGCTGCCGTTGGTTTCTTTGGTGGAATAGGACAGATACAGGAGTGTCTGGTGTTCGCTGTCATAGATACGTCTCACCTTGAGGCTCTTGAACAAGATGCTCAAGGACTCGGTAAACACTATCTCGCCCTTCTTCCCCAGTTCGATACTGGCCAGTTGCGCCTTGGTTATCGGTCCTGTCTGGCGACAGCTGATACTCATATCCGATGGGTCGGCAAAATCCAGATTGGCCTCTATGCGGCTGATATGACAGGTAACACCGGGCAGTTTGGGATCTGTCTTGGCATCTATGATCACATCTTTGGTGGTAAATACGCCCAGGCTGACCTTGCCCACATCATCGCCGCACCCGGCGAGCAAGCCTGTTGCCGCAGTCACGACTAAGGTGGCCAAGAGTGGCGTTTTTTTCAGTGCCATGAAGAGTCCTCTTTCAATTAAAGTGCAATTTAACGGTACAGGCGCTCGGCCCAGCGGGTCAAGCCGGCCACCACTGAGCCGAAGTGATCGCCACTGACTAAAACCACATCCGGGAAACGCGCGCGGATCTGCTCGGTAATATACGGGCTCTTGGCGCTACCACCTGTGAGATAAATGACATCCGGCTGACATCCCCCTTCCGCCAAAGCCTGGGTGATAAGCTTGTGCACCGTTTCGAGCGATTCATCGATGGCGGCGACAAAGGTGGCGGCATCGACATTCACAGTCAAGGGCTGCGGTTTGGGCGCTTCGACAAAACCTATATCCATAGCGGCTTGCTTACTGTCGCTCAGGGCGATTTTAAGCTGCTCGGCACTGCGCACCAAACTATAACCCAGCTGATCTTTTTGCACCTTCAATAAGCGCGCAAGTTTCGCCTGCTCTTTGGCATCCCGCTGCAGCTCTTCAATCAACTTGCGACTACTCAAGGCAGAAAACTCCCGCTGGGCACTGACATCGTTGACGGCGACCGCGTTCCAGAAGGGTTGCCTTGGCATAGGCTTGCCTGTGATCAGCGCACTGCCGAGCCCCAAGTGCGGCATAAAACCAGCCATCGCCAGAGCGATATCCAGATCGTTGCCCCCTACCCTTTGACCACTGTGGCCCAGGCAGTCGTCACTGCGATCTTTCTTGTCTTTAAGCTCAGGCCCCATGCGCACAAAGGAGCAGTCGCTGGTACCGCCGCCAATATCCACCACCAGCACCCGCTGCTCCCGGGTGAGTGTCGACTCAAACTCAAGGGCAGCCGCCATAGGCTCATACAGAAAAGCCACATCGGTGAACCCGGCGCGCTGGGCCCCCAGAGTCAAAATGGCCTCGGCTTGCTTGTTGCTCTGCTCGCCACCAATGCCCTGAAAGTTAACCGGCCGCCCGATCACCACCTGGGAAATCGCCTGTTTCAGGCTCTGCTGCGCCCGGGTATGAATTTCCTGCATCATCAGGGTGACGATATCTTCAAACAGCGCCATCTGATTGCTGAGCAGGCCCGAAGCGCCGAGGAAGGACTTGGGCGAGCGAACATAGAAGCCCTCTTCCGGCATTTCCATATAGGTTTCAATCGCCTGATTGCCGATGAATACCGCTTGCTCGTTGGCAAGCAAATCCAGCTCCAGGCGCGCCGTTCGGGCGCGACTCAGCTCGGCGGCGCGTTTGGGTTTGAAATCAGCCTGGGCCGCCAAAGGCAAGCGCTGCAGCACAGATTCGGAAATGAGTTCCCGCTCCATGGCATAAATGGTCGACGGCATATAGTTGCCATCCTCGGCCAGAGGCAAGAGCCGGGTCTGGCCCCCATCCATCACACCAATGGCGCAGTTGGCACTGCCATAGTCAAAACCTGCAAACATTCCGTCCTCCTGCTTTCGCTGGCTCGAAGTGGCCCGGGCGCCGCTTTTTGCTTTGAAGACAAAGCCTCAGCGCCCCTCTCCTGGCCAGGAAACCGGCCGAGAAAAAAGAGCGCAACATAGCATAAGCCGGGCAGAAAGCCCAATCGCCAATATCGCTCTCTTTGACCAAAGTGGGGGCATTGTCATTCTTTCGACATAAATTCGCCCTACCTTTAAGGAATGCTTCTTGCCTTCTGGCAAAGGACAAAGGGCTAAGGCCATTTGCTGCAAACCGCGCCTTGTATCCAGGTCTATAAGCCAACGCAGAGCACACATGGTACTTGTTCGCACCTTCTTTAGCGCCGGCGCAACCGCAAATTCAAACCTGAGCCGGCCCGAAATAGCGTAAAACCAAGAAACTGCGCCCCGCCTTTATTCTCTGATTACAAGCGGATATCGGAGTGTTATTGTATATCTGCCGGGCTTTCTCTATGTCCGGCGTCTGCTCACGAGGAGTCTTTGCCGTGTCACCGTCCGTCGAAAAATTTTCTCTGGATAAGGAGCTTTCCTGGCTGTCTTTCAATGAAAGAGTCTTGCAGGAAGCAGCCGACCCTCTGGTTCCTCTGGTGGAACGGGTTCGCTTTCTGGGCATATTTTCCAACAATATGGATGAGTTCTTCCGGGTCAGAGTTGCTGCGGTGCGCCGCTCGATACTGTTATCCAGCCTGCAGGAAGGTCGCAACTCCAGCCGCCATTTGATGGCCAAGATCCAGACCAAGGTATTGATACTGCAAGAGCGTTTCGACGCCATTTACGGCGAGTTAATGCGGGAACTGGCAAGACACAGCATCTTTCTCATCAATGAGAAACAGTTGAGTGATTTTCATAGCCAGTGGCTGAAGAAACACTTCAAGGATCAGCTCAAGCGTCACATCACGCCGCTTATCCTCAGCAACCGCTCCGAGCTGTTCAAACAACTCAACGATGACACCACCTATCTGGCAGTGTGCCTCTACAGCCGGGAAAAGCGTCAGTACGCCCTGGTGGAAGTACCCACCAAGAATGTGCCGCGTTTCATCCAACTGCCGGCAGAAACCTCAAAACGCCGCAAGCATTTGATTTTGCTAGATAACATAATAAGGCACTGTGTCGATGAGCTATTCGCCCCCTTCTTCGAATATGAAGAGATTGAAGTCTTCTCCATGAAGCTGACCCGCGACGCCGACTTCGATCTCACCGATGAGCTGGAACAGAGCCAACTGGAAAAGCTCACCAAGGGCCTGAAAAAGCGCCTCACCGCCGAGCCGGTACGTCTGGTGTATGACAAAGAGATGCCGGAGCATATGCTGAGTATGCTTACGGCGCAGCTGAATATCTCCAATACCGAGTGCCTGATCCCCGGCGGCCGTTACCACAGCTTCAAGGACTTTATCGGCTTTCCCAATCCGGGACGCAAATACCTGGAAAACGACAAGCTTCCGGCACTGGACTCGGCCGGATTCAGTGTCTGTGCCAACAAGTTTGACGCCATTCGCCGCGGCGACATCATGCTTTATTACCCCTATCACAAGTTTTCCCACTTTACCGAGCTGGTGCGCCAGGCGGCCTATGATCCTGCCGTCAAGTTCATCAAAATCAGCCTCTATCGGGTGGCGAGAAAGTCCCATATCATCCAGTCGCTGATAGATGCAGTGAAAAACGGCAAACAGGTCACCACTGTGATTGAACTCAGGGCCCGTTTCGATGAGCAGGCCAATATCGAGTGGAGCCGGGTGCTCGCCGAGGCCGGTGTCAAGGTGCACCATGGGATCCCAAGCTTGAAGGTCCATGCCAAGATGTGCCTTATCGGCCGCGAGGAAGCCGGTGCAATGCGCCTCTATGGCCATATTGGCTCGGGCAACTTCAACGAGGGAACGGCCAG
Source organism: Shewanella sp. Iso12 (assembly GCF_012030025.1). NCBI lineage: Bacteria > Pseudomonadati > Pseudomonadota > Gammaproteobacteria > Alteromonadales > Shewanellaceae > Shewanella > Shewanella sp. Iso12. Next base: position 69,307 of record NZ_JAAUHW010000001.1, read on the forward strand.
GGTGTACACCGACCTTTCGCTGTTTACCGCCAATCAGGAAATTGCCGCCGAAATAGAGCAGGTATTTGAGTTGATTGAGCACCCTTACAGACGGGATAACTTCCAGCATCTGATAGTTTCCCCCTATGATGCGCGCCAGAAGCTGACCGGCCTTATCGAGCAGGAGATCATCAATGCCCAAAGCGGCATCAAGGCCGCCATCACCCTCAAGCTCAATAATCTGGTGGATGAGGCGATGATCCAAAAGCTGTATGAAGCTTCCAGCGCCGGCGTCAAAATCCGTCTGCTTATTCGCGGCATGTGCGCGCTTATTCCCGATATTCCCGGGATCAGCAACAATATTGAGGTCTTCAGCATAGTGGACAGATTCCTCGAGCACTCGCGGGTGATGCTGTTCCACTCAGGCGGTGAAAACAAACTCTTTCTCTGCTCCGCCGACTGGATGGGGCGTAATATCGATAACCGTATTGAAGTCAGCACCCCGGTATATGATCCTGGCTTGAAGCAGATGATCCTCGATACCCTGGCGCTGCAATTTACCGACAACATCAAGGCGCGGGTGATCAACAAAGATCAATCCAACCCCTACCGTAAGCGGGGCAACAAGCGTAAGGTAAGATCCCAGATAGCCATACATCAGTATCTGGGCAACTACGAAAAACAGCGGCAACTGGATCTGGCCAAGCCCCAGGAACCGACGCAATAGCAAAATGAGGACCACCTTGACTGCAACACCCAAGCATTTTGTCGCTGTGGATATGGGCTCCAACAGCTTTCATCTGGTGATAGCCCGCGAGCAGGATGGCAGCATTCAGATCCTGCATAAAGAGAAACGTCTGGTACAGTTGGCCGAGGGGCTGGATCTGGACAACAGGCTGGATAATGACGCCATAGCGCGCGGTCTCGCCTGCCTCAAGGATTTCAACCTCAGGTTTTCCACTCTGGATCAAGCCAGAGTCAGACTGGTGGCCACCCACACTCTGAGAGTCGCCCGTAACCGTGAGGCCTTTATCGAGGCTGCCAGGGCCATTATGCCCTACCCGGTCGAAGTGGTCTCCGGCCATGAAGAGGCGCGCCTTATCTACAAGGGCATAGCCCACAGCCAGGAGTTGGCAGAGCGCAACCTCATCATAGATATCGGCGGAGGGTCAACAGAGGTGGTGCTTGGCCACAAGACTCAGGCGCAGATACTCTCCAGCCTGCGCTGTGGCTGTGTCAGTTATAACCAGAAATACTTTGTCGACGGCAAGCTGACGCTGGAGAACTTTCGCGCCGCCCAGGCAGCGGCCGATAAACAGTTTGCCTCACTGGCCAAGGAATATTTCAGTGGCCAGTGGGATCTCACTCTCGGCAGCTCTGGCAGTGTCAAGGCCATCTGCGAAGCGATGCAGCACTTCTTCAACGATGAAACCATCACTCTGCCCAGGCTCAAGCAGTTGAAACAGCAGTTGCTGGACTGGGGGCATGTGGATCAGATTGAACTGCCGCAGGTGGACAGCAAACGTGCACCTTTGCTACCGGCGGGGCTGGCTATCCTGATCAGCTTCTTCAAGAGGCTGCCGGTCACCGAGTTGCAGTTTGCGCAAGGGGCTCTGCGCGAAGGCGTACTATACGAACTTGCCGGGATCAGCCAATTCGGTGATGTCAGCGGCCGCACTGTCGAGAGCATGGCCAAACTCTATCATGTGGACTTGAACCATGCCGCCAAGGTGGCCACTTCCGCCAAACAACTGTTTGATGCCGTTGCCGACGGTTGGCAACTCGAGCCCTGGCGCTCCCTGCTGGAACATGCGGTGAAACTGCATGAGATAGGGATCCATATCAATTCCCGCGCTCACCACAAACACGGCGCCTACATCATAGCCAATAGCGATCTGCCCGGTTTCAGCCAAGAGCAGCAACAGCTGCTGGCACTACTGATTGGCAACCAGCGCAAGAAACCCAACCTGGAGGCGCTGGCACAACTGGAGCCCGCTCAGAAATTACGCCTAATCCGTTTAATGGCGCTGCTGCGGCTCGCCGTGTTGCTGAATCTCGGCCGTATCGCCCGCAGCTTGAAAATCACCCGGGTAAAACCCACGGCAACAGGGATGCAGATAAGCCTGCCCGAGCCGCGTCAACGCATCAACCTGTTTGCCAAAGACCTGCAGCGGGAGCAAAAGCAGCTCGCCCAGTTGGGTTTTGAGCTGCAGATAAGTTATGCCGACAACTGACGTCCTGTGACTAGGCCCTTGTTATATCGGTAACTGGGGTTAATCAGTGGCTGTGATGTCAGTGGCTGTGATGCCCGCCTTCAAGCTGCTGACCATCTGCCGAGTAGAAGCCTGAGCTGCCATGTTGAATAAAGCCCTGGGTGATCATCTTGGCAATAAAAGGGTCTGACTCACTGTCGCCCACATCGGCAAAGTCGAGCTCCTGGAAACCTGAGGTAAGCCGCTTGAAACTCTCCTGGCTCACAGGCGTCAGTTTGCTGAGCCGATAAACAATACGCTGCTCACCTTGAGTGATAGTCATCTCGGCCGGCAGTTCCAGCTCGCTTATCCAGCTCAGTTGCAAAGACTGCGGCTCGGTGGCACTTTTGTTCGCGTGACTATGGTTTTCTTCATGACCCTTGCTATTAAAGGAATAGCTCTGACGGGTGAAGCAGCTATCCTGCAGGCTTTGGCCCTTTTCAAATTGACTCAAGGCAGCAGGCGATATCAGGTGGAACTGCCTATCGAGATCGGTGTGAATATTCAGCGCCAAGAGATCGCCGCGGCGATAGCTGATAGAGCGTTTCTCCTGGGGGAAATAACGCACATACTCGCCATTTTTATGCCAAGCCTCATAGCTGACAGGGCTGCGCTGATAGATGATGGTATCGTCAAAGCGCGTCAGGGTCAGTTGCTGCTGCCTGGCCTGCTCACCGCTGCCAACAGTGATCTGATAGCTGGCTTGAAAACGACCGGGGTTGGCGGCACAAACATTAGCATTATCGCCAATTGAGCCGCCCGCTTTGACATGGGCGTGCTCTTGGCTGCCAGGCTGGTTGCTGACAGACAAAGTATTGGCCATGGCAAACTGCCCCAGCGAAGCTGTGATCCCCAGAGCGAGTGACAGCGTGAGTGACAATGTGATTGATAATGTGATTGACAACGTGAGTGGGCGACCAAGAACGCGAGGGGCTGTGCAATGAGCTGTGCAAAGAGCTATACGAGGAGCGATATGAAGCGCTACGCGGGAAAAAAGGGGGAACGCTGGCTTGAATGTTACGCGAGACATAATAAACCTACTGATATTACTCTAAAACCAAAGAAGCAGCCTGACACCCTGCCTGAAACTAGGGGCAGGCAGGGGCATCAGGCTGCGAAACGCTAAACCTTATTGCGCCGCGGCGGCCTCGGCCTTATTGACCAAATCACCGGCAAAGTTCATCACATGGAAGATGTGGTTCTGCTCAACCGTACCCTGAACCAGGCTGGCACCCGGGCCGCGAGCGAAGATGGCCACATCTTCACCGGCATGGGTTTCACTTTCCAGCGGCACCAATGCCTCCTGATGGAACCCCACACTCTGGGTGTCTATGTAATTCAGATCCACCCGACCAGGCTCGGCGGCATAGTTGTAACGCTCATCGCCACCGGTCGCCAGCGAGCCAAAGCCCAGGCCATTGGCATAACCAACCGTGGTATAAGGCATGCCGTTGGCATCGGTAGAGTTGGTGACCGACGGCTGACCGTTGGCATCGTTACTCTTCACCAGGCCCAGGATAGGATTACCTCGGGTCGGATAGCCGGCGATGGTGAACACATGGCTGTGGTCGGCGGTAACCATCAGCAAGGTGTCATTGGCCGAAGTCTTCTCCATGGCGACACGTACCGCCTCAGACAAGGCTATGGTGTCGTGCAGGGCACGGGCCGCATTACCGGCATGGTGAGCATGGTCGATACGACCGGCTTCAACTATCAGGACAAAGCCTTTGTCGTTCTTTTTCAGAATATCGATACTCTTGGCCGTCATCTCTGCCAGAGAAGGCTCGCCGGTAACACCGGTCTCGACTCTGTCGTAGTCATATTCCATATGAGAGGAGTTAAACAGCCCCAGCGCATGCTCTGTGCTGCCGGTATCCATCGCCAGGAAGCTGTCACGGTCGGTAACGTAACTGGCGTTGGGGTACTGGGACAGCCACTCGGCGGTCAGATCGCGACCATCGTTACGCTTACCCGCTTTGCCTTCAGGATCGATAGTAGTGTTGGGAATAAACGCGCGGCGACCACCGCCCATAACCACATTGATCCCTTTGCCGTTATTGAAGTCCAGCATCTGGGCGGCAATGTCTTTACAGCCGTTGCTGACGGCTTCGGCCGGCAAGTTGCTGTCCGCTTCCCAGTCGCGATCCGGCACATGGGCATAAGTGGCCGCCGGGGTAGCGTGAGTGATACGTGCAGTTGAAACCACACCGGTAGCCATACCCGCCATGGCGGCCAGCTCCAGCGAAGTCACCAGGTTTTGACCGCTGGCGGAGGAACAAACACCGCGCTCGACACCTTCAGCCTGTGAGATCACGCCAACGTCCGTCTTCACCCCGGTGACCATGGCCGTCATGGTGCCGGCCGAATCCGGGGTTTGACCATCAACGTTATATGTCTTGGCCAGGCCAAGATAAGGCAGAGTCTCAAAGGAGAGTGAGTTTTCCTCTCCGGTTTGCCCCTTGAGTTGACCATCGAGGATCCGCGCCGCCGTCACAGTTGAAACGCCCATGCCATCGCCGACAAACAAGATGATGTTTTTCGCCGCCCCCGCCTGGGTGTTATTACTCATATTGGATGCCTTGGTGACGCGGTTTTGACCATCGACATACCATTGATTAACGGCGGTCCAGTCTTTTCCGTCACTGCCGTTGCTTCCATCCGTACCCGGGGTACCTGCGGTGCCGTCCTTGCCGTTGTCACCGTCACTTCCACAGGCCGCCAAACCGAGAATCGCGGCCAAAGACAGTACCAGTAATTTCTTATTCATTTCCTTGCTCCCAATTAATACTTAGTACCGCCAAGCTCTTGGGCTTGATTGATAATGTGGAAAATCACGTTCTGCTCCATTACACCCTGCACCAGGTTGGCGCCGGGGCCTGTGGCATGCAGACTAATGTCTTCACCGGCGTGGGTTTCACTTCCCATAGGAATAAGAGCTTGTTGCATAAAGTCTTTGTCTTGAGTGTCCACTGAGGTCAGGTCGTCACGGTTCCCCACAACTGCGCCCGGGCCATTGGTATAACCCAAGGTGGTGTATGGCTTACCATCGAGGGCAGTAGAAAGGTTTCCATCTACGCCGTGTACCAGACCAAGAATGGGGTTACCCCGCTTCGGATAACCTGCGATGGTGAACACGTGGCTGTGGTCGGCGGTGACCAGAATGAGCGTCTCTTCCGGGTTGGTGTTTTCGACCGCCGCCTTAACGGCGTTGGAGAGTTCCACCGCATCGGCCAGGGCGCGCTTGGCGTTACCGGCGTGGTGACCATGGTCGATACGACCCGACTCGACAATCAGCAGATAGCCCTTGTCGTTCTTCTGCAAAATCTCGATAGATTTCGCTGTCATCTCAGTCAATGAAGGTTCGCCGCCCACATCATCGGCGCGGTCCGCTTCATATTCCATGTGGGAGGAGTTGAACAAGCCCAGCAGGTGATCTGTGGTGCCGGTATCTATGGCATCAAACTCTGCGCTGTTCCATACATAGGCGGCGTTGTCCAGGTTGTCGACCCAAGCCTTGGTCAAGTCCAGGCCATCCTTACGCTGCCCTTTCTTGTTCTCGCCATCAGTCACTGTTTCAGGGATAAAGGCGCGGCGACCGCCCCCCAGGGCGACTGACAGGGCATTGTCTTTATCGCGCATCACCATCTGGTAGGCGATATCTTTACACTCGTTGGCTACCGCCTCGGCAGGCAAGTTGGCGTCAGATTCCCAGTCACGCTCCGGGCTATTGGCATAGGTTGCTGCCGGAGTGGCGTGGGTGATACGTGCAGTACTCACCACACCGGTAGATAAGCCTTTGGCATTGGCCAGATCCACCAGAGTCACCAGCTCATTGCCTTTGGATGACAGGCAGTTGCCACGAAGGCTCTGTTCGGATACCGAAATCACCCCCGCTTTGGACTTTACCCCGGTCGCAATGGCCGTCATGGTGCCTGCACTGTCCGGTGTTTGCTGGTTGGTGTTATAGGTCTTGATCAATGCGGTATGGTCAAACTTCTCAAAACTCAGGAAGTTCTCTTCACCACCCTGGTTACCGGCCAGCTGCTGCCCTTGGTAGATACGCGCAGCAGTCAAGGTGGAGATCCCCATACCGTCACCGACAAACAAAATGACGTTTTTGGCTTTTGCTTTTGATTCTAATGTAGCCTTGTCTGACACCCGCAGGGCGCTTTCCTTATACCAATGGCTGTCAGTTTGAACACTGGGTAACACGGCGCTGTTGGCCGCCATGGTTACCAGGCTGCAAGAGATCAACGCAGCTAATCTATTTTTCATCACTTTCATCATCCGTATTGGGTTGAAGTAAATTGTTCGCTATTAAAAATAAAGCGGCCTGATTGTCAGGGATCCAGATGACAGATTTGATTAATCAAGATTGCAGTTATGTGAAGCTCTGCGTTTAAACGACACAAATCAAAGGAAAAGCTGGCTTTTTGGCCAAGAAACCTGAATGGGGATTGGATAGGAAATATGCCAAAGGAGACACGTGTTTGTTCTGACTATCGAAAAACAGTGGTCGCACCCACCAGGCCACAGCTTAAATATTCACCAGATAAGCGCTAAAAAAAGCTCAGGAAAGCTATGATAAAAGAGCCATTTGGTTCTTATGTGTTTGTCACCGACTGGTTGCAACTGTTTGGCAATTTGGGAAAACAATGACAGAGCAAGCACTTAACCAACACTAAAACCTGTTGGATCCCGCAAAGGCACCCTCTTCAAATATATAAAGATATGCCTTATTTATCAGCACATTAATAGACCCCATCATTAGAAAACGTTTCACAAAAGCATTTCAATTCGTTATTTCAGGCATTAAGGCAAATCAGGCAAGCAACTCGTCATTTTAGGCAAACTTACTCGGCATCCCCTGCCTATACTGGTGCTAATTCAGGAGCAAATGACAAACACTGTTTCAGCAATACTTCCTGATAACGACCAACTCTAGTTAGGAGCAATCCAAATGAACAAAGTCTACTTTCCTAATACCAACGGTCTGGACATTACGCTCGCTGGGCTGATCAACTTCCCAGAAAATTTTGATGCGACCAAGCGTTACCCTGCGATTGTGGTGTCGCACCCGGGTGGTGGTGTGAAAGAACAAACCGCAGGCACATACGCAAAAAAACTTGCAGCGCACGGGTTTGTTGCCATTGCTTATGATGCGTCTTATCAAGGTGAAAGTACCGGTAATCCGCGCCAGTTGGAAAACCCACACGTACGTACGGAAGATGTGAGTGCCGTGATTGACTACCTCACCACGCTGGATTACGTCGACAACGACCGCATTGGTGCGATGGGGATCTGTGCGGGTGCGGGTTATACCGCCAATGCCGCCATCAATGATCGTCGTATCAAAGCTGTGGGTACGGTCAGCATGGTGAACATCGGCCAAATGTTCCGCAACGGTTGGGACAACAACGTCAAAGACAGCGATGCGATTCCTTACCTTGAAGCCGGTTCTGGTGCGCGCACTGCTGATGCGAGTGGCGCGGAGCCTGCAACCATGCCAATGGCGCCGATGAAGGAAGAAGATGCACCGAATGAAGAGCTGCGTCAGGCTTGGGAGTATTACCATACCGATCGCGCGGCGTATTGCACCGCACCGGGTTTTGCGACGGCTCGCAGCCTGACTCAAATCATCTCGTATGATGCATTCTTTAAAGCGGAAGCGTTCCTCACGCAGCCTCTTTTAACCGTGGTCGGCAGCAATGCGGGCAGCAAATGGATGAGTGATGATCTGATGGCGCGTGCAGCGAGCAACGACAAACAGATGTACATTGTCGATGGTGCGAACCACATGGATCTCTACGATGGCGAGTCACCGATTGCTGAAGCCATTGGCGTACTTGCACCATTCTTCCAACGCACGTTGTAACACGCACAATGAATATCAACGAAGGCTCAAAACATTGAGCCTTCTGCGAGGATAAAACGATGGATATTAAAAAAGTCTCGTTCCGAAACACCGATATGGCTTGGGATATGGCCGCATTCATCTTGTTGCCAGACGGCTTTGACGCAGCCAAACGCTATCCGACTATGGTTAGTGTTCATCCATTTGGGAGCTGCAAAGAGCAAACCTCCAGCGCAGTTTATGGGAAGGCGTTGGCTGAATTAGGCTATGTTGTGATTGCCTTTGATGCGAGTTTTCAAGGTGAGTCGGGCGGTATGCCCCGTTATGTGGAAGATCCTACGCAACGCGTCGAAGACATCAGCCGCGTGATCGATTATGCCGTGACCTTACCTTATGTGGATGAGACCCGCATTGGCGGATTGGGCATCTGTGGTGGTGGCGGTTACATTCTTAATTCTGCCCTGACCGAGAAACGTATGAAAGCCGTTGTGGGCATTACACCTGTCAATGTGGGGCGTTTGTTCCGCGAAGGGTTTAGCTTGTACAACCCCATCGGCACATTGGAAGCCATGGCGACGCAACGCACGGCTGAAGCTCGTGGTGCTGAGTTACAAGTGAATGAACTGTTGCCACCAAGCCTCGAATTTGCAAAAGAAAACGGTTTGACCGATCGCGATGTGTTTGAAGCCACAGAGTATTACAAAACACCGCGGGGACAGTCGGAAGGTGGTGCAACGCGCATGGTCTTTTCTCACGCTCAAAAAACCTTAAGCTGGGATGCCTTCGCATTTGCAGAAACCTTGATGACACAACCTATGATGGCGGTGGTTGGCCAGAAAGTGGGCGCGTTTGGCGCGTTCCGTGATGGGCAAGAAATTTATGGTCGAGCGGTGGCTTCGAAAGATCGTCAATTGGTGGATCTGGAGAATTGGTCGCACTACGAGCTGTATGACCACCCCGAGGCGGTGAGTTTGGCCATGGAACGCGTGGCGCCATTCTTGGCGAAATATCTCCAATAAGTGAATGATGCGTTCTTCGCGTGAGTGAAGAACGCATCATTCACCTTTTTTGAAATCGTAAGGGATGGCACTGATGATCCGTTTGTTCCTGATGTTGCTGTTGGCGCTCGCTCTCATCTTGTTCGTGGTTGCATTTGTGGTCACGCGTATTGAAAATGCACAAGATGCGGCCAATCATGCGTTAAGAAATCACGCGTTAAAGCACAATGATGCCAACCACGATGATTTAAAACATCACAGCGCTTCGGAAAAACCTCACAACGTGGCCGTTGTGGTCTTTTCTCGTTCAGGAAACACGGGCGTTTTAGCCGACCACATTGCCGAAACCTTGGATGCGGATGTCCATGAATTAGTGGCAAACGACTATCAGCTTGGAATGGTTGGCTGGATAAACGCATTGAGCGATGCTCGGAACGATTTCGCGGACATCACGCCGAATCATATCGATGTTTCGCGCTATGACACCGTGTATCTGGGATCGCCCATCTGGCTATACAGCCCAGCGCCACCGATCTGGCAATTTGCGAACAATACCGATTTCACCAACAAGCACGTGGTGTTGGTGAATACATTTAACAGTCAATTTAAGCAGCATTTTATTGATGAATTTGAAGCACTCGTGCGTTCGAAAGGCGCGATCAGTTTTGCTCATCAATACGTGAAGCGGGGAAGAATGGGAAGCCAGATGTCCTCGCAAGAGTTAACCCAACGATTCGATGAAAAATACAATATGAAAAGAATCAACGACAGAGCAGGTGAGCGTGATGAACAGCAATAATGCCAATCAAGCGCTGGTGGAGCAAGTACGCGCCTACAGCAGTAAAGAGGGCAGTTACGTCACCGATATCCCCGGGCTTGAAGTGCATATTCGAAATACGCCGACAGCGCCGTTGCATTGCATTTATAGCCTTGGATTTTCACTGATTTTACAAGGGAGCAAGCAACTGGCGATTGATGACAGGCAAGTCCCTGTCGAAGCCGGGCAGTCAATGTTGACCACCTTTGACACACCGATTGTATCGCATGTGACAGAAGCAACACGTCATCAGCCATTTTTGGCGCTCGCCCTGAAATTAGATTATGACCTGATCATGCAAACGTGCACGGAGTTGCAGCTCGACAAGCCCGATCGTCAGGTGGAGTATCAATCGATTTCCATTCAAAACATGGACGATGGCATATACCGGACGATGAGCCGTTTGTTGGCGTTGGAGCAAGAGCCTGAATATCTCGCAAGTGTGGTGCCATTGATAAAAAAGGAACTCGTGATTCGTTTGCTTCATGGGCCGCATGGCACGCAACTGCGCCATATTGCCTCTGTCGGTTCGCCCAGCAATCACATTCTGAAAATCGTGACGTGGATGAAGAAGAACTTCACCGAAACGGTCGGCATGAATGAGCTAGCGGGGCAGGCACACATGAGCGCTTCAAGCTTTCGAGTGCACTTTAAAGCCTTAACTGGTAGCAGCCCGCTGCAATACATGAAAAACCTAAGGCTGCAAGAAGCGCGGGAGCAGATGCTGTTAAATGGCCTCGATGCGACGCAAGCCAGTAATCTGGTGGGCTATGAAAGTGCCTCTCAATTTAGTCGTGAATACAGTCGTTTATTTGGATTACCGCCCCAAAAAGATATTCAGCGCCTGCGACAATATTAGAAACGTGGAAACGAGCAGTAAACCGCATTCGCTGTAGTAGCTCAGACCAAACTATTTGCCCGAACTCACAGTCGAACGACAGAATTCAGTAGCTACTGCTCATTTCCTGCTTCAACTTTTACCGCTATCAAGAGGTTTGCTTGGCCTGCTCTTTCTGACGCTGTTTCTGCTCACGGCGCTTATGGATCACTTCTTTGACATCGGCGCCTATGTGAGCCTCACCGCGGCGCTTGGCCAGTTGCATCTGCCGCTCACGCTCGATAAATCGCCGGCGCTGCTTTTCATCCAGCTTATCTATGCAATGGGGACAGCTGACACCCTGCTCATAGGCCGGGCTCTGCATATCGGCCTCGGTTATCGGCATCCGGCAGGCATTACATTGATCGTACTGGCCTTTTTGCAACTGGTGATCCACTGAAACCCGGTTGTCGAAGACAAAGCATTCTCCCTGCCACAGACTCTGCTCTTCGGGCACTTCTTCCAGGTATTTGAGGATCCCGCCTTCGAGGTGATACACCTCATCAAAGCCTTGTTGCTTAAGGTAGGCGGTGGACTTTTCACAGCGGATCCCGCCGGTGCAAAACATGGCTACCTTCTTGTGCTTGGCCGGATCCAGCTGCTGCTTCACATATTCCGGGAACTCGCGGAAAGTCTCGGTCTCGGGATTGACGGCATTCTTGAAGGTACCAATTTGCACTTCATAGTCGTTGCGGGTATCAACCAGCAGCACATCGGGATCGGAGATCAGCGCATTCCAGTCTTTGGGTTTGACATAAGTGCCGACCACTTCTCTGGGATCTATGCCTTCCACCCCCATGGTGACTATCTCTTTCTTGAGTTTGACCTTGGTGCGGTAAAACGGCATCTCATCATCAAATGAGCGCTTGGAGACGATATTATCCAGGCCATTCTGGGCATCCAACCAGGCCATCAGGGTATTGATGCCGCTTTCCGAGCCGGCCACTGTGCCATTAATGCCTTCGGCAGCCAGCAGCAAGGTGCCGCGAATGCCATTGTCTTCCATGGTCTCGAGCAACGGCTGACGCAAAGCCTCATAATCCGGCAGGGAAACAAACTTATATAAAGCGCATACAACTATTTTGGACATCATCACCTCAACTTCTGCTGGCTGGAACCTAATTTCCAGTGCATAACAGCCTCACCTTCTGGAACCTTCCTTAGGTGATCGGCCTCCCAAAATGGGGGCGCCATTCTACCCCAATCACAGTAGCGCAAATAGACAGAAAAAGTAGGGTTATTAGGCGATTTCTGAATCAAGTAGCCGTATCGTAACGACTTAATCCTATACACGTCTTTGGGCAGGCGACCTTGCCTGTCACCCGAGTCATTCCTACAATGGCTGTTTTATTGAAATGCCAAGGGACTCTTGTGACTCAAGTAAGCAGTCAAACTATGCTGTACAGCTTTCGCCGCTGCCCCTATGCCATGCGCGCCAGACTGGGCTTGATTGCCGCCGACCAGTCTGTTGTGGTGCGGGAAATTCTGCTGAAAAATAAGCCGCAGGAGATGCTGGCCCTGTCGCCCAAAGGCACAGTGCCTGTGATGCAACTCGCCGGTGGAAGGGTGCTTGACGAGAGTCTGGATATCCTCTTCTGGGCATTGACGCAAACCGATCCCCACTCATTACTGCCGCAAAATCCTGAGGAAGAAAACCTTATCTCAGCCCTGATTGCAACCAATGACAGGGCATTCAAGCCTTTGCTGGACAGATACAAATACTTTGACCGTTATCCTGAGTTCAGCCAGCAAAGCTATTTCGAACAAGCGCTCGAGTACTTGCTGCCACTGGAGCAGAGACTGGCTGAGGCTCAAGGGCAGCAAGAGCAAGCCATGTTGCTCGGGCGTATGAGCGCGGCAGACCTCGCCATCTTCCCTTTTGTGCGCCAATTTGCCCATGTGGATAGAGCCAGGTTCAATGCAGCCCCCCTGCCCTGTCTGACTCAATGGCTGCAGGCCTGGCTCGAGCACCCCTGGTTTATCCGCGCCATGAAACCCAAGCCACTGTGGCTGGAAAGCGGCGAGCAACAGCCACTTTAGCGCCTGCCGAGCAATCTTGGCAGGCGTTTGCGTGCTATCGGGAGCCCGCCAGGTTTTACAGATGGGACGGTCTGGGGGCGCTGGTATCATCGCCGGCCAAACGCCGCACTTCGGGGGCCTGGCCCTCAGCGACCGCTTGTTTGTAGTTTTGATGCATACGCACCGCCAAGGCCAAATCAGGCCTGATGATCAAACCATCCTCCGCCACATCTATGCCACTGGCTTCACACCAGCTGAGCAGTTGACGTTTACGGCCCGCCAGTACCAGGCTGACACCGCGGCGCTTCAACAGGTGCGCCAAATCGGCAATCATGGCCATCACACTGATATCCAGATGACTGAAACAGGCCACCGCATCGACTATCACACAGTCCACCGGCTCGGGCTGCTCTTTTAACCTGGCCAGCAGCTGGCGTTTGAAATAACCTGCGTTGAAATAGGTCAAGGGTGAGTTGAAACGGTAGATCATGATCCCCGGGATCGCCGTAGCCTTGTCACTGCGGTCGATACTGCGCAGCACCCCTTTACGATCGACACCGAGCAGCTGCTCCGAGGGTTTCATCACTACCCGGATAAATTGGAACAAGCCCAGCAGCACTGCCAGGGTGATCCCCGGGATCACCCCGATGAAGAGCACGGCCAACAGGGTGATCAACGCCAGGGTAAAGGCGCCGTTGTCACGCTTTCTCAGCTTCCAGATCCCCTTGATATCAATCAAAGAGAGCGATGCGATAACCAGCACCACCCCGAGCGCCGCCGAAGGGATATATTGCAGCGGCGCAGTCAGGAACAGGGCCACCAGGGCTATCAGCAGCGCCGCTATCACAGAAACCAACTGCGACTTGCCGCCATTGGCATCATTAACCGCGGTGCGCGAATCAGCGCCGCTGATGGCAAAACCCTGAGACAGCGCCGAGGCGATATTGGCAAATCCAAGCGCGCGAAACTCTTTATCGGGATCTATGTCGTAGCCGTTTTTGGCGGCAAAGCTGCGCGCCGTCAGCATCATGGAGACAAAGCTCACCATGGCAAGGTTCAGCGCCGGCATCACCAGTTCACGGCTGAGCCCCAAATCAAATACCGGTGCCTGAAACTCCGGCAGACCGCCTTCAATAGTACCGACCACCGCCAGTTGATACTGCTGCAAATCAAACAGCCATACCAATAATCCTGCCACCGCAATCGCCACCATGGAGGCAGGCAGTTGCGGCCGCAGACGCTTGACCAGCAGGAACACCAGCAAGGTGGCCAGACTCATGCCCAATGTTGGCCAGTGAGTGCGCGACAGATACTCGGCACCGCCTGCCAGGCGCTCCAGCAAATAGCGGGAGTCGAAGCTAAAGCCAAAAATCTTCGAGAACTGGCCGACGATAATGGTTATCGCCACCCCGTTGAGCAGCCCCATCAAAATCGGCCGCGAGAGAAACTCGGCAAGCACCCCAAGCCGAAAGCGGCTGGCCAGCAGACACCAAATGCCCGTCATCAGGGTCATGGTCATCACCAACTGCCAGTGCACCTTGGCATCGCCGGCGGCCAGTGGCGTCACCACAGCGGCTATCACGGCGCAGGTTGCGGCATCCGGACCCACTATCAGTTGCCTCGATGTACCAAACAAGGCATAAATCAACATAGGTAAAATACAGGAGTAAAGCCCGGCCACGGCGCTGACCCCGGTAAGCTGGGCATAGGCGATGGCCACAGGCAAGGCCACCGCGGTTACCGACAAGGCGGCACGCAGATCATCCCGCAACCATTCTTTTTGGTAATGCAGCAATCCTGCCAGCCCGGGAAGTGATTGAGTCAGCAACTCCTTGGTGTTCCATTGTGGAAAATTAACTCGCATATTCAGCACTCAACTCCATCAATTTAAGCGCATACTGTCCTGAGTGGATAATGTAGTGAGCTTATGCCAAGAAGTCATCCAGGGCTAAATAAAATATTCTCACTATTCACATTTCCGCTTTTGTTTGTCAGTAATGTAAAGAAAACACTTGGGGGGATTGGCTAATTGGCCGCCGCGACTTAACATAAACCCCAAGCCCCTTTTCGTGGCATGAATCACACTCCTGACCAAGCATCCAATGCTTTTTGGCCAATATAATGAGGTTAAATTGGATACCCAACCCCAGATAACCAGGCGCACGCCCCAAGGGCTGCATCTGGCCTTGCTTATTCCCATGCTGTCGGCCATCGTGGCGATAACGCCTTTGGCTATCGACATGTATCTGCCGGCCATGGCTACCATAGCCGAAAGTTTCCATTCCGATATCACTACAGTGCAGCAGTCTCTGAGCCTGTATCTGGCCGGGTATTCTCTGGGTATGCTTACCTTTGGGCCTTTGGCCGATCGCTTCGGCCGTCGTCCTTTGGTGATCATTGGCCTATCGGGATTTATGTTGGTCAGCCTGGGATTGGCGCTGTCGCAAACGATAGAAATGTTTTTAAGCCTCAGATTTGTCCAGGCCTTTATCGGCGCCGCCGCTACCGTGGTGATCCCCGGCTATATCAAGGAGGTCTATGGTGACAATACGGCCAAGGGCATGTCCTATGTCAGCCTAATAATGATGCTGGCGCCACTGCTGGCTCCATCCATAGGCAGCTTAATTCTGGAGCTGGGTGAATGGCATTTGATTTTCTTTATTCTCGCCTTCTATGCCCTGCTGCTGCTCATGCTGGTATTGCTGAAACTACGTTTGCCTTCGGATATGCAAGGCGCCGAGCGCAGCCGCAAGTCATTCTTTGGCGCCTATGCCACCGTCTTTACCCGGCCAGGCGTTAAGCTGCATATCGGCAGCGGCGTGCTGACTTCATTCGCCTTCTTCTGCTATCTGACAGCCTCGCCGTTTGTCTATATGTCGGTATTTAACTTGGATAAGTCACTGTTTGCCATACTATTCAGTACCAACGTAGGCGCCTTGATGCTGGCCAATATTATCAACTCACGCATTGTTGGTCGCTATGGCTCAAGACGCATGTTGGTTGCCGCCACTATGCTCGGCAGTATTGCCGCTACCGGGCTGTTACTGGTGAACCTGCTCGACTTGAGTTACCACTTTACCGTGGCCATGCTGATCCCCCTGATGGGATGCCTAGGGATAATGTCGGTTAACGCCGATGCCATAGTACTGATGAAGTTTCAGCAGGAAACAGGCACAGCCACCGCGGTTATCGGCACCCTGAGGTTTGGCTTTGGTGCTCTGGCAGGACCGCTGCTGGCGCTGTTTTACACAGGTACTGCCGTGCCCTTTGCCGCGCTGATGCTGGCCTCTGTGCTACTGGTGGGTCTGTGCCAGTTCGCTGTCAGTCGCCGCCCTGTGCCCGAATGCCGCAGTACCGGTTCCTAAAATAAAGCTGGCGATAAAGCATGCTCAAGCGTTTGAAACCGCTTGAGCGAAAAGCGCCGTTTGTCGATTTCCGCAACCCCAGAACCACAATTTTCAAAGACTGGGTTCATACACAAGGAATTGCGGCGCTTTAGACCAAAGTCTAAAAAGATCCTTAATTTGGAATAAAACACAATAAATTCAATATTTAATCAATAACACTTTAGCAAAAACCTACCGCAATCAGGGCCGCTTTTCGGCGGCAAAAATGAAATTTATTCATGCTCATAAAAAAGCCGCTCCCTGGGGCTTGAAAACTTCTCTCTTTCCAATATGATGAAATTCTGTCCATTGGTGACAGAGACCCCTTCCCTACAGGGAAGTGAGCCCCAAGGCCGGGTCGACAGCTGGCCGGAACTACCCTTCCGGCCCGAATTAGAGCGATAACCGTCGCTGTAAAAGTTACTGTTTACCGTAACGGTATCTTATCAAGGAGTACCAAATGGAGATGCTTTCAGGCGCCAGCATGATAGTGCGTTCGTTAATTGACGAAGGCGTAAAACATATATTCGGCTACCCGGGTGGCTCAGTTCTCGACATCTACGATGCCCTGCATCAAAAATCCGATATCGAACATATTCTTGTCCGCCATGAACAGGCGGCCGTGCACATGGCCGATGGTTACGCCAGAGCCACGGGCAAGGTCGGCGTGGTATTGGTGACATCCGGCCCGGGAGCAACCAATGCCATTACCGGCATCGCCACCGCCTACATGGATTCAGTCCCTCTGGTGGTGCTTTCGGGCCAGGTGCCCAGTAACCTGATCGGCAATGATGCCTTCCAGGAATGCGACATGATAGGGATCTCCCGCCCTGTGGTGAAACACAGCTTTTTGGTGACAGATCCCACCGAAATTCCCACCATTATCAAGAAAGCCTTCTATATCGCGGCCAGCGGCCGCCCAGGCCCTGTGGTAGTGGATCTGCCCAAAGACAGCCTCAACCCGGCGATACTGCACGAGTATCAATACCCGGAAGAGATTAAGATGCGCTCCTACAACCCGACGCTTTCGGGTCACAAGGGCCAGATCCGCCGGGGTTTGCAGGCCTTGATGGCCGCCAAAAAACCAGTTCTGTATGTGGGCGGCGGCGCCATTATCTCCGGCTGCCACCAGCAGCTGTTGACACTGGCCGAACAACTGAAACTGCCTGTGGTCAATACGCTTATGGGGCTGGGCGCCTTTTCCGGCTCTCATCACAACAACCTGGGCATGCTGGGGATGCACGGCCTGTACGAAGCCAATATGGCCATGCACCATTCAGATTTAATCTTCGGCATTGGCGTGAGGTTCGATGACAGAACCACCAATAATGTTGCCAAATATTGCCCGGATGCCACCATACTGCACATAGATATCGACCCTTCATCCATCTCCAAGACCATCAAGGTGGATATTCCGATTGTGGGCTCGGCCGATAAGGTACTGAACGAGATGCTGCAATTGCTGGATGAAGACAAGGTAATGCCTCAGGATGACGAGGCGCTGCAACACTGGTGGCAGCAAATTGCTTCCTGGCGCAGCCGCAACTGCCTCGAGTATCAGCGCAATGCCGAACGGATCAAGCCTCAGCAAGTGATAGAAACCCTCTATCGCCTGACAAACGGTGATGCCTATGTGGCCTCGGATGTTGGCCAGCACCAGATGTTTGCCGCTCTCTATTATCCTTTCGACAAACCACGGCGCTGGATCAACTCAGGAGGCCTGGGCACCATGGGATTCGGCTTGCCGGCCGCCATGGGTGTCAAGATGGCGATGCCGGATGAAACCGTTGTGTGTGTCACCGGCGACGGTTCGATTCAGATGAATATTCAAGAGCTTTCCACCGCACTGCAATACGATGTGCCGGTGAAAATCATCAATCTCAACAACCGCTTCCTCGGGATGGTGAAACAGTGGCAGGACATGATCTACTCGGGCCGCCACTCCCATTCTTATATGGACTCGGTGCCTGATTTTGCCAAAATCGCCGAAGCCTACGGCCATGTGGGGATCAATATCGACCATGTGGATGAGCTGGAGAGCAAACTGGCACAAGCTCTGGCCATGAAAGACAGGCTGGTGTTTGTGGATATCAGTGTTGATGAAACCGAGCACGTCTACCCGATGCAAATTCGTGGTGGCGCTATGAATGAAATGTGGCTGAGCAAGACGGAGAAAAGCTGATGAGACGTCGAATCATATCTGTATTGATGGAAAACCAGCCCGGCGCCCTGTCAAGAGTTGTCGGTCTCTTCTCCCAACGCGGCTACAACATTGAAACTCTTACGGTTGCGCCCACCGATGACCCTACCCTGTCCCGGCTGACAGTCGCAGTTGAGGCCAATGAAAGCATTCTGGAGCAGATAGAGAAGCAGCTGCACAAGCTTATCGATGTGCTCAAGGTGTCCAACATCACAGAGTCCACCCATGTGGAGCGGGAACTTGCCTTGGTCAAGGTCAAGGCAAGCGGCGCATTGCGGGAAGAAGTGAAACGCACCGCCGATATCTTCCGCGGCCAAATTGTCGATGTGACAGCCAATCTCTACACAGTACAGATGGCGGGAACCAGCGATAAACTGGACGCCTTTATTGCCGCGCTGACCGAGGTCACCAAGGTGGTGGAAGTGTCCCGCTCCGGAGTCGTGGGGCTTGCCAGAGGCGACAAGGCGATGCGCGCCTGAGTCTCCCCGCCAAAGTCCACGCATGAAAAAACCAGGCTTGATCCTGGTTTTTTACTGTCTGTGAAAGCATGCTCTGGCGTTACTGGAGCGGTTTGCTTATCCGGATAACCACCCGGCGGTTGCGGGCACGCTCGTCACTGGAGTCGTTTGAAGCCACATGGCGGCGCTCGCCGTGCCCTTCGGTGTGGATCCTGTCACCCGGGATACCCCGCGCCACGAAGAACTCTTTGACTGAACCGGCGCGCTGCTGAGACACCTTCTGGTTGATACTACGACCACCATAGCTGTCGGTATAGGCGTCTATCAGCACCAGTTCCACTTCGGGATCATAGGCCAGGTACTCCTGCACCCGCGCCAGCTGCGCCTTGGAATAACGGGTCAACTCGGTACCGCCCATCTCATAGGTAAGCACGGTAAAGGCGATATCATCGAAACTGTAAGGCAATAGATTGGCCAGGCACTGCTTGAACTCGCGGTATTTCTGGGCAAAGTTGGCCGCAGAAAGGCCGACCGCCACCTTGTTGCTTTGGTTGTACCAATCGCTGTAGTAGAAAGTGGGTTCCATACCGCGATCCAGCTCTGCCAGCATGGACCAGGCGGCCTTTTTCGGCACTTCACCATTGAAGTATTTCTGGTAGCTCAACTCGGTAATCGCCTTGGAGGTCACCCCGGGACGCCAGGCCGGCGCCTTGCTCATCAAGCGGGCATGGGTCACGGCATCAGGCTTTTGCCACATATCCAGAGTAAACTGCAGATTCAGCTCTTTACCCGCATGACTGGAAAACACCGCCTTGCCGTAGGCGGGAATGTCGTGCTCCAGGCTGCAACCTATGGGGGTATTTTGCGCCACGCGCCAATGAGAGTCGTCAAGTGACGCCACATAGTGCCTGAGATCTGCCATCGCCGACAGCGGCAGACAAAGAGTCGACAGCAGGAACAGTTTACGCCACATAGAAATCTCTCTTTTCGCATACCATGTTGTCTCTATCGGCAAAGAAATTCATTCCTTTAGCCTATAAAAACAACAATCGAACATGACACCCTGTTGATGTTTTAGCATAATAGCCGCTTCGTTATTTTCCAGGGGAAATGCATGACTCAGCCAAGCCTAGCCAACCAACTCAAGCACAGATTCAGGGGCTATTTCCCTGTGGTGATCGACGTGGAGACCGCTGGCTTCAATGCGCAGACCGACGCGCTGCTGGAGATTGCCGTCACCCTGCTGAAGATGGATACCGATGGCAATCTGGGAATAGACAGAACCCTGCACTTCCATATCGAGCCTTTTGAAGGCGCCAATCTCGAGCCGGAGGCACTGGCATTCAACGGCATAGATCCCAACAACCCTCTCAGGGGCGCCGTCAGCGAGAAAGAAGCTTTTCTGGAAATATTCAAGGCGGTGAAGAAGGCGCAGAAGGCGGCCGATTGCCACCGTTCTATCATAGTGGCTCACAATGCCGCCTTCGATCACGGCTTTGTCAGTAAGGCAATTGAGCGCAATGATATCAAGCGCTCGCCGTTTCATCCCTTTGCCACCTTTGATACCGCTACTCTGGCCGGATTGGCCATAGGCCACACAGTGCTGGCCAAGGCCTGCGCCTTGGCCGGGATCCCCTTCGACAACAAAGAAGCCCATTCGGCGCTTTATGATACAGAGCGCACCGCCGAGCTGTTCTGCTATATAGTGAACCGCTGGAAAGCCCTTGGCGGCTGGCCTTTGCCTGCAGCTGCCGAAACCGAAACCCCACAGGATGCAGTCTAAACCCGCTCAAATATACGCTCAAACATAGCAAGTCGGCTCAGACATATAAGCCGACTCAAACTAAAGTGTTTCCCGTCCTCACGCCAAATCCTTTGAGCATCTGGTGTGAGGGCGCATCAAAACCCAGCGACCAAAGACCAGCGTTCAGAAACCCGTTCAGAAACCAGTGACCAGAAGCCAGTGACCGAAAACCAAAGATAGCCCGGCTCAAAATTAAGGTCTTGAGCCTCATGTTTAAAGCCCTGTACGATTATCGAGTTTCAGGGCTTTAATCAAGTCGAATACTTCATGGATTTCTTTGAACACTTGCTCGATATCTGCGCTGAGATCCAGCGGCTTGAGTAGATCCAGTTGCGGCTCAAAATAGCTGTGCTGACAGGCTATTTTGACAAACAATCGACCCTGTCTAAAACAGGCTTCCAGCTCGCCTTGATAAAATCCTGATAGTGACAACAAACGTTCCATAGTCGCTGTATTGAGCACATATCTGGCTTCAAGCTGATCGTCACTGTAGACCTCAAATCTACGCTCAAAGTCCGGGTCTTCCAGCTTTACCCTCGAGAGCTTGTTTCTAAACTGCGCCAAGCCATTGGCCATAAAACCTTTATCGCGGCGCACTTGGATGGTCGCGGAAAATGTCTTCGGCAGGTCAAACTCTATCACTATGCCATCGAACAGCGTCTTATATTGGGGACCATTATCGTTCTTGCCTGTGCGTTCGAGTAACGTCAGTTCCCTAAGCAGAAAAGGCACATTAAGATATTTGCCTCTGACCGAGTTTTGAAAATAACCTTTGTCATAGTCGGGAAAGAGACCATAGTCTTTATAGCTTTCCAGTTCAGGCAATCCCGAGGGGTTGAACGCAAAGCTTTTACCGAAATACCCCAGCAGCAGAGGATAGATCTCCTCGACTATCTGGGTACGCAGTTCACTTATCTCACTGCCAGCCCAGATGTTGGCCAACACCACCACCGCCAGAGATACCACGGCGCCGCCAAAGCCGATAAAAAACACCCCTTCTTTAAAATTCAACATCAAGGCGCCGTAGAAACCCATGGCAAAAAACAGCAAAAATGCCGGAATGCCGATAAAGGTGAGAGGCGCAACTATCTTTCTACGCTCTTTATACCTGGCAGCAGCGGCCTCTCGAACCGACTCATAACGCCGACACTTGGGTGCAATCTTTTGCGCATAATATTGGTCGAAGGCCTGCTTGTCTTGCTCCGGAATAGCAAACTCCATTGAATTCATCCTGTTTTCCTTGCTATTTTTCCGGTTCAATTAGCAACTATCTAGAACCTTTCGTCAAGCTCTTAGCTCTGGAATGGGCAATAAAGGTTTAGATAGGTATAAAAAAGCTGCCCGAGGGCAGCTTTATAAAGCTATACAAGCAATTACAGCTCTTCAGCGTTCTCAGACAGGTAGGCAGCAACACCGTCTGGGCTGTCTTTCATGCCTTTCTTGCCTTTTTCCCAACCTGCAGGACAAACTTCACCGTGCTCTTCGTGGAATTGCAGCGCATCAATCATACGCAGCATTTCATCGACGTTACGGCCAAGAGGCAGATCGTTAACGACCTGGTGACGCACCATGCCTTCTTTGTCGATCAGGAAAGAACCGCGGAAAGCCACACCGGCTTCTGGGTGCTCAACATCGTAAGCCTTACAGATATCGTGGCGAACGTCGGCTACCAGAGTGTATTGAACCTGGCCGATACCGCCTTTTTCCACTGGGGTGTTACGCCATGCATTGTGAGTAAACTGAGAATCGATAGAAACACCGATCACTTCAACGCCACGCTTCTTGAACTCTTCCATGCGGTGATCGAAGGCGATCAGCTCAGATGGGCACACGAAGGTGAAATCCAGTGGGTAGAAGAACACTACCGCAGGCTTGCCTTTGATTGCTGCAGTCAGGTTGAAGCTGTCAACAATTTCACCAGAACCCAGAACAGCTGCTGCAGTAAAGTCCGGAGCCGGACGGCCTACTAATACGCTCATTTTATACCTCCATCTATGGATTGAGCTGTGAATAAAACAGAATCCGTTTTAACTACAAGCCATTATAAGAGGTGCCATGCACCTGACAACCTATTTAGGATCAATATCACGCTTTTGCTGCATTTTAAGGCTTGTCTGGGTAAGAAATCGGCAAGTGTGCGGCCACCGCAATTACCTGGCTCACAAAGCGACTCAATAACCTTAGGATCCAGTTCACAAAGAGAGATTTTTTCCCGCAAACACTGATTGCAGCTGGACATCCAAGCCCCCCCAGTCAAAAATAGCCCCTTTGTTTAGCGAATAAGACTTTACTATGAACGCAGTTGTGATTGCCGTCTGTCTGATGCTCGCTCTCAGCCTGGCCCGGGTCAATGTGGTGATCGCCTTGACGATCAGCGCCCTGGTCGCCGGCTTGATGGGAGGACTGGACATCCACCAGACCATAGAGGCATTCAATACCGGCCTGGGCGGTGGAGCCCAGATAGCCCTGAGTTATGCCCTGCTCGGCGCCTTTGCCGTGGCCCTGTCCCATTCCGGGCTGACCACTTTGATCTCCACCTCTGTGATCAAGGCCCTTGGCAAAGATCCCGATAGTCAAAACCTCAAGTGGGTTCGCAGCCTGTTGCTGCTGTCCCTGTTAGCCATGGCTATCAGCTCACAAAACATTCTGCCGATCCATATCGCCTTTATCCCCATTCTGGTGCCGCCACTCTTGCATCTGATGTCCAAACTCGAGCTGGACAGGCGTTTGGTCGCCTGTGTTATCACCTTCGGCCTGGTCACCACTTATATGGTGTTGCCTGTGGGCTTTGGCGGCATATTTCTAAACGACATACTGCTGGCAAACCTGCAGTCCAACGGCTTAGAGGCCCAGTCAGGGGATATTCCCCAAGCCATGCTTATTCCGGCCGCCGGCATGCTGGCCGGACTGTTGACGGCCGTGTTTATCAGCTATCGCAAGCCAAGAGAGTATCGGGAAGAGCAGATCCTCGCCGCCGAGCCGGAAACCGGACTCAGCAAGCGCAACATCATCATTGCTGTGCTGGCCATTCTGGCGACTCTGCTGGTGCAGCTGCAGACAGATTCGATGATCTTCGGCGCGCTGGTTGGCTTTATGATCTTCTCATTCAGCGGCGCGCTCAAACATGTGGCCGATGAAGATATCTTTAACCAAGGCGTGCGCATGATGGCCAACATAGGCTTTATCATGATAGCCGCCGCCGGTTTCGCCGCCGTGGTCAAACAAACCGGTGAAGTGCTGACTCTGGTGAGTGCCATAGGTGAGTTGATTGGTGACAACAAGGGCCTGGGCGCGCTGTTGATGCTGGTGGTGGGCCTGTTAATCACCATGGGTATTGGCTCATCTTTCTCGACTATCCCCATTATTGCCACCATCTATGTGCCACTGGCACTGAACTTTGGTTTCTCTGTGCCTGCGGTTATCGCCCTGGTCGGCACCGCCGCGGCGCTTGGGGATGCCGGCTCACCGGCATCGGACTCGACGCTCGGCCCCACCGCCGGCCTGAATGCCGATGGTCAACACGACCATATCCGCGACAGCGTGATCCCAACCTTTATTCACTACAATATCCCGCTGCTGATCTTCGGCTGGATTGCCGCCATGGTACTCTAAGCACTGCCTTGGGGAATGATGGCCCTGAATACAAAAAGCCAGTCTGTATCAGACTGGCTTTTTTGCTTTAGCGGCCTGCTTTACAAGCCGGGGCCGAGCTTATCAGCGCTGTTTCAGGCCTGAGTTTCTTCTATCAGGCGGTTACCTGAGCCTATCTCTATTTTGCGCGGTTTCATGGCTTCAGGGATCTCGCGCACCAAATCTATATTGAGCAGGCCGTGTTCCAGATGGGCGCCTTCGACGGTCACATAATCGGCCAACTGGAAGGTACGTTCAAAGCCGCGCTCGGCAATGCCCTGATACAGGTATTTACGCTCCGGAGCCTGTTCGCCCTTGGTGCCTTTCACCAACAGCTTTTCGCCCTCGCTGGTGATCTCCAGCTCATCCATGGCAAAGCCTGCAACCGCCATGGTGATCCGGTAACGGTTCTCACCCAAGAGTTCGATATTGTATGGAGGGTAACCGGCATTGCCATTGTTGGCGGCGGCATGTTCGGCCAAACGGGCCAAACGATCAAAACCGATAGCGCTGCGGTAAAGGGGAGTCAAATCATAGTTACGCATAGTCATATCCTCATAAATTAAGCAATATGTAGTGTCGGGCCGAATCATCGCACCCTAGGTTCAAACGGCCGCCCAATGGCACGGCCTTTAATTTATCGGTCAAGGCGCTTCCCCTGCCGACACTCAATAGATAGGGTCGGGCAATGGTATTTCAAGTCCCGGTAGAATTAATTGGTTAAAATTTACACAAAACCACATAACCACCCTGCTCTTTTGCCACAAAAAAGCAGCCCCGAAGGGCTGCCTGTAAAGTGACTTAAAATGCTATTTACTGAGGCACTTCACAACCCAGTGGGCTGTTGGAGTTTTCATAAACGATATCGCCTACCGGCTCGTAATCAACGGCCTTGATGCTTTGCTTCTCTTTCAGGAAGCTGTAGAAGACTTCGGCATCAACATAGCCGGTTTGTACAGGATCCAGCTTGGGATAGCCGTCACCGCCCGCGGCGTTGAAGCTGGGTACAGTGAAGGTGTAGCTGTCTGTTGCACTGTAATCCTTGCCGTTGACTTCGCTGATAGCGACCGACTTGGCCTGACAGTCAACTGTCATTTTCACGCCTGTGATCTGGGCATAAGCCCCTGAACCGCGCTGCATGGTCGCCACTACACCCAGATAATCGCTGAGCTCGGCACCTGTCATAGTGCTCAGGGTGATCATGTTACCGAAAGGCTGCACTGTCAGTACATCACGGTAGCTGATATCACCGGCGGCGATAGAGTCACGTACACCCCCCGAGTTCATCACGCCAATATCGGCATTAACCTTGGTGGCCTGCGCCATGGCGAGCAAACGGCCCAGGTTGGTCTGCTGACCACGAACCACGGCGCGATCGCCTTCCAGTTTTCCATCGGTAGTGGCGATGATTTCGCCCAGTTTTTCACTACCCTTGTCCTGATATTGCTGCAGCACAGCCTTCACTGTGGTATCGGCAGGGATAGGCTCACCGGCCAGTTCCTCTGTCTTCTTGCCTTCGGCATCCAGTTTCCTCAGGTTGACCGGGATCAGCTTGTAGCTGGCCAGGTGTAGTTTACCGCCATAATATTCAAAATCGGCGCGGCCAACATATTTACCCCATTCATGGGCCTGCATGATCCAGGTGCCGTTTTGCTGATCAGGGCGACAATCATCACCTGGGTTGAAATCGGCATAGCTCTGGGTACCGGGTTCCATACAAACCGGGTTCTGTGAGTGGCCACCTATGATAACCTGCAGCTGTCCCTCTTCCAGGGCGCGAGCCATGGCCACGTCACCCGGGGCGTTGCTGCCATTTTGGCCATCGGCATAGTGACCCATGTGAGTGGTCGCCACTATGATGTCGGCGGCTTTCTTATCATTGATCTCTTTGATGACCTTTTTGATCTCTTCTTTGGGATCAGTAAACTCAAGCTCGCCGATAAACTCAGGGTTACCTATCTTGGCGGTATCTTCTGTGGTCAAACCTATGACAGCCACTTTAAGACCTTTAACATCGAAAACCTTGTAAGGCTCGAAGTAACGGGTGCCATCTTTTTTGTAGATGTTGGCAGCCAGCATAGGAAACTCGGCGAGCTCACGCTGCATATCCAACACGCTCAGTGGGTTATCAAACTCGTGGTTACCCACGGCCATGGCGTCATAGCCAATCAGGTTCATGCCGATAAAGTCAGGCTCGGCGTTTTGCAGATCCGACTCAGGCACACCTGTGTTGATATCACCACCGGAGAGCAACAGAGTCTGGCCGCCGTTGCTTTCCACTTCGTTGCGTAAGCGCTCAACCAGCGTCTTACGGGCTGCCATACCATACTCACCGTCACTGTTTTCCCAGAAGCGGCCATGGTTGTCATTGGTGTGTAAAATGGTGAACTTGGTGCAGTTATCGGCGCCGCAGACTTCCGGTGCCGGATCCTTGTCATCACTGTTACAACCGGCGAGAGCAGCCAGAATGGCTGTCGCCAAAAGTCCTTTCATCAGTTTATTAGACATAATTAAATCAACCCCATGTTTTTATTTATTTTTACCATCATCATTAATAAGCGGTGAAGCGAACTTCCCGCGCCCGACATACTAGCAAGATTAAGTCGAACATGTGTCATTTTTATTAATAAAAGTGAGCTAAATGTGTGATTTTAAGGCGGGAAATAATACAGTTTGTTTACGTTACCAAATAACCCCCTAAACGAGGGGGATATCAAAGCGGGATATGCTGCGGGACCAGGATTTAAGAACTCTAACCAACCATAGTTATCTTGCTGTTATTTAAGATAATAACTAAAGCTTGCCATGAGACATGGCCATTGTTTGGCAAAACAAACAGCCCGGGTGATAATTTTCTTGCCCCAGGCTGCTTAGTTTTCAGGCGCTCAACCCTTAACGGCCACTTAGCTCAAACACGCCTGCAGCCACTGACTAATGAGATTAAGCTCCTGCGGTACCACGCCGTGCGCCATTGGGAAAGTGTGCCATTCAAGCCGATATCCCCGCTGCTCGAGCGCCTCTTTAGCCATAAGCCCGGCACTGAGGGCAACCACATCATCCTGCTCGCCGTGGCATTGCAAAATAGGTGTATCACGGTTGGCGCTGCTCAAGTCTTCCGGCAGTTGCTCACCCCCTGGCAAATAACAGGACAGCGCCATAATGCCAGCCAAGGCTTCGGGATAGCGCAGTGCGGTAAAGAGGCTCATCACCCCACCTTGGCTGAAACCGGCAAGCACAATACGGTTGGCGGCAATGCCCTGAGCGACTTGCTGCTCTATGAGTTGTCGAACCAAACGCTCGGATTGCAACACCCCTGGCATATCGGCTCTGTCATGGAGATTGAGGCTCTTGATGTCATACCAGGCGCGCATCACATAGCCACCATTGACAGTAACAGCCTGCTCAGGCGCATGTGGAAACACAAAGCGTATCGAGTGATCGGCAGGCAGTCCCAATGCCGGCACCACAGGGGCAAAGCCGTCACCCGAGTCACCCAAACCATGCAACCAGATAACACAGGCCGTGGCCGGCTCCCGGGGTTCAACAACAACGGCATCCAGGGTGGCTGACGACATAACAACATCCTTCTTGATAGGCAAAAAATGTGACCGACATCATATCAGGCTGAAGATTCCTTGCCAGTACCATTCTAAAAATTCGAATAAAAACACATGTATTTCGCGCTTTACCCATAAATAACCACCACCTAGACTGAGATGCAAGCCATGAAAGCAAAGCCGTTAAAGGAGCGACAGATGGGATTATTGCAGCAGGGCAAATGGGTTGATCAGTGGTATCAGACAGACAAAAGCGGCGGCAAGTTCGTCCGTGAAGATGCAAAGCTGCGAAACTGGATCACCCCGGACGGCAGTCCGGGCCCCAGTGGCCAAGGCGGATTCAAGGCCGAGCCGGGCCGCTATCATCTCTATGTTTCACTCGCTTGCCCCTGGGCCCACAGAACCTTGATATTTCGCGCCTTGAAGGGATTGGAAGCGCTGATCCCTGTCACTGTGGTCGAGCCCCACATGTTGGAAAACGGCTGGGAATTTGCCACAGAGGCGGCGGGCCCCAAGGGCGGCCACCATATCCAGGGCGCCGAGCAAGACCCTTTGTTTGGCAAAGCATTCCTCTACCAAATTTACCAGCTCGCCGCGGCCGATTACAGCGGTCGGGTGACAGTACCTGTGCTGTGGGACAAACATCATCAGACCATAGTCAACAATGAATCGTCGGAAATCATCCGTATGTTCAACTCCGCCTTCGATCATCTGACCGGCAATAACCTGGACTTTTACCCGCCCCATCTGAGAGAGGAGATAGATACGCTCAACGAGTTCATCTATCCCAATATCAATAACGGGGTTTACCGGGCCGGTTTTGCCACCTCACAACAAGCCTATGAAGAGGCCTTTGAGCAGCTGTTCAGTGCCCTTGACAGATTGGAGTTGCAATTGAGTGAACGCCGCTTTCTCACCGGTTCACAAGTCACTGAGGCAGACTGGCGCTTGTTTACCACCTTAATCCGTTTCGATGCCGTCTATGTGGGCCACTTCAAGACCAATAAACGCCGCATTGAAGACTACCCAGCGCTGAGCCAATACCTGCGCGATCTGTATCAGTACCCCGGCATTGCCGCCACGGTCAACTTTGAACATATCAAACAGCACTATTACTACAGCCATGGGCAGATAAATCCCAGTCGCATCGTACCCAAGGGCCCCGAGTTAGACTATCAGCGCAGCCATCAACGCCACAGACTGGAATAGTAAATCACTCGGGCGTCAGGCCGTAAAAGTCTGCCAGTTGCTCGAGCTGTTCATCTGAGTCGAGCCGCAGCTGCCAACGCACGGCGCCGGCATCGGCCAGCAGAATGCAAGGGCCTTTGAGCAAACGGATATCGTCGCTCAGCGCCATCAACACTGTCTGCATGGCCGGCAAGCGTACCTGCAGCTCATTGGGACTCAGCAGCAATCGCCCCTGCTCGCAGTCAATTTTCATCCCCTCTCCTCTCAATGGTTTTTCAATCAAAAACGCCCGCTAAAGCGGGCGTATTCAGTTAAAGCCAAACTCAGTGGTGATGGCCTCCGACGCCATGGGCATGACCATGGGCTATCTCTTCATGGGTGGCTTCACGGGCTGAGACCACTTCGATATCAAAGGTCAGCTCGCGACCGGCCAATGGGTGATTGATGTCCACTGTGGCCATAAACTTGCCCACCTTGACCACAGTCACCTGACGCTGGCCTTGATCTGTATTGACGACCGCGCGCATGCCTGGCTTCCATACTTTGGCGCCCATCAGGTGTTTTACCGATACACGCTGCTCGGCGCCTTCAACCCGCTCACCGTAAGTTTCAGAGGCAGGCAAGGTCACACTGAACTTGGCGCCTATCTCTTTGCCTTCGATGGCTTTCTCGACTCCAGGCATCATGTTGTCATGGCCATGCAGATAGGCGATGGGATCGTGCCCCTCGTTGGTTTCCAGCACTTCACCCTTTTCATCGCGCAGTGTGTAATTGAACTGCACCACCATATCTTCTTTAACGCTCATTCTGAGTCCTCAGTATTCATGATTCCGGCGCAGCTTAACAAAACTGTCGCCTGCACTCCACTGCTTTGGATTACCGCCCGGCGCCAGGCACTATCGCCAGATGCTCGAGTCGCTCCAGCACCTGGTGGTTTTTAAGTGCCAACTGACAAACACCACCATCGATTTGATGCTTGGCGGAGCAATCCACACTCCAGCTGCGCAGCAGATATCCGGCCAAGGCCGCGTTGCTGGCAACCTTGAGTTCACCATCCTCCATACGATAGTCGAGCATAATCGCCTCCGGATGCTTCAGGCTCGGATGGGGTACCAACACCAGTTCCACCGGCGTCAACCAGTTGCTGTCGGCCGCCGGTTGCTCCTTGGGCAAGGGAGAGCCTTCAAGTTCTCTGGCCTGCTTGATACGGGTCACCACAAAGTCGTTGAACTTGCCATGCTGTCTGTCAAATGCCCGTACATGCCAGCGCTGGCCGTTGTTGACCAGGGCATGGGGCACAATTTCACGGAGGGTTTCACCGCTTGAGGTGGAAACATATTGCAGCGCCAGCGCCTGCCCTTGTTGAATCGAGCGCATCAGCGCCGCGATAATCTCGGTATCCGGATGAATAAGCCGCACCGCATCGAAACAGACCTGACTGGGAACCAGGGGCTGTGACAAACCATCACCAAAGCCACGGGCCAAACCCGAGAGAATGGCTTCGGGATCGTGATGAAACAAGGGCTTGAATTCATGCTGGCGCTGATAATGACGACTGGGGTGCATCAGCTTGAGGTTCTGCGGCGCCAATTCGCGATAGAGGCTGAAGTCGCGGGTGGCGGCCGCCAATCCGGTGGCAAACTTGGCAATCAGATCCTGACGACTGACCTGGCCAAAATACTGCAGACTGAAATCGATAAAGGCCAGACGCTGACGCTGGCCGTGACTCAACTTATCTATGTTGCTCATCTCGCTGCTCATATCATTCCCTGAGTTCAAATAGGTGAGGGAGAACGCCAATTTCTGCTGCCGGCATTATCCGGGCAGCTTCTTGGCGCCTTTATGAGCTAACATTAGCCAATCCCTTGGCTGCTGGCAATCATTTTGATTAGCAGAACTAGAGTCCCAGGGCTTTAAAGGTTTCGGCAGAGGGGAAGCCGTCGGCTACCAAGCCTTTGCTGAGCTGAAACGCCTGTAAACTGGCGCGGGAGTTACGCCCGAGAATACCGTCCGGCTTCCCGGCATCAAACCCCTGCTCATTGAGCTTTTGCTGCAGCGCCTTTATCTGGGCGCGGCTCAAGCGGGTTTGCTGCGGCGGTGCTTTGGCAAGCCGTCCGGCGCCACTTATTCTGTCGGCCAAATGGCCTACTGAAATGGCATAAAACTCAGAACGGTTCCAACGCTGGATCACCTGGAAGTTATCGTAGCCGAGAAACGCAGGGCCCTCGTGCCCAGCGGGCAGATAGAGTCTGGCTTCCATCTGGGCCTGTGGCAGCACCTCGCCATTGCTCTGGGTCAATCCCAGCGCCTGCCAGTCGGCGAGAGACTTTTTCTGCCCCAGGTGCTGATAATCAAACGCCTCAGGTAAGCGAACCTCCCTGCCCCAGCGCTCGTTGCGCTGCCACCCCAGGTGAGCAAGAAAGTTTGCCGCCGAGGTCAGGGCATCATCTATGCTGTTCCAGAGATCCGCCTTGCCGTCACCGTCACCATCGACGGCATAACTGGCGTAGGCACTGGGCATAAACTGGGTGTGTCCCATGGCACCGGCCCAGGAGCCTTGCATATCGGCGGCAGCAAAACCATATTTCTGGCTCAGCTTCAGCGCTGTCATCAACTCCTGGGTAAAAAAGCCAGAGCGGCGGGAGTCACAGGCCAGAGTCGCCAGCGAGTCCAGGACCGGCATCTTACCCTTGTAGCCTCCGAAATTGGTCTCCATGCCCCAGAAAGACAAGAGATATTGCGGCGGCACGCCATACTCGCGCTTGAGCTTGTCCAGCAGCGCCTTGTGCTCAACCAGCAGTTCCCGGCCCTTGGAAACCCGCCAATCAGTTACCCGTTTATCGAAATAGTTGGCAAATGTCTGGGTAAACTCGGGCTGACTGCGATCCAGCTCTATCACTCTGGGGACAAACTTGAGTGGCTTAAGATGTGAGTCGATGGTCTGTTGACTGATACCCTCGTTAAGGGCCTTGTCCTGCAACTCCACAATACACTGAGGAAAAGCCGCTTCCCCGGCTTTTATCAGGGCTTCTACGGGATCCTCATTCTGGGGGGCTGCCAGCGTTTGCGTGGCCAGCAGCAGGGGAAACCAGGATAATACTCTGAACACCTTCCGACTCCTTAAAAGAATAAACACCCCATCGAGCTCCATCCTAACCAGTCGCACAGTGTTTTTTAAGCCCCGCAGGCATAATTCCCTGTCGTTGAGCCGATTTTTAAGCATTTATTCCTGTTTGTTCATCTGAGGTTAAGATTCACTTGGACTCCAGTGCTTATGCCGTATAATGGCGCCACTAACCCTTGCTCAAGAGAGAGATCATGACTGATTTAGCGCCGGCACTGAGCCAATTTATCGATAACGTCAAAGAGCACCAGCAGGTGTGGGGCTTACAGGACGACTCCGGCGAAGGCTGGGTGGTGTGTGACTCCAGCGAATATGAAGACACAGATGTCATGCCGCTTTGGTCTGATCAGGCGGTGGCCCAGAGTCATTGCACCGAGGAGTGGGTCAACTTCGCACCGGTAGCGATTTCACTGGAAGAGCTGCTGGAGTTCTGGATTGAAGATCTCAACGAAGATGGCGTATTGATAGGTATCGATTGGCGCGCCGAGCAGGAATGTCCCGAAGTTGAGCCGGTAGAGCTGGCCAAGTTCCTGGTGGACGTGGAAGCCGAATAAGCCTTACCCGGTCGGGAGTCATCAAGACTCCCGACTTCTTTTAAGACTCAGAGCAGCATCTGCACAACCCTATGCCCTGTCCCTTGGTCGACATCCCCTTTAATTGCCGTCACAGCTGCTGGTTTTGTGCCGAACCCTGCGAGCACGTTTTTGCCTTTAGAGCCTCCCCCCATGCAGAACATGCCTCACTGAGCGTGCCCGCCTGTAAGGAGTGCCTGACGCTGGCCCGCCAACATACTCTCACCTCGATATACGAGTGCCGTATTGCGGTTAAAGATGCGTTGATGAAGCGCTACGCCAAACATCTGGCCATAGGGCTGAATTGGACCCGTGAAGAGCTGGAAGAATCGGAGTTTTCCTGCAAAATTCTTGGCGGCTTTAAACGCAGCGCCTGGTTTATGTATGAAGTGGCCAGAGACAGGATCAATGCCAAGGGCTGGCCCCTGTGTATTGATGGGGTTCCGCTGAGCGACGAGACGCCAAATACCGGGTTTGACTTCGACGGTTTGCACTACAGCTCAGTGTTTGCCGCCATAGAGCACTACGCCAAAAACTTTGCACTGGATAAAGACTTTCTGCAGGCCTTGACTGCCATCTGCGGCCGCGACAGATTTGCCTTTGCCGTGCGCCTGGCCAGACTCAACATAGCCGCGGACAAACGCACCAAGAAGCAACTTATCCGCGAACTGGAGCTGGAAAACAGCCACTAATCAGCCGAGCTGACGAATTCTGTCCTGCACGGCTTCCACCAGCAGATCCGGCTGGAACTTGGAAATAAAACGATCGCACCCCACCTTTTCCACCATCGCCTTATTGAAACTGCCACTGAGTGAGGTATTGAGGGTGATATAGAGATCGGCCATCCGCTTGTCGTTGCGCACCTCATAAGTCAAACGGTAACCATCCATTTCAGGCATCTCAGCGTCGGTGATCATCATCAAAATCTGATCTGTCACCTTGAGCCCCTGATCGCACCATGACTTGAGCAGCGTCAGCGCCTCGCGCCCATCGCTGCGTTCAATCACTTCAAGCCCCAACTGCCCCAAAGTATCGCGAACCTGGCGTCTGGCGGTGGGCGAATCGTCGACAATTAAAATCTTGTGCCCCGGCATCTTGGCCACCAAGGTCTCATCCAGCACACCTTCAGAGAGACGCACGTCATAGTGGATGATCTCCGCCAACACCTTTTCCACATCGATAATTGACACCAACTCAGTTTTACCCTGAGTCTCAATACGGGTAATGGCGGTAAGGTAATGATTACGGCCGGCAGTCTTCGGCGGTGGCATGATATCGCCCCAGGTCATGTTGACGATATGCTCAACCTTGCCCACCAGAAAACCCTGCACACTGCGGTTGTATTCTGTGATGATAAGGTTAGCGTCTTCGCCCACCGGCATGGGCGAAAAACCTATGGCACTGCGCAGGTTAATGACAGGGATGGACGTACCGCGGATATTGGCGACGCCACTGATGGCGGGATGACTGCCGGGCATGGCAGACAGTTCCGGCAGTTTAACTACCTCTTTGACCTTGAATACATTGATGGCAAACAGCTGGGTCGAACTGATCCTGAACAGCAGCAGTTCCAGACGGTTCTCACCCACGAGTTGGGTACGTTGATCTACGGATTCCAATACTTTTGCCATAACGACTGCGTTTCCAATTTAACTTCGGAGTATTAAGCAAATTATAGTGGTAAAGCGGCACAACAAACCATGCTTCAGGGCAAATTTAGGCTAAATTGTCTTAAATGATACGCACTTGGATGCTGTTATATCGGTTGCAAAAGATAGGGAAGGTGCGAACAAGTCCCATGCGTGCTCTGCGTCGGCTTACAGGCCAGGATGCAAGGCGTGGTTCGCAGCAAATGGCCCTAGTCCTTTGCAAGAGGCATAACACAGCAGGCAGGTAAGCCACGCCCTTTGGGGCTTTCACAGCAACCGGCTCTCTGCGTTATCCGACTTCGACAGGCCCCGGCATGCCTTCAGTCAGATGCCTTGAACGCCAATTGCTGTGTAAGCCAGAGTGCCGCGAGGACTGATTCGCACCTTCCATAGGATTAAACGCATAAGTGCTTATAGAGTGGAGCTGGGCAAAACCGCCAAGCACGACAAGGCCCGGCTTGACCCGTCATTATCCTGCTCAAGCTTTGCCGACGGTTTTACGGGCCAGGATAATACCCGCCAGCGCCGGCAACTGGTGTTGGCGGATAATCTCAAAGTTGCCGGTATCTTCAAGAACAGCCAAGAGTTCAGCGTGATTGAAACGGTTTTCCTGGGGATGTTCAAACAAACGCCGACTCAAGGGATTACAGATAGCAACGCGATAAAGCTCTTCCATGACGAAATAGCCGCCAGGGCGCAATACTCTGTGTACTTC
Source organism: Shewanella sp. Iso12 (assembly GCF_012030025.1). Taxonomy (NCBI): domain Bacteria; kingdom Pseudomonadati; phylum Pseudomonadota; class Gammaproteobacteria; order Alteromonadales; family Shewanellaceae; genus Shewanella; species Shewanella sp. Iso12. The sequence goes on from NZ_JAAUHW010000001.1 coordinate 104,386, forward strand.
GGCCACCGCCTGTTGCCAATCCGGAATATGATGAAAGGCGGCAAAATCGACCACAAGGTCAAACTGGCTATCGGCAAAAGGCAAGGTGCTACCATCGCCCTGGCACAGATGCAACCAGTTTTGATCAGAATACCGCCCGGCGCAGTGGCTGACCATGTCGAAATCAAAATCGAGCGCCCACACTTCTTCCGCCCCCAGATCCTGACGCACAAGCGCGATTCCCTCACCAAAGCCGCAGCCTATCTCCAAGGCGCGACTAAAAGCAGGTAAAGGCTTGGCAAACAGCTTCAACAACATCCGCCGCTCCAGCTGTCTTTGCAGCCACAAACGCAGCGGATGCCTGACTATCGATTTTTCAAAGCGATTGAGTTGCATGAATGGCAAACCACCCAAGATAATTCATGGTTAATATTTAAGGCCCTTGCGGCGACAATCATCTTCACTCTTCCCCAAAGGGTTCCAGCGGCAGTTGATCCCAATAGATGCCCTGACCGAAGAAGTCTTCCAACAGTTGATTGAGCCGCGAAAAACTGCTCACCCTTTGCGGCTTGCCACTGATACAGTGCCACACGTACCTGTGGCAGTTATTGTCAAACAAGTCATAATCCCGATACTGAAACAGGCTCTCGCCGGCGCGGGCCAGCGCCTGTTCACTGACCAGGGGCATTCTTTGATGATCGCAGGCAACAAACACCTTGCTGCCGCTGCGACCTGCCAGGAAACGCTTCACCGACACTGGCCGCACAAGGCCGCTGCCGTGGAGTTCGGCCAACATACCGTCACCGAGCCAGATACCTGTGTGTTCAATGACCCCGAATACGTGGCAGCACACCAGCATCCCGGGCTGCACTCGTTTGACACTCTGACTGTGAAACCATTCACTGGGTGTCAGCCGCGCCTGCCCCTTGGCCCCCTTTGTCGGCATATCCTTGAGTACTCGATTGCGGGCGACTTTCTTACGCTTCTGCCCTTCATCGGCAAGCCACACGGCGCCGAGTGCGGCAGAGCCGAGCCAGAGTAACGGAAGTGCCATAGCTTTGCTCCTTAACGCCTTGAGTGGCACTTTGAAATTAATCGAATTCGGGCCGCTTGGCAAAGTTCAATTCGACCAAGCTCAGTTCTGACAACGCTCTGCTCAGTGTCAAACCAAGGGAATACACCCAGGAAGTGCTCACCGACTGCTATACCCAGGAGAGGAAATCGGCCACAGGCTCTTTGGCAGCATCACAGCTTTGCGCCAGAAACAGCTCACCACAGGCCAGCGCGTCAGTCAGGGCATTGTGGGCCGAATACGGCGGCAGATGATAGCGGCTGCGGCAAGCGCCGAGGCGCAGACTACCGCTTGGCAGCACCTCCTGTTGCCGCTGCAGGCGGGTCTTTTCCAGCAGCAGGGTATCTATCACGGGAAGATGCAGTTTAGTACCGTATGCCTGCTGACAAAGCCTGCTGAGAAAAGCGCAGTCCAAAGGAGCATGATGCATCAGTAAAATGCGCCCCTGACTTTGCCGTAACAGCCAAGGCAAGAGCTGTTCGGGCGCCAGCGCCCCCTGTTCAAGATGGCGATCCATAATGCCGTGAATCGTGGCGCTCTGACCGACACTGCCGGCAATACTTACCAATTTGTGGCGGGCGCCGCTGAGCTCCAGTCTGCCTTTGTTGATGGGCACCACACCGATGGAGAGTATCTGATCGCAACCCGGCTCTAGGCCGGTCATTTCCAGGTCCAGCGCCATCAAAGGCGCCTCTGCCACAGGTTTGGATAACACAGGACTCAAGGCCTGGTAAAAAACCTTGAGTGGCTCCTTAGCCTGCCAGCAATGCCAGACCAGGCGGGCTTTGTGCAGCAAAGGCATCCTAGAAACTCCGGGTAAACTTGAGTCTCAGCGCCGCCTGGGCATCATGCACCACCTTGAAGGCATCCCTGAGTTGATGACGCATCAGTGAAGAGAGTGCCTGCGGCATCAGAAAATTGCTTATCCCTTGGCCTTGCTCAAACTGACGCCCCTGATTGGCCAGCCGCATATGGGCAATAAATTCATGGGCATCGGCAAGATTAAGGGCATCTTTGCGGCTCAACAGCTTGCTCTCCATCAAGGCGCGGATCCGTTTGGCGGTATTGACCTCTTTGACGCCGGCGGCCAAGGCATATACCCGGGCGATGTCATTGATAAGGGCGCTGCCCCTGTGTTTAAGATCCATCCCCTTGACCTCACTGCCATCCCTGTCGAGCACGAATTGGCGGAAAAATCCCAATGGCGGCGACTCACTTAAGGCATTGCCGGTCAGGGCCGCCAGAAAGATATCGTTGTCTTTGGTCTGCGCCAGCACCTTGTCTTGCAGCGCATCGAACAGGCTGTCCGGCCCATATACGGAGCGCATATCGAAAAAGATGCTGGCATGCATCAAGGCCTTGGGCTCAGGGGTATTAACCCAAGAGGCAAACTTCTGTTGCCAACTTGCCAGCGACAAACACCAGTTGGGGTTTTGCGCCATGATATCCCCGGGGCAGTATACATAACCGCATTCGTTGAGCCCGGCGCACACCCCCTTGGCCAAGGCCTTAAAGTAACCTCTGGCATGCTCATCCGGCTCTTCGGCCAGCAATAAACCATTGTCCTGATCCGAGCATGCGGCCTGATCCTGCCGCCCCTGTGAGCCAAATGCCAACCAGCAAAACGCCATCGGCGCCTCCCCGAGCAGCGCCTGATTGAGCTGGATAAGCCTGCGGGTAAGCGCGTCGGTAACTGAGGTCAGTACCCGACCAATCTCCTCGGCACGAGCATCGGCGCTGATAAGGTTTTGCAACAGAAGTGGAATTTGCCGACTGACACTGATGAGGCTTTGCAGATCTTTTTGCCGCTCTATCTCGCCAATCAGCAGCAAAGGTTGGGATGCCTGACTGCGCAATATGTCTGTGCTGGTGATCATCCCGACCGGCTGCTCTCGCTCCATGACCGGTAGATGGTGAATGTTGTGCTCGCTCATCAGCAGCATGGCTTCAAATACCAGGGCCTGGGCATCTATGTATACGGGCTGGCGGGTCATGGCTTGAAACACGGCTTCATTGCCGGTAAGCCCCTCGGCCAGCACCCGATTACGCAGATCCCTGTCGGTGAGGATCCCCACCAGTTTGTGATTATCCAGTACCAAGACAGACGATACCCTGTGCTTGCGCATCAGCTTGGCCGCATCCGTGATACAAAGGCGGTGATCGACACTGACAGGCTCATGGGTCATCAGGGTGCTGATACGGCTGGTGGTGGTCAAATCCCTGGCCCGAAAACGACCTTGGTGGCGCAACCGTTTGGCATAGGCGCGGTTGAAGAAGCGGTCGAAGCTGCGACACTCCAGGCGCAGAGTGTCAAACAGCGCCGGTGGCACATGATAGACCAAGCCATCGTCGAGGATCAGCACCTTGTTACTGATCTCCTCGCCCGACAGCAGAGAGGGAAAGCCAAAGCAATCGCCCTCCCCCAAACGGTCCAGCAACTCGCCTTCGGCATCGCGCACTTCAAAGGCACCGCTGCGAACGATATAGAGCATGGGGTTGGCCGAATCCAGCGGCACGGCTTTCATCGACTTGCTGTAATAACCTATGCCGATGGCGCGGCAACATTGCTCCAGCAAGAGTTGCGGCAGTTCATCGAAAGGAACCGTCTGTTGCAGAAAGCTGCGAATAGGCAGCAGTTCACTCTCATCCATGGGCGGCCTTTAGAGTTGGACTGACTAATCTCAATATTGCCCACTCTGTATCATGCTGGCTATCTGGCTTTAGTCGAATACAGCCAGAACCAAGGCAGAAAGCCCGAAACAGAAAGCCCAAACCAAAGAAAAATAGAAAGTTGAGTATCCAACCCAAACTGCACTGATAAAAAAATCCCCCGGCCAAGCGGGGGATCTTCCATTTATGCAGCATCAGACTATCAGTGTTCCTGCGCCGTGCCTGCACCTTTGGGGAAACGGATGGATTCAACCATTTCCTGTACATGCTCCGGAACAGCGGCTGTCATCTTGGCAACAATAATCGCCACAACAAAATTGAGTATCATGCCAATCATGCCTATTCCTTCAGGCGAAATACCAAACAGCCAGTTTTCAGCGCTGTTATCGGCAGGATTAATGAACTTGAAGTAGATGATATAAGCCGCGGTAAAGCCAAGCCCCACCACCATACCGGCTATGGCTCCTTCCTTGTTCATCGACTTGGAGAAAATACCCATCACGATTGCCGGGAACAGTGACGATGCCGCCAAGCCAAAGGCAAAGGCCACCACTGCCGCCACAAACCCTGGCGGATTAATCCCGAAGTAACCGGCAATCACTATACCAACAGCCGCCGCGGTTCGGGCATAGAACAACTCCTTCTTGTCTGAGATGTCCGGCATAAAGTTTTTCTTCAACAAGTCATGGGATACCGAGGTTGAGATAACCAGCAGCAAGCCCGCAGAAGTCGACAGCGCCGCCGCCAGACCACCGGCTGCAACCAGAGCAATCACCCAAGCCGGCAGATCGGCGATTTCAGGGGTCGCCAGCACCATGATATCGCGGTCGATATTCATCTCATTGCTGCTGTCGTCGGTGAGATTACCCTTGGCGTAGTACATCTTGCCGTCGCCATTTTTATCATTCCACTTGATAAGCCCGGTGGTTTCCCAGTTTTTGATCCACTGCGGCGCCGACTCATAGGCAACACCTGTCGATTCAGGACCATTGATGGTTTCTATCATGTTCACCCGGGAGAACGCCGCCAAGGCAGGCACAGTGGTGTACATAATGGCAATAAACACCAGCGCCCAACCGGCACTGATACGGGCATCTTTCACCTTAGGTACGGTAAAGAAACGCACAATAACGTGTGGCAAACCGGCAGTACCTACCATAAGCGCAGCAGTGATGGCGAATACATCTATGGTGCTCTTGGCGCCTTCTGTGTATTCAGTGAAACCCAGCTGGGTTTGCAGGCCGTCGAGTTTTTGCAGCAGATACACCCCGGTATTATTCCCGGCGGCGTCTATCAGTTCAGCGCCAAAACCGATTTGTGGAATGATATGGCCTGTCATCATCACAGAGATAAAGATGGCCGGAACCATAAAGGCGAAAATAAGTACGCAATATTGGGCCACCTGAGTGTAAGTGATCCCCTTCATGCCACCGAGTACGGCGTAGAAGAACACTACCGCCATACCTATATACACCCCAGTGTCGACATCCACTTCCAGGAAGCGGGAGAACACCACCCCAACACCGCGCATCTGCCCGGCAATATAGGTAAAGCAGATAAAGATGGCGCAAATCACAGCCACCACTCGGGCCGCCTGGGAGTAATAACGCTCACCAATAAAGTCAGGCACAGTGAACTTGCCGAACTTACGAAGGTAAGGCGCCATGCACAAAGCCAGCAACACATAGCCGCCGGTCCAGCCCATCAAGTACACACTGCCATCGTATCCGACGAAAGAGACAATCCCCGCCAGCGAGATAAAGGAAGCGGCCGACATCCAGTCTGCGGCCGTCGCCATACCGTTCATCACTGGGTGAACCCCGCCACCGGCAACATAGAAATCTTTGGTAGAGCCGGCTCTTGACCAGATGGCAATCCCTATATAAAGGGCAAACGAGAGCCCCACAATCAAAAACGTTAATGCTTGAACATCCATACGGCCCGCTCCTTAGTCTTCGTGTACGTTATATTTTTTATCTAAGGCATTCGCTTTGGCCGCATATACGAAAATCAGCACTACGAATACATACATGGAACCTTGCTGGGCAAACCAGAAGCCAAGCTTGAATCCCATAAAATGAATTTCATTGAGAACATCCACCAGCAAAATCCCACAACCGTAGGAAACCACGAACCAGATGGCCAGTAGTGCCAGTACCAAGCGCAAGTTTTCGCGCCAGTACCCCTTTGCCTTGTCATTGTTTTCAAAACCCATAGCGACTCCCCTGTGGTAATAATTATTAAGTCACAGTTAATCTAGCAACCGCCGGGAGTGCCACAATCAAGACCTTAGTCTAACCCCAAATTTACACATTAATAACAATTGTAAAAATCCAATATTTATCAGCTGGTTAAAACAAAATACGCCAATAAAACGCTCGTTTAATTGGCGCTTATTATTAGACCAATGTCGAAGTGATTTTCAGGATGGTTTGCATCAGGAAGCGGCCCTTCTCCGCCATGGGAAGGGTCGAACAAGAACCCAAAGCTGCCATAAACGCTTTTATCGAACCGAGGTGGAATAAACTCTTATGACCATTCAGGCTCTTGTCTGAATTTGTTCGGCAGATTAATGCCAAAAAGCGTAAAAAAAGAGGCCATTCGGCCTCTTGATTGCATTTTCTTGACTGCATTTGCAAAGTGGTCGCTATGGCGCTTCCTGGTTCAAATAGAGGACTAGCGCTGCCAGCTCCTTGGGATCTGAGCTTTGGGAGGTGATCAAATACTTGCCATTGACCAAGAGTGAAGGCACACCACGAATCCCTGAGAGCTGAGTCTGGGTATCATAATTGGCCAACGCCAGCTTGCTGTCGGCCGAGCCCAAGGTTTGGTTAAGCTCTTGCTCATTGACCCCCTCCGCCAAGAAGAAATCCTTCAACTGCTGCGGCCGATCAAAAGCCTGATGTTTCTCATGGATCCTGTTGAAAATATTGCCGTGCACCTGATCGGTTATCCTGAATTTTTGCGCCAGATAATAGGCTTCCTGACTGAGGATCCAGGAGGGACGCCCGGCACCGACCGGGGTTCGTTCAAAATCCAGTTTCCCCTTCAGCAGGGCAGCAGTTTGCTGCATCAAGGGATCCTTGTGATAGCAATGGGGGCAGTTATAGGAGAAAAACTCTCTGACTATGCCACTCTTGGCTTCCGGAATCCCTGGCACCTTGACATAATCGCGCCCTTCCTGAAAATCGGCCGCACTGGCACTGAAACTGCCGAAGGCCAAGAGTATCAGCGGCAAGGCTCTCACCATTCTGGATAAAAAAGACATAGGGTTTCCTCTTGTTCTGTTTTTAGTCACGCTTTTTATTGGCAAGCGGCAATAAGGCTATCAGCCTCGGGGTAACTGTATTCAAAGTCAAGCTCGCGGCAGATGAGAGAGCCATCCACCCACTTACCGGTTTCACTCTCTGTTGCAAACTCAGGCGATGCCAGGCCAAGCGCCTTGGCGGCAAGCGGATAGAATTCTTGCCTGGTTGGATGACACGGCGCACAAAGGTTATAGATGGCCCCTGGGTTAGCGGCGGTCAATAACTGCAGGCAGGCATTTATGCAATCATCGAGATGCACCAGATTCACCACGGCGTTTGCTCCGGGCAGCCCTTTCTTGCCGGCCAGGAAGCGCCCGGGGTGACGGCCAGGTCCGACCAAGCCAGCAAATCGGATGACAGTGACTTTGAGACCTTCGTTGGCAAGCGCCAGTATCTTCTGCTCAGCCATCGCCAAGGTGCCGGAATAGCTGTCCGCCGGAGCATCAACAGATGTCGCCTCTGTGACCACGCCCTGAGACTGTGGGTAAACCCCTGAACTGCTTATAAACAACAGACGTTTGATGGAACTTGCTGCAATCACAGGCAATAAACGCTCGAGAGAGGACAGATAATCATTGGCGCCACGCCTAAGGCCGGGGGGGATATTGAGCACCAAGGCATCACAGCCATCCGGTAACGAAGGTAAAGGTGCAGGCTCAGCAAGATTGAGGGTTACGGCATCCATCCCCTCTTTTCTCAACAGATCCGCGCCCTCCTCGGTACGCTTACTGCCGCAAACCTTAACGCCTCTGGTCTGCAGTTCCTTCGCCAGTGGCAAACCAAACCAGCCGCAGCCCCAAACTGCAATATGTTTCATCGCCCTACTCCGTTGTAAACCGAGCTCAAGCATAAGACAAATAACAATAAAAACCAGAGGTGGGCCTATGAGTGGCCAAACTTTGGCCGCTCACGGCAAGAGAAAGCGGGTTGCAAGCTATTCCAGGGCGCTGAAATAGAAACTGATGCTGGCACCGGTTTGCAGGGTTTTTGAGGCGCCTTCGGTCAGTTCATCAGACTTGAGCACGGCCTCCACGCTGACCTCCTCATCCATAAGAAAGCGCAACTTAGGCTCGCTGCCATCGCGTTTACAGGCCCAGACCTGGGGTTGTCGCACCTCTGCGGTCGTCATCATCACCTTGCCGACACTGTTGTCAGACAGACTCACCAGGGTGCCAGGCGGATATATACCCAGCACCTTGACCAGCGCCGAAATCAACTGCTCCTGATGTTGGCCGACCCTATTTTTAAACAGATAACCCAGGGCAATTTGCGGTGACACCATCTCCTGACGCGCCAATTGGCTGTCATAGTCATTGGCCAGTGCCACTATCTGAGTGGTCAGGGGCAGCTTGGCCAGCTTGAGCCCATCGGGGTAGCCTGAGCCATCGATAAACTCATGGTGATGCATCACTATATGCAGTACCTCATTGCCGAACAGGCCACTGCGCTTGAGCATGTCATAGCCAAAATTGGGATGCATGGAGAGAAAATTGCTTTCATGTGGGCTCAAGGGGCCGCGCTTGCGCCTGATGGCATCGGGCACCTTGAGTTTGCCTATATCGTGCAGCAGTGCCCCCAGAGCGATGTCCCTCAGCTTGTCCTTGGACAACTCAAGCGAATGACCGATCATCAAGGCCAGTACCGCCACCGATATCCCGTGCTGAGTCACGCTGGGAGCGCCTTCACCACTGGACACCAAGGCCAACTTGGGATTATCGGATTCCAACAGATGCTCCAGCATCAGCTCTACCAGAGCTGAGGCTTCACGAACGGCGCCTTCGGGATCGGACACCAACTTACTGACCACGGTACGACTGTCATTAATGGCATTCAAAAAACGCCCCTGGCTCTTGCGTATCGCCTTGCGGGCAGAGGCTTTGGGATCCGGTTTGTTGTCCTTTGTTTGCTCTGTTGCCTGCTGCGCCTCGTCTTCCTCTTCAATCACATCATTGAGCAGCTCCTCGTCGGAGAGCAAGATGACATAGGGCACCCCGAGATTACGGATCATCTCTATCTGGCTGGCATCTTTGATTTCTATACGATTGAACAAAAAGGGATGATCTGTCCAGGACAGAGGCAACTTGACTGTAATGCCGGTTTGCAGGCGTGACAGCGGGAGATGGATCCTTTCAGCTTTGGCCACTCAAAGTTTCTCCAGAGAACAACTTGATAAACAAGGTTTTAAAAAACCAATACCCAAGAGTCTTAACTATAGACCATTGAAAACCAAGCGTAAGACTTCAGCGCCAAATTTATGACAAAAACAGCATATTTGACAGTGTTTTAGTTCCTAAACGGCTGCTGAAGCCCTTTTATGTTCATATTTCATCCAAAATGGCTGCAATTGATAACTCTTTAAGCCGAAATATGCCAATGGGTCTCTGTTTTATATAGCAAAAAACCGCCAACCTTGCCTTGTATGTCACTCCAACTTGTCTTGTTTTTGCCAGTCGTTCAAATAGTGGCGCAAATGAGCCGACTTGGCGAGGTACAGCAAAGACCAGAACAGCAGCAAAGCATCCAGCGCCAGATTCCAACTGAACAGCCAGTCGCTGTGACCAAGACGCTGAATAAGCAACATGCCGTCTATCCCCAGCAACAGCGCCAACCACCAACGAATTTGCCGAAATAGTGGGATCACCACCTCAAATACCCGTTTACGTTCCGCCACGATCAAACCATAGACCAGCAAGGCGCCGGCGCCGGCGGCCAGAGCCAATAGGAAGTCGCTCTTTTCCGGATAAAATAGTCGCACCAAAGCGGCCCTGTCGCTGGCCTGGGTAAGGGACGCGGCAAACACACACCAGCCGCGGGCCAGAAACAGTACTATGATGTAAAGCAGTAACGGCGGCTTGATATGACCGTTATTGTCGAGCCAGCGTACATGTTCAAATTTAAGCAAGGGCAGAATTCCATCATTGTGACTCACCCAGACAGGGCCTGGCGCAGCCATCATAAAAAGTAACCGAAAGCGCTCACGCTTGTGACTGACTCCGGCTTCTAGGCAGATGAACCTACAGGCCTTGAGTCCGAAGCATCTTCCAAAACAATGAGGTGGGTCCTGCGGCGGCGCAATTCAAGTTGTGTAAGGCAAATAAGCTAAATAAGGGAGGCATTAACAGACTGTTTGGCTTTTTTGAGTCTGAAATGTTAAGAGTCCTTATCAACTCGGATCAGTTGATGCTAAGTGAACATAAAAAAGCCCCGCAGCTTAGCGCAACGTAGTTCACTTAAGCGGAGCTGCCTTGTGATTAACAGGATATCGGGTCTTTGATATTTTTACCGCCCTAGGCCGATTTGGCTTAGGGCGTTTGTCTATAAAAAGGATGGACAAGTCTCCTCGCAGACTGTTTAGACGCTTCGGCGTATTACCTGGTGACACCGCTTTGCTCATGACTTTGAGCTGACTTGCGATGAACTGACAAGCGTACTTAAAGCTGATTTCATTGGGCATTCGACCATGCTCTACTGCCGCTTGGCTCGCTTCTCGTCTCACCAAGTTATAACCAAAGTCGGCAAAGCAGTTTTGAATAGACATAAAAAATCGGAAACCTACAAACAGGTTTCCGATTGTCTCTCATCAGGAGGTTCGGTCAACCGCTCCTTATCTGATCTACGTTGCGCAGCTTAGCGGGGCTTAAACAGAGAAATAAAGCTCAGGGCTGCAGCAGCGCCAGCAGGCCGGCTTCATCCAACACCTTAACCCCCAGCTCATTGGCCTTGGTCAATTTGGAGCCAGCGGCCTCGCCGGCCACCACGCAGTCTGTCTTCTTGGAAACACTGCCGGACACTTTGGCGCCGAGCGCCTCCAGCTGCGCCTTGGCGTCAGTGCGGCTCATCTGGCTCAGGGTGCCGGTCAATACCCAGGTCTGCCCCTTGAGCGGTTGCTCGTCTTCAGACGGCGCTTCGATGGCCGGCCAGGTCACCCCGGCGACCAGCAGTTTATCTATCACTTCAAGGTTGTGGGGCTGAGCAAAGAAGTGCGCCACATGCTGAGCCACTATGGCACCAACATCTTCCACTTCAATAAGCTGCTCGACACTCGCTTGCTTGAGGGCATCGAGCTCTTTGAAGTGCCGTGCCAAGTTGGCGGCGGTGGATTCACCCACCTCACGGATCCCCAAAGCGTAGAGAAACTTGGCCAGGGTTGTTTGTTTGGCCGCCTCTATGGCCTGCACCAGATTGGTGGCCGACTTGAGCCCCATCCGCTCCAGCATAGTCAGGGCCGAAGCCGTGAGTGAGAACAGATCCGCCGGGCTTTCTACCAGCTCCTTATCGATCAACTGCTCGACTATCTTGTCGCCCATGCCGTCTATATCCAGCGCCTTGCGGGAGGCAAAGTGTTTGATGGCTTCCTTGCGCTGCGCTTCGCAGAACAGGCCACCGCTGCAGCGAGCCACGGCTTCCCCCTCGAGTCGTTCCACCTGAGAGCCACAAACCGGGCATTGCTCCGGGAAACTGATCTCTTTGGCATCCTCAGGTCTTTTTTCCGGCACCACGGCAACCACTTGCGGGATAACATCACCGGCGCGGCGAATGATCACAGTATCGCCAACTTTGACCCCAAGGCGGGCGATTTCGTCGGCGTTGTGCAAAGTGGCGTTGGAAACTGTCACCCCACCGACAAACACAGGCTTGAGCCTGGCGACCGGTGTCACGGCGCCGGTGCGGCCTACCTGAAAGTCGACCCCTTCGAGCAGAGTCATCTCTTCCTGGGCCGGAAACTTATAGGCGATGGCCCAGCGCGGTGCACGGGAGACAAATCCCAGTGTCTGCTGCGCTTCTATGCTGTTGACCTTGAATACCACACCATCGATTTCATAGGCCAAAGCACTGCGGCGCGCCATAATATCCCGGTAGTAGTCATCCACTTCGCTGAGGTCCTTGGCAAGGCGGATCTCACTGCTGACCGGCAATCCCCAAGTTTTAAGCTGCTGCAACTGCCCAAGATGGGTGTCCGCCAGCGGGAAGGATTCCGGCTCAACCACACCCAATGCATAAGCGTAAAACGCCAGTGCCCGGGAGGCAGTGATCTTGGAGTCCAGCTGCCGCAAACTGCCGGCGGCGGCATTACGCGGATTGACAAACAGCTTGTCTCCCTTGACCCGGTTACGCTCGTTGAGCGCCTCGAAGGCCGCCTTGGGCATGAATACTTCACCGCGCACTTCCAACAGCGGCGGATAATCATCGCCCCTGAGTTTCAGCGGCACCGCCCGAATGGTACGAACGTTTTCGGTAATATCTTCACCGACCGCGCCATCGCCCCGGGTGGCGGCGCGCTCCAGCACGCCATCGCGATAGAGGATACTGACCGCCAGACCATCGAGTTTGGGCTCGCAGCAATAGCTGAACTCGCCGACTCTGTCAGTCACCCGCTTATGGAAGGCGGCAAAGTCTTCTTCACTGAAGGCGTTGTCCAGACTGAGCATAGGTTTGAGGTGAGTCACCTGTTCAAACTTGGCCAGCGCCAGACCACCGACTCTGAGGCTTGGCGAGTCGCTGCGTTGCAGTTCAGGGTGCTCGGCCTCCAGCGTCTTGAGCCGCTGCATCAGGCGGTCATATTCAGCGTCGGGAATGCTGGGGTTGTCATCCACATAGTAGCGAATGTTGTGCTCGTTAATGGTACTTATCAGCTGATCAATTTCGTTTTCAATGGCTTGCATAAAAATTCCGCACAAAACAAAGGCCGCAGAGGCGGCCTTGGATAGAGAGACTCACACAGGCTCCCTGATGGATATCAGCCCTGAGCCCGAATACGGCCCAGGTAAGCTTGTTTGGTGTCCTGATGCCATGGCTGACGCTGGCCGTCCAGCAGATCGGCACCAAGATCATCCGCCAATTGATGGGCGGAATTGAGCATGATGGAAAAGTTCATCAGTGGATCGCCGTGACAAGGCAAGGTCATAAACAGAACTATCCCTTGAGTGTTGAACTGCTCCATGTTGTCCGGGTCAAACACCCCGGGCTTAACCATGTTGGCCAGGGAAAACAGCACCCGACCTGTGCCGGCGTTGTCTTCATGGCGATGGAAAATGTTCATGTCACCAAACTTGAAGTTCAGTGCCAACAGGCAAGGCAGCAGCTCAGCACCGCTGAGGCTCTCGCCCTCTTTGGCAACCACATGCAGTACCAAAACATCTGTGGGATCGGGCAACTCATCGTGGCGCGATTCTTCCTTGGCCTGCTCGCGGGTCTGTTGTTCAGTGGCAAGTTGTGGCTCTGGCTGGCTGTTTACCTGATGACCGGCCTGGGCCGTGGTTTGAGTGTCGCTGTGATTATCCGCGCCCAGCCCAAGCTCCATCTGCATTTCGGCAATATCTTCTTCATCATCGATATGTAACACAGGCTCTTGCCGTTGTGGCTTGCTGTTCACTCTCGGCTCGGGTTTGGCGCCTGAGAGGGAAAACGACTGTTCGCCTTCAACTTCATCCTGCTGAGGCGGCTGGAAACCAGGTTTACGCAACTTGCTGCTCTTGAGCTTGGGCGGCTTCTCGTCCGGCGAAATTTTACGCACCCTCACCTCACCAATTCCATCGGCATCGAAACCTTCGCTGTCACGCCGGGCCTGGTCCTTGTAGAAACCTGTCAGCGGATTTTCTTTCAGCGACTTGGGCTGTTGTTTGCGGATAGACCAGAAACCGTGAACCAGCACGGCGATGATGGCAATCGCACCCAACACAAACAATACCAGTTGCAAATTTTCCATTGGTTACCTGTTTTCCTATGGTTATCCGGCGTCGGCCATAGCCACCGCTTCTTCAATATCGACTGCGACTATGCGAGAGACACCCGGCTCATGCATAGTGACACCTATCAACTGATCAGCCATCTCCATGGTGAGTTTATTGTGGCTGATATAGATAAACTGTACGCTGTCCGACATCTCCTGCAAAAGGCGGCAGAATCTGTCGACGTTGGCGTCATCCAAGGGTGCATCGACCTCATCCAGCATACAAAAAGGCGCCGGATTGAGCCTGAAAATCGCAAACACCAATGATAAAGCCGTCAGAGCCTTTTCTCCACCCGAAAGTAGATGAATCGTGCTGTTCTTCTTGCCCGGTGGCCGGGCCATGATGGTCACTCCGGTATCGAGCAAATCATCGTCTGTCAGTGCCAAATAGGCACTGCCGCCACCAAATACCTTGGGAAACAACTCGCCCAGTCCGGCATTGACCTGCTCAAAAGTCGCCTTGAAGCGACTGCGGGTTTCCCTGTCTATCTTGCGGATCGCCTCTTCGAGACTGGCCAGCGCCTTGTTGAGATCTTCATCCTGGGCATCGAGATAAGCCTTACGCTCTTTTTGCTGCTCATACTCTTCAATGGCCGCCAAGTTAATGGCGCCGAGGCGACTTATCTTGCGCCGAACTGATTCCAGCTGGTCCTGCCAGGGCGCTATTTTTGCTTCATCCGGCAGGTTTGCCGCCACTTCATGCAGCTTGATCTGCTGCTCGCTGAGCTGCGCCAATTGGCTGTCGGCCTGACCTTTCAATCCCTCGCGACGTAACTTTAACGTGCTGATTGTCTGAGTCAAGTGCTCCAGTTGTCCAAGCTGTTGTTTTTGCTTTAAAGCTGTACTATCCAACTGCTGTTGCTGCTCGGCAAGTTTGGCCCGGGTGCGCTCAAGCTCCGTCTGCATCCCGTGTTGCAGCGCAAGCAACCCTTCCAGGCGTTGCTCCAGCGGTTGCAGCTCGGCCGTATCTGCATCTTGCTGCGGTTTATCCAGCAATTCCCTGCGCTTGTGCTCGGCCTGCTGCAACTGCTCGGTCAACTGTTTACGCCGCTGCGAAGCCAACGCCAAGGCGGTTTTCTGCTCCGCCAGAGTCCCGTTCAAGGTTTTTAACTGGCGCTCGAGTTCGCTCAGGCTGACTTTAAGGCTGTTTTTTTGCTGATTGGCCTCATTGTGGCGCTCACTCAGCAATCGCTCCTGCCGCTGGCGCTCATACAGAGTATCATCGGCAGCAAACTGACTCTCAATCAGCGTCTCCAGCTCAAACTGCTCCTGCTCGAGGCGCTCTTTCAACTCGGCGATTTCCGCTTCTATCTGTTGCCTTTGTCTGAGCTCGCGTGCAGCCTGCTCGGTGGCAGCCTCACAAGCCATCACAGCGCGGGTCAACGCCAGTTGCTGTTGCTGTAGCGCCTCGGACTTGAGCTGCTGAGCCTGCCTTAATTCGTTGAACCTATCCTGGGCCGCAGTGGTTTGTTGCTGCGCCTGCCGGCTCTCGCTTGCAAGCTTATCGAGCTCAGCCTGAATGGCACCCTGCTCGGCGGTCAGCTTCACCAGTGACTGGCCATCCTCGGCAAGTGTCAGCTTTATATCATGCGCAAAAAGGTCTCCATCGCGGCAGAGGATCAGCTCCCCCTCTGCCAGCCCCTGCTCGAGCAAGTTGGATGCCTGCTGCGCCGACTCGGCCCAGCGCACCCTGTTAAGCCAGGGACTTAAGTTGACGCCGGCGCTGACCGGCCCCCAACTTTGGCGACGAGTCTGAGCAAAACCTTTGCCATCAAATGGTTTGGAGTCAGGATAGACAGCGGCGCGCATCAAGGGGCCAAGCCAGGCCTCAACCACTTGCTCCCAACCGGCCTCAACCTGAATTTCCTGCCAAAGCTGAGTCAAGGCAGTTTGTGTTTCTTGCGTTGCTTGTGCGGCGCCTTCGAGCCACTGACTTATCAGCTCCAGGCGGCCAATTAACCCCGAGCGGCGCTGCACCAACTGCTGCTCCGCTTGTCTTGCCAGCTCCAACGCCTCCAGGGCCTTGGTCAACTCTGCGCCATGCCGTTCGACATCGGCTTTAGCTGCCGCCAATTGTGACTCACACAAGCTGACCTGCTGCTGAAGCTCAGCCGGGTTTGCCCCGTTATCGGCCTCAGGTTGCTGCAATCTTGCACTTAGCTTATCAAGCTGCTCGCTGCGCTGGGCATGTTGTTGCTTAAGATGCTGCTCCCGGGTGGCTGCAAGCTCCTGTTGATGCTTGATATCTCTGACCGCAGTCACCGCCTGCTGCAACTCGCCGGCAAGGCTTTCACTTTGCGAGAGCGCCGCGTCATACTGCTGGCTCAGTTCAAACTGCTGCTCTTCCAGCTCTTCCTGGCGCGGCAAATGTTGCTGCAAACTGTCATCCAGGGTTTGCTCCTGCTGCTTGGCCTGAGCCAGCTCCTCATTCAATGTGGCGATTTGCTGTTGCAGCGCCCCCAATTCAGATGCCTGCTGTTTATCCCGCTCTTTGAGATACTTGAGCTGCTGCTCGATACGGGCGATTTCAGTGTTGTTGTGATAAAAATCGGCAACCTGGCGCTGTTCCTTTTCACTGAGTTCATCCTGAGCCAGCTTTTGCCGAGTCAGGCTCAACTCCAACTCTTGTTTCTGCGCCTGTTGCTGGGCCAGCTCGGTCTCCAGCCTTTCTATCTCGCTGTTTTGCGCCTCGGCCTGATCATTGAGCTCCAAAAAACGCATCACCAAGAGTTCGGCATGCAAGCGCCGCTCACTTTGCTTGTATTCCCGATAGCGTTTGGCGGCCTGAGCCTGAATCGTCAACTTATCCAGTTGCTTACCAAGCTCGGAGCGAATATCCCCCAGTCGCTCAAGGTTTTCACGGGTATGGCGAATACGGTTTTCCGTGTCCTTGCGCCGCTCTTTATAACGGGAGATGCCTGCGGCCTCTTCGATAAAGACCCTGAGTTCCTGCGGTTTGCATTCTATCAAGCGGGAGATGGTGCCCTGGCCTATGATGGCGTAGCTGCGCGGCCCAAGGCCGGTGCCCATAAAGATATCCGTAATATCCTTGCGGCGGCATTTTTGACCGTTGAGAAAATAAAGGGCTTCGCCATCGCGGGAGACCTGGCGCTTGACGGAGATTTCGCCGTAGTTGGCATACTGGCCGCCGATACGCCCAAGGGCGTTGTCGAATACCAGCTCAACGCCGGCGACAGAAACAGGCTTACGAGCACTGGAGCCGTTAAAGATAACATCGGCCATGGAGTCACCGCGCAGGTGTTTGGCCGAGCTTTCACCCAGCACCCAGCGCACGGCATCAATCACATTGGATTTACCGCAGCCATTGGGGCCGATAATGGCCGTCAGCGGATTGAGAAAAGGGATTTTGGTAGCATCGACAAATGACTTGAAGCCAGCGAGTTTTATCTGTTTGAGTCTCATATTTGCCGTTGGATGTCAGTGCCGATTGTTTTTGTTTTGCGGGCCAATCCTGAAGGGAATTCAATAGCCTGATTGAAACGCCGCCGTCCTGGCCCAATAAGCTGTATAAGCGCTGTCACTTTAGCAAAGCGGGCCGCATTTTGTAACGCTTTTTATTCCCTTGGCTGCGTTTTTCCCTTGTTTTCGTGGCCTTGGTTGCTCAAAATCGGCCCTAAGTGTTCTTTTATTGAGAGTAAGTGGTACATGTCCGCATCTTCAAGACCCGCCAAGAGCGGCGTCAACTATTTTCTCGAAGGCTTTAGCCTAATCAAACGTCCGGGCTTGCGCAGCTTTGTGTTTATTCCGCTGATGATCAACCTGCTGTTGTTTGCCGGAGTCATCTATTTTGCCATAGGCCAACTGGGGAATGTGTTTGCCTGGCTCGAAGGCCAACTGCCCGACTATCTCAGTTGGCTTAATGTGATCCTCTGGCCACTGGCGATTATCACCCTGTTGGTGCTGCTGTCGTTTATCTTCAGCTCTGTGATGAACTGGCTGGCAGCGCCATTTAACGGCCTGTTGGCCGAAAAGGTGGAGCAACTACTGACCGGCAAGCCGCTCAATACCGGCGGCACCTTGGATTTAATCAAGGATCTGCCGCGGATCCTCGGCCGCGAATGGCAAAAGCTGGTGTATTACCTGCCGCGAGCCATACTGATCTTACTGCTGTTTTTTATTCCTGTGATTGGCCAAACCGTTTTCCCTGTGGTCTGGTTTATCTTCAGTGCCTGGATGATGAGCATCCAATACTGTGACTATCCTTTCGATAACCACAAGGTGGCGTTCAAAGAGATGAAGTTTGCCCTGAAAAATACCAAGGGCAGCAGTATGAGCTTCGGCGCCGCCGTCACCCTGTTTTCCATGATCCCTATTGTCAACTTTATCGTGATGCCGGTTGCCATTTGCGGTGCCACCTCCATGTGGGTCGACAAGTATCGCGAAGCCTATCGCAATCCGGCCATAGCACCAGATTAAGCGCCGTAAGGCCAATTGAGACACAAAAATGCCTGCAGTTGCAGGCATTTTTATTGCTGAGGAAAGCTCTGTCTTAACAGGCACGCAGAATTAAACTGCCGATGGAGTAACCCGCACCGAAGGAGCTCAACAGGCCCAACTCCCCCTGTTTGAAGTCCTGGTGATATTTATGGAAAGCGATTACCGAGCCGGCCGATGCCGTGTTGGCGTATTGATCCAGCACCACGGGCGCCTTCAAAGGCTCGGGTGTTTCACCCAGGAGCTTTTTCACCACAAACTGGTTCATATTGATATTGGCCTGATGCAGCCACAGACGCTTGAACTGCTCCGGCGTGATACCTGCTTCTTCGAGCTGCGCATCCAAATGCTGGTATATCATGGGTAGCAGCTCTTTAAAGACCTTGCGCCCCTGTTGATGAAACAGCTTATCTGCCTCGCAGGAAGTAGCCGGATCACAACGGTTAAGGAAACCAAAGTTGCTGCGGATATTGTTCGAGTAATGGGTAAAGCAGCGGCTCGACAGAATTTCAAAGACTTGCTGGGCGCGGCAAGTCGCTGCCGGCTCCAATACCAAGGCTGTGGCCACATCACCGAAAATGAAGTGACTGTCGCGGTCACGATAATTGACCTGAGCCGAACATATCTCAGGATTGATGACCAACACGCGCCCGGCGCTACCACTGCGAATGGCATTGGCCGCTGTCACCAGGGCAAAAGTCGCCGAGGAACAGGCAACCTGCATGTCAAAGCCATAACCCCGAGTGCCGAGGGCTTGTTGAATTTCAATCGCCATCGCCGGATAGGCCCGCTGGGTGTAGGCACAGGCGACTATCACCAAGTCAATGTCATCCGCCTTGAGGCCGGCATTATCAAGGGCTTGCTTGGCCGCATGCAAGCCCATTTCAGCCTGCAGTGACAGGCTGTCGCTGGCACGTTCAGGGATCAGCGGCATCATGACTTCAGGATCCAAGATCCCCTCTTTGACCATCACAAATCTGTGTTTGATGCCTGACGCTTTCTCAATAAACTCACTCGATGAGTAATTCAGCGCCGCCACATGGCCAAGATCTATCTGGGCACGGTTTTCGGTATTGAACAGGTCAACATACTGATTGAAGCTGTCCACCAGTTCTTGATTGGTTATTCCTTCCGGAGGGGTAAACAGCCCGGTACCGGAAATGACAATCGCATCCTTCATAAACTACCTTCTTATTGTTTTGTGACCGGATCCGCCTGCAGCACAGTCTCTGTTGGACTCATGCGTGGCTTACTCAGATCGATAACAACTGTTGCTGAGATCTTATCCTGGATGGCTTGCCTGTTGGCATCCCAAAAAATCTGCAAGAAACCCAGCAGTCCAGTGGCAAAGCCTGCACCGTATCCCCCGTAACGGCCAAAGGCGTCCCATAGGGAAAGCTTACCACCTCCGAGGGCAATCACCCGCACCCGCATGATTTTTTTGCCTAAAGTCTGACCATCGAACCAGGCAGTGAACAAGGTAAAATAGAATGCCGCCCAGCCAAATCCAAACCCGAGGTCATTGAGCATCCCCTTGGCCCAAGCGAGCAAACTGTATTGTGTTTCTTCCTCCTGCTCGTCCTCTTCAGCTCCCTGTCTTGAGTCGTCTTCGGCAGATGCCGGCTTGGTTTGTGTGTCGATTTTCGCATCGTTTTTTGCATCGGTTTGTGCGTTAGTCTGTGCATTGAGTGCCGCTACAGACTCGGGCCTCATTGAAGCCAACTGCGGCATCAAGTCTACATTTATCGCCGCAATATCGGCTGAAGCAAGCGGCAAGTCATCCAATGCACCTTGCAGCATGGTCTCGACCTGGGTGCGTGACAGCCCTGCCTCAGCCGCGGCATTGACCAGCAAACCCGCTTCATGTTGGGCACAGGCCTTGTCCTCACACAAACTCAAACGCAGCAGCTGCGGCGTCAAGGTCAGCAGTGTCTGCCCCTGAATTTCATTATCGCGACGCTCTTGCAGGCCGTTGACTTTTATCATCTGCGGCACCGCAGACCAAAGCAAAACCACCGCCATAAACAGGTACAAAAGCCCCTTGGCCCAAGTGGAGATCCTGTTGGCGTGATTGTGTATATAATAAGCCAGCAGGCACACCAAAAGCACAAACAGCGGGCCCGCCTGTTCGGCCAGTACTGCTATCAACAAACCGTCTATCGTGATAGCCAGTGCCCGTTTCCAAGGCTTTGCCAAGGGGGTGTAGAGTAGCTCCGGCGCCACACTGAATGCGGCCGGTGTCACTATGCTGCGGGGATCTTTGCCCGGATACAGCTTAAAGCCGCTCTGTTCCCCGGTTCGATTCGGGTTTGCCTCCTCGGCATTGAAGTTGTGATCCAAGCCTGCTCTCCTATTTGGAATAGAATGTTGATTTTTGGTTAACGTCGAATTGGCGTTGAGATTAACATAAAGCTAAACTGGCTTACTCCGAAGTTACGAATAACAGAGATTCATGTAATAACTAAAAAGAATAAAGAAGAACAAAGATTCACTTCTCTTTGATCTCATGGAGATTATGCTTTAGGGATGCAATCAAAGGAGGCCAGCAAGCCATGAGTAAAATTTTCGAAGACAATTCCTACACCATTGGTAACACTCCACTGGTTCGTCTTAACCGCGTCAGTAACGGCAAGGTGCTGGCCAAGGTAGAAGCCCGTAACCCAAGCTTCAGTGTCAAATGCCGTATTGGTGCCAATATGATTTGGGACGCCGAGAAAAAAGGCCTGTTGACCAAAGACAAAGAGCTGATTGAGCCCACCTCGGGAAATACGGGTATTGCGCTGGCCTATGTTGCTGCCGCCCGAGGTTACAAGTTGACTCTGACCATGCCCAACACCATGAGTCTCGAGCGCCGCAAGCTGCTCAAGGCACTGGGCGCCAACCTGGTCCTGACTGATGGTGCCAAGGGCATGAAAGGAGCTATCGAAAAGGCCGAGGAAATCCGCCAATCGGCGCCGGATAAATATCTGCTGCTGCAGCAGTTTGACAACCCGGCCAACCCTGAGATCCACGAAAAAACCACAGGTCCTGAGATCTGGAACGATACCGATGGTCAAATCGATGTATTTGTTGCCGGTGTCGGTACCGGCGGCACCATCACAGGGGTGAGCCGTTATATCAAGAACACTCAAGGCAAGGCGATCACTGCAGTGGCCGTTGAACCAGCCGACTCACCAGTGATCAGCCAGACTCTGGCGGGCCAACCTGTGCAGCCGGGTCCGCACAAGATCCAGGGAATAGGCGCCGGCTTTATTCCGGGTAACCTAGATCTGGAGCTGATTGACAAGGTAGAGCTGGTCACCAATGACGAAGCGATAGAGATGGCTCACAGGCTGATGAAAGAGGAAGGCATTTTGGTGGGGATCTCCTCCGGTGCCGCCGTCGTTGCCGCCAACCGCATCGCCGCTCTGCCAGAATTTGCAGACAAAAATATAGTGGTGATCCTGCCATCTGCCGCCGAGCGTTATCTGTCCTCGGCCCTGTTTGTCGGCCAATTCGGCGATCAGGAAAACGTGCAGTAAGTAAGCATAAACCGCAACTTGAAAGCCCTGTCTAATGACGGGGTTTTTTTATACCTCTAACGCTATCAGCCCAAACGCAGCGAACTGAAGACCCCCTTTTGATGCCACAATTCAAAGCAGCAGTAACCACATATTTGCCCTCTTGATCAAAGTTTTATGCAACTGGCCTGTACTTGACTTGGGCTTTGGGCCATAAAGGCTTTTTTGAACCTTTCCCACGGCTCCCTAGACAATGCCCTTTTTCAGTGAACCCGCCAAACTCAGTGCCTTCGAAGCCAAATTTGAAGCACAAAAAATCGCCTTCGCTCCGGTCAGTTTTCAGGTAACCCGCTGCCTGCTGCAGTTCGACATCCTCAAGCATATAGATGCCGCAGGCGATGAGGGCATACACCTTGAGATACTTAAAGAACAAACCGGGCTGACAGAATATGCTCTGGGCGTTCTGCTCGATATGGCGCTCTCCATGGGGCTAGTTTGGCACAAGGGAGACAATTACATTCTCGACAAGACAGGCTGGTTTCTGCTGCATGACGATATGGCCGCCACCAACCTCAATTTTATCCACGACATCTGTTACCAAGGCCTGTTTCATCTGCAACAGGCGCTGGAGCAAGGCTCTCCCGAGGGACTGAAAGTATTCGGCGATTGGCCCACTATTTACCCAGCCCTGAGCCAGTTACCGACAGAAGCCAAACACAGCTGGTTCGCCTTCGATCACTATTATTCAGATCATGCCTTTGACAGCCTGATGCCGCGCATATTTGCCAAAGAGCCGGCTCATTTGGTGGATATCGGTGGCAATACCGGCAAATGGGCCTTGAAATGTGCCGGCTACAACACACAGTGCCGGGTAACCATAATGGATCTTGCTCCCCAGCTTGAGCTGGCCGCCGAGGCAGCAAAAGCTGCAGGTTTGAGCGGGCGGATATCCGGCCTGGCGTGCGATCTGCTTGCCCCTGACGGCCCCTTTGTGACCGACGGCGATCTCTATTGGATGAGCCAATTCCTCGACTGTTTCAGCGAGGCACAAATCCTGGCCATCCTGCAGGCTTGTGCCAAAGCCATGCCGGCGACAGCCGAGCTCTGCATTCTGGAAACCTTCTGGGACAGGCAGCCCAATGCCGCCTCCGCCTACTGTGTCAATGCCACCTCGCTCTACTTCACCGCCATGGCCAATGGCAACAGTCGTATGTATCACTCCAAGGTATTGCTGAAACTACTGCAACAGGCAGGTTTCTATGTCGATGAAGATATCGATGACATAGGGCTTGGGCATACTCTGCTGCGCTGCAAGCTTAAATAGATTTGAATCAATGAATAACTTAATTTCAATTTTATTAATCAAAGACCGATTTTAGACTAGGACCATCAAATTGGAATCTAGAGGTCACAGTATGAAACTCGTTGCCACTACCACTGAAGAACTCAGCACTCGCGAGTCCAAGTTCAGTAAAGCCGCTTTCAAGCGACTGCCAAGCCCTCTGGCCGGGTTGGCGCTGGCTATCGCCAGCCTGGGTTGGGCCTGGGAAAACGTGTCAGCAGAATTTCCCGGCCTGGCATTGGGCGCGGCGGTTGCCGGCATATTACTGTCTCTGCTGACAGTCAAATTCATTCTGCATCCTGAATTACTGAATGAAGAACTGCGCCACCCTGTAGTCGGCAGTGTGCTGCCCACCTTTGCCATGGCACTGATGGTGATCTCCAAAGCCGTAGGGATCCATCTTCCTTTGTGTGGCTTCCTGATCTGGTTGACGGCTATCGCCATTCACTGCTGTTTACTGGCGGCCTTTGTGCTGCATAGAGCAATGGACTTCAACCTGGAGCATATGGTGCCCAGTTGGTTTGTGCCCCCTATCGGCATGGTGGTGGCCGCCGTGACCTTTCCCGGCGCCGAAGCCGGCGAGGTAGGCGCCCAAATCGCTCACATCATTCTGATGTTCGGCCTGGTGAGTTACTTGGTGATGCTGCCTGTGATGCTCTATCGCTTGATCTTCTGTAATCCGGTCGCGGATGCAGCCAAGCCGACCATAGCGATTCTGGCAGCACCGGCCAGCCTGTCTCTGGCCGGCTATCTGACCCTGACCCCGGAGCCTGAGCTTTGGTTGGTCGCCCTGCTGCTGAGTCTGGCCCTGCTGATGACCCTGGTCATCTATCTGGCCTTCCTGCACTTGCTGCGCCTCCCTTTCAGCCCTGGGTTTGCTGCCTACACCTTCCCCATGGTGATAGGAGCCACTGCCCTACTGAAAACAGCCGCCTGGTGCAACAGCCAACCCATGCTGCAATCGCTGCACCGGCCACTGGCGTTACTTGGAAATATTGAGCTTGTGATAGCCAGTGCTATTGTCGGCTTCGTCGCTATCAGTTACCTCAGACACTACCGCCCCTGGTCTCTGGGAAACTGAAATTCCCATACACAGAAACCCGCAAAGCGTGACGCAAATCACGCTTTTGCGATTTATTGGATCTTCAATGGTCCATTGAAATCTACTCAAGCTCCTAGACAAAACAAATTCAACTCTTCACTACGAACAAGTTTAAACATTAATAAAACATTTAACTCCACATAAATTTACAGTAGAGAATAATTTACTAATTAATATGACTAATTAGTCAGCAAGATAGAGAGTCAGAACAAATAAACGCTGTACGTTATATTTATGATAACAAGATGAGTACATTTGGTTTCAGTATAATTTAATTACATCTGTATTATCCTTGTTGCACTTTTTATTTCACTAAGGTTATATTCCTGATACATCCGGAAACATTTTTTAATTAATTCGGATGAAAAAAATAAAAACACACATAAGTATCAGGGAGAAAATAATGCAAGCTAATTCTAAATTAGCCAAAGCAGTGCGCTTTGCGTTAATTGGTGGTGTTGCAACTGCAGCTTATTCCGCACCAGCATTGTCGTCGGCAGAACAAGATCAGCAAACGGCTAATTCTGCCGTTGAGCGTATCTCTATCACTGGCTCACGTATCGTACGTGAAGGTGCCGTGGCCCCTACCCCGGTGACAGTAATTTCGGGTGAAGAACTTCTGTCTACCGGTGTTACCAACATAGGTGAAGCCCTCAACCAGTTGCCTGCTCTAGGTAACACCTATTCTCTCGCCAACTCTGGACGTTACATTGGTACTGCCGGAGCCAACCTGTTGGATCTGCGTACCATGGGTACCGACAGAACCTTGGTGCTGGTTAACGGTAAACGCCATGTTGCCAGCTCAGCGGGAAGCTCTTCGGTTGACGTAAACACGATTCCAAGTGCCTGGGTCGAAAAAGTGGAAGTCATTACGGGTGGTGCATCTGCTATTTATGGTGCAGATGCAGTAACAGGCGTAGTTAACTTCATTCTGAAAAAAGACATTGTCGGCTTGGATATTTCCGCTATCAAAGGTCGAGCCGATGACAGTGGTTTTGGTAAAGACAGAGTTTCGCTTTCTTACGGTACAGATATCAATGATGGTCGCGGTAATATCGCCTTCGCCGCAGAATACAGCGCTCAGGATAGACTCAGAGCGTTCGATCGTGATCAAACCAAAACCTCATTTACCAGTCTGAAAAATACCAACAGACCCAAGGATGCCGACGGTAACTATATCGATTCCAATGATCCGTCTGATCCAGACAAGTATTTCCTGCCAAACGGCGGACATTATAAGATCAGCAACGCCGGTACCTTCTTCCTGGATGGTTGGAAGACCTTCAATCCAGACGGGACTATCCGTGATGTCTACATCGGCCCTAAAGTTGATGGGAACTATTGTGTCGACTGTGACTTCACCAACTTGAGACAGTTTGAAGATCTGCAACCAGAATTCAAGCGTTATAACCTCAACCTGAAGAGCAATTATCAGCTGAATGACGATATGAACCTCTACTTTGAGGCCAAATATGTCAACAGTCAGGCCAGTGATTATGGTCAGCCTGCCTTCTTCTTTGGCAACAAGGTAAACACAATTAAGGTTGATAACCCTTATCTGGATCCCAACCTTGTTGCTCTGATGAAGAGTAACAAGGATGCGGACGATAACCCTCAGCCACTGGATTCAATCGTCATCAACCGTTTCATGGCCGACCTGGGCCAACGTGTCGAGGACGACACCCGTGAAACCCAGCGCTACGTACTGGGTCTAGAAGGCGTCTTGGCTGATGACTGGGATTATGACCTGTACGCCATCTATGGCCAGACAGATCTGGAACGGGTGAACAAAAATAACCTCATCTATGCCAACTACCAAAATGCCCTCGATGCTGTCATGCTCGACGGTAACATAGTCTGTCGCAGCGAAACCGCCCGTGCTGAAGGTTGTGTGCCGGTCAACATTTTTGGTGCAGGTAACCCAAGCCAGGAAGCCATTGACTACATCAATACCACTTCTGTTGGTACCGCAGTGATCAAGCAAACCGTTTTGGGTGGCACTATCACCAATTCCGGGCTATTCGAACTGCCAGCCGGTTATGTAGGCCTGTCTACCGGTGTTGAGTACCGCAAAGAAGAGAGTGAGATCAAAGAGCCTGAGAATGCTGCAGGCACATTCTTCAACGCCTTGGGTGAAGACAAAGGTGATTTCGATGTCAAGGAAGTGTTTGCCGAGGTATCAATACCTCTGCTGGCCGACTTGCCGCTGATCCGTCAGTTGGATATGGATCTGGCCGTAAGGTTCGCCGATTACAGCACCATTGGCAATGCGACCACCTGGAAAGCCGGTCTGAGCTGGGAAATCAACGACGAGTTGAGAATGCGCAGTACCTATGCTGAAGCCATTCGAGCCCCTAATATCAGCGAGCTGTTTGGTGCCCCAAGTCAGACTTTCTTCCGGGTTGATGATTCATGCCGTATTGATAACCTCAATAACCTGGCCGATTCTTCCACTCGCCGCAAGAACTGTGCCGCGCTGGGTGTACCTACTGATTTCAATGATCAGTACGATGCCAAAAGCATAGAAGGCAAGAGCAGTGGTAACCGGGAACTGAAACCTGAAGAGTCCACCAGCTACACTGTAGGGCTTATCTATCAACCTGAGTTTATCGAAGGTCTATCTATGACACTCGATTACTGGAATATCAAGATTGATGATGCCATCAGTTCTATTGCGGCTCAGGACATCATAGATCGCTGCCTGGATTCGACCAGTGGTATAGATAACCAGTATTGTGCGCTGATCACCCGTGACCCATCTTCACACCAGATAACGTTGATTCAGAGTCACTCTCTGAACGTTGCAGCCTTGGAGGCCTCTGGTGTTGACCTGGATCTGGCTTATAAGACTGACATTCTGGGTGGTGATTTCAGTGCCAACCTGATTGCGACTCACCTGCTTAAGCGCCGGAACTTCTCCTTCCAGGATAATCCCAGCGATTACGAAGAATTGGCCGGCACTTTGGGATATGCAGATTGGCAGGCCAACCTGACCCTGAACTACAAGTATGAAAACTGGCTCAGCTACTGGCGTACCCGTTTCGTCAATGACGTCAGCTTGTACACAGATAAGGAACTGGCCCGCAACGCAAACCCAAGTTCAAACATGCAGTACGACGATTACTTCATCAGTGATGTCGCCGTGGGTTATCAGTTTGATTCCGGTATAACGCTTAAGTTCGGTATCGATAACCTGTTCGATAAAGACTTGCCTTATGGTACGACCGGTACCACAGCAGGTTCTGCAGCGTACGATAACGTCGGTCGCTTCTACTACACCAGTCTGAGCTATTCCTTCTAAGCTCATTTAAACTGAATATTATTCGGTAAATAAGCGGCGCATTTTGCGCCGCTTATTATTTATTCAACCAACCTCGCAAATGTTAATAAAATGTTTTCATCATGTTTTTAAATGTGGTTGTTGATGTTTTTCAATAGTTTCAAAACATCTGATTACATCTTTATTACAATAAATAATCGGGTAACAAGCATTTAACCACTTGTATTATTTGTATCTTAATGGTTACATTTTGTCGCCGAATTGTTCTATACCGGCTCGAATAAATACAAAAAGACAAAATAAATATCATAAAAGGATATAAATGATGAATCTCAGTGTCAGCAAAGCTGTGCGCTTCGCCCTCTTTGGCGGCGCAGCAGCGGCCACTCTTAGCCTACCTGCAGTTCAAGCCAACGAAAACGAACAACTGGAGCGCATCGAAGTTACCGGTTCACGTATCAAGCGTACCGACATGGAATCGGCACTGCCGGTAACTGTGATGAGTTCTGAAGACATAGCCAAAACCGGCCTGACAGATGTTTCTGCGGTACTGGCACAAATGCCATACAACACTGCGGGCAGCTTCATCAGCGACGCCGGCAGTTCTGCCAGTAACCATGCCAGCTCGGGCATGCGTGGTCTGGGTTCAAACCGCACCCTGACCCTGATCAATGGCCGCCGTATCGCACCATCAGCCACTTTTGGTGCCGATGCAACCAACCTTAACCTGATCCCTATGGACGCCATCGAGCGCATTGAGATCCTTCGTGACGGCGCTTCTGCCATCTATGGTTCCGATGCCATTGGTGGTGTAATCAACATCATTCTGAAGAAGAACTATGACGGTCTTGGATTCGATCTGAAATACGCTAACCCGACTCAGGGTGGCCGTGATGAAATGTCGGCGTCGATGACCTTCGGTAACACAGGCGATAAGAGCACCAGCCTGGTAATCATAGAGCACAAGAAGTTTGATCCTCTCAAGGGTGGTCAGCGTGATCATTTGACCGCCAACTGGGATGAGGCCTATGGCCGCAGCTCTCTGTATGCACCGGAAGGTACCTGGCGCCCAGTGGCTGCCCGCCCAGGCAAAAAAGAAGACGGAACCTTTGAAACGCCAACCTACACAGGTAACTATGTACCGGGTAAAGACTGTCCGGCCGATCAAATCGTTCAGAGCAAAGATGGTCCACGTTGTGGCTATAGCATGTATGAAGGCACCGATTACCTGCCGGATCAGACCAAAGACTCTTTGTTCAGCAACCTGACTTACAGAATTACCGACAACCTGGAATGGTTCGGTCAGGCGATTGTGATGCGTGACAAGTCCACGACTTCCTCTACCGCGCTGTGGACCCCTAACCTGTACATAGCTGCCGACAACCCACTGAACCCAACTTATGGCACGGCCAACGCCAGCGAAGTACAGGCTTACCACCGCCTTACCGGTGTGGCCGATCGCAGCACGACGTTCAAGTCCGATGTGATTGACGTGGTTACCGGTCTGAACCTGGAGCTGGATGCCGGTTCACTGAACTGGTATGTACAGTACTCAGATCAGCAGGTAGACATAAGCACTGACTCCTATGTGTTTGAAGACAACCTGCAACAAGCCGTAGATGCCGGCCTGTACAATCCATTTGTTCTGGGCGGCAATGCGACTCAGGCAACCCTGGACAGCTTCCTGCACACCGCCACCCGTCAAGCTGACTCCAAGACCACAGCGACTGCCATTTCCTGGGCTGCGCTGGCGCCTATCGCACTGCCAGGCGGTGACATAGGTTATGCCGTGGGTGCCGAGTACCAGAAGATGGAATTCAGCGATCGCCGCGACGCGCAGCAAGCTGCCGGCAAAGTACTGGGTACTTACGGTGGTGACTCCGCCGGTGAGCGTAACTACAAGGCTGCCTTTGTTGAGCTGGAACTGCCGGTCACTGACGATCTGAACATCAAACTGGCCAGCCGTTATGACCAATACAGCCTGCCGGACGAAGGCCAGCTGTCCAGCTCTATCAACCTGCGTTACCAGTTGTTGGATAACCTGGTACTGCGCGCCTCTTACGGCCAGGGTTTCCGTGCTCCGTCACTGGATGATCTGCTGGGCGAAGCCGCTACCAGTTATGACAGAGTGATCGACACCAAAGGCTGTCAGATGCTGCCGGCTGACCAACGCGAAGGCGCTGATGTGTGTGAATCAACTCAGTATCTGCGCAAGAGTTCAGGTAATCCGGAGCTGAAACCTGAAGAGTCTGATCAGTATGCCTTCGGTGCAGTGTGGAACATCACTGATGATATCTCTCTGGTTGTGGACTACTACAACATAGAGATCAGCAACCAGGTCAGCTACGTCGGTGCCCAGACTATTCTGGATCTGGAAGCCACGACCGGCCTCGGTGCGTACGATCCTAAATATGTCTATGTGAAGCGTGATACCGACGGCAAGATTGAAGAGATTGGCGCCGGCTACATCAACATGGACGGGGTACAAACCTCGGGTCTGGACGTCTCTTTCAGCTCGCGCTTCGAGCTGGGTAACTACGGCAACCTGAAGTTCGCACTGGAAGGCACCTATGCACTGGAATACACAGAGCAGGCCAGCCCGGTCGACCCACGTTACGACGTGCTGGGTACCAAGGGATATCCTGAGCTGCGTTTCAACTCCACCTTCAGCTATGAGTACGATGCCTTCAGCGCCTCGCTGATCGCCAAGTACATAGACTCCTATGCCGGTGAAACGCCACAGCAGCAAGCTGCCAACATCGACAAGCAGGACTTCGGTTCCTTCACCACTTGGGATCTGGCCATGAACTATGACTTTGACAAGTTCGGTAAAGTCACAGTCGGTGCCCGTAACCTGTTCGATGCCATGCCTGCGGTGAACTATGAGCTGTCCTACCCAGGTTATGACGCCGATACCCACAACATTATCGGTCGCGTAGTCTACGCGGGTTATCAGATCCGCTTCTGATAAACGCTTTAAACGCTTTAATAGCCAAAAGCGCAGTCAATGACTGCGCTTTTTTGTTTAATTCTATCCTCAACAATCAAGCATTGAGCTTCATTCCGCTTTGTCCTGTGTGGTAACCAGAACTTCCCTTACCGGCAACCATGCCTGACAGCCCAACATGGCCAAGAGGGAAACCAGCAAGGCCGGTACCACAGGGTGAATATGAAGCGGCAAAGGCAAGGCCAGCCATTGCAGCATTCCATAACTCAGCAATCCGGAAATCATCGCGGCAAACACCGAGTTGCCAGTCAATGAAGGCCAGAATACCGCCGCCAATATCGGCCAGAGAAACACCGCCTGCAGCGCGCCGAAAGCCGCCAGATTGAGCCAGACTATCATGGCCGGCGGCTCTAGCGCCCAGTAACAGGCGAGCGCAGCAATCATCAACATAGCGATGCGGCTCAAACGCAGCTGGCTTTGCGCCGAGATTTGTGGCCTCACCTTAACCCAGGCATCCCGCACCAGACTGACCGCCGCCTGCAGCAACATGGAGTCCACCGACGACATCACAGCGGCGATGGGCGCCGCCAGCAACACCCCGGCCAAAAGTGGCGAAAACAGTCCGGAGATCAAGGTAGGCATGATTTCATCCGGTACCTGCAAATCGGGATAAAGTGCCCGCCCCATCAGTCCGATAAGATGCGGTAACAAGGTCATCAAAACACTGATAAGGGTGCCCCAAATAATGCCTTTCTTGAGCGCCCGGGTATCTTTAACCGCCAATAAACGCACCACAGTATGTGGCAACCCAAGCGTACCGAAACAGATAAGCACCCAAAACGACAGCATCATGGGCCAGCCCAGTTGCCCTTCATTGCCGTGGGGCTGCAACAAGGCAGGATCTTCGCTGGCCACCTTGGACATCAACTCTGTCATCCCACCATGGCCAAGCAGGGTGAAAAACAGCAGCAAGAGCCCCAGTAGCATTACTATTCCCTGAAAGGCATCTGTGATGGTCACCGCCCTAAAACCACCGCTCAGGGTGTAAGCCAACACTGTCACCACAAACAGTGCCAGCCCCAGGCTGTAGTCGATACCGCTGACCCCGGCAAACAACCTGGCGCCGCCGATAAACTGCACCGTTATCATGGCGATAAATCCAAGCACCAAGGAACCCAGCGCCAACATGCTGACTCCTTTATGTTCGAAGCGAGCGTCCAACCACTCAATCAAGGTGGCGTAAGGCGCCTTGGCCGCGAGGATCTTCGGCCCCAGCACTCCCAGGGTCAGCATGGCAACCGGCACCTGGATCAAGGCAAGCCATACCCAGCCCAAACCTATCTTGTAGGCGGCGCCCGGACCACCGATAAAAGAGCTGGCGCTGGTATAGGTGGCCACCAGCGTCAAGGCCAACATGGGGCCATTGAGAAAACGGCCACCGATAAAAAAGCGCGCCGCCTTATCCTGATAGAGGCTGGCCTTGTCTTGTCTGGCGGCAATAAAGCGGGTCAACACCAGGCTGAGCAACAGATAAACTAATACCGGGATAAGAGTGGTCACTCTTTATGCCCTCCCCGGCCAAACAGGTAGAAGAGTCCCATAATGAAAAACAGCTGGGTCAGGATACAGGACAGCCAAAACCACAATGGCAGGCCGTAATAGTCAGGTTTTGAGTCCCAGACACCCATATCGGTCAACAGGGGCCCCAGAGCCCACAACAGGGCGTAGATCAGGGTAAGTATGATGGCCAGACGTGCCATGGATGGCATAACGGCCTCCTTGGATTGCTCCTGGGGTTGGAGCGTGACAGCAAAAAGAAAGCGTTGATTCTAATCAACTCTTCCCCCGAGTGCCAAGGCATGACTCAAGTTACGCTTTGGTTGTGGGATAAAGTTATCACCCGGTTACCTGATGATATTCCGTTAACTTTTTGACTGCATGCCGAATTAACCATGACAGGACTCACAGCCCTGAGCCTGCTCCCGAACAGGTCACAACGGCCCAAAATTCAAGACCTGACTCAAACTTTGACACCAGTTTGTGAGGCTGTAGGAATAAGGATTTACTTAAATAGACTGTCGGCGGATCCCCCAGTGTCGGCGCTATGGCATACAATTGTTAACCTGCTCGCAAAATTTAGCTTTTCCCTGTGGGGAAAGGCCGATATCAGATGCCGACAGCGCGGCTCTGTGTTAATATTTTTATGGTAAATTGGTAAGACCAATTTTAAGGTTGGATGCGTAACGAGCGATTCTTTGAACAGACTTTCTCGGGGTAGCTAAAACCTCAACCTGGGCTCTGTAAGTAAAGAAGATGGAGATTGCGGCAACATGGGAGATGTAAACATTTCCAGTTTGCAGCCATTCATCGCGAGCAACAGCACAGATTGGACTTTTATAACGTGTTACAAGCTTATGCTTGGGTTAAACACCAAATAGAAAGCACAGGATTCGGTAGATAACACTGCAAGATAATTAAGATTGCGGTGAATTGTTTCAAGACGGTTTTTCAGGCAAAAAAGGAATGGCAAAAAGTAGTTTAATTTCATAATTCAGATTATGCGGCGATTAAATTGATCTGAATCACGTAATTTAATTACATTTTGCTTATAGTTAACGAATTCGATGACTCAAGGGTCATCACACAGAACAAGCGATAAATGAATTTCATAACCTAAACCGGTGGCCAGCCACCAAATGAGCGAAAGAAGGCAGCTATGAACAACAGTCCTAGCCCATTTGATGCATCAACCCCTGCCAATACTGCGCAGAAGGTCGAGGATGCGGCCGTCGTCAAAATCGGCCGCGATACCCAGTCGACCCTGTTGCTGGCCATGACTGCGGGGGTGTTTATTGGCCTCGCGTTTATCTTCTATGTTGTCGCCACTGCCGGTGGCAGCGCCCTTCCCTACGGTCTCAACAAACTCATCGGCGGCCTGTGCTTCAGCCTGGGCCTGATGTTGGTGGTGGTTCTGGGCGGCGAACTCTTCACCTCTACTGTATTAACCATTACTGCCAGAGCCAGCAAACGGGTCACCACCAAGGCCTTACTGCGCAACTGGGGGCTGGTCTATCTGGGCAACTTTATCGGCGCCATGCTACTGGTAGGCCTGATGATCACCGCCAAACACTATGATGCCGGCCACGGTTTGATAGGCCTTGGTTACATGAAGACAGCTCAAGCCAAACTGCACCATGACTTTTTCCAGGCCATCGCCCTCGGGATCATGTGTAACATCATGGTGTGTCTGGCGGTATGGATGGCCTATGCCGGTCGCTCGGTCACTGACAAGCTGCTGGCCGTGGTGTTGCCGGTCGCCATGTTTGTCGCCGCAGGCTTTGAGCATTGCATTGCCAACATGTTCCTTATTCCCATGGCCATTATCAGCAAAAATATGGCCGGCACTGAATTCTGGACAAGCGCCGGGGTCAGCCCCGAGCAGTTTGCCGATCTCACATGGAGCCAATTCGTGTTCCATAATCTGGTTCCCGTCACTCTGGGTAATATCGTGGGGGGAGCTTTATTTGTAGGGTTGACTTACTGGTTTGTGTATCGCCGTCCCTTGCTGGCCAAGCAAGGCAGCGAGGCCAGCAAGTAACTTTATCTCAACTAGAAGGTATGAGTACTATGACCGAGAAAACTGAGCTGTTTGCAAGCGCATGGGAAGGCTTTGTTCCCGGCGATTGGAAGACCGAAGTCAATGTACGTGACTTTATCCAGAAGAACTACACCCCCTATGAAGGTGATGAGTCTTTCCTGGCTGGCCCCACCACTGCGACCACAGCCCTGTGGGACAAAGTCATGGAAGGCATCAAGCAGGAAAACCGCACCCACGCTCCGGTCGACTTTGATACAGACAAAGTCTCTACCATAGATTCCCATGATGCCGGCTACATCAATCAGGAACTGGAAACCATTGTTGGTTTGCAGACAGATGCGCCACTCAAACGCGCCATGCTGCCCAACGGTGGTATCCGCATGGTTGAAGGCTCCTGCGCCGCCTATGATCGCGAACTGGATCCTGAAATCAAATATGTCTACTCCGAACTGCGTAAGACCCATAACCAGGGTGTGTTCGATGTTTACACTCCGGAAATTCTCGCTTGCCGCAAGTCAGGTGTACTGACAGGTTTGCCCGATGCCTACGGTCGTGGCCGTATCATTGGTGACTACCGCCGCGTAGCCCTCTACGGTATCGACTACCTGATGAAGGACAAGGTTGCCCAGTTCACTTCACTGCAGGCTCAGATGGAAGCCGGTGAAGATCTGAGCAACGTTATCCAGTTGCGTGAAGAGATTGCCGAGCAGCACAGAGCGCTGGGCAAGATGAAGAAGATGGCAGCCAAATACGGTTATGACATCTCCGGCCCTGCCAAGAATGCCAAAGAAGCCATCCAATGGACCTACTTCGGCTATCTGGCCGCGGTGAAGAGCCAAAACGGCGCCGCCATGTCTCTGGGTCGTACTTCAACCTTCATCGACGTTTATATCGAACGCGATCTGAAAAACGGCGTGCTCACCGAAGAGCAGGCTCAGGAAATGATCGACCATTTCGTGATGAAACTGCGTATGGTGCGCTTCCTGCGTACTCCTGAATACGATGAGCTGTTCTCCGGCGACCCAATCTGGGCTACCGAATCTATCGGTGGTATGGGTCTGGACGGTCGTCCGCTGGTGAGCAAGACCAGCTTCCGCTTCCTGCACACCCTGTACAACATGGGCCCAAGCCCAGAGCCAAACATCACTGTGCTTTGGTCCGAGCAGCTGCCTCAGCCATTCAAAAAATACTGCGCCAAAGTGTCTATCGACACCAGCTCCATCCAGTATGAAAACGATGACCTGATGCGCCCTGACTTCGAGTCTGATGACTACGCCATCGCCTGCTGCGTGAGCCCCATGGTTGTGGGCAAGCACATGCAGTTCTTTGGTGCCCGTGCCAACCTGGCCAAGACCATGCTGTACGCCATCAACGGTGGTGTGGATGAAAAGCTGAAAATTCAGGTTGCTCCCAAGGCAGATCCTATCACAGACGAAGTGCTCAACTATGATGACGTCATGAGCCGTCTCGATGGCCTGATGGATTGGTTGGCAACTCAGTATGTCACTGCGCTGAACACCATCCACTACATGCACGACAAGTACTCTTACGAAGCCGCGCTGATGGCGCTGCACGACAGAGACGTACGTCGCACCATGGCCTGTGGTATCGCCGGTCTGTCTATCGCTGCCGACTCCCTGTCTGCCATAAAGTATGCCAAGGTGAAACCGGTTCGCGATGAAAACGGTATTGCCGTAGACTTCGAAATCGAGGGTGATTATCCCAAGTTCGGTAACAACGACGCCCGTGTTGACGACATCGCCTGTATGCTGGTTGAAGGCTTTATGGCCAAAATTCGTGACAAGAAGATGTACCGCAACGCCATCCCAACCCAGTCAATCCTGACCATTACTTCCAACGTGGTGTATGGTAAGAAGACAGGTAACACTCCGGATGGTCGCCGCGCCGGTGCACCATTTGCCCCGGGTGCCAACCC
Organism: Shewanella sp. Iso12; assembly: GCF_012030025.1. Classification (NCBI taxonomy): domain Bacteria; kingdom Pseudomonadati; phylum Pseudomonadota; class Gammaproteobacteria; order Alteromonadales; family Shewanellaceae; genus Shewanella; species Shewanella sp. Iso12. Next base: position 140,305 of record NZ_JAAUHW010000001.1, read on the forward strand.
AATGCACGGCCGTGACGAAAAAGGCGCTATCGCTTCACTGACTTCAGTGGCCAAGCTGCCCTTCGCTCACGCTCAGGACGGTATATCTTACACCTTCTCCATTGTGCCCAATGCACTGGGTAAAGATGAAGATGCCCGCCGCACCAACCTGGCTGCGCTGATGGATGGATACTTCTCCCACAAGCCAGGCCATGAAGGTGGTCAGCACCTGAACGTCAACGTGATGAACCGTGAAATGCTGGAAGATGCTGTCGTCAACCCTGACAAGTATCCACAGCTGACCATACGTGTTTCAGGCTATGCAGTGCGCTTCAACTCACTGACCCCTGAGCAACAGCAAGACGTGATTACCCGTACTTTCACCAAAGCACTGTAATCCGCGTTTGAAACCGGGCTGCAGCGGCCGCCGCTGCAGCCATTCCAAGGAGAGCACATGACAGTAAAAGGACGGATCCACTCGGTGGAATCCTTTGGCACAGTAGATGGTCCCGGCATTCGCTTTATCGCCTTTATGCAGGGTTGCCTGATGCGCTGTAAATACTGTCACAATCGCGACACCTGGGATCTGGATGGCGGCAAGGAAGTGACGGTCGCGGAGCTGATGGAACAGATAGTCAGCTACCGACCTTTTTTGGAAGCCAGCTGCGGTGGCGTGACCGCCAGCGGTGGTGAAGCTGTGTTACAGGCTGAATTCGTTGCCGAGCTATTCAAGGCCTGCAAGGCCGAAGGCATTCACACCTGTTTGGACACCAACGGCTTTGTCCGTAAATACACAGAGGTGATCGACCAGTTGCTGGACAACACAGATCTGGTACTGCTGGACATCAAACAGATGGATGATGCCAAGCACATAGATCTCACCAAGGTCAGCAACCAGCGAACATTGCAGTTTGCCGAATATCTGGCAAAACGAGGCCAGAAAACCTGGATCCGTTACGTGGTTGTCGGCGGCTATACAGACGATGAAGCCTCGGCCGAAAAACTGGCTGAATTTATCAAGCCAATGACCAATGTGGAAAAAGTGGAATTACTGCCCTACCACGAACTGGGCAAACACAAGTGGGAAGCCATGGGTGAGCACTATGAACTCGACGGCGTATCGCCGCCGGATCGCGAAACCATGGAGCGAATAAAGGCTATATTTATCCAGAAAGGGATCAATGCCGGCTACTGATTCAGAGTTCTTCCCAAAAACCGGCATCGAGACGTTCAAAGGCCAATTTGAGGATCTGCGCCATATCCATATAGCAGGCCTTGGCTCCTAAAGGACGACTGCTCACCCCAAGCCCGGAAAGCTTGGCATTGAGTTGATTACCCCAATCGAGCAAGGACAGCGGCAAGGGATGGCGAGCACGCCAACCCAGCCACAGATAGCCCTGCAAAGGCAGGCTGAGAAAGAACAGAAAGATAGCTATGGCCTGGGGCAGATAGTCCCAACCATAGAAATAGAGTGGCGTGGCAGCCGATAGCATGGCCAACACAGGCATCAACTGCAACGCCAACTGAGTGGCACGAATAACGCGAAACTCAGGAAAAAAGAAACCCAGTTGTCTGACCATGGGCCAGGTCTTCATATAACGATGACCTTCCCTCACGGTTTTGAGAAAGTTAAGGCTCAATCAAGGCACCTGAAACAAGCATAATATTGCTTTTACCTTAGCACAGTTCCCTATTCGGCCCCAACAACGGCTTGACGGCAGGAACGCAGTGAAACAGGTTACAGGCGAGTCCAGTTCACCCGTAACTCATTAATTAAAAACGGCGAAAGGTTTTTAACATGTCTAAAAAACTGGTATTGGTTCTAAATTGCGGCAGTTCTTCTTTGAAATTTGCAGTCATGGATGCACTCACGGGCGATGATCAGATCTCAGGTCTGGCCGAGTGCTTTGGTCTGGAAAACTCCCGCATCAAATGGAAACACAATGGCGAAAAGCATGAAGCCGCACTGGGCGCATTTACCGCGCACCGTGAAGCCGTGGAGTTTATTGTAAACCAGATCCTGGCTCCCCTGCCTGAACTGGCGTCACAGATCCTGGCGGTGGGTCACCGTATCGTGCATGGCGGCGAAAAATTCACCCGCTCGGTTATCATTGACGATCAGGTGATCAAAGGTATCGAAGACTGTGCCTCACTGGCACCGCTGCACAATCCGGCGCACCTGATAGGTATCCGCGCTGCCATGGCCTCGTTCCCAAGCCTGCCTCAGGTTGCCGTGTTTGATACCGCCTTCCACCAGAGTATGCCTGAGCACGCCTTTGTCTATGCCCTGCCCTACAAGCTTTACCGTGAGCACGGCATTCGTCGTTACGGCATGCACGGCACCAGCCATCTGTTTGTCAGCCGTGAAGCAGCCAAGGTGCTGGGTAAAGAGCTGGCCGATACCAATGTAATCTGTGCTCACCTGGGCAACGGCGCTTCGGTCACGGCGGTTAAAGGCGGCAAGAGCATGGATACTTCCATGGGCCTGACACCACTGGAAGGTTTGGTGATGGGAACCCGCTGCGGCGATATCGACCCCTCCATCATCTATCATCTGGTGCACCAACTGGGTTACACCCTGGAGGAGGTCAACAACCTGCTGAACAAGCAGAGCGGCCTTTTGGGGATCAGCGAATTGACCAATGATTGCCGTGGTATTGAGGAAGGATACGCCGAAGGTCACAAAGGTGCGACACTGGCACTGGAAATCTTCTGCTATCGTCTGGCAAAATACATCGCCTCCTACACTGTGCCATTGGGCCGTCTGGATGCCGTGGTCTTTACCGGCGGCATAGGTGAAAACTCCGACATTATCCGCAAGAAAGTGCTGGAACTACTGTCCATCTTCAACTTCCAGGTCGATGATGAACGCAACCTGGCCGCCCGCTTCGGCAATGGCGGAATTATCACTAAAGATGAAGGCACTCTGGCCATGGTCATTCCCACCAATGAAGAGTGGGTCATCGCCGAAGACGCTATTAGTTTGATAGAAGAATAATATGACCAATCAGCCGCCTGGTTAGCCTGGCGGCTTTCATGTTTTTTGACTTTACAAGATTCACCGGAAAACCATCGACTCCGAAGAGGTTTTTATGTCCCGTAACATTATGTTGATCCCCATAGGCACTGGCGTCGGTCTGACGTCTATCAGCCTGGGGATGGTTCGTGCATTGGAACGCCACGGCGTTAAAGTGCAATTCTTTAAACCCATTTCCCAGTTGCGCCCGCAGGATCACGGCCCTGAGCGTTCAACTACCATCCTCAGCAAGTCCCCCACGGTCAACCCGCTTGAGCCGTTTGAAATGGCCCACGCCGAAGCGCTGATCCGTGCCGATCAGACGGATGTGCTGATGGAGCAAATCATCGCCCGCGCCAGTGAAATTGCCGACAACACTGAAACCCTGATCATCGAAGGCCTGGTGCACACCCGTAGCCATCCGTTTGCCGATGATGTCAATTATGCCATTGCCAAGGCGCTCGACGCCGATGTGATTTTTGTCGCAACCCCAGGCAACGACAGTCCGACCGGGCTGATGAACCGCCTCGAAATCGCCTTTAACTCTTGGGGTGGTAACAAGAACAAACGTCTTATCGGTGCCATCATTAACAAGATTGGCGCGCCGGTGGACGACGAAGGCCGTGCCCGCCCGGATCTGTCTGAAGTATTCGACCATCAGGACGTTCAGCGCAGCGATACTGCCGGTATGTTCCAGTTGCCGGGCAAGAGCCCACTGAGGATCCTCGGCAGCGTGCCTTACAACCTGGATCTGGTGTCCCCCAGAGCATCCGACTTGGCCAAGCACCTGCGTGCCCGCATCATCAATGCCGGTGAGATGAACACTCGCCGTCTGCGCAAGGTAACCTTCTGTGCCCGCTCTATTCCCAACATGGTGCAGCACATTAAGACAGACTCGCTGCTGGTCACCTCTGGCGATCGCTCCGACGTTATCGTTTCTGCCTGTCTGGCAGCGATGAACGGCGTCAAGATTGGTGCCTTGCTGCTGAGCGGCGGTTATGAACCTGAGCCTGAGATCATGGCCTTGTGTGAGCAGGCCTTTGAAACCGGCCTGCCTGTGTTCCTTATCGACACCAATACCTGGCAGACCTCACTCAATATTCAACGCTTTGACCACGAAGTACCTGTGGACGATGCAGTGCGCATTGAATTGGTACAGGAATATGTTGCCGGTCATATCGATCAGAGCTGGATTGAAAGCGTCACCGAAAACTCGCCCCGCGAGCACCGCCTGTCGCCACCGGCTTTCCGCTACAAACTTACCGAGCTGGCCCGCGCCGCCCGTAAGACTGTGGTGCTGCCTGAAGGCGATGAGCCGCGCACCATCAAAGCCGCCGCCATCTGCGCCGAGCGCGGTATTGCCCGCTGCGTACTGCTAGGCAAACGTGACGAAATTCTGCGTATCGCAGCCCAGCAGGATGTCATTCTGGGAGAGGATGTCGAGATTATCGATCCCGATGAAGTGCGTGAGCGCTATGTCGAACCTATGCTGGATCTTCGCCGTCACAAGGGCCTGACCGAAGTGGTTGCCCGTGAACAGTTGGAAGACAACATGGTGCTGGGCACCATGATGCTGGCCCAGAATGAAGTGGACGGTATCGTTTCCGGTGCGGTCAACACCACGGCCAACACCATTCGTCCGCCACTACAGCTGATTAAAACAGCGCCCGGCTCCAGCCTGGTCTCTTCCATCTTCTTCATGCTGATGCCGGATCAAGTGCTGGTATATGGTGACTGCGCCATCAACCCGGATCCCAATGCCGAACAGTTGGCCGATATCGCCATTCAATCGGCCGAGTCGGCCAAAGCCTTCGGCATTGAGCCCAGAGTGGCGATGATCAGCTACTCAACCGGTGACTCAGGGACAGGCTCGGATGTGGATAAGGTACGCGAAGCCACCCGGATTGCCAAAGAGAAGCGTCCGGATCTGGTGATTGACGGCCCACTGCAGTACGACGCCGCAGTAATGCCCAACGTGGCTCGCTCCAAGGCGCCGGACAGCCCGGTTGCCGGTAAGGCGACCGTGTTTGTGTTCCCGGATCTCAACACGGGTAACACCACTTATAAGGCGGTTCAACGAAGCGCCGATCTGATCAGCATAGGCCCTATGCTGCAAGGTATGCGTAAGCCGGTGAACGATCTGTCCCGTGGCGCCTTGGTGGATGACATAGTCTACACCATCGCCCTGACCGCCATTCAGGCCACTCAGAGTAATTAATGGTCCGATAGCCAATTCAAGAAAAGCGTCTGCTCCGGCAGGCGCTTTTTTGTGGTCTATTTCACATAGGAGTGTACTCACTCAGCGAGCATCAAAAGCCGGGGAACAGATTGGGTAATGAAAGGTTTATCAGGATAAATCGATGCCGGCCTGCGCACCTGCGCGTCTTTTCAACCTACCCTTTGGAGCTGGCAGCTCAAACCTCTATAAGAACTGATATTGGATACTGACTGCGGCTTTTATCAGCAAAAGCTGTACAAAATCAACGCAAAGGATCCTTTACGCCAGTTATGATTCAGTCAGGAATGAGTCATCAGGAGAGAAACGGATAGGGAAAAGCGCCAAACGTCAAAAAATAACCAGCGACAATTTAACGACGATATCAATCGCTTAGGAAGTATCTATCGAGTCTTCAACACACTTGTCCACAGATTCTGTGGATAAGAATCTCTGCGCTATCCTCTTTATATGCCACAGGATCGCCGATCCCGTCAAGCGTGCGGCATCGGCTTGCGATCAATACTAAAAAAACCGATACTGTTTGGCACCAATCATTAGGGTCAACACTATGAGATATTTACTTTTTCTTTGTCTGCTAGGCCTATTTGGCTGCAATGATGACCCGAGTAAAGCCACCATAGACAGCCCGGAACAAGTCGCCCTGGGATTCTTTCAGGCCATCTACGTAGATAAGGATGTCGAGAAGGCAACCCATTATGTCGATGATCCGATGAAGGAGGTGCTGAAAAGTTACTATATCGCCGCCTCTGTACAGCGCCATATGCTCAATCTACAGATGACAGATGTCACCCTGGAGATTGAAGAGATAGATATCGACTTCTTTCGCAAGTTCACCGATGACGTGACTGTCGTGGTCAAATTTACCGGCCGTAGAGGTGGCCGCCCCTGGGTCGATGACAGAACCATTCGCCTGCATAAACGGGGCCGGGCCTGGGTGATAGTGGAAATTCTCCCGGAAACCGGCAAGATCAACTCAGGTTCCCTGTAATAATTGTGCACTGACCCACGCAAGGGCCGAAGAGGTTTATCCCTCAAAGCCCGCCGTGCTAAACTCACAGGCAATTTTCACTCAGTCTGATTACTATGAAACAACTGTTGGATTTCCTGCCGCTGGTCATCTTCTTTGCCGTTTATAAGTTTTACGATATCTATGTCGCCAGTGGCGCCTTGATAGCCGCAACGGCGCTGCAACTCGTGGTGACCTACCTGCTGTACCGCAAGCTTGAGAAAATGCATCTCATCACCTTTGCCATGGTGGCCGTATTCGGTACCCTGACCTTGGTGTTTCACGACGATGCCTTTATCAAATGGAAAGTCACCATAGTCTATGCCCTGTTCGCCTTGGGTCTGGGTGTCAGCCAATTGCTGAATAAGCCTGTACTCAAGGGCATGCTGGGGCAGGAACTCAAGGTCGCCGACAAGATATGGGCCAGAGTCACCTGGTACTGGGTCAGTTTCTTTATTATCTGCGGCCTTATCAATATCTATGTCGCCTTCAGTCTGAGTCAGGAAACCTGGGTCAACTTCAAGGTCTTTGGCTTGACCGCAGTGACGCTACTGAACACCATAGCAACCGTGGTTTATCTCTTTAAACACATCCCCGAAGAGCAACGCAAGGAACTCAAATAATGTGGTATATGATCTCATCTCAAGATGTTGAAAACAGCCTGGAAAAACGTCTTGCCGCTCGTCCGGCCCATCTACAGCGCCTGCAACTGCTGGCCGATGAAGGACGATTGATGCTGGCCGGTCCACATCCCGCCGTGGACAGTGAAAACCCGGGGGACGCCGGATTCAGCGGCTCTTTGGTGGTGGCCGAGTTTGAATCGCTGGAAGCCGCCCAGGCCTGGGCCAATGCCGATCCTTATGTTGCCGCCGGCGTTTATCTGAGTGTTATCGTTAAACCCTTCAAGCGAGTGCTGCCCTGATGAAAATCGTTTCCTTCAATATCAACGGACTGAGAGCTCGTCTGCATCAACTGCAACAGTTGATAGACAGTCACCAGCCGGACATCATAGGGCTGCAGGAAACCAAGGTGCACGACGAAGCCTTCCCTCTGGCCGAAGTGGAAGCCATGGGTTATCAGGTACATTTCCACGGTGGCAAGGCCCACTATGGCGTGGCTCTGTTATCCAAACAGGCCCCCATTGAGGTTCAAAAAGGCTTTCCCACCGACGATGAAGATGCCCAGCGCCGGCTTATCGCCGGAAAGTTCATCCAGGACAACGGCCGCGTGCTGACAGTGATCAACGGCTACTTCCCCCAGGGGGAGAATATCAATCACGAGACCAAGTACCCGGCCAAGCGTAAGTTTTACGCCGACCTGATGCAGTATCTGCAAAACTCATTCAGCCCGGATCAGGATATTGCCATCATAGGGGATATCAATATCTCGCCGCTGGATCTGGATATCGGCATCGGCGATGCCAATGCCAAACGTTGGCTGAAGACAGGTAAATGCAGCTTCCAGCCGGAAGAGCGTGAATGGTTGCAAACCCTGCTGGATTGGGGTTTGGTGGATACCTTCCGCCAGTTGCATCCACAGCGTAGCGAACGCTACTCCTGGTTTGATTATCGCAGCCGTGGCTTTGATGATAACCGCGGCCTGCGTATCGATGTGATCCTGGCAACCGAGTCGCTGGCAAGCCGTTTGAGTGAGGCCGATGTGGATTACGCGCTTCGCGGCATCGACAAGCCCTCGGATCACGCGCCTATCTGGAGCTGTTTTCGCTGACATTGTCGCTAACGCTGATGGCGCTGCTGATGCTGACCACAGCAAGCGGCACGCCTGAAGCAAGAAACAAAGCTCAGGAAACGCTATAACGCAAAACGCCGACATCTGATGATGCCGGCGTTTTTTTATGGCTCAGCTTCTAGCAGTTCAACTGGTTTTATACTGTGCCAACAGCCGGGTCAGAGCGGCAGAAGCCTGGGCCAGTTTTTGACTCAGCTCTATCGCCCTTTCGCTGGCCTGGCGCATCTGATCCGAGTGGCTGCGGATATCGCCAAGCTGCGAGCTGATCTCCCGGGCCGACACGCTTTGCTCTTCGGCCGAGGCTGCGATTTGGCTGCTGCGATCAAATACCGCATCCACTGAGCCACGCATCCCCTCAACATCCGTACCCACCTGAATGATCGCCTGGCGGCTTTCATCAGCCTGCGACACTATCGCCTCGGTCAACTGAGACAAATTGCGGCTGCCCGCCTGCAAACCCTCAATCATACGTTGAATTTCCACTGTCGCTTCCTGGGTTCGCCCCGCCAGGGTCCGCACCTCGTCGGCAACCACGGCAAAGCCGCGCCCCTGTTCTCCGGCTCTGGCAGCCTCGATGGCGGCATTGAGCGCCAGCAGATTGGTCTGCTCGGAAATACCATCAATAGTGGTCACCACGGCGCCAATCTCGGTGGCATCCCGCGACAGTTGCGATACCGAAGAGAAAGCCTCGGCAATCCGGCCCGACAACTCTCCTATACTGGCAACCGTTTCTGCTATGTGTCTGGCGCCCTGGCCCATCTGAGAGGCGTTGTCCCGGGTCTGGGAAGAGGTTTCGGCGGCGTTATGGGACACTTCGGTAATGGCATTGCTCATCTGCTCCATCGCCGTGGCCACAGTATCGAGAAACTGCCACTGAATTTTGCCCATCTCATCACCGGCGGCGGCTTGCTCGGCAAATTCGGAAGCCGCCATCGACAAGGTTTCGGCATTGCTGCTGATGGCGGTGACCATTTCGCTCATGTTATCGGCGCAGCGGTCAATCTCGCGGGCTATCAGGCTGAAATCATCTGTGCCGAAGAAATTGAGCCTAAAGCTCAAATCGCCGTCAGCCAGGCGTTTGATTGCCATATACATATCCCAGAGTCCGCCGCCGAGTGAGGTGGAGATCCAATAGCTAAGCTGAAACAGTGGCAACAGCCCGACAAAAGCCCACAGCAGCATCCAGTTCGCCCGGCTGAGCATCTCTTGCTCCTGCAGTGTTAAGCTGTCACCGAGCCAGTAGTTGCCGTCACGGCTACTGAGCATGACTTTCACCTCGGCGCGCGGTTCATTGCGGCTAAGGCCTTGCTGCTGTAGCCAAAGATCGCGCTCCGGCTCGGGCGCCAGCTGGAGCAGGGTCTCGGCTTTGGCTTGTAAACGCGCCTCAGCGCCCTGGGTTACACTGGCATCCAACTGCCACCAGTTGGCCAGTGCGATAGCGGCGGTTATGGCGGTAACCAGCGAACACACAAGCCAGAATTTACCGTTGAGACTGAACTTAATCAGCATGGCATCAACTTTTCTAAATTGGATCTGCTTCATCAGTGCTCCTCAGCGCGAAGCTAAAAGCCGGGACAGGACCCTGGCAGTATAATCTATTACTCCACCACCCTTTCGACCGGCAGAGGTTTTGTTTGAGTTTGACGACTGCGGCTGGTTTGGCAATAGCCCATGAGATCGGTCAAGCGACTCATGGCATAACCGAATACGGCACCAATCAGCAGCGGCGGCATAATAGCCGCAATATCCGCCGACATGGCAAAGGTGATGCAACAACCAATAAAGGCACCGGGAATAAAGTTAAGTTTACCGAAGCAGGCCTGCAGGCACATGGCACTGGTGGCTATGCCGGTGAAGATCCAGCCAAATACCGGCGAGACAAAGAAACTGCTGCCGCTGATGATAAGCCAGGCCCAGAATACTCCCGATGTATTGGTGCACCAGGCCTGAAGCAAACCGGCGAACCCACTGCGTCCTTGAGCAAAGAAAGTACTGCACCCCAGAAACCCTATCCAGGTGATCAGACCAAAGGTGTCGGCAACCCCACACCATACAGTGGCCAAGAGGCCGGCAGATATTGCTGCATGCCAACGCTGTTGCATAGGAGTATCTCCACAAAATGTAACTATTGGTTAAATTACCCCGTTTTTGATAACAAAAACCGGATCTACACCAAAAAAGGGCCTATTAATGCCGAGACCTGGCTCACTTTGCAAACATTTAGTAGTAAAAAAACAATAATGGAGTGAATTTCAGCCAAATAAAAACCCGGGCATGCCCGGGTCAGTTGCAACAGGGATAGCCTCAATCGGCCAGTAGCTGATCGGCAACGAAAGGGTTGTTTCGCCGCTCTTCACCAAAGCTCGACATAGGGCCATGGCCGGGAATGAAGTTGACCTGCTCGCCCAAGGGCCAGAGTTTGTAACGAATGGAGTCAATCAACTGCTGATAGTTGGAGCCGGGAAAGTCAGTACGGCCTATAGAGCCACGGAAGAGGACATCTCCCACCCAGGCCAGGTTCTCTTCGCGGTCAAAGAAGATCACATGCCCGGGTGTATGCCCCGGACAGTGAAACACCTGCAATGCCTGCTCTCCCAATGTAATCTCTTCACCATCTTCGAGATAACGGTCTGCCTCGAAAGCTTCACAGGCCGGGAAACCAAAGTTCTGGCTTTGGCGTGGCAGGTTCTCCAGCCAGAATTTATCGTCGATATGCGGGCCAATAATCTGCACGTCACACTCGGTGGCCAAAGCCTTGGCGGCACCAACATGATCTATGTGTCCGTGAGTCAAAAGAATATATTGCAACTGCAGGCCGTGCTGCGCCAGGGCATCCATGATGCGCTCATGGTTACCGCCTGGATCTATCACAGCGGCTTTGCCACTCTTCTCACACCAGATGAGGCTGCAATTCTGCTGGAAAGGGGTCACTGGGATGATCTGGTATTTCATTACACACACTCGCAGGCTGTTATCGTTCCATGATCGATAGATCGTCTCGATGCATGATCCACCAACCCGGCAACAGAAAAATTGATCCCGGGCAGGAAAGCGACAGATAAGCGGCTTTTCTGGCGCCGGTTTGCAGCGCAGGGATTTTTGTATACAATTTTGAGCCATCCAACCTTCAAGCCCAAGGCCCTACATGATAACAGACAGCCGTCTTGCTGGCATCCTGAGCCGCAAACACTTCTTCTCTCTGCCACTGGATTATCAGCACCCCACCGGGGAACAACTGCAAATTTTTGCCCGGGAGCTTATCGGCACCCAGGATAACGCCGCGACCCTGCCACTCCTGGTGTTCTTTCAGGGTGGCCCGGGCTTTGGTGCCGCCCGCCCCCTTGCCAATGGCGGCTGGATTAAAAGAGCGCTCAAGGAGTATAGGGTACTCTTGCTGGATCAGCGTGGTACTGGTCTTTCAAGCCCGGTCAGCTTCAAGACACTGGACGGCATGACGCCTGACGAGCAGGCTGAGCACCTGAGCCATTTTCGCGCCGACAATATCATCCGCGATGCCGAGGCGATTCGGGCGCAACTGAGCCCTGATACTCCCTGGAGCATTCTCGGTCAGAGTTTCGGTGGCTTTTGCGTACTCAGATACCTGAGCGCCTCGCCGCAAGGGCTCAAGGAAGCCTTTATTACCGGCGGTATCCCTTCCCTTGAGCGCCCCGCTACCGAGGTTTACCGGGCAACTTATCAACGCCTGCTGGCCAAAAATCAGGATTTCTTTACCCGCTTCAAAGATGCCAAAGCCCTATTGGCCGAGCTCAGAGGCTTTATCAATAGCCATGAGGCGCGCCTGGCCACAGGAGAGCGGCTGACCCAGGAAATGCTGCAACTTTTGGGGGTCAACTTAGGCATGGAGCAAGGGCCGGAGGCCGTCTACTATCTGCTGGAGCAAGCCTTGATAGATACCCCAATTGGCAAGGCGCTCAATCCCTTGTTTGAGGCGCAGTTCTGTCAATTGCTGGATTACAATACCAACCCGCTGTTTGCCATAATGCACGAGTCCATCTACTGCCAGCAGCAAGCCGCAAACTGGGCCGCCCACAGGGTGCGGGGCGAATATCCGGCTTTTGCCCCGGACGCCGAAGAGCTGCTTTTCAGCGGCGAGATGATTTACCCCTGGATGTTCGAACAGTTTGCCAACCTCAAGCCACTGAAAGCCTGCGCCGAATTGCTGGCCGCCAAAGCCGATTGGCCTTCACTCTATGACCCGAACATTCTCGCCAATAACCGGGTACCTGTCGCCGCTGCCATCTACAGCGAAGATATGTATGTCGAGCAGGCCTACAGCCTGGAAACCGCCGCCAGAGTCGGCAACCTCAAGTATTGGTTGACCTCTGAATATGAGCACAATGGCATACGTATGGATGGTGAGCGGATCCTCGATAAGCTGATTGCGCTCAATCGCGGCCAGGCGCTCAGGTGAATTCAGTTTGGGTTAATTTTAAAAGCGCACACTGAACTTGGTTCCACATCCATTGACGCTTTGCTTAAACACTTGTTTCGGTGTCGTCCCGGTCTGCCCTTTTGGCAGACCTTTTTTTATCCAAAAAAAACCGCAGCCAAGGCTGCGGTGGAAATAACGGACTGGGTCCAATCCAAAGAATACAGGGAGACTCGAACCGCCGACTTAGCGCTTCATTGCTGGATAAGTGAACTCATGGCACTGATTGCAATAAACCTTGCTCTCTTTGTGCTCCTGATGGCAGTAAGTACATGGCAAGTCCGTGCCATAGTGCAGGCTGTCATGGGGGTTGGGTTCAACATCATGACCGGCGTTGGCCGGACGTGCTGTCTGCTTGGCAACATCTTCAGGAGTGCCGTGGCAGGCTTCACAGGCTGTCGCATCGGGAATGGTCTTGCGCTTGGCATCACCATGGCAGGCGGCGCAATCGACACGACCATTTTCAGCCGTCATGACTTCTTTGTGGTAGTCCTTGATCTTCATGGCGTTGGCCGCTCCAGGCAGCAACAAGGCGCAGGCTACAAGAACAGTGGATATCATCTTCAACATCTTGGGCTTCCTGTTGCGGGGCAGTTGCCTGCCCCGCTCTTCTATCAGTAGTTGGCAATAAAGTCGTGTGACGCCTGAATGTCAGGAGTGAAAGGACGATCTTTGCTTACGAAAGGCACTTTCTGACGATAAGCTTCATACATGGCACCTGTGGCTTTACCCTGCTTCAGGCTCTTGTCGTGCATCTTGCGCAGATCGATAGCTTGAGTAGAGTGCAACAGCTCCAGACCATAGATGGTGTTGGTGTTGTCAACAATCTGGATCAGGTTGTCAGAAGCCAGTTTCAGGTTGGTGAAAGTGTCTTCGATGTTACCAGCAATTTGGATACCATCGAATGAAACCGGGCTAGCCAGTTGCTTGTTACGCACCTGCATGTCAACGAAGGCTTTCTGGATAGCACCGAAAGCATGACCATTGTTTTCCGGACCGGCCAGGAAGCGGCTCAGACGGGTAAAGTGGGCATCAGACAGGTGGATAGTGCGCATTACACTGTTATGAGACACGTGAGTCAGGGCAGTGCTCAGGTTCTGTACCGCCAAGGCAACAGGCAGAGGCTCGAAGTTGGTGGTTGGGAACACACCACCCTTGCCTTCAACCATGTATTTGGCTACCTGAGGGAACTGGCTGTAGTCCTTGGATGCGCCCAGTACTACGGCTGGGTTATCGTCTGAGTGGTTGATCTGGATATCGATCACTTCGCCCAGATCCACCAGGGCTTTCTTGGCACTGGCCAGAGTGTAGGCTGTGGTGCGGTAGCTCAGAGGATCCTGCAGCGGACGCTCATCATTCAGTTGCCACAGATAGCTACCATCCAGCTGCGCCAGAATATCCTTGGTGGTTGCCTGAATATAAGGGAAAGGACGGATATCATTGGTTTGTGGCAGGAAAGGCGCCACGTTACCATTCAAACCTTCAAGACTCAGACCGAATACGGTTGGAGACACTTCCAGCAGGTGCTTGGCATCCTGATAGCCCTTCATCGCATAGGCTACAGCCACTGCGTTATTGGACAAGATGGACAGAGCATCTTTACCCATAGGCTCCAGCAAAGGAACTCCGGCATCGGCCATGGCTTCACGGCTACTGACACGCTTGCCCTTGTAGAACACTTCCCACTCACCAATCATCGCCAGACCGACGTGAGAGGCCAACAGGATGTCGGCTTCACCCACAGTACCCTGTGAAGGGATAACTGGAGTGATGCCCTTGTTCAGGTAAGCTTCGTAAAGGTCGGCAACTACAGGCTGAACCCCGGTTTGACCGGCCAGAATGGTGTTCAGACGCACGGCCAGAGCCACACGGGTCAGACGCACTGGCATAGGCTCGCCGACACCGGCACTGTGAGCGCGCAGCGTGCTGTAGTTGAAGCTACGGGAAGCATCCATAACGGCGGCACTCAGCTCACCATTGGCATCAAACAGCTTATGGTCTTTGTTCAGGCCCACACCTACAGTCAGACCATAGACAGGCTTACCCAGACGCGCAGCTTCCATCAGCAACTCGTGAGACTTAACCAGTTTGGTGCGTGCCTGAGAGGCTACTTTGACTTTGGCGCCATCGGCAATGGCCCAGGCTTGTGCCTGAGTCATGTGCTTGCCATCCAGAACCACTTGTTCCATTGCCAGAGCACTGCCTGACATCAGGCCCAGCGTCAGCGACGCCAGCATTAGAGATTTGTTCATCATCTTACTCCTTGTTATTGAATTTGTTACGCTTGCTTCAGTGCTACCGGCTTGGCAGCAGCACAGTTACGGCCGGCATTACGGCCGGTGACAATACCTTCAGCCACAGCACAGGCACCGAGGCGGCTGGCACCGTGAATACCGCCGGTGGATTCGCCGGCCGCATACAAGCCTGCAATCGGCTGGTTACTGACCAGATGCAGGACTTCAGAATTGGTATTAACCTTGACACCACCCATGCAGTAGTGAACTTTCGGCCACATACGCACCGCGTACCATGGGCCCTTATCCAACACTATGGCTTCCTGCATTGGACGACCAAACTCTTTGTCTTCACCGCTTTTGACCGCTTCGTTCCAACGGGCCACCTGCGCCTTGAGCTTGTCGGCCGGCATACCATAGGCCTTGGCCAGTTCATCCAGGGTGTCGGCCTTGGTGATCACCTTGTACTTGATACCCCAATCCAGTGTCTGGGCATTCTTGGCACCTTCGGCATTGGTAAAGCCAATGGGATACACAGGGTTGTTGTGCTCATCTCTGCGGGTCATGATGGCATCGGCACGCGCCTTACGGTCGGCCAGCTCATTGAAGAAACGCTCACCGGTGCGTACATCCACCACTATGCCGTGAGGATAAGTGGCAATGGTGTTGAACTGGGATGCAGTACCAAAACCTTTCTCATCGGGTGATGCCCATGGGCCCAGCTGAATTTGATCCAGATGGATAGGGTTGGCCCCCAGAAGCATCATCTGCTTCAGTGCTTCAGAGGTCGCACCCGGATGGTTGGTTGAGTCCAGATCATTGTTCAGCTCAGGCAGCTGCATCATGCGATATTCGATATCCCGGCCAAAGCCGCCGGTCGCCATGATCACCCCTTTGCGGGCACCTATGGTGCGTATCTTACCTGTCCGCTCCCGTGGGAAATAATAACCTTCACGAACCTCGACCCCGATCACGCGGCCTTCAGCATCACGGATAAAAGATTCGAGCTTGGTTTGATTTTTCATGATCACGCCTTTGGCGCGGGCAGCCTTGACCAGCGGACGTATGATACCGGCGCCGGAGCTTTCTACTGTCTGCAGTACCCGCTGCACACTGTGACCACCGAAATGCTGTACGAAAGGCTTCCACTTGACGCCGTAGTCAATCAGCCACTGGCAGGATTCTGCCGTGCCGTTACATACCAGCTTGAGCATCTCAACATCATTCATGCCACGACCTGCTCGCAACATGTCGGCCACCATGGCATCCACTGAATCTTCAATACCGGCCTGCTTTTGCAACGGAGAACCGGCAACCGCCATGGCACCACCATTAATGGTTGAGTTGCCACCAAAAACCGGCATCTTGTCGATAACCATTACGCTGACACCGGCTTCACGGGCCTGCAGGGCTGCTGCCATACCGGCAAAGCCACTGCCGACTACCAATACGTCTACCAGTTCATCAAAGGATTCCGGCGCCTGTTCGCGGCACTGGGCCATGGCACCACTGCTGACAGCCATCCCCACCCCGGTCACTGCCAGAGCGGCGCCGCCCTTGAGCAACTGACGACGACCACTGTCTATTTTCTGTTTTTCTGTCATGTACTTATTTTCCTTTCATGCAGGGAAAGAACTCAGTCAACCAGTTGCACTGGCCATGCCAACTAACCCAAAAGAGGTGCTCAGGGGGAGATTTATGATTACGGCCACAGAATCACGAAATATAAAGATCTACAATCACGAAACTTCGCGGTTTATTTGAAATATCAATGGAAAAACACTTTTATTACGAGTGTACCAGGCGGCTCTGTAGTAGCCTGCAGTTGGAAACCTCGCTTAAACACTACTTCGACTATGTACGTGACTCAGTGCCACTCGATGGCCTATTCATTAATATTTATCGAAAAGAATTCAATGATATACAATTTATCGCCCAGGCCAGCGAAACGCAGGTAAGCACGCTTGATGTCCAGGTTTCCCTCCCAGAGGGACTGGCCAAAACGCTGGAAGATCCCGATAGGCCGAGGGTGAGGATTGTTAACGACATTGATCATGATCCCGTGACATCCCAGGTTGCCCCCAAGGTGATCCCCGGGATCCGCTCTCTGATCATTTTACGTATGTCGATGGAAGATACCCATTTGGGCATAGTAGGTTTTTACTCCAAGAGTGCCGGTACCTTCCGCCCCCGACACGCAGATATGTTGGCGCCGCAGATGAGCACCTTTGCCCTGATCACTGCCCTCAACCTCAGAGGTCGTAATCTGCTGCTGGAAAATCAGGCGCTGGCCAAACAAAACGTTAGCCTCAAACGCACGCTGGATCTGCAAAACGGTGTGGTCGGTGCCAACTCGGGGCTGAAACAGGTGATGCAACAAGTGCAATCCATCGCCCATCTCAACACCACAGTACTGATGCTGGGGGAAACCGGTTGCGGAAAAGAGGTGATTGCCAACGCCATTCATGAACTCTCGGCCAGGGCCGGCAAACCCTTTGTCAAAGTCAACTGCGGCGCCATTCCCGAGACCCTTATCGACTCAGAGCTGTTCGGCTATGAGAAAGGCGCCTTTACCGGCGCCGAATCGCGCAAGGCCGGTTATTTTGAACAGGCCAACGGCGGCACCATCTTCCTCGATGAGATTGGTGAACTGCCACTCTCGGCTCAAGTGAGACTGCTGCGGGTACTGCAAAACAGCACCATTACCCGAGTCGGTGGCCATGAACAGGTACACCTGAACATCAGAGTGATAGCGGCAACCCACAGGCACCTGCAAGCCATGGTGCATCAGGGGGATTTTCGTGAGGATCTCTGGTATCGGCTGGCGGTATTCCCGATAGACATCCCCTCTTTACGCCAGCGGCGCACAGATATCCCTCTGTTGGTGCAGCATTTTATTGAACAGCTGAGCGCCCGATTCCAGTTGATCAAACTGCCCTGTATCCGCCCTGAGCAGTTGGCCATTCTCAGTCAGTACAATTGGCCCGGCAATGTCAGGGAGCTGATCAATGTGCTGGAGCGGGCCATCATTCAAAACCCGGCCGGACCACTGGACTTCAGTTTCCTGGCGCCGCAAACCGAAGCCGTGGCCACCGCCAGCGGCCAGACCATAGTGGTCGACCCCAGCCATGCGGGCAATCAACTGGTACCGCTGGAAACCATGACCCGTAAATACATAGAGCACGCCCTTAAAGTGACCGGCGGCAAGCTCTACGGCCCCGGCGGCGCTGCCGAGCTGTTGGATATTAACCCCAATACTTTGCGCAGCAAGATGAAAAAACTGGGGATCGTTTAGAAACAGGACATAGCAAACGACTCTGGGCAGGAGCAAGCTCATTCCGGCGGGGAAAAATAACATAAAAGGCCGAAAGTCATCACTTTCGGCCTTTTTATTGCACCTTGCTGCCGGGTCTGGCTGTTGCATCTTTTCGCATCGACGGACTTGAAAGCGCATATACCAGTGGCGTTAAAAAGCGTAGCGCAGCGAGAAGCTGTACTCAAGGCCATCGTTGGGTGCAGTGCCCCAACTCTTGTAGTGCGTCAGCTGCAGCTTGAGACTCAAGTCTTGCGCCAATGGGCCGGAAACAGCGGCAAACAATTGATGACCATAATCGTCGTCATAACCAAAGACAGCCGCATGCTCGTGGTCACGCCCAAAAGCCGCAGTATAATCCAGGTTCAGTTTCCAGCCCTTGGGGAGCACTGGCAAATCGTAGTAACTGTTGCCATTGAGCACCACGCCGGATAATCCTGAGTAATCTTTATCGGTCAGATTGGATTGACTCACAGTATAATGCCCCGCCAACCCCAGGTTGAAACGCAGCGCGCCGCAGTCAAAATGCTGCTTCAAGCCGAGATAAAAATTGTCCTCGGTCAGGTGCTTATGGGTGCCGAGAAAGTTTTGCAGCCACAGGGCGGTACGCTCTTCGTTGAGCCGATAATGCCAAACCGTCAATGACTTGAAGGCGACCCGTTTATCCGCCACCCATTTACCGGGGTTTTCCACCTTGAGCATCTGATAAAAAGTGTTGCGCTCGTCACGACTGAAATGACTGAGCGCCGCAAAGCTTTGGTTGAAAGCCCCGGGATTATCGTCACGGGTGGCACTCGTAAACCCCAGATAACCGGCCTCTATTTGAGTCGATGCGCCGGCATCAGTCGTACCAAAACCGCCAAGCAAAGTAACGGCCAATCCGATTATTTTACTATTGAGTTTCATCTTTTCCTTGTTCAATCAGAGTCTCCTTCACACCCTGGACTCATGTCCTTGATGGCATTTAGTTTCCCTTGTCCAATGCAATGGATAAGCTATTGAATAAATTAAAAAAAGGCCACCATAAGGTGGCCTGTGCAGGGAAATACAGGGAGCCCCTTAGAAGAAGTAACGGATACCTACCGCATAGTTGTTGTCCTGCAGATCTTCCCAGGACTTGTCATCCATGCTGCTGAAGTCAATCTTGGCTTCGGCATACATCACAGTGTCACGGCTGTAACGGTAGTGCAGACCCAGAACCGCAAACTGGCGGGTCCAATCGCCTTGGATGGCGGTGTTGGCATCTGTGTCCAGATCCTGATAGCTCAGCAACAGAGAAGGAACAAAGCCGTTGTCATACTGGTAAGCAAGGATGAATTCGCCGCCGGTGGAGTCGTACAGGCTGCCGCCAACCAGTTCGTTCTGCTTGCTCTTGTGAGCGTTGAAGCCCACGTACAGACCATCGGCGTCACGGCCTGGAGCATACTGGTAGAAGCTGCCGTACTGGGCACCGATACCGACGATCTGGTTGGTATCATCAACGGCAACACCGGCCAGGTTGCCTTCAAAGTCGCCACGGTTGAAACCGGCCAGAACCTTGAACTTATCGGTCACATAGTAAGTCACGCTGGCACCATAGCTGGAGTCAAAGCTCAGCTCAGAGCCATCGTTCAGAGCGGCGCCGTTTTCGTCAAACAGGGCGACATCGTCATTTTGCTTGGAAGCATACTGCAGGGCGATATGCAGCTTGCCGAAGAAGGTATTGCGATACTGGAAGGCAGCATCGGCACGACCGGCGCCGGTCAGGCCACCGTCACCAAAGGTGTAGGCACCTACAGACCAACCTGTGAAGGCATTGAGCACGTCGGTAGTGTAAGCCACATCATAGTATGCACCCCACTGCTTACCGAAAGTCAGAGTACCCCACTTATCATGAGCCATACCCACATAACCCAAGCGGTTGAACAAGAAGTCACTGTTCTTCTCGGCACGCATCTGACCGCCGCCCTGGCCTTGGGTGTAGATCAGGCCGTCATCGCTGGTCACCATGTTGATGCCCCACTCTGTGTGGGCAAAGGCACGCCAGCCGTTACGCTCCTGACGGTCAAAACGGAAACCTACGCGAGAGAAGTTATCAATAACAGAGGTTTCATGACCATCATTGAAGGCAGCAAAACCCAACCAACCTATCATGTTCACACTGTTGGTCTGATCGTTATACAGTTCCACAGCCTGAGAAGCGCCACTCGCCAGCATAGCCGGGATCATAAGTGCCAGGATCTTCTTGTTCATATTCATTACCCTTTTATAAGTAAAACGCGTTTAATACGCTGATTTATTAGACATATTTCTATGTGTTACTCGAGGGCTGCAGTTTGCGTGCCAGCTGTTAAAAAGCCAATCCCAACCCCTGGTTTCCTGAGCTGGATCGACAAATCGTGAAATATCGTGGTTGGCGGGCGTTAAATGCCGTGAGAAGAATTAAATATCGTTGTAACAAGCGAGCAGTTTATGCAGCAAAAGAGATGCATGCGTATCGACAAGAGCCGAGTTTACTGCCACACAGGCAAGAATAATGGTTTGATTTTTATACAGTTAAAGCTAACTCGGTTCGAATCATCACGAATGCTTGATGTAACAAGAGTTGATAAAGAAGGGGGGATAAAACAAAGGCAAAACCGCCGGGAATAGAAAATGAAATTGCTTTATTAAGATATTGATTTTATGAAACTTTAAATATATTCAGGCAAGATTTGCAACCCAAGCCAACTCTATTGCATTATGAAACAGTCAACCGCTGACACCTGGAGGGAATATGGAAAGCCTGCAACATCTGCCCGCCGAAATACTGCTGGGCATAGTCAATGAGAAACTGAGACTGCAATGCCCGGACAGAGATGCGCTTTATTACGAGCTTGACCTGTCACCTGCCCAGCTCGAGCATAAGCTCAGTGCGCTGGGATACGAGTACCATGCCCTGTCCAACCAATACCGACGCTTGAAATAACCCCAAGTTCTCAGGACGTTGCGGACTGGTCTTTGGTTTTGCTCTTGGTCGCTGAGCGATAGCTGCGCTTGCCGGTGCCGGTCTTAACGCCAGTGCTCTTCTTGGTGCTTGTGCCCTTGGGGGCACCTGCCTTGCCGGCATAAGCGCCACTGCGACGTTTACGTCCTTTGAAGCCTGTACTTTTCACGCCACTCAAGGCCGTAGGCAGTTGTGCCTTGGCCTGCTCAATAAGCTCGCCCAGTTTAGCCGTCAAGGGTTGCATAAAGGCCTGATATTTAAGCTCACGGTGACAAATCGCATCCAGGCTACTTTCCCACAGCGCCGTCATATCCGGCGTGGTGGCCACTTCAGGCAGGCTTTGAATAAGCCCGCTACCGGCCTCGGTAGCCAAAATACTCTTGCCCTGACGTTTCAAAAAGCCACGTTTAAACAAGAGTTCAATGATCCCGGCGCGGGTCGCTTCTGTGCCCAGACCATCGGTTTCCTTGAGGATTTTGCGGATCTCAGGGTCTTTCACATAGCGGCTTATTCCTGTCATCGCCGCCAGCAGTGTGGCATCGGTAAAATGCTTGGGGGGCTGGGTCATCTTTTCCACTAATTCACCCTTAAGGCAATCCAGTATCTGCCCCTGAGTCAGCTCAGGTAAGCTGGTTTGAATATCTTCCGCTTCATCGTCGGCTTTTTGTTTGCCAAACAATTGCTTCCAACCCTGTTTCAATGGCTGTTTGGCCTTGGCCACGAAGCAACCTCCGACAATGTCGATCACGGCGCGGGTTTCAAGGTACTCATAATTAGGGTAAAACTGCGCCAAATACTGACGGGCAATCTGCAAATACACCTGACGCTCACGCTGTGATAAAACCCCGAGGTTAGCCGTCTTTTCCGTAGGCACTATCGCGTGATGGGCGTCCACCTTGGCATCATTCCAGGCCTTGGACTTAAGGGCGGGATTGGGTGCTTCACAGCCTTGCAGCAGCTCTGCCGCCCCTTGGGTAATGGCATTCAAGACTGCCGGGGCCAGCTGTAACTGCGCCTTGGGCAGGTGACGGCTATCGGAGCGCGGATAGGTTATCAATTTATGCCGTTCGTACAGAGACTGCGCCGTATCCAGCACCTCTTTGGCGCTCATACCGAAGCGTTTGGCGCAATCAATCTGCAGCGCAGACAGACTATAGAGCAAAGGCGGTGCCTGGTGTCTTTGCTTACGCTCCAGCTCATCTACCCGGCCGGGTTGGCCGGTGATCCTGCCGACCACATTCATCGCCAAACCGCGGGAGAGCACCCGCCCCTCCTCATCCATCCAAGGTTGACAGGCCTCACTGGGCTGCCAGCGGGCGCTGAAACAGCTCCCCTCTTGGGTGCTAAGATGGGCAAGTACTTCATAAAAAGGTTTGGGCACAAAGGCCGCGATTTCCTGATCGCGCCGGACAACCAAACCAAGCACAGGGGTTTGCACCCGACCGACCGACAGCACCCCCTGATAGCCCACCTTGCGCCCCTGCAGGGTATAGGCACGGGTCATATTCATGCCGTAGAGCCAATCGGCTCGGCTACGCGCCAGTGCCGAAGTCGACAATGGCACAAACTCGCGGTTGCTGCGCATCTGCCCCAGGGCGCGTTTTACCGCCTGCGGGTTGAGATCGCTTATCAACAAGCGTTTAACTGCTGCCAACTTATCGCCCTTGACCCCAAGATGGGCAATCACTTCATCCACCAACAACTGCCCTTCCCGGTCCGGATCGCCGGCATTGACCAACTCACTGGCCTGCTTGACCAATTTACGCAAGACACTGAGTTGGCCGCGACTGCTGGCTTTGGGTTTAATCTGCCAATCGGACGGGACAATCGGCAGATGTTCCAACTGCCAGGACTTGTAGGCGGGATCGTAAGCATCCGGCTCAGCTTGCTCCAGCAGATGACCTATACACCAGGAAACACAATCTCCGTTGCCAAGCTCGATATAGCCCTCATGTTTGCGATGGGGTTTTGGGAGCACCTCGGCGATGGCGCGCCCAAGGCTGGGCTTTTCGGCGATATAGAGGATCATCCACTGCGTCCTTTGGCTGTCACTGAACAGTATTACTGGATAAAATTACAGTAATTCTAGCCAAGTCATCTGTCGGCTGCAAACCCTCTGTGGGTAATGGCATGATTAACTAAGCTTGATTGGGCAAAGTTGATAGAACAAGGCGATTGAACAAGGCAACTAAACAAAGCAACTAAACACAGCGCAGCTATCTATTTTCCTCCTCAAGCTCCGCCAGGAATTCTTCACTTACCCAGTCAGCCGTTTCGGGAAGGACTTCTTCTGACAACCAGGAAAAAATATCCTTGTACACGGCCCTGGCCGGAAAACCTTGCTGTTCGCGCTTTCCTGTCCAGGTTAAATGGACAGAGACCAGCTCTTTTTGTATTTCGCCGTCAATCACTTTAAACCCAGCCACGCTGTCATTGTCTTGCCGCCTGGCGATGGGATAGAAGTCCTCCCCGGTTTCTTTTTGGTATTCCATTCTCAGCCCGGGTCCGCCGGGTTCATCGATAAACCACCAAGGCATGAGTCCTGCAAATTTATGCGCTTTCAACCAGTAATACTCTATGGGTAACTGCATCTGCTTAATTCCTTATTGGCCCGACGCTCTGCCCCGGGGTAAAAGCAATTCACCTGGATTTACCATAGTTAAATCAATGGGTTATTTAAGTAAAATCATCCACTATTCAATTTGAAGTTAGCTCTGGAGTATATCCGGATCATGTTGAAGTACATTGAGCAATTTCCCAAATGGATCTCTAATATAAAAGCGGCGCACACCCCAAGGCTCTGAGATTGGCCCGTATTCAATCTTTATGTTTTGCGCTCTCAGCCGATGAAGCACCAAATCAAGATTGTCCACCTCAATAGAGAGATCTGGCACCGGCGTCCCTGAGCCGCCTTCGGTTGCCAAACTGATTTGAATTTTCATCTCTTCAGCTGAGCCAAGGGTTTTAATCCAGCCATGGTCCATAACCAGCTCAAGACCAAAAATCGATTCATAAAATACTTGGCCTGCGTCCAGGTCGGCAGCGGCCACATTGGCTACGATTCGTTTCACTTTCATCAAGCAAGTCTCCTGAAATCTGCTCAAGCCGGCAACGCCGCCGATACGAAAGAGCGAGTCTGTTTTTTTAGCCTAACCATTCGCATGGCACCTGACCTTGCCGATAGCTTTGCTTTAAATAATCCAGAAACCTTGACTCCAAGCCCATGGTCCGAGCTTTCTCAATCAGCTCCAGGTCATCTGTGATATAACAGCATATCTCGTGGCAATTGGTCGCTTCGGACAATTTTATAAACAACGCTTTGCTATCAAATTTGTTATCCAAGTGAGCATCAACCTCGCCTACTTGCTGATTTAAATGCACCCAAGCATTATCAAATGCCGCTTCATCCCTTTTATCCAGCAAGGCATCCAGCTCATCAGCGCGCTTTGAAAACAGATTTTCCAGTAACTTGTCCATAGTGTTGAATACAACCTTTCTCAGTATTTCCCTTTCTACCTTGCCGTAATCTATGCCCTATCAGCGGCTGAAATCAACCATGAAAGCCCGGCCGAGACTTTCCAGGCCAATAGCAAGCCCCTATTTTTTCGACAGTCAAAACCAAGTGTCCCAACTGCGGTCCATCTTCAAAGTACTATTCGAAGATATCTTCACATACCCATGATTTTATTATGGAAATATTCATACCTCCATAAGCTCACTTTTCCATCACTCAGTGTAAATTCAATTGCGAACCATTCTTGTTTGCAATTAAAATGCAACATCTTTCAGGAGGCCAAATAATATGGAAACGTCCCCGCTGTTGTTGCGCTGTAACCAACTGCTTTGGTGTGAGGGATTGGTCTTGCTGGCAATCATGCTGGTATTGGCCAGTTTTGGGCTGGATGCCCGGCTGTTGATCCTGCTTTTGGCACCAGGCTTGGTGCTGTCTTTAGCCTTGGGATACCAACCCGGCAAGAAGACGCTCAGCCTGGTGTTTGCCTGCTGGGTCCCTGTCTGGTGCCTCATTTAACCCCTTGAGTTGTTTAGGAGAATGTTATGCCCAAATCCATGGTTCGGATGAGCCTTGTCGCCGCTGCTGTCAGCAGTCAATTGCTGCTGATGGGGGCCGCCATGGCCGAAGAAGCCCAGATGGAGCGCATGGTGGTCAGCGCCAACCGTACCCCTACCCAGATAAGCGAGCTCTCCAGCACGGTTTGGTTAATCGATGAAAACAGCATCCGCGAGCAGATAGACAGCGGCAAAGGCGTGAAAGAGATGCTGGCCGCCCTGGTTCCCTCCATGGACGTATCCAGCCAGGGCCGAACCAACTTTGGTCAGAACATGCGCGGCCGCGCCATGGTGGTGCTGATAGACGGCGTATCCATGAACACCTCCAGAGGGATCAGCCGTCAGTTGGACAGCATAGATCCCTTTAACATCGCCCGCATTGAAGTGTTGGCCGGCGCCTCAGCCCTCTATGGCGGTGGTGCTTTGGGCGGCGCTATCAATATAGTGACCAAAAAAGCCGCCGACAGCCAGGATACCTTTGAAGCCGAAGCAGGTTTCAAATCGGGTTTTAACGGCAGTGATGACTTGGATTATCGCGCCGCCTTTGCCGTGGCCGGCGGCAGCGATACCCTCAAGGGACGTTTCAGTGCCGCCTGGCAGGAAAATGGCCAATGGTTCGACGGCAGCGGCAATCAGGTAATGCCGGATATCACCCAAACCGGCATGCAGTACACCCAAGGTTATGATCTGATGGCCAACCTGGACTGGAGCCTACCAAACAATGCCACCCTCAGTGCCATGGTGCAGTTTTACAACAATGAGTCCGATGGCGACCACGGCCTTTATATGGGGGAAAACTTCAGCGGCGTCACCTCAGATGCTTCCCTGCTCGAAAGCCGCAAGGGGTTGAATGCCGATCGCAGCCCCAAAACCGATCGTACCTTATTGAACCTCAGCTATACCCAGGCTGACTTTCTCGGCCAAACCTTGTACCTGCAAGGCTTTTATCGCAAGGAAGATCTCGACTTTCACCCCTTCCCTTACGTCAGTGAAACCCTCGGGGTTTACAACTTCTCGGCCTCGTCACAAAACACCGGCATTTATGGCCTGAAAGCCGTGTTGGAATCCAGACCCAGCGACAGCCTCAAACTCACCTGGGGCATCGACTGGGACAAGGAGAGCTTCGACTCGGATCAGATGAGTTTTGATCTCGACGCCGCCAACCAGAGTGGCGGTTTGACCATGAAGGAGCTGTTTACCACAGGCCGATATGTCGACTTCAGTGTCGAGTCCATCGCAGCCTTCCTGCAGGGCAGCTGGGATATCAACGACTATCTGGTGCTCAACGCAGGTTATCGTTATCAGCAGATGGACAACAACGTCGATGACTTTATCGGCTATAACCAACAGGTGGCGATTGCCCAGGGTAAGGCGCCGGGCGCCGATGCTATCAAGGGCGGCAGCACAGACTACCATGTCGGCCTGGTTAACCTGGGATTGGTGGCTAAACTGAGTCGGGATCAGCAACTGTGGCTTGCCTACTCACAGGGCTTTGAGCTGCCGGATCTGTCCAAATACTATGGTCGCGGCAGCTATCAGGCCAATGCCGATGGTTATCTGCAGCTGACCAACAGCATTAATATCAATGATTCCCGCCTCGATGGCATCAAGACCGACTCCTTTGAGCTGGGCTGGCGCTATCTGGCCGACCGTTGGCAGGCCCAGGCCAGTCTGTATTACGCCATCTCGGATAAGGTGATTGAGGTCAATCGCAGCGATCTGACCATAGAAGTCAAGGACAAGGATAAACGCACCTATGGCCTGGAAGCCCAGCTGAACTTCGATATCAGCAGCGCCTGGCAGGTGGGCAGCAACCTGCATCTGGTTCGCAGTGAAATCAAAAATGGCGCCGACTGGATTGATGAGACAGTCACCTATGCTTCACCTTCCAAGGCCACGGCCTTTATCGCCTGGCGCGGTGACAGCCAACAGTTAAGATTGCAGGCCGAGCACAGCTTCAGCGCCGACTCTGACTATCGCTTCAAGGCAAATGATGGCCAGAGAAGTGAGCTGGACAGCTATACCACTTTGGATCTGCTCGGCTCCATCGAACTGCCGGTCGGCACCCTGAGCTATGGCATAGAAAACCTGCTTGACAAGGACTACAGCACCCTTTGGGGCCAGCGAGCCGCTTACTTCTACAGCCCGACTTACGGCCCGGAGAAGATGTTTGACTATCACGGCCGTGGCCGCACTTTTGCCATCAATTACCACCTGAGCTGGTAAATAACCTCAAAAAGCGTCGCCCCTGCGGCGCTTTTTCTCTTTTGCGCTTGTCAGCTCATCTCGGATCCCGTAGTTTGTGGCGGCCATTTTATTTACAGGGAAGTGTCATGCTACTTTTAATCGCGGCGATTATGATTGTCCTGCTGCGTCGTTTGCTCAAGGCCGATGAGCCCTTTCTGGGCTATGAATGGCTCGCGATTGTCACCTTGGCTATTTATCTGCTCTGTTACTTCTACCTGCCGCCATTTGCACCGGCAAGCAACCAGAGAATGGGGTTACTGTACGAGATGATCCCAAGCTTCAGCCTGGGCGCTATCCTCTTTCCCGAACTGGGTTCACGCTACCCTGAAAAAGTGGTTTGTATTTTGGGCGGTCTTGGACTGCTGACCTCTGCTGTGATATTGGCAATATTCAAACTGAGCGTTTGGTAGGTCGGCCCGGGGATTAAACCGGAACCTCTGGTTTAATGGCAGGGAAACAGAAAGTAGCGGAGAAAATGTGAGCGACGGCTTAGGGCGTTTGCAGTGCCTCGCTCACCTTGGCCAAAATGAAACCGGCTCTCTTCGCAACCGACCATTTGGGCACTTCAATTAACTCATAACCGAAAGCCTCATAGGCTTTTTGCATCTCATGATAAGTCGCCACCGCTTCACTGAAGTCCTGCTTACGTTCCATATCATTGGCATAAATGGCTTGCCAGGGCGGAAAGATGAATACCCTGGGGTGATAAACAAGCTCACGGCAATGACTCAGCAAACTCTCGGGAATAGTTAATTTCTCAAGCAGGCTATAACCGTAGGAATCCAGCATACTGCGGTCAAAGAAAATAATGCCGTCATCGCCGCTGAAAGCTTGATAACGCGCCAGCTCTTCATCAACCATGGCATCACGAAAAGCGCTCTTGTCATCCCAGGGCAGCGCCCTTCCAGCTTGCGCCAGCTGAGCCTTTATCACCTTACGGCCGACTTCCGGCACACTCGGATAACCCAAGCTTTGCAAAAAGTCGATGACAGAGGTCTTGCCTGAACCCGGCCCACCGGTAAATACAATGCGATTATGCAATCAAACCTCTCTTTGCTTATCAACGGCAAACTGACTTTAAGCTGATTGAGATTTTGTGCCGCTCAAGCCAATCCCGCTTCAGATGGCACGAATAGCAAACAACCGCCAAGAGGCGGCTGTCTGATGGGGGAACAACTCAAGATTCGATACAGGCGCGAATTCTATCGGCTATGGTGTGCAGCTCATCCATATCCCCCTGATGGGCCGCGTGCTCCATCAGGCCTTTGAGCGGGCCGGGCAACACATGGAAATGTACATGGGGCACACTCTGACCGGCGGCGCTGCCATTGTGTTGGAATACAGTGGAGCCCGGGATCCCCATGGCCTTTTCCACTGCCTTGCCCATCAGTTTGACGGTACGCATGCAGGCCGCCGCCGCTTCATCAGACAACTGATACAGGGTCACGGCCGGCTCTTTGGGCAACACCAATAAGTGGCCCTTGGTTTGCGGCATGATATCCATGAAAGACAGAGTATGCTCGTCTTCATAGAGTTTGATACAGGGCAACTCGCCGCGAAGAATGCGGGCGAAAATATTGTTGTTGTCGTAATTCAGATCCATCTTGTCACTCCATACTGACGAACCGATTGGCTTGGAAGCTATTGGTGTACCACAAAAAAGGGCCGGTTGCACCGACCCTTTGGTATTGAAGCTACCGCAATTAACCGAAGTAACTGTCGTCGAAGGCCATGATGGATTCACTGGCCGCGGCGATTTGACGCCGATAGCCACTGGCGCTGCTGACATAGTAGTCCATAAAGAAACCCGCCGAGGCCAGTTTGCCGGCATAGAAACCGTCGGCATCATCTGCCAGCCCATCGAGCGCCAGCTCGGCCATCCGCGCCCAGATCCACGCCAGCGCAGCTGTGCCAAACAGCTGCATATAAGGCATGGAGGCCGCGCCCAGGTTGTCGGGATTATTCATCCCCAACTCCATCAGGCTCTGGGTACCGCGCTGCAGATCCGTTGCCGCCTGGCCCAAACCTTCGAGCACTTTGGCAAGCCGGGGATCTTGAGCGGCCTTGGGTTTGGCGCCTTCGATAAAGGCCTCCACCTCTGCGGCCCAGAGTTTCAGCGCCGCGCCCTTGTCACCCATCAGCTTACGCCCCACCAGATCCAGGGCTTGCACGCCATTGGTGCCTTCATAAATCATCGCGATACGGGCATCACGGACAAACTGCTCCATCCCCCACTCATGGATATAACCATGGCCGCCAAACACCTGCTGAGCATCGACACAGGCGCTGAAGCCTCTATCTGTGATAAAGCCTTTGACCACAGGGGTAAACAACGCCGCCAACGCTTTGGCTCTGGCCTTTTGCTCGGCATCCTGATGGCGCTCGGCTTCATCGAGCCACAGCGCCTGCTGGCCGATAAGGGCGCGGGCGCCCTCATTGAAGACCTTTTGCGACAACAGCATCCGCCGCACATCACCGTGCACCAGAATAGGATCGGCATTTTGCTCCGGCGCCTTGGTGCCGGACAGTGCCCTTCCCTGAACCCGCTCTCTGGCGTAGGTCAGCGCGTTCTGGTAAGCGATTTCAGAGACGCCCAGCCCCTGAACCCCAACGCCCATGCGCGCCTGATTCATCATGGTGAACATGGCTCTGAGTCCTTGATGGGGTTCGCCCACCAACTCGCCTTTGGCGCCGTCGAACAGCATCACACAAGTGGAATTGCCGTGAATGCCCATCTTATGCTCGAGGCCGCTGGCCTTAACATTGTTGGCCTCGCCCAGGCTGCCATCTTCCTTGACCCAATACTTGGGCACGGCGAACAAACTGATCCCCTTCACCCCGGCCGGGGCATCGGGCAACCTGGCCAAGACCAGGTGCACTATGTTTTCGGCCAGATCGTGATCGCCACTGGAGATAAAGATTTTCTCACCGCTGACAAGATAGCAGCCGTCAGTGCTGGGCTCGGCCTTGGTGCGCAGCAGCGCCAGATCGGTACCGGCATGGGATTCGGTCAGATTCATGGTGCCGGTCCACTCGCCGCTCACCAGTTTGGGCAGATATTTGGCCTTCAGCGCCTCGGAGCCATGGGCAAAGATGGCGCTGTATGCACCGTGGGTCAGCCCGGGATACATGGCAAAGGCCATGTTGGAGGAGGTCTGCATTTCGGTGGCAAAGATACCCACCACTTCCGGCAGGCCCTGGCCGCCGAACTCGGGATCACAGGTCAGCGTTGGCCAGCCGTTATCCACATACTGGCGGTAGGCATCGATAAAGCCCTCGGCGGTTTTCACCCCGTCTGCTTCCAGACGACAGCCCTGCAGATCGCCGACACTGTTGAGCGGCAGCATCACCCCAGTGCTGAAATCGGCCATGCCTTCGAGAATGGCATTGACCAACTCAGGGTCGATTTCATCGAACCCCTGCAGCTTTGGCTGCTGATAAATATCCAGTAACTGTTCAAGAATAAAGCGGTAATCCCGCATCGGCGGCTGATAACTTGCCATATGCTTATTTCCTTTTCCCTGTGATTGATGTCTCACCTTAGCCAATTCTGAGTAAAAACTCAGCACCTCTGACCAGTTTTATATCACTTTTTTTGAATACAAGAACAGCGCTCTGCGTAAATTCGCTTGAACAGCCCCTTATCTCGGGCTGTAAAACTTTGTAAGCTAGGGGCATTATCCTGTTCGCCCGCTAAAGGAATCCTGCATGGCCAGCGTCAACACCCGCAAACACCCCAATGGTCTGGACTATATCGAAATCGATACCCCACTCTGCTACGGCCGTATTTTTTTACAGGGTGCCCAGATAGACAGCTTTGTGCCCAAGGGCAAGGCGCCGCTGCTGTGGGTTTCTCCTGCCGATGACTATCTGCCGGGCAGTGGTATTCGCGGCGGTATTCCCGTCTGCTGGCCCTGGTTTGGCATGCATGCCAATGAGGGCTGGCCCCAGCATGGCTTTGCCCGCACCCGGCTGTGGCAACTTGAGCGAACTCATATCAGTAATGAACGGGTAGAGCTGAGCTTTGTCCTTAAACTCAGCGACGAGGACAAAGGTTACTGGCCCCACGATACCGAGGTGCGGCTGGACTTTGTCCTCAGCGACAGCCTCAGGGTCAGCCTGATTAACCGCAACCTGGGTGAGCAGAGCGTGACGCTGACCCAGGCACTGCACTCTTATTTCCCCATCGGCGATATCCACCAGCTGCGCGCCACAGGCTTTGCCGGCAGCCAATATATCGAGTTTGCTGAAGGCCCATATGCACAAGTCGAGGACGAAGTGCGCTTTGAGCGCGAGACCGACCGGGTTTACACCGGCTTGTCCGAGCTGCAAAAGCTGCATACCCCCAACGGCACGATTCTTGTCAGCCGTGAGCAGAGCCACTCGGCAGTACTTTGGAATCCCTGGATAGACAAGTCCAAGCGGCTGGCCCGTTTCCAAGAGCAGGATTACCTGTCCATGGTCTGCCTGGAAGCCGCCAATGTGCTGGAAGATAAACTGGTGCTAGGCCCCAAACAGAGCCACACTCTGACCACAGAAATCCGCTGGCAGGAGTGAGCGGCCAAGGCCGGGAAACACCAATGAAGTATCGACTCCCAAGCAAGAAACGCCTGACGGTATGGGCTGTTGGCCTGTTGCTTCTGCTGGTGCTGCTTCCGGGTGCCCTGCTGGTAGGGCTGGTTTGGTCCCTGTATGAAAGGCCGCAGTGGCTGCTGCCGCATATTAATCAATATCTGGCTGCGCAAGATATTCGTATCGACGAGTTGCGCCTGGCGCCTGAAGGCTGGGACAGACTGAGCTTCGATTATCTCAAGCTTGATTACCAGGGCAGCGAGCTTGAGTTTCATCAACTCAGGCTTCAGCTCAAATCGCCTGTCAGCGCAAAACGGATTTGGCAATTGCTGGCAGGCGAAGCATCGACGCCGCCCCCTGGCTCCACCGACTGGTTGATGGCGCAACTTCAAAAAGTCAGCTATCAAGACGCCGGTTTTAGTTTGACGCCTGAGCTACTCTTGCCCGGCGGTGATGATGGCGGTCAGAGCCTGGCGCTGGACTTGAACTCTGTGCCCGAAATAGCCCTGGGGCCGACCCGAATAAGCCTGCAACCCGAGGCGGGCGTATCCGATACGCCCAATACGTCGCTGACCTTGAATAAGGCAGGTAATACCCCAAGCTTTACTCTGATGCTGCAAAAGTTGCAGCTCAGCCCTTCCGGGCAACTGGTTACTGAGCTGGCCACCCGGTTACAAGGAGTGCAACAAGAGACTCACTCAGGAACTCAAACAAGACAAGAGACGCCCCTGCTGGCATTAACCGCCGACTTGAAAGCCAAACTCGCCAACGGTGCCCCCGCCTGGCGATTGACCAGTCAACTGCATCTCAAAGCGCTGCAACAGGCGCTGGCAAGTGTTGAGCAGGACCCGGCCGCAGCGCCCCTCATCAGCGCCTTTAAGCTTGATGAAATAGTGAATGCCGAGCTAATGCCGAGCCTTGGCGGAGATCTCTTCTCGCAACTGACTCTGGATTTAACCCAAGGCAACATAGACTCGCGCCATTGCTGGTCAACGCCGACTATTGCCATGCCAGGACTCGAGCAAGTGGCGCTTAAGATAACGCCGCTACCTCTGGAAGCTAAGGCACACAATTCATTGACCGATAGCCCTCTGTGCCCAAGTTCCAACGCTGCTGCCAGTTTCAATGCCAATCCCAAGGCAAGTGCAAATGCCAAGGCTGAGGTTAAGGATAGTGATGGCGCAGGGTTGCGCTTTCGCTTCTCGGGCTCCACCAGCGAGCAGATTTTTGAGCTGGCGCCACTGAGACTCACGCTTTCAACCACTCCGGCTCAGCGCCAAGCGCTGCTTGCCTTGCTCGCAGCAACACCCGCACAAACATCAGCAACCAAGGCCGCGGAACTCGAATCGCAATTGGCGCAGCTGCAGCAAGTCTTGGCGCAAGAGCCAGCTGAAAAAAAACAAGTAAAACCCCTTATCGCCGCAATTGAGCTGGCGCTTGATCAGGGCCTCGACGCCGAATTCAAACCCACCAAGGTCACTGATACAAAGAACAATGCGGCAACGGGCAATGAGACATCCATGCGAGTGTCGCTGCCGAGTCTGACAGTGCGGCCGTTACTGCCCGCCCTGATGACAGAGAAGCAGCAAGCGTCGTTCGGTACGCCAATTAATCAGCCAAGTGCTGCGAAACTGAGCCCGGCAGCGCTCAGTAGTGGCGAGCGGCCGAGTTTGCTGCTGGCCCTTGAAAACCTGCAATTGCAACTGCCAAAGGCCACAGGAGCACAGCAAGACACTTCTGTTTCTTTGCCGCAAAGCGCCAAACCTCAAGGATTAAATTCACCGGGCTCTGGTTTATCAAGCTCTGGCTTCTCAAGCTCTGGCTCATCAGGCTCAAGCTCACCAAACTCAAAGCCCTTGTCGGCCGAGCAGCGACTCGAACTGGCGCTGCAACAGGCCATTCAAGGGCTGCAACTCAGCCTAAATCAGTTGCCACTGGAACAAGCAAGCACAGACTGGCGCCTTGAAGCCTCCCTGCCGAGCGGTTTTCGCTGGCAGTCGGCTGCTGCTGAATTGCAACTCAATGAGGGCGCATCAATGGCGCTTAGCGGTAAGCTGGCACTGGAGCCGACAAGCGAAGGGCAACAACTGGACTTCAGCCTCGCGGCCAATCCCGGGTTCAGCACAGGCGCCATTCAAGCCGGTATAGAGGATAAAAGTATCCATCTCTCGGGCTTTAAGTTGTCACTGCTGGCCCCCCTCAGTGGCAGCTTCAACCAAGGCAAACTTAAGCTGTCTTTGCCCGCGGTCAGCAGCCAGCTGGGTGAATTGCAGGCTAAAAGCGGGCCGCTGGCACTGTCGATTGCCCAAACCTCGCTCCTGAGCCCCGGGCTCAGTCGAACCCTGGATGCCAACCTAAATCAAAAACGGCACTTGCCACTCTTGAGCCAACTCTTGGATGAGCGTTTTGCCAGTCGTTTGAATCTGGCCTTCGATGGGCTCAACTTAAGCCAAATCCGGCATACCAAGCTCGGACCTCGCACCGAAACCCTGCTCAATCTGGGCTATGGCAGCTTCAGCCAGGCCATTGACTGGCAGGATAACCGTCTTATCAGTGAAGAAAACTGGCAACTGGATAATATCCCGCTTCACAGCCGCCACGACTTTATGCCCATCTGGCCCAAGCGGGCCAAAGATCCGCTTGGCTACCGCTTGAACAGTCGCTGGACCCTGGATACGGATCTCGCTGATATCAAGGCGCTGGCGGCCAAGAACCTGCCCCTGCCTCCTGAGTTGGTACTCAGGGGCGAGACCCATATGATTGCCGACCTCAAGCTCGAAGGGCTTGGACGAGCGCTGCAATTGCAACTGGATTTCAACCCGCTGCTGTCGGATCTCTCTGGCAGTATCAGTCAGTTACCATTTGAAGGCGCCAACCTGTCGGCATTGTGCCGTTTGACACTGGCCAAGGAAGCCAAGGCGCCGGCAGAGGCCGAACTCAACTGTCAGCAGCTCAAGGCTTCGGTACAGGCCTTCAACCCCGGAGTGCTGTTGACCAACCTGGGTTTAGAAGGCCAGCTCAGCCTGACCCCTGAACTCGACAGCAACCAAAGCACTCAAGCCAAGCTGTTGCCCGGGTTTCGGGATGCCGATATTCAGGTGCGCGGCCAAGGCGAGTTACTCAAGGGACAAATGCTGCTGCCCAGCTTCCGCTTGCGGCTCAACGCGCCATCCAATGCCTATTTGGTGTTGCAGGGCCTGAGCCTGGAAGAACTGTTGGCCATCCAGCCTCAGGAAGGCATCTACGCCGACGGTATTTTCGATGGTGTCTTGCCGGTATTTATTACCGACGGCCAGGTGTCGGTCAAAGGCGGCCGCCTGGCGGCCCGTGCCCCAGGTGGACTTATCAAGGTCGGCAATAATCCGGCTGTAGCTCAAATGCGCGCCGGGCAACCCTATCTGGACTTTGCCTTTTCCACCCTAGAACACTTGCAATATTCTACCCTGGCCAGCACTTACGATATGGCACCGGATGGTGAGGCCTGGCTCAAGGTTGAAGTAAAAGGTAAGGCCGAGGGGATTGAACGCCCTATCCACTTGAACTACTCTCATGAGGAGAACATGCTGCAGCTCCTCAGGAGTCTGACCATAGGTGACAAGCTTCAAACCCAAATTGAAGCTTCCATGCAGTGAGGACACAAAAGGACATGAATGTGAAACAGACTAAATTTCTGCTGCCGCTGGCTGCAGCCTTGTTGCTGGCGTCGGGTTGTACCCCAACGGTCAAGATTGAGCCACCGGATAAACCAATCGTTATCAACTTGAATGTGAAAATCGAACATGAAATTCGCATTAAGGTCGATAAAGAGTTGGATCAGCTGCTGACCAATGATGAACTCTTCTAAGGTGCCAGAATTCGCGAAAGGAAAACACAGATGAAAACCAAGTTGATGACCCTGACTGCCGCCCTGTTGATGAGTTTCTGCGTCTTTGCCATAGGTTTGCAGGACGCCAAGAGCCAAGGGTTGGTGGGTGAACAGCAAAACGGCTATTTGGGCGTGGTCAAATCCAGCGCCGAGGTGACGGCACTGGTTAAGGATGTCAATGCCAAACGCCGGGCACATTATGAAAAAATCGCCCGTCAAAACGGGATTTCCGTGGATGATGTTGCCAAACTCGCCGGCGCCAAGGCGATTGCTGCCGCCGACAAAGGCCATATAGTGCAGGATGCTTCCGGCAAGTGGGTTCGTAAATAACCCGTTACCCCCCCCCTTAATAAGGACTGGCTCAATGCTGGTCCTTTTTTATCGCTTTAACCCTTATCAAAATATTCCCCGGCCCTGACATAAGCGCAGCCCGCTTGTGTCGCTTCAAAGGTGCCCCCCACCCCGCAATTCCCGCATGGCATAGCCCCATAACAAGTTTTCATGAGCGTGGCAGCACAGACGGGTCGTAAAATCGCATTTGCTGAATTATTTCTGAACTATGACTACAGCACTATCTTTCGTCGCTTGCCACTATCCACAGGAGTCAAGATGCTACTGGCTATTCTTGCGTTGACTCTCGCCAGTTTCGCCATCGGAACCAGCGAATTTATCATTATGGGTTTAATGCCCGAAGTCGCCGGGTCACTCAATGTCAGCTTGCCTCAGGCCGGCCTGTTGGTGACCTTCTACGCCCTTGGCGTAGTATTCGGTGGCCCTGTACTGGCGATGGCTACTGCCCGGATCCCCCGCAAGCGCACCCTACTCGGGCTTATGTTACTGTTTATTGGCGGTAACCTTTGCTGCGCCTTGGCCGATGGCTATGAAACCTTGATGCTGGCTCGCGTACTGAGCGCTTTATGTCATGGCACGTTTTTTGGTTTGGCTTCCATAGTGGCTGCCGATTTGTCCCGGCCGGAAAAACGGACCCAAGCCATTGCGTTGGTCTTTATGGGCGTTACCCTGGCCAATATCCTGGGAGTGCCCCTGGGTACAGCCATAGGTCAGGCACTGGGTTGGCGCAGCGCCTTTTGGGGAGTTGCCGCAATAGGATTGTTGGCACTCGTTGCGTTGTGGTTTTACCTGCCGGCCAATCTGGTTCAGCAAAAGGTAAGGTTTAAAGATGAACTCAAGGTACTAAAGAACCGCAAAGTCCTCAGCGGCCTGGCCTTATCCGTGGTGGCCAACGCCAGCCTCTTCAGTGTTTTCACTTATATTGCCCCAACCTTGGGACAAGTTAGCGGCGCCTCTCCCAAGGAGATCACTTTGGTACTGTTTGCCTTGGGGTTGGGATTGTCTCTTGGCAGTTTGCTTGGCGGCTTTCTCGGCGACAGAAAACTTCTGCCCTCGCTCACATTCCTGAGTCTGGCGTTGATTGGCATTCTAACCCTGTTGCATTTTTGCCTCGGCAGCTTGCTGTTAACCGTGCCGCTGCTGATGCTGTGGTCAGTTGTCGGCTTTGCGCTTTGCCCCATGCTGCAGATGTTAGTGGTCAAGAGTGCCGCCAAGGCGCCTTTGTTAGCGTCAACCTTTAACCAAAGTGCCTTTAATCTGGGGAATGCCCTCGGTGCCTGGATTGCCGGGACTCTGCTGGCATTGGGCACAGGACTGAAAGAGCTTCCGTTGGCCGGGGCCTTGCTGGCGCTGATGGCTTTGCTCCTCGCCATGAGTCTGGGTTGGCGCCGCGAACCACAGGCAGCCAACACTTGATGTCGATTGCCGCTTTGGTTAACCTCACGGCACAGACTGCAGCCCCAAAGGAAGGACCCTATGGCTGAATCCCCCGCACAGATCATGCTTGAAGACGCAGAAACGCTCCACACCCGCCAGGCGGTATGGAGCGCACTGTCGGACTTGTTTCTTGATACAGATGTCGCCCTGCACTACCCCGGCATCACCCGAGTATGTGCACTTTCACCCTATTCCCTGCCGGAACTGGAGCATATTCTCTACCGCGAAGTTGCCCCTGTGTGCGGCCCCAATCTATTCGATGTCTGTGGCGAATGGGCCGGTTTCGATGAGCAGTGGCTCAAGGAGAGTATTATGTTGCAGTTCACTACTCCTCCCGGTCTTTGGCAAAGATTGAAGCAGCGCTTGGCACAAAGAATGTTCGCCCGTTACCTGACGCCTCATTGGCAACTCTTGTCGCTGCAGATCCAAAGCCGGCGCAATAACCAACGCTAACTAGCCCTTTGAAGTCTTTAGCCGCTGAGCATTGGGCGGCAGCGGCTTCCAACGGCCAAAGTCATATTGATTCCAGTCTGACTGAGATATAGAGCGCCCCCTTTGATCCAAGCCATCGAACGTGCCCGAGCAACTTACCTTAAGCGCACTCAGATGCCAGCCCTAAAAACTGCAGTTTCATCACAGACTTATTTCGAGTATCCAATTTGTCCCTTCTACAAAAGATTTCCCTGCATTCGATCACAATTTATTAAATGATAACAATTATCACTTGCACTCATATTTGTAACAATATAAATTTGCCCCCCACTTAAAGCTTATTTTCTCAATCGCTTCATTTGTTAATCAGGACAGATACTCATGCCTAGCTACAAGTTTAAGCTCAACGCCCTGCTGCTCGCTATGCTGGCATCACCGGCCTTTGCCGACGATGCTGTCGAGCGCGGAAATCAATCAATCGAAAAAATTGTCGTTTTGGGGGAAAAGACAGAGAAATCATTGAAAGACGTGAGTTCATCTGTATCTGTCATCACCGAAGAGCAGCTTAAGACGCTGCAATACCTGTCGGTGCATGACGCCATCTCTGAAATCCCCAACCTGGTAGTGCTGTCCGGGCAGATGCCCAATATCCGCGGGGTTTCCGGTAACGGAGCCGCCACCGGCTTTAGTGGGGTTTCCGGCGGCGCCAAGACCCGGGTATCGACCATAACCGATGGAGTGGCAGAACCTTTTATGGCGGATTTGACCGGCGATACCGGCATGTGGGACATAGAGCAGATTGAAGTGTTTCGTGGTCCCCAATCCACCAGCAATGGCCGCAACAGCATAGGCGGCGCCATGTTTATCAAGACCAAGGATCCGACTTTTGACTGGCAGGGTGCCGCTCGTGTGGGTTATCGCAGTGAGAGCCAATATATAGACTCGGCCGCCGCTATCTCCGGCCCTTTGATTGAAGATGAGCTGGCCTTTCGCCTGTCGGCGCAGCATACCGATGGTGAAACTTACGCCAACCCTGTTATCCATGAAGCTAACCCGCCTGGCTTTGATCTGAATAAGCTCAACACAGACAGAATAAGAGCCAAACTCCTGTGGGAGCCCGCTGCCATTGACGGCCTCAAGGCCATGCTCAGCTATTCCAAAAACCATGAGCGCGGCAACACGGGACGGCAGTACTTCAGTGGTGACGATCCCTGGAAGTATCAGCCCATCAATCCCAGAAACATGGACACTGAATCCGATACCGGCAGCATCAAGCTGGACTACAGGATCAGTGACAATTTCTCGGTCGACTTCTTGCTGGCCAGAATGAACTACAACTGGGTGATGGATACTTATGACAAGGATCCTGCTACCGAGCAAGTGGTGAGTATGGAGGAGTCCAACACCACGGCTGAAACCAAGCTGCATTTTGGCCTTAACAGCGAACTCTACAGCGGCTTTATCGGCCTCTACTATTTCAAGCGCGATCAAGACTTCAACAGTATCGGCGGTTCGGTTTATCGCGGCGACGACAATAGTGACTCCAAAGCGGTTTTCGGCGAATTTACCTATAACTTCACCGATGACTTCAGGATCACCGCCGGAGGCCGGGTCGAACGGGAATCGCAGCTACGTAATTTCTGGATGAAGCAGCCGCAAACGCCCATAGAAGATACCCTGGACAACAGCAAGACCATCAAGTTGCCCAAGCTGGTGCTGCAATACGATATCAATGCCGAGACCACAGTCTCCTTAAGCGGTCGCCGTGGTTACAACGCCGCCGGTGCGGCGATAGGCTTTCCGGAGAATGAGTTCTACTTCTACGATGAAGAGTACGTTAACGCCTATGAACTTGGGCTGAGAACCAGCCTGGATGGCGGTAATATCAACCTGAGCGCCAACCTGTTCTACAACGACTACGACGGATATCAGGCCACAGGTTCTGCCAGACGGGTTATCAACATGGACAAGGTAATTACCTATGGTGCCGAGTTTGAAGCCTCAGCCATGGTGACCCGGGATCTGCGCCTGCACGGCGGCCTTGGGCTGTTGAGTTCGGAAATCAAGGAACCTGGAGAAGGTTATGCCTCAGCCAAGGGCAATGAACTGGATTCGGCCCCCTCAATGACCGCCAATCTCGGTGCCCAGTATTGGCTGACAGATCAGCTTACCTTCAGTGTCTCCGCCAACTATGTCGGTGAGTACTATGGTGACTTTGAGAACACAGAGGAACGAGTTGCCGGTGACTATGTGCTGGCACGTATGTCGCTCAATTATGAGACAGACAACTGGATCTTCAACGCCTTCGTCAACAACGCCTTTGATGAGAAAGCCGTGTTGAGCCGCTCTCCGGCAGCCCGTAACTACCCGGATGGCTATGCGGCGATAGTCGATCCCCGTAACTTTGGGGTCTCAGTCACCTACCAGTTTTAACCTTAGATAAGCCAAAAGGCTCCCAAGGGAGCCTTTTTAATTTTATTGAAGCCCCTTTGACCAAGAGTTACGGCTTCCAAGCCGTTTCATGACTGAGTCTCACGCGGCGATCATCCCCTAAGTGCGTTAAACACAAGGCGGAAAACTCGCTTTGCCAACGAGTCAGCTCAAACCCATAGCGCTCTTGAAAGGCCTGAGTCTCAAAGTACATGGAATAGGCATAGTTTTGATACAGCATCAATCCGGGCAGCACTTGGCCAGCCTCTAGATACTCCCTGGATGCCGCCAGCATGATGGGATAGTTGTCGTTATGCTTTTCACCGCCGAATCCCGGCTTAAAGCCATCGAGCCGGCGGATGAAGGGATCATCTTCAAGATAAGTTTGCAACTGCACCTGGCTGAGCATTCGCATTACGCCATCAGAGGGGATGCCGAAGGCCCAATTACTGTGAAACGCCCGTAGAGCAGCATGAGCCGCCAGTTCATTTCGCCCCAAACGCCTTAACTGCGATGCCAGTGCAAACCAATAGTCACCCACTTCCGGTAATTGCTCGCAGGCCTGCTGCAGTAAAACAATGCCTGCCTCAATATCGTCCTGCTTGGCTGGCCCCTCCTCTGCTCCGCGAAAAAACGCCTTGGCGCTCTGAACCAACATTGGCGCAAAGTCTGCGTCTTGCGGCTCTTCATCGCCGCGCTCCCAGTCGTTGGCTTCGAGCCAGGCAACAAATTTACCGGCGCCGGAAAAGGCCGGTACCAACTTGGCCTCATCGTGCCACATGTCACAGACAATCGGCGCCTCTGTCTCCCGGCCCAAGGGCCAATAGAGCCCAAAATAATCACCGTTGCCGAGCTCGGCATCGAACAGAGGCAGAAAGCCCAATGAAGGATAGGGTCCCATGGGCTGCTCGTCCGCAGCAAAAGGTGATAATAGATTGATTTCAGGAGGAATATGCATGATGCGACATCTCTATCAGCGCGGAGGAAAACAACTGTTTTTGAATGGGGTTAGAGGCTAGCTCGCCGGCGGAATGGAATAAGTGCCCACGGCATGGGCCACCAGGTCGCTGTGTCCGTTTGAAAACACAGACACCTCGGCAATCGCCAGTGATTTACCCAGTTTCAGCAGCCTACAATCGGCGACAATGTCACACTCGGCACTGGGTTTACGCAGGAAGTTGATATTCAGGTTAGTGGTTACCGCCAGCGGCACTATGCCTATTTCCCCCAGCAAGGCGACATAGATGGCAATATCCGCCAGCTCCATCAT
Source organism: Shewanella sp. Iso12 (assembly GCF_012030025.1). Taxonomy (NCBI): domain Bacteria; kingdom Pseudomonadati; phylum Pseudomonadota; class Gammaproteobacteria; order Alteromonadales; family Shewanellaceae; genus Shewanella; species Shewanella sp. Iso12. The sequence continues at coordinate 181,928 of NZ_JAAUHW010000001.1, forward strand.
GGTCGGCCCTGAGACAGTACCACCGGGGCGCAGGTGCGCCTGAGTTATCGGCTTACGCACTCTGGCCGACTTATCTCCCAGATGTTCAATCACAATGCCGCTATGTGGCAGCTCATAGTTAATAAAAGCTTGCAGCTCGGCGATAGTCACCATCTAAACCTCCTTGATTGTTAGGCCACTCGTTGCGGGTATCAATGGGCATGGGTATTACTTGGACATTGGCAGCCTCTGGTTTAGCTGCCCTTCTACTCCTGTTTGGTCGTGGGCTTTGATACCACTTTTGATTGTTGCCGACGTTTAAGCTCCCGCCCCTGAAGGGTGAATATCGACCAGACCAACAACAAAGGCAGCATTGGGACTATCCCCCAAAGCAAATCCACAGAACTTGCCACCAAGGTGTATTTAAGCTGATATACCGGCACCAACACCCAAAGGGGATAGCTGTAAAACAACCCTCGCACCAGACGCATAGACAAACTGCGACGCAGCTCGGCGCCGGGAAGCGAGGCAAACATCAAGGCAAACCAGCCCAAAACGCCCGTCAGCAGTGCAAAACCCAGCACAAGCTGGATCAATAGTTCCGGCATTGCCCTCTCCCTGAGTATAAGCTTCTAACCCTTTTGCCCGATTTACAGTGCTGACCGGAGCTCTCCTGTCAGCCAGGAGTGGTCATCGCAGAAGCAAAGGCCAAGCGCCCACGACCAGCTCGCTCACTTTCAGCTTAATCACTGCCAGAATCACACCCTAGTTCCACAGCGGCGGTTTCCGCTGCACTATGGTCTGTGCTGGCATCATGCAGGCTCGTGATAGAAAAATCCTGTGGCCGGCCAAAGGTAACCTCCGCAGCTTCCCTTCTCAGTTGCCCATAGTCCGGCTCACTGGAACCTTGGGCGATGGAAGTTTGCATCGAAATGCGGGAAAACTCGGCCGGTGAGCAGTACATGGCATAGGCATAATATTCGTTGGTCGAAATCTTGCCATTGCTGTCACCGTCTCTGGCCGGACGCCTGAGCTTTTGTCTGATTAAGGCCCTTTCCAGCTGATTTCTGGAGTAATATCTCTTCTTGCCATAATGCTTTAGCAAATCCCTGGATAGCTTACGGGCATATTGCCTTATCTTTCGTTTTCGAAACAGATGGGCAAACATAAGAACTCACTCTGCTTGGCTCGCTTCTCCAATATGCCGCTTTGTGCTCAGAGCCTGATTGGAGCCCACTTGCCGAGCGGCACCAAAGAACAGATATGGCGCGGCAAATAAGTTAATGATTAAACTGTAAAACAGCGGCAACAAGGCCACGCCCAAACCGGCCATGATGGTTTCGGCGCCGCCTAAGCTTTGCATCAAAACCCGCAGCAAACCGTAAATAAACATAAGCCCGGCGGCCAACCAGCATACTTTGATGGCACCCCGTAATTTGGCGCGCCTTGTCGCAGCCAAAGGGGTAAACCAACAAGCCAGGGCGGGAGCAATAACGCCAAGCATGGAGGGGAAATCGATAAACATGGCCCAGTGCGCCGACAAAACCAGCTTGCCAAGCGTATACAAACAGACCAACCAGTAGACTATGACTGCTGCCCGGTTCAATTTCTCCTCCTGTTCTCGAAGTTAGGCTTCAAGTGCCAATTGCAGCAATAAGTCCAGCTGAACCCTGGCATCGCCTCTTTGAGTCTTATCAATGGCAGGCTCACCACCGAGACGCAGTGCCGGGGTGTAAAAGTAGATCTGGTTCTGCTGCAGCTTGCCTTGCAGGTCACTGACTTGCTGAAGATCCTTCTTCCTGAAGAAACTGGCTTGCACTTCATCGTCACAACACCAGTCGTTGAAGAAATCTTCCATGCTCCAGGTGAGCACATCTGTCTGCGAAGTGTGGGGATCGATAAAGGCGATATCTTCATCCCCTTCGTCGCTCAGGAGCCGATAATAAAAAATGTCGCCAAAACAGCTGATAGCGAACGGGATGCGACTCATGTCTTCATCCAACATCAGCCAGCCCCAGAGATTGTCCAGGTATTCATCCGGATCAATAAGTTGGATTAAACCATCACCATAGTGGCCAAAGCCATGTTGTTGCCACAGTTCCAATAAGCACTCGGGCAAATGGTCCTGATATTTGGCAAGAGTTGGCGCCGATACTGATTTGATATCTGCGCCGGGTGGCAGATGGTCGATAAAAGATTGCAGAAGCATTGAGGTAAAATTCCTTTTCCTATCAGAATAACTGTCACAAAACCTTGGGTTTTCCGTGACCTTGATTTGAAAGCCTTAGCAGGCACTTAGACATGGGGCGTGGATAAGCCCGTTGCCGATTATGCGGCCTTTGATAGCATGATTGCAATCCCGAGAGACGCACCGGCTATACACAAAGCCCAAAAATCGCTGAGACAGTATCGATATTTGTCCGCAATATCTATTCGATCGCAAAACTCTCGGCGACAAGCTTTAAGGTATCAGTCTGAGCTTATTGTGGTACAGACCTGGCATCGAGCCGTAAAATGGTGAAGGCGATGCTTTCGCCGCTAATATTGCTATCGAAAGGTGCCTCCAGCCGACATAGGCCGACATCTATGACAGCACCTTGGGTAATATCGGTTATGGTGCCAAATGCACGGTAGCTCCATCCCTGAATATGCTGCAGCTGCCTTAACCCCTCCGGGTTGCCGGCCAACATGGTGTTTTGATCTTCCTGTTCACAGGCGATACCGACGCTCAGCTCAATATCAATGATCTCACCATAAGTCAGGCTGTCACCACCGAATTCATCCATCACAGTAAGCGGCTGCCCCGCCACTTCAATAACGGCTTCGAGGTAATCGCCCTCGGTTTGCTTAAATACTGCTTGCACGGTTTTCCTTATAAAATTCTTTTTTGAGGCTGTTTCTCAGCTGGTCACTGCTCAGCTTCTTTGGCCGCCAGCCACTCACATTCGGCTGTGGTGGCCAATTCCCCCAATTGACGACGCTGATCCCGCCCCTGGAAACTGGAACGAGCCCCCTTGAGGATAGGTACCGCATATTGAATATCACGGGCCAGTCGCTCGAGAAATAGATTACCGGAACGGCGATATTCCGCCATTTCTTGCCCATTGAGCTGGATCATAAAGCGGTTGTTATGTCGGCAAAGCACATCCAGATATAGTTGTCCTTCATGCTCCAACAGGTACCATTGCGCTTGAGACATTGCCAATACTTTCATACCCAGCTCCCGACTATGCCGCTTTTACCGAAAGAGGCATAAAATTACAGCAGCGTAAGCCACTCTGAGGTATCTGCCAGAATAAACTCATAGCGTTTGCCATCATTGAGAATGACCCGCAGCGCATCTGCCGATATAGGGAAAATACCGCCGCCAGTAGCCAGACACTTTTCTACCGCGCAGATATCATCACGCTTGAGTGTGTAGGGCCCCAGCCCCAGTTGCTGATTGAAAGGCACAAACTTAAGTTCATTGCCGGTCAAGGAGATTTTGCCATCGGCTTTGGCCACTCCATTCTGCACTGTAGTCATTGACGATTTGATCAGTTCTGCTGCCATCCTTGCTTCCTCTTGGGTAATGCCTTGCTTCCTTAAGGCCTTGTTGGCATAAGCCATCAATAATGTTCAAACTACCTCAATAGATGAGGTTTGTCATCCCGATGAACGGGCACTGCTGCACTGCAAAACTCAGGCGATAGCCTCTGGCAGGATGAGCTCCGGCGCGCCAAAACAGTGAAGATAGCCATCAATAATGGCCAAAGCGTCTTCATCCGAGCAGAGATAAACGGGCGAACCATGCCGCTTAGCCAATTGCTTTGCACGCTGTTTTTGGCTGAGGCCATGGGATTGGTCTCGGCTCTGCGAATGAACCACATGGGGCACAAATAAAAGGTCGGCCAAGCACAGCGCCTTCAGGTTTTCAAGGCCCACTGTATTGCTGTCACCACAAAGCGCCGCGGTTTCTATGTTGGCGGTCAGCAGCATGGCGCCGGCACTGACACCAACCAAGAGATGTCCGGATGCAGCATAGCTCTTGAGTTTCTGCTGTTGATTGCGACTATGCAAGCCGCGCAAAAAACGGTAAGTATCCCCGCCCGAGAGATGCACTAAAGGCTTATCCAGTAACGTCTGCATCACAGTGTCGTTAAAACCCCGTTCAAAATCCAGGTAGGTGTTGAGGTTTATGCCAAGGCCTTGATAAAACGCCTGTGTTGCCCGGTAGAAATCTCCCTCGGGATCAGGCTCTGAACCTATGTAACCACCGACTTGTCCTTTAAGCCCCAAAGCCTCAATAACAAACGCTAGCGCCTTATGGCCGGTTGCGCTTTGGTGATTACTGAGCAGCAGTAGATTCATACTTTTTCGCTCCTTGAAAGTCGGCAGTTTCTTGCAACACCCTGAGTTTCCCGCTCACAGCCTCAACGGCCATTCGCGCCGAGATTGATAGAGTTCTTCAGCCTAAGACATCAGCGCAGGGAGTCAAAAGCAGCCAGCAGTGCTTCATCTTCTCTTTCTAACAGGCACTCGCCAATCTCATCTATGGGTAACGCAGCGCTGCGGGACAACAGCTTAAGGGCTTCAATATGCTCAAGAGTCAGTTCATGCTCGGTAAGCAAGAACGACCAATCGAAACTGTCGACAAGCGCCTGCTCGACACCATCGGCATACAGCTGGTTAAACCTTTTTGGGTTGTGACCGAAGATCAATGCCGCCAAGCAAGCATATTCGCCGAATTCACTGTCATCATCAAAGCAGTAATCCAACGCTATGCCCCGACTTAGCAAGGCAGCCAAAGCCTGTTCACCGGCTCCATTCAAATGGTATTCATTGTAAAACAAACAGGCCGCCGCCGTAGCCAGTGCCTCATGGGAGAAGGCATATCTGGGCAGTAGAAAATTAAAAATGGCGTAAGCGTCAGACTCTCCTGCGAAGGCCAATGCCAACAACCGGTTATGGTCCAAGCGGCCACCCACTGAAATAAACGCGCTAATAAAACCGAGGTAAACATCGTGACACAGCCGGTAAAGATGTTCAGGGTCGTCTTCGACCAAGCTGCCATCCGGGCCGTTGACTTTGATGATGTCAAATAGCGGCGTAAACTGCTTCGGCTCGGAATAATACGCCACACGGCAATACATAAGGTAATAGATTTGATAGTCCTTGATAACGGCGTTCGCTCTGAGATAAGAGATGATCTCAAGCCAGGCCGGGTCTTTCTCTATCCTGAACATATATTGGGACCAGGCTTTCGGCATGTGCTGGCGCAAATAGTCCAGATTGCCTTCTTCAATATGTTGTTTTATCTCATTTAATCCACGAAACACGGCATTCCTCTCATAACAGGTGTAAATCTTCTCCGGGAAATCCCGGGCTTGGTAGGTAAAAGACCTGAGTTAGGGCTGACTCAGTTTTTGCTCAAGCGCCCGGTTCTGAGCCATAATCTCTTCGAGAAAAACCGAACCATGCAGCCTGGCCAATTGCAGCGCCTTGATAGACGCCGCCATTGCCTTATCGAGCTGTTGGTTAAGCGTATAGGCCGTTGCCAGGCTGTCCCAAAGGATTTCCGAGCGAGCGAATTTCTCTACTCCTTGCTCCAATATGGCAACGCCCCAGGCAGCTTGGCCCTCATAGGCGGCCTTTAGGCCGTATACATTGAATTGATGTGCCGACAACGGAAAGGTATAGCCATACTCGGCAGTTTTTCCCCTGTAGAACGCCTGCAGTTGTTGCAGCGACATCACATCGACTTGTGGTACCGCGTTCCAGCCACTGAAGATGGCTTTAAGCCCCTCGACATTGCCAATCAAGGGAGTGCTGTCGTGGGTTTCTCGGGCAAAACGGGCATTGAAAACCTGTAGCTTTGACGGCTTCTTGGTTTCCAGTTTTTGCAGCATGGCGTCAAAAGCCTGCGCCATCTCGCCTGGCTCACTCGCCATACTGAGAAACCAGCGCATGGGCGCTTTGCGCTCGCGAGTCTGGTATTTGTCGTAATCTGTAATCAAGGCACCATCGTCCCACCAGAGGCTGGGACTAATGGCTATCGCGGCATTGAAGGAAGATGCCGGACCGAGCGCCTGATAACTGCTGTAAAGCCCGGCCAAAGAGTGGCCAAATATCATCCGGTAAGGCGCCAGACGGTAACGTTCACTCAATGTAGGCAGCAGTTCCTCTGCGATAAAACGGTTATAAACATCAGCCTTTCCCGCCCTTGCGGCGAAATCTTCCGGCTCTGTGGGAGTAAAGTACTTGAGTCTGTCGCGGGTGCTTATGCCCACCACTATCATTTCCGGCACTATGGCGTATGTGCTCAGAAAGCCGACGCTGGATGCCACATGATGAAACTGGGTCGAACCATCAAGTACCAACAGCAAGGGGTAATGAAAACTGTCTGAATGTCGATAACTCTCGGGCAAAGCAACCTGAACTGTCACGGCTTCATCGATAAGCCCGGCCGCAAGTGTAAAACGCTGCTCTTCGGCCAATACAGTCAACGACAGCAAGGCACAAAGCAAAAATACGAATCTCATGGAAATCCTTGTCAGTAAAACGTCTTTAACGGGCATTCAAAGGCCGGCCGGCGCGGGATAAAAGAAATCTTTGCCGTTCATAGCCAATGCCTGCAACTGCCCGGCATCTATCGCCAGGCTCACCTCGGCGCTCCAGGCAGGAAAACCACCTTTGGCTAAAAGGCTGACGGTCAATAACAGATGGCCACAGGCATCTATCGTTGCCACAAGACTGTACTCACCTTCTATGGCAGCCCAGCTTTGCTCGCCTTGCCAACCCTGCCACTGCCGGGCAAGCTCCTCAAAGAAATCCGCCGGGTTCCGTCCGTAGGGAAGATTATCCACCCTCACACTTGCCTGCATGCCTTCTCCCGAGATAGTCACGCAATAGTGTTCAAGCCAACCACTGGTGTCCAGCTCGGGTTTATGAAAACACACAGAGCAGCCAAAGCTGTTTTCCAATATCCATTCTTTCACCTTTCCGGCGTCCTCTTTACCTGGATTTAAAAGCAGCCGGGTTACAAACGGCCTTTGAGCGGGTGTTGAGTTTGCCAACCACTGGCCCCGCGGCTGCTGACAAAATACACCAGCAGATCGGCCGCGCCACGATGGCTGACCCAATGAATGAGTGACGTAGCCATTGAGCGGCTCGCCACCTGGCACCAGAGACTATCCTGATTGTGTGTAGCGCCGCGGCTGTCGACTCGATAAACCAATAGATCGGCGGCCGCTCGGGAGCTGACTTCATGTACCAGCACCTTGGCCGCTCCCCGAACCTGAACCTCATAAATAAGCGCCATAAAATCTCCCTGTTGTAGCTTGGCTCTTGGTGGTTTTGCCTCTTATATCTAAATGCCACGCCTGTGATGCCTGAACACTCAGGGCTGTAGCATGCCTAAATCTTCAGCCACTTTCAGCGGATTAAAAGGCCCGTCGATAGCCTTTGCTAGCGCCTCAACCTGACTCTGATCCAGGTGTTGTATCGCCTCTTTGTCCGGCGCCTCAAAATAGATAAAACCTTTGAGCAAGTCGTTGAGTGTGGTGATATCGGCATCGGCGAGTACCGCTTTGAGTCTCAGTGCTTCATCCTCAGTACACTGATAGTCTTTTAACTCATTCAGGTAAATCAACACTGCTATCTTGTCTTCACGTGCCAGAGCGTTGAACCAAGGGCTGGCGGGGAATGTGAGTGTCGATGTCTTGCCCTGACGATCACATGCTTGCCAGCTATCATTCCATTGCTTCAGATAGGAAAACTTATCGACTTGAGTTGCGCAGCCTGATAGCAACAGCGCAATTGATACCACTATGATTTTCTTCATAAATCCCTTTTATTCTGCAAGCTTGTTGAAGATACCAACAACCCGCTTGAGATCATCCTATTTAAAAGCTCATGCCATAAACCCTGTGACACTAGCGGCTTGATGCGGCGAGGCCTATGCCGAAGCAGACAAAGACGCCGCCGCTTAGCTTATTCAGCACTGAGCTTCCCTTACCGGAAGCCAGCTTGGTCTTGGCAATGGAAGCAAACAGGGCATACAGAGTGTGAATAAGGATCACCAATCCACTAAAGGTTGCGGCGAGTAAGGCAAACTGAGGAGCGTATTCCCGCTGCAGGTCGATAAACTGCGGGAATATCGACATAAAAAACACGATCGCCTTGGGATTGGAGATGGAGACTAAAAATCCTTCGGCGAAACACTTGCGAGCGCAGCCTTGCTGCAAATGAGCGCTGCTGGTGCCACCACCCTTGGCTCGGAACATTTTCAGGCCAAGATAGATAAGATAAGCGGCGCCAATAAACTTAATCAGGGTAAAGGCCAGCATTGAACTGGCCAACACAACCCCCAAACTGGTGGCCGAGATCAAGGCAACAAACAAAATAGCCAGTGCGACCCCAAAGATACCGGCAAAGGTCTTGAGCAAGCCGCGTTGAATCGAGTTATTGACGGTCAGCATCACCGCCGGTCCAGGCAAGAGAATGGTGGCCATGGCAACACCGAAATACACAAAATAGTTATCCATTTTTATTCCTGAACTGATAAAACTGTCAAAAACCCTTAATCCATTCAAAATCTGCCAATCATTGTCATTGATATAGGGCCTGCAAACCCGCAAACATGGATAAGCAATAAGCGATAAGCTCAAATCATCACCATAACCCAGGCGCACGAGTTTGATGTGCTGGAGAATCAACATCCGGTAATGAGTAAACAAGAGAGCGCGCCGAACCTTGAGTTCAATCGACGATAGCTACCGCGGAACCGACAATCCTTTTCGTCGCGTAAACATCCTTGAATACCCCAGGAGCTTGTACCGTATCTCATTGATAGTTATGGCGACCATACCCAAGCAAGTCACAGATTACAAGAAGATTTCCCGAAGGCCAAAGCCGCTTCTTTGGGTGCAAAATCGCGCTGGTTATGGTGCCAACTGGATTTGCTGTTTCCCGGTCCATCCCATTAGAATAACCTCGTTTGCTTATTCCTTGAGCCAGGGAGCCTGGAGCGGCTGCCAAGATTTTGGGACGGGCTCGAAAGGGAATAACCTATCAACACCAAGGAGGGAGCATGAAGCTCTATCGAGGCAGTTGCCTTTGCGGCAAGGTTCGTTTTGAAATCAGCGCTGAGCTGCAGCAATTCTTTTTGTGCCATTGCAGTCGCTGCCGCAAGGATTCAGGTTCGGCTCACAGTGCCAATCTGTTTTCAGACAGCGCCGAGTTAACCTGGCTCAGTGGCCAGGACGCCATTACTGCGTTTACCCTGCCCGGTACCCGCCACAGCCGCCATTTTTGCGCCGTTTGCGGCTCGGCGCTGCCCAAAGCGGTCGAAGGTAGCCACCTGCTGCAAATACCTGCAGGCAGCCTGGATGATGAGCCGGGTCTAACTCCCCAGGCGCACATTTTTTGTCAGGCGCGCGCCGCTTGGGATAGTGAATTGGGAACTGTGCCGCAATGCGCTGATAAACCAGATATTTAGCTTTACTCATTCAGATATGATTTACTGATGACTCTCCCATTGGCACTATCAACTTACAATTACGCTCTGGTGTAACCATTATCGAGTAGGAGATTTACGCTTTGAAAAGACCCGATACTATCTCCAATTCAGCTAATAGCTATATTCTTTAGCGTGCATTCTGAGCTCTGCCGCCTTATTCTCCAGATATTCTGCAGTATTGAGCAGTCTTTCTATCACATCTGCCGTATTACGGGAGTTATCTCTAATCACTGTCATGCTGCTTGCTAAATCACGTGATACCAGAGACTGCTCCTCTGTAGAAGAGGCCACCTGCGTATTGATATTATGAATAGCCTCAGTGCTCACAAGAATGTTCTCAAAAACTGAAATAATCCCGCCAAACTCTTCATCGGCCTTATTCATCAATTCAGCAGCTTGAGTCACAGAACCGCCAACTTCGGTTGTCCGTTGTTGTAAACTAGCGACTATGTCGTCAATCTCTTTTGTAGAGTCCTGAGTACGCTGTGCCAACGAACGAACTTCATCGGCAACAACCGCAAAACCTCGCCCCTGCTCTCCAGCGCGAGCCGCTTCGATTGCTGCATTCAAAGCCAGTAAATTGGTTTGCTCAGCAATAGCCTTGATAACTTCCAGGACATTGCTTACCTGATCACTTTCAGTGACCAAATGTTGCATAGCTACTTTTGTTTTTGCAAACTCCTGTGCTAACACGCTCATTGCAGACTGTGCCTGCCGTACAGTCCTCTGACCTAAGGATACATTGGATTCATTCTCCGCGGCTCTAGCTTCAGCCTCTTGGGTATTTTCGCTGACATGCATCAATGTCGTCGTCATCTCTTCCATAGCACTAGCACTTGAATCCAACTCAGAGGCCACTTTTTGAGAGCTGGCTCTTGACTCATTTACTGCTGACTTGGCTTCCTCCGACAACTTTGCAACCTCTTTAGAAACGCTGTCTGTTACAGCCAAGGAGGTTGCCAATGAACTTATAAAAGCGTTAATCTGCTCCCTTATTTGGGCAATTTCACCACTGGCTGTAACCTGAATCCGTTTACTTAGGTCTTTCGTTTTCTGAATGTCCATCAATTGTTCGTATACGAGTACAATTGGATTGGCAATTTTATATTTAACCATCACGAAACCAACAATACTGACCAATATCACTATAGCCAGCAGTAGCTGCGACCAGAAAAGAGCGCTTCTGAGATCCTCCATTCGCTGGATAAAGTCTGCACCAGTACGCTGATCCAGGGCCGAAAAAAACTGGTCAATTGGTGCCATAATTTTGGCTTTTTCCCTATGGTAAGCAGGACTGTGAAGCAGTTCTCTTGCCAGCGCCAGATCTGGTTCTCCCCGAACACTATATTTGCCACTGGTCGGATCCAAAAATATGCCTTTAACCGCATTCATTGCCTTAACTTCCAACGCCACTAAGGCATCAGAATTCGCTTGGGCCTGATCCAGGAAGTCGAACTCCTTTGCACTAAAGCCCAAAGACTTCATCGTGTCTTTAATTGCAGCACGTTCGCCATCCGCTTTGGGTTTGTCACCATAATTCAATACTAAATCCCAATATATTTGGTGGTAGTGCTGCGGCCGAGGTTTCTCTCCATTGCGAATATCAAGAATATCCTGATACATCTTCTCGTATTTCTCTTCGCCGGTAATAGCATAGGTACGGGCAAGCCGTGTAAGATCGTCTGAACTTTGTCTCAGTTCATCAGCCACCTGATAAGACTTATATCGAATATTCGCCGCATCACCTAACTGAACAATTTTAGCCGATTCATTCATAGTGAAGATGAAGGTTAACAAGGCGCTCGCACATATAGCACCAAAAACAAGGCTCATCATGGATTGCGTTTTCATTCATGCTCTCTTGACAATTAGAGGAATCGTCCTTTAAGCGTAACTCATGCGCATCGTATCGATAACAATATTTTCACAATTGTGATGAGTTCACAAAAATCATACCTGCCTTAACTTCAAATACATTTTTCAGTAGCCCACACATGAGACTTAAGATCAACATCAAAAGACCGAGTCTTCATCCCTTTAGGGAAGGTGCGAATAAGTCCTCGTGGCACTCTGGCTTACACAGCAATTGGCGTTCAAGGCATCTGACTGAAGGCATGCCGGGGCCTGTCGAAGTCGGATAACGCAGAGAGAGCCAGTTGCTGTGAAAGCCCCGAAGGGCGTGGCTTACAGGCCTGCCTGTTGTGTTGTGCTTCTTATTTGCTGCGAACCACGCCTTGCATCCAGGCCTGTAAGCCGACGCAGAGCACACATGGGGCTTGTTCGCACCTTCCTTAGATTACCGCCAACTCCACCATGGCAGCGGTATACATCTTAAGGTTCAGCTGCAACTGCTCGCGGGTGATAAACTCATGTTCACTGTGGCCTGTATACTCGACACCCGGCATGGCCGGACCAAAACTGAGGGCATTGGGAAACAGTTTACTGTTGGTGGAACCGCCAATAGCAACAGGTTTAGGGTCGGCAATACCGGTAAACTCGGCAAACACATTGAGCAGGGTTTGCAGATGCGGCGCCTTATCCATCACCTTGGGCTCGCCCCAATAGCTGCTGACATCGACCAGAGTCACGCCGTGGGATTGCTGCCAACCGGCCAGCGCCGCGGACAGCTGTTTATCCAAGGTTTCCGGGCTCTTGCCTATGGGGCGCCTTAGGTTAAGCGTAATGCTGGTACCCCCCTGCCCCCACTCCACCACAGTCGGCGCCAGCGACATAGGCCCCATAAAATCATCGCTATAGCCCAGCTCGCCAAAGCGCTCGGCATAGAGGTCCAAGCCTATCATTTCATTGATAAATGCCAAGGTTAATGCCGACTGGCTCGGCGCGAATGTCTCAGACTCCAACAGCGCAGCCAGATGAGTCACGGCATTGACACCATCTTCAGGGGTTGAGGAATGGGCCGATTTACCGTTGGCGGCGATCTCCAGGCTGTCGAAATCCAGGGTAAAATCATAGTGCACCCCCTGCTGGGACTCTGCGACGCGTTGCAAACGGCTGACCATTGCGCTGTCGGCTCCGCGGATCAGGGCCAAGGCCTGCTGGGGGATCTGACTGGCAAAGGAGCCACCGCTGAAATGCTGCAGTTGCGGTTTATCGAAATTAGGCGCCTTGACTTTGGGTTCAGGTATCGTGAGTTTTATCTGGCTCCAGCCCTTCTCGGCGGTGACTACAGGATATTCGGCGTCTATGGTGATATTCATATCGGCCGCTTGATAGTCCTTGAGAAACACTTTCAGCGGCTCCCAGTCCGACTCCTCGGCCAGATATACCATGAGTTCAATGCGGCGGTTCAGTTTTACCGACTTGTCCTTGAGCGCCTTCATGGCGTACATGGCGGTGACTATCGGCCCCTTATCATCTTCGGTGCCGCGGCCTATCAGCTTGCCCGGTTGCGATTGAGTATCCAGTTGATAGGGACTCTGGTGCCAAAGCGTTGAATTGGCCGGTTGCACATCCCCGTGGGTAATGATGCCAAGCTTATTAGCGCCGCCGCCCCTGTCTTCGCCAAGGCCTATCAAGAGCACATAACCGTGATCGGCATAATCCAGCCCCAACTGCTCAGCTTGGGCCTTGAGCGCCTGCTTGAAGCCGATGAATTCCGGATTGGTGTCGGGCGTCAACCCTGGGATAGCCTCGGTATTGAAGCGCACCAACTCGGCGAGACTCTGTTCCATCTCGCTGCCGTAGCGGTCAAGGCTGTACTGGGCCAAGGTTTTCGACAGTGGCGAGACTTTACTCAATGCAGACTCTGTACCTTGGGCAGCACTTACGCTTGAAGTCTGGCTCGAAGCCTGGCTCGAGGGCTGAGCCGTAAGGCCGCTCTCTGCGCTTACAAAAGGAGCAAACACGCACAGGGACAGCGACAGGGATAAACGGGAAAGTGTTCTTATCATCATGGCAGGGTGGCTTTTGTTATCTTTTATTTTCAATGGCCTGAGAGTGTGCCACAGATACAGTTTCGATACTGCATTCGCTAAATTTTGTTACAAACTAAACAGGACAAAATTGGCCTTTTTCAATACGGCATGTTACTAAGGACGGCTTCGGCGCGGCCCGCTGCGCCATACGGGAGATAAACACCAGCATAGAGGAATAACAATGAAGGGAATGACCCTCTCTCCAGTGGCTCTGGCCCTGGGATTGGCGCTGACACTGAGCGCCTGCGACAACCAGCCTGTATCCCAGAGCGACACATCTGCCCAAACTCAAGCGCCTGCTCTCCAGAATGGCACAGGCACAAACCCAGCCGCAGCCAAGGCCGAACAAACCCGGGACAACCCTTTCTTCCAGCCCTGGAATACTTACCTTGAAATCCCCGCCTTTGATCGCATCAAGTCCGAGCATTACCTGCCGGCCTTCAAACAAGGGATTGCCGAGCGCAAGGCAGAGATTCAGGCCATCATAGATAATCCGGCCGCCGCTGACTTTGCCAACACCATAGAAGCCATGGAGCGCAGTGGCGCCTTGCTGACCAAGGTGTCAGGGGTGTTTTATAACCTCACCAGCGCCGACACCTCCGCCGAGCTGCAGAAGATCTCCAAGGAAGTATCCCCGTTGTTGTCTTCCAGCCGCGATGATATTTACCTGAACAACGCCTTGTTTCAGCGGGTCAAGGCTGTCTATCAGCAAAAAGATCAGCTGGTACTGAACCCGGCGCAGCAGAAGCTGCTCGAAGACACCTACAAACGCTTCAGCCGCGGCGGTGCCAACCTGGATGAAGCCGGTAAGGCGGAGCTTAGAAAGCTCAATGAAGCGATTGGCAAGCTGAGCTTGGAGTTCGGCGACAATGTGCTGGCAGAAACCAACGACTTTGAACTTGTGATAGACAAGCAGGCCGATCTGGCCGGTCTGCCGCAGGATGTGATTGACGTTGCCGCCCAGGCGGCCATCAAGCGCGGCCATCCCGGCAAATGGGTATTTACCACCCAACGCCCCTCCGTCACCCCGTTTTTGACCTATGCCGATAACCGAGAGCTGAGAGAAAAACTCTACAAGGGTTATATCGAGCGCGGTAACAACGACAACGCCCACGACAACAAGAAGGTGCTGGCAGAGCTGGCGGCTCTTAGAGCCAAACGAGCCCAGCTTCTGGGCTATCCGAGCCACGCCCACTATGTGCTGGAAGAGCGTACTGCCAAGACTCCGGAAAATGTCTACGCCCTGCTGGATAAAATTTGGCCCGCCGCCCTGGCCCAGGCCGAAGCCGAAAAGGCCGAGATGCAAAAGCTTATCGACAGCGAAGGCAAGGACTTCAAACTGGCCGCCTGGGACTGGTGGTACTATGCCGACAAGATACGCGTCGCCAAGTACAGCTTTAACGAACAGCAGACCAAGCCATACTTCTCGCTGGAAAACACCCTCAAGGGCGTGTTCTACACTGCCAACCGCCTCTATGGCATCAGTGTCACCGAGCGTGACGATCTGCCCAAGTATCACCCGGATGTACGCACCTTCGAGGTGAAAGATAAAGATGGCAGCGTTATCGGTATCTTCTTTGGCGATTACTATGTGCGTGACAGCAAACGCGGCGGCGCCTGGTCCAATGCCTATCGCCGCCAGGCGGTGGTCGATGGCGTCAACGAGCAGCCCATCATAGTCAACGTACTCAATTACCCTCGCCCCAATGGCGATGAGCCGACGCTGCTGACCTTCGATGAAGCCGGTACCCTGTTCCATGAATTCGGCCATGCGCTGCACGCCTTGCTGTCCAAGGTGGAGTATCGTTCCCAGTCCGGCACTTCCGTGCCCCGCGACTATGTGGAGTTCCCGTCACAGGTGATGGAAAACTGGATGACTCAACCGGATGTGCTGGCGCATTTTGCCAAGCACTATCAAACCGGTGAGGTGATCCCCCAGAGCCTGGTAGACAAGATCCGCGCCGCCAGCAAGTTCAACCAGGGTTTCGCCACGGTGGAATACATGGCAGCCACCAAGCTGGATCTGGACTGGCACAGCAGCAGCGTCACCGAACCTCAGGATGCTGCCGCCTTCGAGCAGCAATCGCTGAGCAAGATGGGGCTGATCCCTGAGATAGCGCCGCGCTATCGCTCCACCTACTTCAGCCACATCTTCTCCGGAGGATATTCGGCCGGTTATTACTCCTATATCTGGTCCGATATTCTCGGCGCCGATGCCTTTGAGGCCTTCAAGGAAAACGGTATTTTTGACCCGGCTACCGCCAAGGCGTTCCGCAGCAACATCCTTGAGCGCGGTGGCAGTGAAGATCCTATGGCGCTTTACAAGGCGTTCCGTGGTCAGGAAGCCGCCATTGAGCCACTGCTGCGCAGTCGCGGCCTGCTGGCGGAATAAACGCTTGCCGGATTAGCAATGTCCAGCAGCGCAATCAAAAAGCCGTTCACTCAGTGAACGGCTTTTTTAGTTCTTTATCAAGGCTGGCCTTTATCAGGGCTGACCGGTGTATTGCTTGACTCCGGGCGGGATAACAAACCAGTCCTGCTTTTCACTGACCCAGGCATGGGCACTCGGCTGAATGATACGGGTATCTTCCAGGTTACTGGGCTTGAGCTTGATACTCTGCGGCTCAGCCGGGTTGTAGTGATAGATACGATTGCCGCAGCGACCACAAAACTTGGCGGCGCTGATATTGCCGCTGGCCGAACCCCGCTGCCAATGGCTCAGTTCGCCAATGAATTCTATATCTTCGGCTCTGACAATCGCCGTGATGCTGAAGGCACTGGTGGACAGCTTCTGGCATTCCTTGCAGTGGCAGGCCACCACCATCTGCGGCGGCGCCAACAAGCGATAACTGACAGCGCCGCACTGGCAACTGCCCTTGATGGGATAACGAATAGCTTCCATAGCTTTTATCATCTTATTTGAGGGATAAAAAACACCCGCCATTTGGCGGGTGTTATCAAAGGTTTCAGTCTACCAGGCCTCGGCGCTTGAGCAGCGCATCCACTGTGGGTTTCTGGCCGCGGAACTGGATGTAGTCCTGCATCAGATCCTCACTGTTCCCCTTGGAGAGAATTGCCTGACGATACTTGTCACCATTGGCTCGTTTGAGGCCACCTTCTGCCATGGTATGGGCAAAGGCGTCGGCAGCGAACACTTCGGTCCACAGGTAAGCATAATATCCGGCCGAGTAACCGCCACCGAATACATGGCTGAAATAAGTCGACTGGTAACGTGGCAACACAGGCGCGTAATCCAGGCCATGTTTGGCACGGGCCTTGGCTTCGAAGGATTTAACGTCCGCCACTTGTTCACCAGCCTTGAGTGAGTGCCACTCCATATCAAGCAGCGCTGCGGCCAGATACTCTACCGTGTCATAGCCCTGGTTGAAGGTAGCCGCTGCTCGCACTTTTTCCAGCAAGGCTTGCGGAATTGGCTCGCCGGTTTTGTAATGTTTGGCATAGTGAGCCAAAACGTCCGGATCTGTGGCCCAATCCTCGTTGGCCTGGGATGGGAACTCAACAAAGTCCCTTGGAGTAGCGGTACCAGCAAGGCTTGGGTATTTCACCTGCGAGAACAAACCGTGAATGCCGTGGCCAAATTCATGGAACATGGTAGTCACTTCATCAAAGGTCATCAGCGTAGGCTGACCTTCGGCTGGCTTGGGAATATTGAGCGCGTTGTACACCACAGGCTTGTTATCCAAAAGGAAGCTTTGGGTCACGTACTCATCCATCCAGGCGCCGCCGTTCTTGCCTACTCTGGCGTAAGGGTCCAGATAGAAGAGCCCGATGGAGCTGCCGTCTTCGTTGAATACTTCCCAGGCGCGGACATCTTCCTGCCATACCGGCAGATCCTTGCGCTCTTTCATTGTGATGCCGTAGAACTTCTGCATGGCGTAGAACATGCCGTCATTCAGCACGGTATTGAATTCGAAGTAGGGCTTGATCTGGCTCTCATCCAGATCGTATTTGGCCTTGCGAACCTGCTCGGCATAGAAGGCCCAGTCCCATGGCTGCAGCTCAAAGTCGGCACCGGAAGCCTTGATTTGCGCCTGGATATCCTTGCCTTCAGCCTTAGCCTTGGTAACGGCCTTGGGTGCCAGGTCATCCAAAATGGCAAATACCGCATCCGGATTACCGGCCATCTGATCGGCCAGTACATAGTCAGCCCAGGTTTCATAACCCAGCAGTTTGGCCTTTTCGGCGCGCAACTGTGCCTGCTTGAGTACGATAGGACCATTGCTGGCCATGGCGCGATTGGCCGAAGTCTGCCAAATTTTCTCTCTCAGGCCTCTGTCTTCCAGGCTCGACAGCAGTGGCTGGCGGGTGGTATTCACCAGGCTTATCAGGTAACCCTCTTTACCCGCTTCCTTGGCGGCGTTGGCCAGGGCGCCTATCTCATCCTCACTCAAGCCTTTGAGCTGCGCCTTATCGGTCACCAGGATCACATCATCCTTGAACGACTTGAGAATGTTTTGCGAAAACTCGGTCGACAATGTGGCCAGCTCACCGTTGAGCTCACGCATTTGGGTCTTGTCGGCTTCGCTCAATTTGGCGCCGGCACGGACGAACTGATTGTAATAGAAGTCCACCAGACGCTGATCTTGCGCGCTCAGGCTATCTTTGTGGTTGTAGACAGCTTCAACCCGGGCAAACAACTTGGGATTGAGGAAAATATTGTCGCTGTGTTCGGTAAGCTTGGGAACGATTTCCCCTTGAATGGCCTGAAACTCATCGTTGGAGATCAACCCGGCCAGATTGAAGAAGACCCTGGAAGTACGATTGAGAATGGCGCCGGTCTTTTCCATCGCCACTATGGTGTTATCAAACGAAGCGGCTTCGCTGTTGTTGATTATGCCGGCAATTTGCTGGTTGTGTTCCTTGATCCCGGCTTCAAAGGCCGGCAGATAGTCTGCGATTTTTATCTTGTCGAACTGCGGGGCATGATACTGCAGCGGACTTGGGCTGAGCAGCACATTGCTTGCTGTTTGTTCGGTGCTTTTTGCCTCTGGCATACTTTGGCTCGCTTCTTTGGCCGGGGCATTACTGACAGTTTCATTGGTTTGCTGTTCGGCACAGGCACTCAGCACCAGTGCAGCGCCTATGGCGGTGGCGATTAATGTCTTACGCATCTTGACTCCATTAACGGCAGGCTATTGCTTAGTTATGATTGAATACCCGGGACACCTGTCTCGGCGGGGCAACAGCCCTGTTGATTCCCGCCATTACCTTAACAACTCTTCCGCTATTTGGACAATGACTTAACTGTAAGAAATTCTGCCCTCCCCCATGGAGCCGACATGACTGAGCAGAAATCCAGCGTCAAAGTCGGGCCTCTTGCGGTCACTGGAACAAGTTTTGAACAACCGGGACAGTCAGCGGACATTTATTTGCCACTTGTCACAAATTGTCACCCGTTTTTAACGGCCGATGTCACATAAGTGTCGCCGCCTTTGGGTATACTGCGCCTTGGTTAACCAGATTAATCATATGATTAACAGTGATTTAACCGGATGATGGACGGGATAATCTCCCGGGGTCGATAATAAAAACCAAGAGTAGTAAACAATGCAAACTAAAACATTAGTAACACTGGCGGTTGCCGCCGCAATGGGTCTCAGTGCCTGTGGCAGTGACAACAAGGATGAGCCAACGGTGAGCGTGGATCTGCGGGTTTTGGAAACCACAGATCTGCACACCAACATCATGGATTACAACTATTACAGCGGCAAGGAAGACCCTACTATAGGTCTGGCCCGTACCGCCAGCCTGATCCATGCCGCCCGCAAAGAAGTCACCAACACAGTATTGGTCGATAACGGCGATCTGTTGCAGGGCAGCCCCATGGGCGACTATATGGCCAAGGTCGGTATCGCCGATGGCGAAGTGCACCCCGCCTACAAGGCGATGAACCTGCTCGATTATGCCGTGGGTAACATAGGCAACCACGAATTCAACTACGGCCTGGATTTCCTGGAGAAATCCCTCGCCGGCGCCCAGTTCCCCTATGTCAACGCCAACGTCTATTGTGATGCCGATGATTGCTGGAAGGGACTCAAGAAAGGTGACAACCTGTTTACCCCTTATCTCATCAAGGAAACCGAGGTTAAGGACACTGACGGCAACAGTCACAAGCTCAAGATTGGCTATATAGGATTCGTGCCTCCGCAAATTATGCTGTGGGACAAGCAGAACCTCACCGGCAAGGTACGCGCCGAGAGCATAGTGGAGAGCGCCAAGAAATTTGTGCCGCAAATGAAGGCTGAAGGCGCCGATATCATTATCGCCATTCCGCACTCAGGCATTGGCTCCACCGAAAACCCAGGCGATCCTGCTGCCGAAAATGCCACCTATGCCCTCACCTATGTCGACGGCATTGATGCCATCATGTTCGGCCACAGCCACTCCATCTTCCCCGATGCCCGCTATGCCGACTTGCCCAACACAGATGTGGAAAAAGGCCTGCTTAACGGTGTCCCCGCCGTGATGCCGGGTCGCTGGGGCGACAACATGGGCCTGGTCGACTTCAAACTGCAACGTAAAGACGGCAAGTGGACTGTGCTCTCGGCCCGCACTGAGGCCCGCCCTATCTATGACGGTGCCAACAAGACACCTCTGGTGGAAGCCGATAAGGACATTCACGATGCGGTTGAGCTGGAACACCAGGGCACCATCGCCTTTGTCGAGCAGCCAATCGGGGTAGCTGCCGCCGACATGTTCAGCTTCCTGACGCTGGTGCAGGACGACCCGACTGTGCAGATTGTCTCCGACGCCCAGATAGCCAACGTCAAGGCCAAGCTGCCGGAAGCACTCAAGTCATTGCCTGTGCTCTCTGCAGCCGCGCCGTTCAAGGCCGGTGGCCGCCATAGCACCACCAGTGATGCCGATCAGTATGTAATGGTGGACAAAGGGCCGCTGACCTTCAAGAACGCCGCCGATCTCTACCTCTACCCCAACACTATGGTAGCGGTTAAGCTAAACGGCGCCGAGCTGAAAGACTGGCTCGAGTGTTCAGCCAACCAGTTCAACCAGATAGATCCTGCCAGCACTGAGCCGCAGGAGCTGGTGAACTATAACCACCCCACCTATAACTTTGATGTTATCGATGGCGTGACCTACAAGATAGACGTGACACAGCCGAGCAAATTCGACCGGGATTGTGCTCTGGTCAATGCCGATGCCTCGCGAATTGTGGATCTGGCCTTCACCGACAGCGAAGGCACTGTCTATACAGGTGAAAACCTGGCGGCCAAGGAATTTATCGTCGCCTCCAACAACTACCGCGCCTTTGGCGGAAAGTTTGCCGGCACCGGCAGCGAGCACGTGGTACTGGAACTGCCGGACACCAACCGTGAAGCTCTGGCGGCTTACATCACAGAGCAGTCCAAATACAATCCTGAAACCGACAAGTATGACGCCATGGTCAACCCCACTGCCGACTATAACTGGGACTTCAAGAGTATAGATACGGCTGTTGCCCTGGATATCCGCTTTGCGACTCAGGACAGTGACAAGGCCGCCAACTTCATCCAGGCCAACCAGCAAAGGACCATGACCAAGCTGAGTACCGATGAGCTGGGCTTTGCCGTCTACCGCATAGATCTCAAGCCTGCCCAATAAGACTGTCGATTGAGACTGAAAACGACCCAAGCGCCCTCAGGGGCGCTTTTTTATGCTTCTTCTTGCCATAATTTAAACCTCTGGCAATGTTATAAAGTAAGTACAATAAAACACCAGACTCACTCAGCCGTCACGACGGCAAGATTGCAGGAAATCTTTTATGTCTTCGATACCCGCGCCCTTCTCCCAAGCCTGTGAAAACAACCGCGAGCCGATACTCAAAATACTCAAACAGGCATTCTCAGGCTGCCGCAGGGTATTGGAGATAGGCAGTGGAACCGGTCAGCACTCTGTCTACTTTGCCCCGCAGTTGCCGCATCTGGTGTGGCAATGCAGCGATCAACCCCAGTATCTGGATGGGATCCGCGCCTGGCATGCCAAACTCCCGGCGAGTAACCTGGCCGAGGTAATCACTCTGGAGGTGTGCTCACCCTGGCCGCAGGCGGCAACTGAGCCGGCGCCGGATGCCATCTATAGCGCCAATACTGCGCATATCATGAGCCAGCCCATGGTGGAGGCGATGTTTACCGGCATAGGCAAAGTATTGCAAAGCGGCGGCCGTTTCTGCCTCTATGGCCCCTTCAACTACCGAGGCGATTACAGCAGTAACTCCAACCGGGTGTTCGATGCCATGTTACGGCAGCGCGATCCACAAAGCGGCATTCGCGATCAGGAGTGGATCCTGATGCTGGCCGCAGCCCAGGGGCTTGAGCTTTGTCAAGATCATGCCATGCCCGCCAATAACCGCCTGCTGGAGTTTGTTCGCAAAACGGCTCGCTAACTGAGAAAAAGTCATGCGAAAAAATCACGAGAAAAAGCCACAAGAAAAGTCACGAGCCAACAGTCGTGATAAAAAGCAGTGAACAAAAAGTAGTGAACAAAATAAGCGTTTTACCTGAAAAGCTCAGGCGCTATCAGCCTCTGAAGCGCCTTTGTTTTTACACGGCTTTGGCGTAGAGAAACAGATCTGTGGCCTTGACCTCGCCCTGCTCCAGATAGGGTTTACGCAGGCTGTCGATGAGCTCAAACCCGGCCGCGGCCAACTCACTGACGAAAAACACTTCGGGATAATAGTGGATAAATACTCTGTCTCCTGCGCTGGAGCTTTGATAGCCGGACGCTTGATAGTCATCCTCCATGGAGGCCAGATACAGGAGCCCGCCGTCATTCAGTAGCACACGGCAGTCTTGCAGTAAGGCAATCACATCCTGACGTTCAAGATAAGGCGTAATGAAGAGCAGAAGTATTGCATCAAAACCCTCTGGCGTGTCTAAGCCATCAAGGGCATTAAAGTCATCAAGGGTATTAGAGCCATCAGAAACCCCAAGACTTAGGGGCGTAGCTGCACTTTCAGGCACATCTAAGGTTGCGATAGCCTGCACGGCATCAGCTTCAAGCAGCGACGAAAGACAACCAAGCTCGCGGCTATCCAGCCGATAAAAACGTCCCTCGGGTAACAATTCACTGGCAAGTGCCACCATGGCCGGCGCCGCATCTATACCCACTATCTCGAGCTCAGGCACCCTTTTTGCCAACATGCCGCTGACATGCCCTGGGCCACAACCGATATCCAGTAACCGCAGGCGCCGTCCGGCACAGGCCTGATACTGCTTCAGCAAGGAGGCAAATCGGTTATGGGCCGAGTCATAACAATCGTTGCCGGCAAACTTATCCCGATAGGGAAGCGCCATTTTGTCAAAGGTTGCTACGGTTTCCCGGTACTTATCCATTGTGCTTCTCTCCCTGCACCATCAAGAGTCGAGGCTCAGCATACTGACTGGCACAGAAAAAAGCCAACCTCAAGGGTTGGCTTTATCAGAGAGTACTTATCAAGGATGGCAGACGTTATGCAGCTCCAGGTTGGTACCTATATCCTTGTTGCGGTTGGCCTTGGCATCGTCGTTACGCAGCTGGGTAAGATGATCCAGATAGGCCTGATCCACATCCTTGGTGATGTAGTGGCCGTCAAACACTGAGGTTTCGAAGCGCTTGATATCCGGGTTTTCCATTCGCACCGCTTCCACCAGGTCGCTCAGATCCTGGAAGATAATGCCATCTGCGCCAATGAGACGGGCGATTTCATCGGCATCACGGCCATGGGCAATCAGCTCATTGGAGGTTGGCATGTCTATACCGTAGACGTTGGGGAAGCGGATCTCGGGCGCGGCCGAGGCGAAATACACCTTCTTGGCGCCAGCTTCACGGGCCATCTCAATGATCTGCTCTGAAGTGGTACCACGCACTATGGAGTCGTCCACCAGCAGGACATTCTTGTCCTTGAACTCGGCGTTGATGGCATTGAGCTTGCGTCTAACCGACTTCTTGCGCTCCTGCTGCCCCGGCATGATAAAGGTACGGCCGATGTAGCGGTTCTTCACGAATCCCTGACGGTAAGGCAGATCCATGCCACGGGCAATTTCCAGAGCAATATCACAGGAGGTTTCCGGAATAGGGATCACCACATCGATATCATGGTCATACCATTCCTTGCGGATCTTCTCACCCAGCTTGGCGCCCATGTTGACCCGGCTGGCATAGACTGACACCTTGTCTATGGTGGAGTCCGGACGGGCAAAGTAAACGAATTCGAAGATACAGGGGGCATAGCTTGGCGCTTCGGCGCACTGACGGGTAAACAGCTCACCTTCTGTGGTGATATACACGGCTTCGCCGGGAGCCACATCGCGCATCACTTCAAAACCAACGGCATCCAGTGCCACGCTCTCTGAGGCCACCATATACTCGGTACCAGAGGCTGTCTCGTGCTTGCCGAGCACCAGAGGGCGAATACCAAAAGGATCGCGAAATGCCACCAGGCCCTGACCGATAATCATGGCCACCACGGCGTAGGCACCGCGGGTATCGGCGTGCACCCGGGAGACGGCATCGAACACTTCATCCGGGCTCAAGGTCAGGCTGTCGGTCTTGTCCAGCTCATCGGCCAACAGGTTGAGCAGCACTTCAGAGTCGGACGTGGTGTTCACATGGCGGCGCTTGTTGCGCAGCCCTTCGGCCAGTTGCACTGTATTGGTCAGGTTGCCGTTGTGCGCCAGAGAGATCCCGAAAGGAGAGTTCACATAAAACGGTTGGGCTTCAGAGGCACTGGAGCTGCCGGCCGTGGGATAACGCACATGGCCCAAGCCTGCGTTGCCCTGCAGCCGCTGCATATGCTTGGGTTCAAATACGTCCTTGACCAGACCATTGGCCTTACGCAGGCGAAAGGCATTCTGATCGATAGTCACTATGCCTGCAGCATCCTGGCCACGGTGTTGAAGCACTGTCAGTGCATCATAGATGGTCTGATTGACCGCCGAGCGGCCAACGATTCCGACGATACCACACATGGGTAAGCTTCCTCATTGTAAGATGTTCTGATAATTGTATTTTTTATATTTTGGGTACAAAGCTTGAGGTATTTTCCAGGTAGTCAAAAAACCACTGGATAACCACCCCGAATTCGGGCACCAGTTGCGAACCCTGCCACCAATCGGTTTTGGGCGCGCCGGTAAAGGCATCCATAAAAAAGAGTATGGCACTGACTATCAATGCGCCGCGCAGCGCACCGAAACACAGGCCAAGAATTCTGTCCGTTCCCGAGAGTCCTGTCTTGGAGACCAACTGGCCTATCAAATAGTTCACCAAGGCCCCCACTATCAGGGTGACAATAAACAAGATGGCAATGGCGACCCCGTTTCGCAGCACCTCATCATTGATTTGAGTGATATGAACGGCAAGGTCCTGATAAAACTGGCTGGCGATGAAAAAGGCGGCGAACCAAACCACCAGCGACATGGCTTCTTTGGCAAAACCACGGATCAGACTGATAAGGGTCGATAATCCGATAACTATGATGATGGCGTAATCTATCCAAACCATGGGTAGAAGTATCCGGTGAAGATTTAAGTCGGCGGGATTCTACCAGAGAAGGCAAGCATTCTCACCCCCGGGGCGTAAATAATTGCTTGCCGACTCAGGGCAAACTGTCATCTTTCCTGTGGGTTATAGCGAACCACTTTACCCTTGAGTTTGGTCAACTCTTCAACCTTCTTCTGTTGCTGTTTGATGCGATCACTGGAGACATCCGGACCGACAAACACCCGGGTCAACTTTCCGTCCACAGGCTTGTCCGGCAAGGTATAGGCGCTGAATCCGGCCTTGCGCAATTTGGCTACCAGGGCTTTAACATTGGCCGCGTTACTGAAGGCGCCGAGCTGTAAAGTCCAGGCTGCATCACTGGGTTTGGCCTTGGGTTCAGGAGTCTTTTTGACCTCCTGTGGCTTGGATTGGGCGGTGTTGGAAACACTGTTTTCGGTAGCTTTCACCTCGGGAGCGGGTTCGACTTCAACCTGAGGCTCGTCTGTTTCCTGTGCCAAGTCCAGAGTCTCGGCGACATCCAGGGTTTCAAACTCTCCCGGCTCCGCCAATTGCGATTCGGTATCCGGCCGCAGCGGAATTTCAGTGAACTGCTCTTGCTGGCGCTCTTTCTTGCCATCGAGAATGTCAGGTAAAAAGATCACCCCCAAGGCGACCAATACTACGGTACCTACCAGACGGTTATGAAACTGAGTCGACAAAATATCTTCCTTCCAGTCAATAAGGGATAGTGCGAATAAGTCCTCGTGGCCTTCTCTTTTGTAGAGAGTGGCTTGCACAGCAATTGGCGTTCAAGGCATCTGACTAAAGGCATGCCGGGTCCTGCCTGAGTCAGATAACGCAGAGCACACATGGGACTTGTTCGCACCTTCCTTAGATAAGCGCTTTAAAGCCCGAAACAGTGTAAAAGGAGCCAAAGACAATTACCACATCTTCGGCGCCGAGTTTGGGTTTGAGGTATTGCCAGCAATCCGGCATCTGTTCAAATTCCCGGGCGTCACAGCCATCCGGCAGGGCTTTTCGCAAACGGCCGGCATCGGCACCACGCTCATTATGCAGCGTCACCAACAACCAGCTGTCTATGCTAGGCGCCAGCGCCTGCATCACGCCCTCGATATCCTTGTCCTTGAGCATACCGCAAACGCCATAGACTCGCCCCTTGGCCTGCAGTTCATCCAGCCTTTGCGCCAGATAGCGGGCCGCGTGGGGATTGTGCGCCACATCCAAAATAATCAGCGGCGCCTCACTGATATGCTCCATTCTGCCGCTGAGCCTGGCACTGGCGAGCCCTGAGCGAATCGCCGCTTCGGAGAGTTCAGGCCAGAGTTGTTCCAGCGCAGCCAAGCTGGTGGCGGCATTGGGCAGAGGTAATTGCGGCTTGGGTAAGTCTACAAACTGCCAGTGCTCACCGCAAAAATCCCAGCCTGTGCGGGTTTGCTTGTAGGAAAATGCCTGCCCTACCGCCTTGAGTAAGGCGCCCTTTTCATTGGCAACCTCAACTACGCTGGCAGGCATCTCGGCATCGCCCACTATCGCCGGGCGGTTCTTACGGAAGATGCCGGCTTTCTCACGGCCAACCAACTCCCGGGTGTCACCAAGATACGCCTGATGATCAAGATCTATGGCGGTTACCACACTGACATCGGCATCTATGATATTGGTGGCATCCAGCCTGCCTCCCAGGCCCACTTCCAGAATAACCAGATCCAGCCTGGCCTGCTTGAACAGCAGTAACCCGGCCAGCGTGGCATATTCAAAGAAGGTCAGCGAGGTGTCGCCCCTGGCCGCTTCTATGGTTTCAAAGGCCGAGATAAAGTCGCTATCCGGTGCATCGACGTCGTCTATTCGCACCCGCTCATTGTAATTGATGATATGGGGCGAGCTGTAAACCCCGATCCGATAACCCGCCGCGCGCATGATCTGCTCCAGCATACGGCAGGTGCTGCCCTTGCCATTGGTACCGGCAACTGTGATCACCTTGGTGCTGCCCAGTGACAGCACCCCGAGCCTGGCCGCAACTTGGGTGACCCGCTCGAGCCCCATATCGATTTCGGTCGGATGAATGGCCAGCAGGTAGTCCAGCCAAACAGACAAAGGAGCGTTGGCTCCCGGTAGCGGATGCAGATGAGCGGATGATTGCGACATTTGATTCTTCCCTTAAATCTTGATGTTGCCGCAAGCAAAAGCGTGGCGGCAACAGCATGCTAACGGTTTCAGTCCGGCATAAACAGTGGGCCCATAGCCAGCTTGGGCAGTTGATATTGCTCAGGATAACTGACATGCACCAGATAGAGGCCATTGGGTTTGGCCGTGGGGGCAGCCTTGGTTCTGTCTTTGAGCTCCAGCAACTGTCCCAGCCAATCCAGCGGCTGATTGCCAAGCCCCACTTCCAGCAGCGAGCCGACAATATTGCGCACCATGTGATGCAAAAAGGCATTGGCTTCGATATCCACTATCACATACATGCCCTGGCGGGTCACACTGACCCTGTGCACATTGCGAAACGGGGTGCGCGACTGGCATTGGATCGCCCTGAAACTGGTGAAGTCGCGCTCGCCCAGCAGATACTGGGCCGCCTGATGCATCTTCTGCTCGTTTAGGTCACCGTGATAATGGCTGACGCCACCACGCAAAATGCCGGGACGGAAATTGTGGTTGTAGATGATATAGCGGTAGCGGCGAGCGGTTGCCGAAAAGCGGGCATGAAAACTGTCGTCTACCTCTTTGGCCCAGCGCACCGCGATATTATCCGGCAGATTGGCATTGACGCCCAGGGTCCAGGCGCCTTCTTTACGCACGGCAGAAGTATCAAAATGCACCACTTGCCCGGTGGCGTGTACCCCGGCATCGGTGCGACCGGCGCATTGCAGTGCTATCGGCTCATTGGCGACCAGGGATAAGGCCCGCTCCAACTGCCCCTGAACTGAATCCACTTCGGCCTGGCGCTGCCAACCATAATAGCCGCTGCCGTCATATTCGATACCCAACGCGATACGCATCTGTTTCTCCCCTGATCTCAAGGCGGCGAATTCTACCACAGAGCGGGCATTCGCCTCCAAGAAAAAGCCCGGACAATAAACGGACTGCATAAAAAACGGCGCTCCAGGCGCCGTTTGAGTATTGATTGAGCTCTAGCCCAAGGTTTTTATCAGGGCTGCAGCTTCCTCTTGCTGGCGGGCGTTGCCGTCCAGCTCCACCTCTTTAAGCAATGCCTTGGCGCTGTCTTTGTCATCGATTTCGATATAGGCCCGCGCCAAGTCCAGCTTGGCATTGACAGAGTTTTCCTCATCATCGACATCGACCATAGCGGCGGCGCCAACGAGGGAGTCGAGCTCCCCCATATCCACATCCAGCTCCTTGTAGGGGTCGGTATCACTGTTGCCTTCATCGGCTTCACTGAGCAGGCGCTCAATATCGATAAAACCGTTTTCCTTCTGGAAGGCGCTGAGATCGTGCTCAGGTACCATGCTGGAAGCCACCTTGCCTTTTTCTTTGGCATCGAGGGCCGCAAGCGCTTCATCCACTGTCAGTTTATGGTCTTCGAGATCCAGCGAGTCATCATCATCCAGTTCGAGGCTGAACTCCTCATCCGCCTCGGCTTCCTTGGCAACGTTTTCAGAAAAAGCGGCCAACAGGTCATCGTCGCTCAGGCTCTTGTCACTGTCGTCAGTATCCTGGGCCAGGTCAATATCCAGGGCCTGCTCGGTATCTGTTACGCTGTCTTCAACATCAGCAGCCTGTTTCTGATTAGAGAGTTCCTCTTGAGCCAAGAGCTCTTCTATGGCTGAAGGCTCTTGCTCTTCTTGCGCTGAAGGCTCTTTTGGCGCTGAAGGCTCTTCCTCAACCAAGGGCTCTTTGGGTGCGGAGGGCTCCCACTCAAGAATATGGGGATCATGGCTCTTGCTGCCGGCCTTAAGATCGTCGAAGAAGCCGGAATCCTTGTCGCTGCGTTGAGCGCTTTGTGGCGCGCTGTCGGTATCCCTGCTCTCATCGGCTAAAGTATCGGTTTCATCGGACTTTTTAGGCTCATCCAAGTCCTCAACCTGCGACAAGCCTGCCAGCATGGCATCCAATTCGGCATCGCTGCGCTCAGTGGCATCACCCGACTCAACCTCTGAGCTATCTTCCTCGTCAGTCTCAGCTATCGCCTCATCAACGTTATCTATCGCAATTACGTCATCCGCAAGCCCAGCCAACAAGGCGTCCAGATCTTCACTCTCTTCCCCAGCTTGAACCTTCTCTGCTTCCGCTTGAGTCTCGACAGCATCGCCCAAGTCATCGAAGCCTGCCAGCAAGGCATCTATGTCTGCCTCTGTATCGCTGGAGTCTATGACAACATTGTCATCTTCAAGCTCTGCGGCGATAGCGTCACTTAAGTCTTCCGTTTCAGTGCTCTCTGCTGCCGGCGAGTCGAATCCAGCCAACAAGGCATCAATGTCTGCTTCTTCGCCCAGCTCGGTATCAGCTGAGTCATCCTCATCCAGCTCGGCAGCAATGGCAGCGCTAAGATCTTCCTCTGCTTCAGTCTTACTATCGTCTTCAACTTGAGTACCGGCTTCAATTTGAGGTTCTGTGTTTTCATTGACGTCAAACCCGGCCAGCAGCGCATCGAGATCGGCTTCCTGTGTCTCATCCAGAGTCTCTTCAGCCGGTTCATCTTCGGCCAATTCGGCAGCGATAGCGGCACTGAGATCTTCATCCTCATCAATGACTACAGAGCTGTCATCGGCCTGGCTCTCCAGATCCAAACTCTGCAGCTCTGTATCCAATTCAGGCTCGGAATTCTGCTCTTTGGGTTCGAGATTGAGATTCTGTTCAAGCTCGGCTTCAAAGCTCTGGTCGAAAGCGGCCGTCACATCTTCGGGTAAGGTTTCACTGAGCTCAGGCTCTGATGCTGGAACACTTTCGGCCTGCAACTCTTCAGGAATGGTTTCCTGTTTATCGGTATCGTCCAATCCGGCCAGCAGTGAGTCCAAGTCTTCCTCTGCGGGTTCTTCCTGCTCACCCGACTCCTGCTCGCCCATGGCTTCGGCCCAGAGATCATCGAGGGACTGGCCTTCATCTTCGGCCTCTTGGGTGTCATCCCCCTCTCCCGAGTCGATGAACATCTCCTGCGCCATGTCCATCTGCTCGTTGTCACTCTCAACTTCCGGCTCAGGCTGCAGCGCTGAGCTGTCGACATCCAGCAGTGAATCAATGGAATCGTCCGGATCATCATCCAGATGCACCGCCAATTCATCGTCGGCATTGGCCATCTCGGCTGTGGCCGCGCCGGCGACAGCCGCGGCAGCCATTGGAGCCGCTTCGGTCTGTGGTGCTTGGGCATCACTCTGTTTACGTCTGCGGCGCAGCATGCTCCATAGCAATAACAACAGCAGTACCGCGGGTATGGCCGCGGCCAGGGCCAGTAACAACGGGTTGTCCATCAGGCTGCGCCAGAGGTCGTCCGGCTCATTAGCCGTAGTGCTGGCAGCTTGAAGTTGCTGCTTGAGTTCAGCATTTTCGGCTTTGAGTTGCTGCTCCTGCTTTTTGCTGGCCTGCAGCGATTCTTCCAACACAGACAGACGCTGATTCAGTTCATCGATTTGCGCTTGCAGCCCTTGGTTATCGGTATTGGCCACTGTGAGCATGTCCTGCGCGCGTCCCAGTTCATCGGTCAGGCTCAGATTGCGGCTCTGCAGCGCTTCAATGCTGTTGTCGTCGGCCGTTTCCGGAGTTGCTTCCGTGGCTGCTTTTTCGGTTGTGGTGGCTGGCGATTTGTCTGCAGCCACTTGAGTTGGCTCAGTCGATGGCTCACTGACTTTCGGCTGCGCGCTGTTTTCCTTGGCACTTGTAGCTACCTTGGATGGCTGCGCCGCCGTTGGAGTTTGGGTGGCCGACGTTGGCTCTTTTGCGGCTTGGCTTTCACGCTCGGGGGCTTTGGCAGTTTCAATTTTGCCATCATCTGCTTTTAGCGGCTTACCGGAAGACCAGCTCTTGTCGTCCTGCTCGGCACGGGCTCTGGCCATACTCTGGGGAATAGCCTGCATCACCTCTTTGGAAGGGATCAGCAGTATCATGCCCCGTTCCAGGCTGTTGTAATTATTGGAGGTGAAGGCGTGCGGGTTGGCCTCAAATATAGCGGCCATGACCTGATAGATGCTAACACTGGAATCCGGTCTGACTTTCTGGGCAATGCTCCAGAAGGTGTCTGATGGCGTAGTCGGACCATACTGGCGTACCTGTTGGCGCACCTGACCATCAGGACCGGTAATTTTCAGGCCTTCTGCATGGGCGGGTTCAATGAGAGTACCTTGGTTCAGGGCAAAAAAAGCGGCCATCAGGCCAACAAGATATGAAGTGCGAAAGTTCATCCATTCTTCCCTTTCAAGCGCTGGTTTCGCCAACTGACGACTGGCTTTAGGCATTTGTATTTATTGAGATTACTATAAACCAGAAATGTCCGCCCTGCTACTGTTCACATTTGCAAAACAAAAAAAGCCTGCTGCTTGCAGGCTTTTTCAACAGAAACAAAGAGTTCTACAGATAATCGCGGATTAGGATTTCGCCTATCTGTACACTGTTGAGCGCCGCGCCCTTGCGGATATTGTCAGAGACCACCCAAAGATCTATGCCCAGATCGTGGGAAATATCCTTGCGCACCCGGCCGACATACACAGGGTCACTACCGGCACCTTCGGTGACAGCTGTTGGATAATCATCATCATCTTCAAACAGCACCACACCTTCGGCATCCCGCAATACCGCCTTGACTTCCGCGGCATCAACCGGCTGCAGCGTCTCGATATGAATCGCTTCCGAATGGCCATAGAACACAGGTACCCGTACCGCGGTAGGGTTCACCAAGACCTCGCTGTCGCCGAGGATCTTCTGGGTTTCCCAAACCATCTTCATCTCTTCTTTGGTGTAGCCATTTTCCATAAACTTATCTATATGCGGCAACACGTTGAAAGCTATCTGCTTATCATAAACCTTGGGGTCGGAAGGCAAGCCCTGCAGCAGCTTGGCAGATTGACCCGCCAGCTCTTCAATCGCCTTTTTGCCTGTACCGGAAACCGACTGATACGTGGCCACATTGATACGGCTGATCCCAAAGGCATCATAGATAGGCTTGAGCGCCACCAACATCTGAATGGTTGAGCAGTTGGGATTGGCGATAATATTACGGTTACGGAAGTCGGCAATCGCCTGTGGATTGACCTCTGGAATAACCAATGGAATATCCAGGTCGTAACGGTAGTGGGAGGTGTTATCTATCACCACACAACCGGCATCGGCCGCTATCGGCGCCCACTTGGCCGAAACATCACCACCGGCAGAGAAGAAGCCTATCTGCGCCTGAGTCCAGTCGAAGCTCTCCACATCGAGGATCTCTACCTGTTTACCGTGAAAACTCACGGTTTCACCGGCGCTGCGACTGCTGGCCAGTGGAAACAGATTCGCCACCGGGAAGTTACGCTCCTCGAGGATTTCTATCATGGTTTGACCCACAGCCCCTGAGGCACCCAATACGACAACGTTAAATTCCTGCGACATTTACAGACCGACTCCTGAAAAACCTAAATGAGACAACCAATCTACCCCAGAACCCCCGGCGTTTGAAAGAGTCAAAGCACTGAATTCTCGCCTATGGCGGTGATTTTTTCTCATGTCATCAAAACCTGCGGGGTTTTTCAGCATTTTCCGGAATTTTTCATCGTCATCACGTAGATCATAAATAAATCGGCATAGAGACAACAATGCCTTTTCATCGGGCATACTGCTGATATCGAGCCGGGAATTCCAGCGCTCGGGCAATAGAGTGGCAAGTGACTTGTCCGCCGGGCGATTGAGTATCGCCATCAAGGCCTGATACAGCATGAAAGTGCCCCTGGCCTTGCCTTCCAGGCTGTAACCGGCAATATGCGGGGTAGCAAACTCCACCAAAGGCACAAGTTCCATCATGGGGTTGGGCTCCCCTTGCCAAACATCCAGTACCAACTTGAGGTCCGGCCGTTTGCCCTTGACCCGGATCAGCGCGCGATTGTCTATCACTTCACCGCGGCAGCAGTTAAGCAACCAGCAGCCGGGTTTCAATGTCTCCAGTCGCTGCTCGTCAAACAGATACCAAGTAGGATGTTCGCCATCCCTGGTCAGAGGTACGTGCAGACTAACAATATCGGCGCCGGCAATCAGTTCATCCAGGCTGACAAAACGGCGGCTGTCTCCAGCCTTGGCCAGTAAGGGGTCACAGAGCAAGGTTTTGATTCCGTAGGCTTCAAGGCAGCGCGCCAGCGCCGAGCCGGTATTGCCGGCGCCAACTATGCCAACGGTTTTACCTTTGAGCTGAGTATCAAACCTGTTGGCCAACTCCAACATGGCGATAAAAGCATACTCGCCAACCGCAGTGGCATTGCAACCTGGGGCATTGGAAAAGGGGATATTACGGGACGCCAGATAATCCTTGTCCACATGATCTGTCCCTATGGTGGCACTGCCGACAAACTTAAGTTTATGTGCGCCTGCCAGCAGGGCCTCATTGACCTTGGTGACCGAGCGCACCAGCAAGACATCGGCATCGGCTACCGTTGCCGCATCCAGATGACGACCATCAACCGCCACTATCTCCCCCAGCTCGGCAAACAAGGGCTGCACATAGGGCATATTTTCATCAACCACCAACTTCATCGACTTTCCTGCTCTGTTGTGGATTAAGCCGCTATTCTATCAGCGGCCTGCAGACTTGTCTGAGTCCGGCGCACATTTAAGGAAGCTACTAACAAGTTCTGCGTCAGCTCATAAGCAAAGAAGGAAGCCATTCGGCTTCCTTCTTGTTTCACTGAATCAAGGCGCTTACTTGTACTTGCGCATCACCAGTGTGGCGTTGGTGCCGCCGAAACCGAAGCTATTGCTCATAACAGTGTTGAGCTCGGCGTCGCGGTATTCACGCACAATTGGCATACCTTCTGCGGCCGCGTCCAGATTGTCGATATTGATGGAAGGCGCGATAAACCCACCTTCAAGCATCAACAGGCTGTATATAGCCTCATGAACACCGGCTGCGCCCAGGGCATGGCCTGTCAGCGACTTGGTTGAGGCAATCGCCGGCATCTGGCCGTCGAAGACTTCACGCAAGGCTTCCAGTTCACGCACATCACCGACAGGGGTAGAAGTACCGTGAGTGTTAACATAATCGATAGGTGTATCTACTGACTCCAGCGCCATCTTCATGCAGCGCACGGCACCTTCACCGCTTGGGGCAACCATGTCATAACCGTCTGATGAAGCGCCATAGCCGATGACTTCGGCATAAATCTTGGCGCCACGGGCCAGCGCGTGCTCCAGCTCTTCGACAATCACTATGCCGCCGCCACCTGAGATAACAAAGCCATCACGGTCGGCATCATAGGTGCGGGAAGCTTTTTCCGGTGTGTCGTTATACTTGGTCGACAAGGCGCCCATAGCATCAAAGCCCATGGTCAGGGTCCAGTCGATCTCTTCGGCGCCGCCGGCAAAGACCATATCCTGTTTACCCATCTGGATAAGTTCCACCGCGTGACCGATACAGTGCGCACTGGTGGCACAGGCCGAGCTGATGGAATAGTTCATCCCTTTAATTTTGAAGGGCGTCGCCAGACAGGCACTGGCAGTAGAAGACATAATCCGCGGCACAATATAAGGACCCACACGCTTGACGCCTTTGGCACGCAAGGTGTCTGCCGCCTGAACCTGGTTGGAAGACGAAGCGCCGCCGGTACCCACGATAAGACCCACACGAGGATCTGAATACTGCTCTTCGGTCAAACTGCTGTCTTCAATAGCTTGCTGCATAGCCAAATAGGCGTAGGCTGCGGCATCACCCATAAAACGCAACGCCTTGCGATCAATAAGCTCTGCGGGATTGAGTTTGATGTCGCCCCAGACATGACTGCGCAGCTGCATCTCCTCAAACTGATCCGAGTGGGTGATACCACTGCGGCCAGCCTTGAGAGATTCAGTCACTTCTTGTTTGTTATTACCGATACTTGAAACAACGCCAATTCCGGTGATCACGACTCTTTTCATGTTTTACTATCCATTCCGTACAATTCAGTACCTACTTTTGCTGACGCCATGTTAGCCGTTTTACAGCATTTAAGTGGTCAGCTTTCCGTAAACTTGGGTAAAATAATGCCGAACAAGGCCTCCAGAGTAAAAGATTGCCCGTGAAACAGGAACAACTTCGGCCATCCGGCAGT
Source organism: Shewanella sp. Iso12 (assembly GCF_012030025.1). Classification (NCBI taxonomy): domain Bacteria; kingdom Pseudomonadati; phylum Pseudomonadota; class Gammaproteobacteria; order Alteromonadales; family Shewanellaceae; genus Shewanella; species Shewanella sp. Iso12. The sequence continues at coordinate 217,051 of NZ_JAAUHW010000001.1, forward strand.
GAAAATACGCAAACTTGCAGCCAAAATCCCACATCTGCAGAAACAACACAAGCCCCGGCGACAACTCTTGCGCCCTACCAACAAACCCGGCTCGATGACAAGCCCCTTGGACGGCAAATCTGTCTGGCGGCGGTAGGCGGCGAAACCCTGTTGCCGCTGATACAACTCTGGAGCCAACTGAGGCAGGATTATCCCAAGCTTGTGTTACAACTTTTGCTGTTCGCTGCCGATAAAAACGCTCAGGCCGAGTCGCTCGAGCTTCTGAAAAACAAACTGCAATTATGGCAGAAGGCTGAAAATACGACATCCGCCGAGAGTCAAACGACTGCAGTAATGAGTTTGCTCGCCGAGCTGCAGGCAGGAAAACCCATGGCGCTCCAAGGCTGCCAGCGCTTTGTGCTCGATGGCGGCAGGCTGAGACTGGATCTCTATCTTGAATTCGACGCTGTGCTGCTCAAAGAGCTGCCAGGTTTAAGCCATCAAGGTTGGATAGACAACTGGCTGTGGCTTGCCGAGTCCTTGCCCTCTGAGGCAGCGGCATGGCAGATGGCTCGCCTGGCCAAAGACAGCGCCGCCCTGCTGTGCTTACCGGAAAGAAAAGAAAGATTTGCGCCCTTAATGGTCAATAGCGGCCTCAATGCTGCGGATTTTAGCAGCCCGGCATCGCTGCTTTTGACTCACCAAACTGAGCTCGAGCCTATCGCCAAGGCTGAGCGCCTTGCCTTGCGGCACCAAAGCAGTGCCCGGCTGGCGCCCTGGCCACTCTATCGGGAGCCGGCGCTTGCAGCCGATGACAGTGTTGCCATTATCGGCGCCGGTGTGGCCGGCAGTCAGTTGGCGTTGTCGCTGGCCGAGCGTAAACAAGCCAGCCAGGTATTTTGCAGCGAGGAAAACGCGGGTGAAAGTGCCAGCGGCAACCGTCAGGGCGCGCTCTACCCGCTGTTGACTCCGGAAACATCCGAGCTCAACACCCTGTTCCAACAAGGTTTTCTCTTTAGTCGGCGGCGGATAACCGCGCTGGCTGCCGCCGGTTTCGATATCGCCCATGACTTTTGCGGTGTGTTGCATACAGGTTTTGATAAGCGAAGTCGCGCCCGTCTGAATAAGATTGCCGAGGGCCAAAACTGGCACTCGGATATTCTGCGCCGGGTCGACAGCACTGAGGCGACAGAGCTTGCGGGATTGGATATAAAAGAAGATGGTCTTTTTTACCCTCTGGGTGGCTGGGTCTGTCCCAGAGCCCTGTGTCAGGCCGCCATCCAATACGCCGTCTACTCGACTTACTGTGACTTTCAACCCCGAACCTATATCAGCGAGATTTCAAGAGAAGGTAGCCACTGGTGGCTGAGTGCAGCTGATGGTCGCCGCTTTGGACCATTCAAAAAACTGGTGCTGGCAAGCGGCGCTTCGCTGACGGCGCTGCCACAAACTTCGGCCCTGCCCGCCTCCCCCTTTCGCGGCCAGGTCAGTGAAGTGGCAACCCAAGGCGGTTTGGGAGCGCTTAAGACTGTACTCTGCGCCAAGGGCTATCTCACCCCGGCCTGGGAGGGTATTCATTGCCTGGGAGCCAGTTATGTTAAAGATCCCGAGCAATTGGCCTACAGCGCAGTCGAGCAGAGAGAAAACCTGCAAAAAATCGCCATGAGTTATCCGGATGCCGACTGGCACCAGGGGCTGGTGATGGGGCAAGGTGCCAGAGTGGGTGTGCGTATGGTCACCCGGGATCACTTCCCCATGTTGGGACAAGCGCCGGATGTCGAGGCACTAATCCAGGGCTATCAGCAACATCAGCACACTCCCGAGAGTGCCCGCTACTGGCAACAGACGCAGGCGCCTGTGCATCCGGGTCTATATGTTCTTGGTGGTTTGGGTTCCCGCGGCCTCAGTACCGGCCCCTTGGCGGCGGAAATTCTGGCATCAGAACTTTGCCATCAGCCTTTGCCTGTTGGAAGTACACTGCTGCAGCGCCTCAACCCCAACCGGATGTGGATGCGAAAGCTCATCAAGGGCAAGGCGCTGTAAACTCTCTGCATTCGCTATCATTTCAAACACAAAAAAGCCCCGAACGGGGCTTTTTCTTGCTCAAACCAGACTCAGGCGGCGATCCGCTGTTTCAGTTCTGACCAGGCGTTATCCACCAGACGGTAATCGGCATCTTCAAGCTCTTTGGCTGCCAGTTTCAGGCATTGCTGCATCCGCTCATTCAAGGCATCCGGCCCTTGCTCTGACTCGTTTTCCAGCTCGGCCAGCACCACGGCAAAATGCCCCTGCAGGTAACCGCTGGCAAACAGGGCATCATCATCACCGCCGGCCACTATCTCGCCAATCCACTGCTCCAATGCCTGTTCGTACTTCTCTAACATGCTCTACTCCGCTAAGTCTGGGTTGGCCACCTGATACATCACGTAATCCCGATAACCTGTCACAATTCGATAATAGCCACTAAGTTCGCTATCCAATTTCTGGTCGCCACTATCCACGATAAGCGGCCTGCCTTCAAGTGCTTTTAGTTTGCTTTTGGTGGCAAGGATGATGATATTTTCCTTGCCAATGCGCCTGATAAGCTCGGGCGACAACTGCTGATTGCCACGGCCAAGAATGTGCCCTTGGCCACCTATCAGGGTAATGACCAACTTAACCTTTTGATTTTCAGTGGCACTCAATAACTGCGCCGCATTAAGATCCGAGGCCAGCAGGGTCTTGTCCTGCACCAGATCCACCCCGAGCAGGGTGTTATCGAGCCCCAGCTCCTCCATCACGGCCGCCACTGTACTGCCGGAGCCCATGATATAGAGCTCATCTTCCATATCGCCGACCACCTCGGCGGCAATATCCGCCAGCACCAGTTCATCCACCTCGCGGCCGCCCATCTTCACCGCCTGGATATATCGCGGCTCGGCAGGCACTGTCATTTCACCATAACGCCGCGCCCTGACAGTGCCTTGGCGGAAGGCCTCTTCGTCTATGTCCATCACATCGGCGCTCATCAGACTCACCAGGGCGCCTTCCAGCAGTTGCTTCAATACCAGCCCGGATGCATGGGGAGTAATGCCGTAAACACCCGAATGAATTTTGACCCCGGCCGGTACACCGAGTACAGGGAAGTGCTCACCGACAACCCCATAGATATCCCTTGCCGTGCCATCGCCGCCGGCAAACAGCAGCAAGTCCAGCTCCTGCGCCATCAAGGCCTTGGTGGCAGCCTGGGTATCACTGCGACTGGTATCCGTTGCCGCCTGATAACACACCTTTGTGCGGAAACCCAGCTTTTGCGCCAGGTCGGCGCCCATGTTACCCGAGGCGGTATAAATTTGCAGGCGCTCGGCAAAAGGCGTTATCACAGCCAAGGCCTGCTCCATTCGCAGCCCGGCCTTGGGGGTGGCGCCCAGGCTCAGCGCCTCTTTTGCCACACCGTCGCTGCCCTTGAGGGCGACACTGCCCCCAAGCCCGGCCAGCGGATTAATGATAAGGCCCAGTCGAAACATTTTACTCATAACTCTCTCCGGCAAATGATGCTCTGCTCTTGTAAGAAATCATCAGGCGTCAATGGGGTCACTCTGTGATTGACGCCTGGAGTCGCTACCCGGAATAGCCAGCACGGCCAACATGGACAGCAAGGCGCACGCAGCGGCAAACACCCAACACCAGAAGGCGCCGCTGCCATCGCCCCAAATCAGGCCGCAGATCCAGGTGCCCAAAGCGCCGCCGACGCCAAAGCTCAAACTGGCGTAAAGTGCCTGGCCCTTGCTTCGGTGGCTGATATCAAAATTACGGTGAACAAACTGGATGGATGCCGCATGGGTCAAACCGAAGGTAAAGGCATGCAGCAGTTGGCTGAGCCCCAAAAGCAACATGCTTTCGGCGCCAAAAGCCACCAGAAGCCAACGCAGTGCCGTCATGCCTATGCTCACCAGCAGCAGCGTCTTGACCCCATAGCGACCGAGCAACCTGGGCGCTATCATAAACATGAAGATTTCCGCCATTGCCCCGAGAGCCACAAAAATACCGGCGCTGGCCTCTGTGTAACCCACCTGCTTGAGATAAAGCACGAAAAAGCCGTAGAAAGGCCCGGCGCTGGCTTGAAGCAACATGGCAGACAGTAAAAACCACAGCAGCGGCCGCCCGAGTTTGAGTGCCGGCTTATTCTGCACGGCCCCCGCCGAAGCCCGATTCGAAGGCAAGGGTAAGGCACTGCCCAGTAACCCAAGAAACAGACTCAGCCCCACATAAAGCAGCACCTCGGGGCCAAATTCCTTGATGGCCCAGCCTGTGCCCACCACCAGCACGATATAGCCGACACTGCCGAAACTGCGAATGAGGCCATACTTGTTGGCTTCAGCCCCCAGGGTTTCCAGGGTGATCACCTCAAGCTGCGCCAGAATCGCATTCCAGAAGAAGGTATAGAGGGCCAGACTCAGCGCCAGATAGAGAAAGCCACCATGATAAAAGAAACTCAGATAGGTCAAGGCGGCGGCGAAGGCGCCGAGCTTGATAAGCTCAGAGCGCATGCCGGTGCGATCCGCCACCAGCGCCCAGACATTGGGCGCGACTATGCGGGTTGCCATAAGTATGGCCAGCAGGAAGCCTATTTCGGCGGCGTCGAAACCACGGTTGTCAAAAAATACCCCCAGATAGGGCACCATGACACCGAGTATGCCAAAGAAGAAGAAATAGCAGGCAGAAAGCCAGGCGAGCTGTCCCCCTGCGGGAAACAGTCCGCGCATTTATCGCATTCCAAGTACAGGTGTAAGGCTGCTGACATCCTGGTTTTGGGCCCGATGACGCAGCAAGTGATCCATCAAGACTATCGCCAACATGGCTTCGGCAATGGGCACGGCGCGGATCCCGACACAGGGGTCATGCCGCCCCTTGGTCACCACTTCGGCCTCTGTGCCCTGCACTGTCATGCTCTTGCCTGGCACGCTGATACTGGAAGTGGGTTTGAGCGCCATATGGGCCACTATGGGTTGCCCGGAAGAGATACCCCCGAGCACGCCGCCGGCATGGTTGCTGTCAAACCCGGCTGGCGACATCAGATCTCTGTGCTCTGAGCCCTTTTGGTTAACAACGGCAAAGCCATCACCGATTTCAACGCCCTTGACCGCATTAATCCCCATCAGCGCATGGGCAATATCGGCATCGAGACGGTCAAATACCGGCTCGCCAAGGCCGACCGGCACATTGGTGGCCACCACACTGACCTTGGCACCGATGGAATCACCGGACTTTTTCAGCTCGCGCATATAGTCATCCAGCGCTTCCAGCTTGGAGGCATCGGGGAAGAAAAAGGGGTTCTGTTCTACCTGAGCCATATCCAGAGTGTCAGCGCAAATAGGCCCAAGCTGGGAGAGATAACCCTGGATCTCAATGCCGTGTACCGCCTTAAGGTATTTCTTCGCCACGGCCCCTGCCGCCACCCGCATGGCAGTTTCCCGCGCCGAGGAACGGCCACCGCCGCGATAATCGCGCAGTCCATATTTTTGCTGATAGGTATAGTCGGCATGCCCGGGACGGAACAGATCTTTGATATTGGAGTAGTCCTGGCTGCGCTGATCGGTATTTTCAATCAACAGACCGATGGAGGTGCCTGTGGTCTTGCCCTCAAACACGCCGGAGAGAATACGCACCTGATCCGGCTCGCGCCTGGCTGTAGTATAGCGGGAAGTACCCGGACGGCGACGGTCGAGATCCTGCTGCATATCGGCTTCGGTCAGCTCAAGCCCTGGCGGGCAGCCATCGATAATGCAGCCGAGTGCAAGCCCATGGCTTTCACCAAAAGTGGTGACGACAAAGTTCTGACCTATGCTGTTTCCCGACATCCGCTTAATTTCCCCCTGGAGATAAAATGACCGAGCGCTGAGGTTCGGCCATCCGAACCTCGCCTTTACTGGCCCATTGGCTAATGGGCCGCTTTATTATTCACTGTCTTTAAAAATGGCGAACAGTGATTGATTTTCAACTAGCTGATCTTTGGTCAGCACAAACACCCCATCACCACCATGTTCAAAGCTGACCCAGGTGAAAGGCACATCGGGGAACTGCTCAATCAGGTGCACCATGGAGTTACCCACTTCAACCACCAGAATACCGTCATCTGTGAGGTAATCGGCGGCGTTGGCCAGAATGCGTTTGGTGATATCCAGGCCGTCGCGTCCGGACGCCAAACCAATTTCCGGCTCATGGCGATACTCATCCGGCATATCGGCAATATCTTCGGCATCAACATAAGGGGGGTTGGACACAATCAGATCGTACTGCGGCGCTCGTGGCACTGCGCTGAAAAGGTTGGACTGCATGGGAAACACCCTGTCCATCACGCCGAGCGACTCAACGTTTATCTGCGCCACTTCCAGTGCATCCTCGCTGATATCCAGCGCATCGACCTCAGCCTCTTCAAACTGATAGGCACAGGCGATAGCGATGCAACCGCTGCCAGTGCAGAGATCGAGGATCCGTCTTACCGGCTTGTTGTAGAGCCAGGGACCGAATCCGTTTTGGATCATCTCGGCAATGGGTGATCTAGGCACAAGCACCCTTTCGTCCACATAGAAGTCCAGCCCGGCAAAACGGGCGGTGTTGGTCAGATAAGGTACGGGCAAGCGCTCGCGTACCCGGCGGATGATAAGCTCAACTATCTTGTGTTTTTCGCTGCTGGTGAGATTGGCGTGGATCACCTGCTGACCAATGTCATCGGGCAGATGCAGGGCATGAAATACCAGGGAAACCGCTTCGTCCCACGCGTTATCTGTACCATGGCCATAATAAACATTGGCGTCATTGAAACGGCTGACGGCCCAGCGCAACATGTCGCCTACCGTCCGCAATTCGGTGACGGCTTCATCCACAAAGATCTTATCCAAAATCTGACTCCGGCTTTATTCTTATTCCGCCCCCATTGTAACTGAAGTCTGTTCAGAAGAAACAGGATTCAATAAAATAGCCTAATGAACGAAGAAAACGACAAAGAAGGCCTGGCGGAATTTCAGGCACTGGTATCCGGGATCACCCCGCTCGACCAGGATAAACGCCATTTCCGCCCGCCGAGCAAAACCAAGAAGCAACTGGCTGAAAAAGAAGTTCAGATACAGGCGGACAGTTATTTTTCAGACGTTTACCAGCCATTATTGCCAGTTAACGGCCCTATGCGTTGGTGTCGGAACGATGTGGACGCCATGGAAGTCAAACGTCTGCGTAGAGGCGATTATGTGCCTGACTTTCTTTTGGATCTGCATGGTTACCGCCAAACCGAAGCCAAGCTGGAACTGGCAGCCTTGATCCAGGCCTGTATCCGTGAACACAGCCCTTGCTGTAGTGTCATGCACGGCTACGGCACCGGCATTCTCAAACAGCAGTTACCCATGTGGCTGGCGCAGCACCCCAAGGTCAAAGCCTTTCACCAGGCCCCCAAAGAATGGGGCGGCGATGCGGCGCTGTTGGTACTGATAGATATCGGTGAACATCCCCACAGACGCTAGCCACAGTAGAGCTGCCCCCTTTTAAAGACTTAGCGCGATAAATGCAAGGAACCCGGCCATGGCCGGGTTCCTTGTTTAGCTGGCGCTTTAAGATTCATCTTTTAATCACATAAGGCGCATGATTTCAGGTTAGTTGCAGCACTAAAGGCGGCTTTAAACCTGGGGAAAGCACTAGGCGATATTGTGCGGCCCTTGCTGCCACATCACGCTTGCCTGCTGACCATGTACATCAATAAGTGCCACTGACGAGGTCGCAAATAACGGCGGCTCAATGCCGGCCACCAATTCACTGACCATATAACCCAATAGTGGCATGTGGGCTATCACCAACACCTTGTCAGCCTTGAACTGTTCCGCGTATGCCTTCACCAGGCTGGCAGCCATTTCAGGGTCAGCAGATGGTACCAATTCATCCAATACCATCCATTTACGCGGTTCAGGAAAGTGCTTTCCCAGTTCTTGCCAGGTCTGCTGCGCTCTGAGGTAGGGGCTTACCAACACCAGATCAAAGGCAGAGACTGAATCATTCAGCCAGTTGCTCATCTGTGTCGTATGGAGGCGTCCGGCATCAGTCAGCATTCGCTCCCGATCCGAGGGTGCTTCGAAACTGGCCTCACCATGGCGCATTAGAAAAAGCTGCATACATCACTCACTACAGAAAAAGTTCTTATGGTTCTATGTCAATTGTAGCCGTTTATAGCGCGGCAACAAACCGCACAGCTCTCAATCTTTAGTCGAAAAATCCAAGAGATATTTGCCAAAAAAGCATAAGGCTATCAATATATAACAATCTGTCTATACGGGAGTTATCCCTTGAGCACTTGCCAGTCTGTCATTTCCAGCCCCAATGACCACCGCAGCTATCGTCATCTGACTCTGACCAACGGCCTGCGGGTGTTGCTGGTGCAAGATATGCATTCTGCCCAGGCCGCCGCATCCATGGCGGTCAATGTCGGCCACTTCGATGATCCTCAATCCCGCCCCGGGATGGCACATTTTCTCGAACACATGTTGTTCCTGGGTACAGCCAAATTTCCCGAGGCAGGAGGTTATCACAGCTTTATCAACCAACATGGCGGCAGCAATAATGCCTGGACGGGCACAGAGCACACCAACTTCTTCTTTGCCATAGATCCCCTGGTATTTGCCGAGGCACTGGACAGATTCAGCCAGTTCTTTATTGCACCTTTGTTCAATCAGGAGTTGGTGGACAGAGAAAGACACGCCATAGAATCTGAGTTCAGTCTCAAGCAGAAAGATGATATCCGCCGTATCTATCAAGTATTGAAAGAGACGGTCAACCCGGCGCACCCTTTCAGCAAGTTTTCCGTCGGTAACCTGCAAACCCTGGGCGGAGACGAGCAACAGCTCAGGGAAGAACTGCTTGCCTTCTACAAGAGCCATTACAGCGCCAATCTGATGACCCTGTGTCTGGTGGCTCCCATGGCAATCGATGAGCTCGAGCAGTATGCCAGACGCTATTTTTCGGCAATAGAAAATCATGATCTGCAAAAAACCTATCCCGAACTGCCACTGTTCTCCAGTGAGCAACTGCAAAAGCAGATCCATATAGTGCCGCTTAAAGAGCAAAAACGCCTGACCCTGAGCTTTGCCCTGCCCGCTATCGATCGCTTCTATCGCAGTAAGCCACTGACCTTCATCAGTCACCTACTTGGGAGTGAGAGCCACGGCAGCCTGTTTTCCAAACTCAAGGAAGCCGGTCTTATCAACGGGCTTTCCGCCGGTGGCGGCATCAACGGCTACAACTTCAAGGAATACAGCATCAGCATTCAGCTGACCGACAGAGGTTTGAACCAAACCGACAAGGTGGTTGCTGCTTGCTTCGGTTATATCAAACTCATTGCCGATACTGGGCTGGAAGACTGGCGCTATCAGGAAAGAGCCAATCTGCTCAAACTGGCATTTCGCTACCAGGAACAGATAAAAGCCCTGGATCTGGCCAGTCACCTCAGCATCAATATGCAACATTATCAGGTTGAAGATACCGTCTATGGCGACTATCGCATGGATGGCCTGGATGTCGCTGAAGCCAGAGCACTGATGAGCCTGATGACCCCGGATAATATGCGCCTGCAACTGGTGGCCCAGGATCTGGATACCGAGCAACAAGCGGCCTGGTATCACACCCCCTATCAAATTAAACCCATAGAAGAAGCCAGGCTGGCACTGTGGCGCTGCGCCGAGGCTGAAACCGGGATGGAGCTGCCAAGGCCTAACCCTTTCATCGTAGAAGACGCCATAGCCCGAGGCGAACCCAGCCGGCATCCTGAGCCGGTGATTGTCGCCGAAGGTGCCGGTTACCGTATCTGGCACAAGAAAGATGATGAGTTCAATGTCCCCAAGGGGCATCTTTATCTCTCGCTCGATTCGGATCAGGCCAGCCCCACGCCGAGACATGCCGCCTTGACCCGGCTGTATGTGGAGATGCTGCTCGATCATCTGACCGAACATACCTATCAGGCGGAAGTAGCCGGCCTCAGCTACAACATCTACCCCCATCAGGGCGGGCTGACCCTGCATTTAACCGGTTTTACCGGCAACCAGGAAACCCTGTTGGCGCTGCTGATAGACAAAGCCCGGGAGCGCAGTTTTACCCAGGAGAGGTTCAACCTTATCAAACGCCAGTTACTACGCAGTTGGTATAACCATGCCCAGGCCAAACCCATCTCCCAGCTGTTCACCAGCTTGACGGTAACCTTGCAAAAACGCAGTTATGAACCACTGCGGATGGCTGAGCTGTTGGAAGATATCACCCTGGACGATCTGCATGACCATGTGAGCGCCTTCTATGAAAAAATCTATCTGGAAGGCCTGGTCTACGGTGACTGGCTGGAACAGGAAGCCCAGTCTCTGGGAAAACGACTCAGCCATATTCTGTCTCTGGTTTCCAAGCCCAGCCGTGAATCTGCAAGAGAGTTGGTCAACCTTCAGGGGAAAGGAACCGTACTCAGGGAGCTGAACATAGCTCACCCGGACAGCGCCATCATAGTCTATTACCAATCCGTGTTTGCCACTCCGGAGAAAATGGCGTTGTTCAGCCTGCTGAATCACACCATGTCGTCGACTTTCTTCCACGAGCTGCGAACCCAAAGACAACTCGGTTATATGGTGGGCACAGGCTATCTGCCGCTAAACCGCCACCCGGGGATGATCTTCTATGTACAGTCACCGACCGCCGGGCCACTGCAATTACTGGAAGCCATAGATGAGTTTATCGCCGACTTTAACTACGCCGTGATGCAGATAACCAATGAGCAGTGGGAAAGCACCAAGCAGGGACTGATCAACCAAGTCATGGAACATGACGCCAACCTCAAGACCCGCGGCCAACGTTATTGGGTCAGCATAGGCAATAAGGATTATCACTTTAATCAGCGTGAGCTGGTGGTAGCAGAAATCAAGCGCCAAACCCGGGCCGGCCTGATCAAGTTTATGATGGATAAAATGCGCACCAAACACAGCGATCGTCTGGTGCTGTTCAGCACAGGAGAACAACACAGACATCTGGAACGTCTGCAAGCCGGTTCCTTGATCACAGATTTACGCGCCTTCAAGCAACAGGCTGAGCAGTTTAACCTTTAATCCCTGGACTGCCCTTGCTCAAACGAGGAATTTTTCTCCATTCCAATTGGTATCGAAGATTGTTCCAAGACAAAGGGCTGCAGCAGTTATAATCAAAAGGTATTATATTCAATAACAGCACAGCATGCTTTTAAGTGGATGGCACAGCTCGATTTATCACCACATATCTGGGGCAGAAATGAGATAAACGTATGTGATAGAAAGGTTTAATTTTGACAATCAAGCTACTTTCTGAAAGAGTTATCATTCAACGGTACTGGCATCACTCATTATAAAATTTACTAAATTTATGCCTAAATCACTGCACGGTCTCACACTCTCCTTTTCGCTGGTGCTTGCTGTTTTATTCACTTTGGTATCATCACTTCCTGCCTCAGCCATCCCAATCCAACTGAAAGCCGATGTTTACAGCGTCCCCGAAGGGTTATCACAAAGCACTGTTACATCAATTGCTGAAGATCCGGATGGCTACATCTGGGTTGGTACAGTAAATGGGTTAAACAGGTTTGATGGAAGGTCCTTCAAACAGTTTTTTTCCAACGATGGTTCTGGATTGAAAAGCTCATTCATCCGCTCTTTAATCTATTCAAGAAAGTACCAAGCACTCATTGTTGGAACAGATTCTGGACTATCAAAATACGATCCGGAAACGGAAAGATTTATTGGTGTGAACTTTTCAGAATCGGTACTAAGCATAGATGAAAGTGATGACAAACTCTTTATCACAACACCAAAAAACACCTATATTTTCAATGAACTAGAAAAAGATCCCATCCACAAGAGCTCAACGTCTGTAAAAAATATTAAATCCGGTATCTTAATAAAAAATAGTGAATATATTCTCACTTACTCGGGTGAGTTATTACACAACAATAAAACTATCAGCCTAAATATTGAAAACATTGAGAAAATTTCTGATTCCCTGTATGCAGCAAAAAAAGATGAAGTCATTGAGTTTATTGATGGGAATAGAGTAAATTCCATTCCTGGTACATACGACTCTTTAGGTGGTGACAGTGAGCACCTTTACTATACCTATGGCAACAGTATTTTTAAGCTGAACAAAGATAATTCAAGCTCTTATATCGGAAGAGTATCATCAAAAAAGTACTCTCTTAAAAGTCCATATAAAAAAAAAGTTAAAAATGGAATCTTACTTTCAAATATAAATGAAGGGTTCGTTTATTTGAAGAGTAGTAAAAACCTGTTAAAAAAGCTTGACATAACCAACAAACCGACTTGGTCATTAAGCTTAGACAGTAGCGATCATGTCGTTATTGCAGATCAAAGTGATAAAATACGAATATTAAACAGTGACCTTGTTAAAGGTGAAAGTTTTGATAGTAAATTTACTGGTCCAAAGTCAGTACTGAGTGACAATAATAGATTCTTGATTGGAAATAGTGACGGGTTATTCCAACTGTCTAAAGATACTATATCTATTAGAAAGATTATGGCTACTCCTGTATCCGTTGTGAAAAGAATAAAAGATCAGTTTTTAATTGGCACTGTTGATGGTCAGATAATATCTTTAGATGCAGAAAATCTAACCGAGATAGAAAGTTTTACTGTAGACACTCAATTCCCAGTTTTTGATATGATCAGCCATAACAATGAGTTATACATTGCAACACAAGGTGGCTTGTATAAAAAAGACAGTAGTGGTATCAATAATATTTATTCTCATGATATGGTTTTCTGCTTGTCAGCAAACAAGAATAGCGTTTATTTTGGCACGCCTAAAAACATACTTAGATATGATGGAAAAAACACTTCATTATTTTACTCCAACAATAAATCCATATTCTCAATTGTCGCAACAGATGAATTAATTGCCGCATCATCAATAAAAGAAGTTGTAGTGTTTAAAGACAACCAAGAGTTTGTAATCAATTCGAGTTATGGCGCTCAGTTGGAATACAACTCTCAAAGTGGCGTTATAATTAACAACAAATTACTATTTGGGGGTAATTCTGGCGTAAGCATACTAGATATAAGCGAGCTATCTGATTATATAAACTCTCAAGAAAGAATCATTCCAACCATTGACTCCCTACTCATATTCAACATAGAAGAGAGTGTTGGTGACGGTGTACTGGATAAGTCTATTCAACATACAGAAAAAGTCGTATTAAAGCATTCAGACTACCCTTTCACTCTAAAATTCAGTGCGCCTAGCAGCGATATAGATAATATCGAATTCATGTATAGCATGGAGGGACTTTCTGATGACTGGATTTCATCGAAAGGAACGAACTCAGCAACCTACACCAACTTATCTCCTGGTACCTATAGCTTTCATGTTTATGCGATTAATCCTTTGACTCAGCAACAAGGCATCACCAGAACACTGCAAATTGAAATAACCCCTCCTTGGTGGCTCTCCACGCTTGCCAAAACTCTCTATGTATTGGCGATACTGCTGATACTGACGGCTATCACCAAAGCCGTGCTGCGCAAGAGAGAGATCCAGCGTCAAATAGCCTTGAGTGAGGAGCGTCTAAAGCTCTCCCTCTGGGGTAGCGGTGATGAGATGTGGGACTGGGATATAGAAACGGGGCAGATATACCGCTCTAATATCTGGGGTTCTCTCGAGTTTCCCCGCGACGGCCAGCGCTCCGGCCACCATGGTGAAGAGAGCAATATACACCCTCAAGATAGAGAGCGGGTAAGAGAAGCACTCAATAAACATTTTTACGGTGAAACAGATCATTTCGAAGCAACCTACAGAGTCAAAAGCAAGAGTGGTGAGTGGCTGTGGATCCTCGACAGGGCCAAAATTGTTGAGCGGGATGAGCATGACAATGCCCTTCGTATGACGGGAACCATCAAAAACATCAACAGTTTCAAGACAGCAGAAGAGCAGCTGCGCCTGTTCGAGCGGGCGATAGAGAATATCTCGGAAGGCATGTTTATTCTGGATGCCGATTTCCATTATGTTGAGGTTAACGAAGCCTGCTGTGAACTAACCCAACACAGCCGCAACCAGTTGCTCGGCACAACGCTGCAGTTCAGCCGTTATCCTGACAATTACAATCAACAAATAAAACAGTTATTGCAGCAGTACGGTCGCTGGAGCAACGATATAGAAGCCATTAAGGGCGACGGTTCAGAGTTCTTGATGGAACTCACCATAGATGCGATTTACGATGAGCAAGGGATCCTGACCCATTATGTTGGGGTGTTTTCCGATATCTCCCGTCGTAAACAGCAGGAAGAAGAGCTGCGCAAACTCACCAATAATGATCTCCTGACCGGTCTTCCCAACCGCTCCAACCTGCAAGTCACCCTAGGCAACCTGGTGAAAAAAGATCATCACCACACTCTGATGGTCCTTGACCTGGATAATTTCAAAAAGATCAATGACTCTCTTGGTCACCAAATAGGTGACGAGCTTTTGATCCTGGTCGCAGAAAGGCTGCAGCAATCTATACCCGGACACACCAACCTTTATCGCCTCGGTGGTGATGAGTTTGCCATTTTGGTAGACAAGAATCCCGATATAGGTTCCAGTGCAGTGATAGCCAGCCGCGTCATAGACGCATTCGGTCAAGCCTTTGAACTGGTAGGCGAACAGCTGGTTGTCGGCGTCAGCATAGGCATAGTGCTTTATCCAGAAGACGAGCAAAATGAGCAAGCGCTGCTGAGAAAGGCCGATATTGCCATGTACCATGCCAAGTCTGCCGGTGGTAACCGCTATCAGTTCTACTCAGAATCATTGAACCGCAATGCAATCCGGCAGTTGGAGGTAGAAAATCTCATCCGAGAAGGCCTAAAAGACGATCTGTTTGAAGTCTATTACCAGCCAAAAATCAACCTGCGTAGCGGTTTGGTGTCGGGTATGGAAGCCTTGGTTCGCTTGAATCATCCTCAACACGGATTGATCCCACCCAATGACTTTATTCCGCTGGCAGAGGAAAACGGCCTGATTGTTGAAATAGGTGACCTTGTTATGCGAAAAGCCTGCTTTGCTGCCCAACAGTGGCGTGAGCAGGGATTGTTTGATGGCCGTGTGGCTGTCAATTTGTCGTCGCGACAATTCGCGCTTCCCGATCTGCAGCAAAGAATCGCGTCAATTTTACGTCTGACCCGCCTGCCACCGGCTAATCTGGAACTGGAAATCACCGAAGGGACTGTTATCAAGCATCCGGAAAAAGCCATTAAAGTCATGCAACAACTGGCTAAAATGGGAGTCTGTCTGGCACTCGATGACTTTGGTACCGGCTATTCATCTCTGTCCTATCTGAAACGATTCCCCATTCACAGCTTGAAAATAGATAAAGCCTTTGTCGACGATATCGATAAGTCTGACAGAGACCTAAAGATGGTCGATTCCATCATCACCATAGCCCACAATATGGGGCTTTCCGTTGTGGGAGAAGGCGTGGAAGACTCATCACAACTCAGTATTTTAAAAGCGTTAAACTGTGAAGAAATACAAGGGTTTATTTACAGCAAAGCCGTACCGGAAGCTGAGTTTTCCGAGTATCTGAAACAAAATCTGCCCGCATTTACAGGAAAGAAAAATACAATTTAAAAACCAAATTTAAACCGCATATGAACCGATAAAAAGCCAAAATAAAACCAATTTAAAACTGAAATAACACTTTGGCATAACTCCTGCTTTATCTCTCTCAGCGTCAAGAAGTTAACCGCTGACTGTTACCACTACCCTGAGAGAGATAAAATAATGATTAAATCAATACTAGTTACCGCCGCCGTTGTTACCAGTTCACTGGCTTTTGCCGCCGTCCCTCACATTAAAGTACTGGACACCCAAGTCGCTGCAGTGCCACATATCAAGGTGCTAGATACTCAGGTCGCCGCAGTACCGCACATCAAGGTGCTGGATACTCAGATTGCTGCTGTGCCACACATCAAAGTGTTGGAGACTCAAATTGCTGCTGTACCACATATCAAGGTGCTGGATTCTCAAATTGCCGCAGTACCACACATCAAGGTGCTGAATACTCAAATTGCCGCTGTACCACACATCAAGGTGCTGAATACTCAAGTTGCCGCAGTACCGCACATCAAGGTGCTGAATACTCAAGTTGCCGCAGTACCGCACATCAAGGTGCTGGATACTCAGATTGCTGCTGTGCCACACATCAAGGTGCTGGATACTCAAATTGCTGCTGTGCCACACATCAAGGTGCTGGAGACTCAAGTCGCAGCAGTGCCACATATTAAAGTCGTTAACTCTGTTGAGAGCATTGCGTAAGGGGTTCCAATATGATCATATCAATCAAGAAGTTATTGGGTCTGACCAAACCAGAGCGTAAACGGGTGAAACTGCCGGAGGGTCTGTGCCACCTGGAAGTGGTTCCTGCCAGAGGTTGGTGGAACTGATGAAACAGCGAAAAAACAAGGGAGCATTTATGCTCCCTTTTGCTGTGATTTGGAATCAATAGAGGATTCTAGAAGGAATGCTTGCTATCGCCGGACCGAGTGGTTTTGCGGTACGCTAATTGCCTATGTGCATTAAATAACAACATGGCAGCGGGTCCCAGCAACAACCCGGCAGCCACCCAACGTTTAACCCCCATCCCCGCCTTGAAGGCTGAATGTCCCAGAGTGTAAGCGGAGACGCCCAGAGTCCCCGCCAAAGCCAAAGCGCCTGCCAGTATCAGTGTCAACTTGCCTCACCTCACTTGTTGCAGCGCATCCCTTCACTGTCCAAAAGAAAGCCTGAATACTACCCCAGCAGCGCTCAAAATAACAGCAAAAGGTCAGTAATTCGCCACCCGAGCCTGGCAAAAAATGGTTCGACAAAAATAGCCTGACAACCAATCCCCTGGCGCTACTCCAGCCTTAACAGCTCACCACAGGACTTTTGCAGCAGACTGCGACAACGCCACAGGCCAAGCAGTGCCACCAACAAGGCGCCACTGAGGGGAGCCAACAGCCACCATTGCCAGTGAGGGCTGACTCTGAGTTCAAACACCTGAGTTTTCAAAAGCCAGAGCGCAAACTCCGCCACTATGACCGCCAGAATGCCCGCCACGGCACCTAGCAGTGCAAACTCCAACGCCGTGGCAAGCTTAAGCAAGCTTCCCGGCGCACCAAAGGTGCGTAGAACCGCCAGTTCTCGTTGGCGACTGGCCATGCCGGCTTCGGTCTGCGCTATCATCACCAGGGCACTGGCCAATACCACCAGCACCAACACCAGCGTCAGTGCCAAAGATACCTGGGCGACTATCTCTTTGAGCTGAGCCACCATGGCCCCCACATCTATGATGGAGACAGTGGGGAAATTACGGATAAGCTCAAGCACAACAGCCTTTTGGCCATCATCCAGATGAAAACTGGCCATGGAGGTATAAGCAAAGGGGGCCAAGGCTTCCTGACTGAAAATCATAAAGAAGTTGGGTTGCAGAGTTTCCCACTGCACAGAACGAATACTGGCCACTTTGACAGTCAGCGTTTGGTTATCGATAACAAAACTCAGGCTGTCTCCGACAGTAATTCCCAAGCGCTCGGCCACCCCGGACTCCACCGACACGTCATCGGTTCGCCGATTAAAATGGCCCTCAAGGATCTCATTGTTGGGCGGCAAGGTATTTCGCCAGGTGAGATTCAGTTCCCTTGAAATCCCAAGACGCCCTCTCTGCCCCTGTTCCTGCTCTTCGGCAGTGATCACCTCCTCACCATTGATAGCGCTGAGCCGACCACGGATGACAGGATAGATATCTGTGGCAGCAATCTGGCGCTGAGCCATAAAGTCCGCCAGCGGCTCTACTTCGTCCGGGGCTATGTTAACCAGGAAATAGTTCGGCGCATCCTCAGGCAACTGCTTCTGCCATTCGCTGAGCAAGTCCTGACGCAACGCCATTATGGTCAGCAATAACACCAAGGCGCTGGAAAAGCCCACCAGTTGTACAGCGTTTTGTCTGGCACGGCGCCGAAGGCCCGCCAGTGCGAGCGACAAGGGGTTGGTCGTGCGCATGCCAACACTCTGCCCCAGGCGGATTAACAAAAAACCCATCAGGCTGAGCAGCACCCCGAGCAACACCACGCTGGCCACCACGGTCAGGGTCAAAGGCAAAGAGCGCGAGTAGAGCCAGCCGAGTAATCCCATGGCCGCCAAACTCAGCAGCAGATGCAACCACATGCCCAGACGTATTCCTTCTAGCTGGCGTTGCAACACCCTGAGCGGCGGAATAGCCAGCAGCCGCATCAGCGGATAGGCACTGAACATAAAGGCGCTGATAAACCCTGTAGCCAACCCCAAGAGAAGCGGTCTGAGCATAGGCGGAGAATAGGCGGCAATTTCCGCAGGCAAGGCTCGGCTGATGAGATAATCCAGCACCAGGCCACCGAAGATCCCCAAGATCACTCCAAGAAAGGTCACCAGCAGCAGGTGCAGACCGAACAATAAACGGATTTGTCTTGCACTGGCGCCAAAGGTTTTCAGCATGGCAACCACATCATAGTGACGCTGGCAATAACGCTGGGCGGCAATGCCGATGGCGGCGCAGGCAAGGGCTATCCCCAGCAAGCTTGCCAGCAGCAAGAATCGCTCTGCCCGCTGCACCGCCCCGGCAATCGGCGAATCGCCGGATTGTACATCAACCCAACGTTGGCTGCTGGTCAGCAGTGGCTTGGCGTATTCTTCAAAACGGCTCAGCGCCTGGCTGTCCCCGACAAACTGATAAAGATATGTCACCCGGCTGCCGGGTTGAATGACCCCGGTTGCCGCCACATCATCAAGGCGCATCAACACCAAGGGGGAAGAAGCAAATGGATTGAAACCGGCATCGGGCAGCCTGTCTATCTCCTTGGCCAGCGCCATCTGGGCGTTACCCAGCTCAACACTCTTGGGATACCCCAGCAGGCCCCCAAGACGCATTTCAAACCACAGTTCACCTGGCTGCGGCAAGGTACTGGTTTCTCCTTGACGCAAGACAATTTTGCCCTTGAGCGGATAGGCATTATCAACTGCCCTGACAGTGACCAACTGAAAGGCATCACCGCTGTAAACCATAGAGTTAAACTGCAAACTCTGTGATTGCTTCAGCCCTAACGCGTTGGCCTGCTGCAGTATGCCTGCATCTATGGGGACGGGTGAATTAATGATTCGGTCGGCGGCAATAAACTTGGCCGCCTGGCCATTGATGGCGAGCTGCAATCTCTCACTGACCCGGGCCAGACCGGTGACAGACAACACCGCCAGGGTCAAGGCCAGCACAATCAATACCAACTGCCCTTGCTTGAGTTCGCGGCGAAACAGGCGCCATGCCAGCGTCCATTCCATCAGCGCCCCTCCTCTGCCGTTACCGATGCCGCCAGCACCTGGCTCTCTGTCTTGGCCTCATGCAAACCGACCTCTTCCGGCGGGGTTTGCTGCCCCTGTTCATACAATCGCCCTTCGTGCATCTCTAACTGGCGCTCACAGCGACTGGCCAATTGCATATCGTGGGTCACCAGAATCAAGGTGGTCGAACTCTCGCGATTGAGCTCAAACAGCATGTCGGCAACCTTGTCGGCGTTGTGTTTATCCAGGTTGCCCGTGGGTTCATCGGCAAACAGCACCTTGGGTTCGCTGATAAAGGCTCTGGCGATAGCCACCCGCTGCTGCTCACCGCCGGAAAGCTGTTTCGGGTAATGATTGAGCCTGTGCCCGAGGCCAACTCGCTCCAGCATGGCTTTGGCTCGCTCTCTGGCATCCTTGATACCCGCAAGTTCAGCCGGCAGCATGACATTTTCCAGGGCGTTGAGGGTATCAACCAACATAAAAGACTGAAAAATGAAGCTGACCTTCTGCTTACGCAGCGCCGCTTTCTGCTCTTCATTAAGCCCGGCCAGGGCACTGCCATCGAGCCAAATCTCACCGGACGAGGGGGTATCCAATGCCGCCAGCAGGCCCAGCAGAGTTGATTTACCTGAGCCTGATGGCCCAAGAATGGCCACACTCTGGCCCGGCTTGACATCCAAATTGATGCCACTCAGGATAGTCAGGTCACCTTCCTGGGTAGTGACAGTTTTTACGAGATGGGAAACCTTAATGGCACTGTTCTTCAAAATTGCTTCCTTATGCTTGCGTCCGCTGGCATTGATACCAGTCATATTCTTGTTCTCTGCGCTGCCCGTCAAGGCCGCTGATGTACTGATCCTGGGGGACAGCCTGGGAGCCAGTTACGGCATGGCCGAGAAACAGGGTTGGGTCGAAGGGCTGAGACAAGCCTTACCCGAGCATAACATTGTTAATGCCTCTGTCAGCGGCGAAACCACGGCCGGTGGCCTCAGAAGATTGCCTCAGTTGCTGAAGTCGGTAAAACCCTCGCTGCTGTTGGTGGAGCTTGGCGGCAATGATGGTCTGAGAGGCTTTCCGCCAACAGAGCTGAAAAACAATCTTACAAAAATCATTGCGCTGGCTCATCAATCCGGCGCCAAGGTGCTGCTTTCCGAAGTCATGGTACCGCCAAACTACGGCCCCAGATATGCCAACGCCTTCAGCGCCGTTTACAGTGACCTGGCCAAACAGCCCAACGTCACCCTGATGCCCTTCTTTATGACAGAGATAGCGCCTTTCCCCGAGTTGATGCAGGCCGATGGGCTGCACCCGAACGAAAAGGCCCAGCCCAAGATCACCGCCTTTGTGCTGCCCTGGGTTGAATCGGCAATCGAAGCCATCAAAGCCCCTGCCACAGACGCATCTGCGCCGGCAACGGGCGGATAAGACTATCGCCGGACATAATAGCAGCCGGACATAATAGCAGCCGGACATAATAGCAGCCGGACATAATAGCCGCAGGACGACATAGCTAAAAACGACTAAAGGCTGCGGCTGAATACCCTCACCTTGTGCCCCATCAGTTCACTTTCTTCCTGCGGCAGCATTCCCAACTTGAGGGCTATCGCTTCCGAGCCCAGGTTGCCATCCATGATCAGGGCTATCAACTCATTCACGGCGCAAATCGCTTTTATTTCTGGCAATGCATGGCTGGCGGCTTCATAACCCAGTCCCTGGCCCCAGTATTCAGGCAGATATCGGTATCCCAACTCAACCTTGCCGAACTCCGGCAGGAACTTGGGGCCGCAAAAACCTATCACCTTGCCATCGGCCTTATGCTCAACTGCCCAGCGACCATAGCCATACTTGCGGTAGTCGGCAAAAATGACCTTTTCAAGCACCTGACCGGCCTCTTCAATATCCTTCAATGGCTCGCCGGGGATATACCTCAGCACTTCGGGAGTACTGTTCATGGCAAACAAGGCCTGCTGATCACCATCACGGAACTGTCTCAAAATTAATCTGGGGCTTTCGGTAATCAAGATTAACGACTCCTTGTTATTCAGTTTGTTGCCTTAAGGTTGGCTAAAGTTTATTAATGTTTAATAAATCATAACCATAGATTACACTAGGGCGGGCGCGATAAGTCCATACCCGATCGGATTGAAAGTTGTTTTGTCGCAATAAGATTGCAGTGCAACCCGGCTAGTATGCCCATACCGGCCTGAAAACATAAAACAAGGAAAGCGTATGTCCCAGCAAAAAGTCTATATTCCCCTGGCCACCCGTACCAGCCAGTACATCATGGCTGAAATACTGATGACAGATGCGCTGCTCAGCCACTATGCCAGTTACGAAAACTGCTACCGCGAGATCAGCAAGTTGGTATTCCAGTTGGCAGAAAAGGAAGATCTGCACAACATTCATGTGATCGCCAATGACAAACTGCCTGTGGTGCGTTTTCACACCGAGGCCTACTGCTTCCAAACCGCCGAACAGATCCTGTTCTTTTACAACCCGGCCTACCATGAAGCCCAGAACCTTTTCTTCCAGCCGGACTACAAGGCCCGCAAGTTAAGACTGCTGTTTTTGGCCACAGGTAAGGAAATTCGCGCCAACGCCGCCAATTTCCACAGCCGGGTCAATGCCGTATTGAATGGAGTGTTGGACAACCTGCC
The DNA here is from genome assembly GCF_012030025.1 of Shewanella sp. Iso12. Lineage (NCBI taxonomy): Bacteria > Pseudomonadati > Pseudomonadota > Gammaproteobacteria > Alteromonadales > Shewanellaceae > Shewanella > Shewanella sp. Iso12. The sequence goes on from NZ_JAAUHW010000001.1 coordinate 239,043, forward strand.
GGAGCAGGAATTAAGGGTCAAAGTCCGCGATCACCAGCACATGGCCTACGATCTCTTCGCCCGTGCCAAGGGGGAGAAAAAGACCTATGGCTACAAGCTCAGGGATATTTATCAGCGCTACAAGTCGCGCAAGTGCAAACTGCCGGAAGATCACAGTTCATTGGCCTATGTCACCGTCAGCCTGCCGCTGAGCCGCCGCCTGAAGCAGAGCGTGCTGGAAGAAGAGCATACCGAAGACTTCAGCCCGCTGTACCAGTTCCTTGAGGACAAGTTCCGCAGCGCGGCGGCCGGCAAGCAATTGCACCGCATCGCCATGGTGGCCAACGGCCTGATGCCTTTGGTTCGCAACAGTAAGTTCGAGAAGGTGGAAAGTACTGCCGAAGCCCAGATGATAGGCTTTGATCCTGCGGCAACCGACACTCAGTTTGTCAGCCATTGGGATGGGCGCAACCTGGTAGAATCGGTGCACTTTTTGCTGGTTGCCGGTAAAGAGGACTACACAGAGCCAGGTTATGGCCGCTACATGAACCAGGTGGAAGCAGCCTTGAAAGACTTTGCCGAAGCCATAGGCTTGGATCCGGAGCGCCGTGAACTGGTGTTGAGATTCCATCAGCACATCAGTTACAAGCGTTAAGACTCAAAAAAGCCGGGCTAGCCTGCACAATGCAGCTCAGTCCGGCTTTTTACCTTGTTATTATGAGTGTGCTATGAGTGAGTCCCCGGTGCTCGGTTATTTCCGCCCTGTGACCACATTGATTCTGGCAACGTCCACCAGATCGCTCACCTGATACTTGTCGAACAGATCCAACAAGGCATCGCTGCCCTGCTCCAGTTTCAACATCATCTCTTCTTCATAAAGCGGCACCAGGCTATAAAAATTGATGCACTTGTCCTGGTCAATCTCCAGGGTGTGGAACCCCTCATCAACCAGCAGTGACGGCAGAACTATCATGCCGTTTTGACGGGTATTTTCGGCAAAGGGTTCGGCAGGATCACCATTGGGTATTGTGTGTCCCCAGCCCAGCCAGCTGTCGTATTTATGCGGAAAGCGCGCCAAAAACTTAAGCTGCCTTACAGGCCAATACCACTTTTCATCGCTGAAGGCTTCCTGACTTATCTGCCAATGCGCCGGCAAGGTGATCATCAGCTCCATAAACCTGGGAATATCCGCCTCTTTGGGGGTACTCATAGGCAAGTCACTCATGCCGGAAGTCACCAGAGTATGGAAAGGTCGCTCGTCTGTCGGTGCCACATAATGCACATCAATATGCACAGTATCCGAGATAACTTCATGAAAGACCCAGGTGACTTCACCAATATGGCGCTCAATATGTTCGCTTATCTGGACGATACACTCTTCACCCATAGGCGATTGCCATTCCTTTTCACCATCCGTGTATCTGAAAATGGGATCACCGGAAAGGCTGTATTCTTGTTCATCCTTACTCATGCCAACTCCTTTTGATTCTGACGCATGAGGTTTTATCACTGCCGGCGAACTAAATCCAGAATAAATGATGAAAAACAAACTGTTGTTAAAATAGTGTTTACATATGGCGATAACATCTCAATCTGTTATTTGCCGCTACTTGCATTATTTGGCGCTAATTTGGCCGGATTTCACATTGTCAGTCGGGAAATGAATCGGGATCTTGTTAACGGAATAATAACAATAATCAGGAGAGATTATGTTCAACAAGAAAAACCCCCTGACTTTGGCGTTGCTGGCAGCCGGGTTAACCGTGGGACTCATTGCCTGCTCGGATGACGACAATACGTCTCAAACCACTGAACCGCCGGTCGTGACGCCACCGCCGGTAACCAGCCCCTTCCCCGAAGGCGCCATCATGGTTGAAGCCGGAGACAATTTGACAACCCGAATTCAGGAAGCTCTGATCAACGCCCAGAGTGGCGCTGTAATCGTGTTGCCAAAGGGCCGATTTGAGATAGATGCCACCTTGTTGTTTGACGGCGATGTCGACGGTGACGGCAGCTATGCCAGCAATGTCACTGTCATGGGCCATGGCCGCGATGAAACCATTCTCGACTTTGCCAATGCCAACGCCGGTGACGGTATCTTTGTGCAAAACGCCCTCAATATCACCATCAAGGATCTTTCGGTCTATGAAGCCAAAAACAACGGCATCAAGCTGAAAAATACCAATGGCATCATACTGCGCAATGTCTCCGCAGTGTGGGAAGGTGAGCTGGATCAAGGCAATGGCGCCTACGGCCTTTACCCGGTGGAATGCGAGAATATTTTGATTGAAGACAGTTATGTCCGCGGCAGCGCCGATGCCGGTATCTATGTGGGCCAGTCTGAGTACATAGTCGTCAGGCGCAATATCGCCAAGGAAAACGTCGCCGGTATCGAAGTGGAAAACTCGCGCTTTGCCGATGTCTATGACAATGAGGCCATGGGCAATACCGGTGGTATTCTGGTGTTCGACCTTCCCATAGGCAACCACAAGTACGGCTCCAGCGTACGGGTATTCAACAACAAGGTTTATGACAACAATACCCACAACTTCGCCAACGCCTCTGCCAACCCGGCCGGAGTGCATATTGTTCCTCCCGGCACCGGGGTGATCATACTCTCCACCAACGATGTGGAAGTGTTCAACAACCAGATCAGCAACCACGATACCCTGGCGGTCACTGTCTCCAGCTTCTTTATCGCCGAGCCGGATGTCTCCGCCTTTGCCGCCAGCTATGCCCAGCCGGGTCAGGCCATTGAAGATGGCTGGCGCGCCACACCGCGCAACATCTATATCCATGACAACCAGATAAGCGGTTTTGCCACCAAGCCCAACGGTTATCTTATCGAGGATATCATCAAGGCCTACATCTACAGCCATGGCCGCTTCCCGGGGATCCTCTACGATGGCCTGGGTGAACTGCTCGCCAACAATGGTACCGGCGCCTATCTCGGCTTTGGTGAACTCCCCTTCAACCCTGACGGCAGTGAAAATGTCTGTGCCAGCAACAATGGAGATGTCAGCATTGGCCAGCTCTACGGCAACAGCAATACCGATGTCAGCATTCCCGATGTCATGTATGAAGCCAAGCAGCAGCAACTGTTGCAATGCTCTTTGGTCAGCCTACCTGTGCATACCGTCACTTTCGGTGAACAGATCTTCGGCTGCGGCGTGGATGATGATACCGAAGGTTGTGACGGCGGCGTTCTGGTCGGCGGTGGCGGTACTATAGGAGAAGGTGAAGGCGGCCTTGAAGGCGATGGCGACCTGTCGCTGTGCAGCGCTCAAGGCTCTGGTGTGAACTGGGATGCTCTGACGGGTGCCAATTGCAGCAGCCTGGCACAATACCGCCTGTTTGCCGACGCCTCTATGCCGGCGGCCATGCCAAACAGTGGCGGGATCCCTTACGATCTCAACACGCCGCTGTTTACCGACTATGCCAGTAAGTATCGCTATGTGTTTGTGCCGGAAGGGAAACAAGCCAACTACAGCAGCAATGAGGCCTTTGACTTCCCGGTAGGCACAGTACTGGTGAAAACATTTGCCCTGCCTGCCGATACCGCAACCAGAGGCGTGGACAATGAAACTCTGATTGAAACCCGGTTGTTGATCCACAGAGAGTCGGGCTGGACCGCCCTGCCCTATGTCTGGAATGCCGAGCAAACAGATGCCACTTTGGCCAAGGCCGGTGCCATTCAAGGCAAGAGCGTGGTGCACAAGGGGCAAACCCTGAACTTTGACTACGTTGTCCCGTCAATGAATCAGTGCAAGCAGTGTCATCAGTTCAAGGCCGACAGCGCCAGTCAGGCGGTGTTTATGCCGATTGGTCCCAAGGCCCGCCATCTGAACCGTGACTACCCCTACCAGGATGGCAGCGCCAACCAACTGCTTCATTGGCAAAGCGCGGGTATTCTCAGCGGCCTGCCAACTCTTACCAGCGTCGACAAGGTACCAGCCTATGTGGATGGTGATGAAGCCACTTTGACTCAGCTCAGTGACAGCGAGCTGATGCAAACTGCCAAGGGTTACCTGGATATCAACTGCGCCCACTGCCACAGACCCGAAGGCAATGCCTCCAATACCGGGCTGAAACTGGAATACCAGCGCAGCTATGATGAAGACAACGGCTTCAGCCACGGCACCTGTAAATCGCCTGTCGCCTATGGCGGCGGCACCCTGGGCTACGATGTGGTACCGGGTAATCCGGCCGAGTCCATCATGCATTTCCGGATGCAGAGCAATGAGCCGGGCGACAGAATGCCCGAAATTGGCCGTAGCCTCAGCCACGATGAAGGAGTCGCGCTGATAAGCGAATGGATTAAACGTTTACCGGCAGCCAGCTGCTCCAACTGAAGCTGGAGCCAAGCAGACTGAAAAACGCTTACCGCAATAAGCAAAAGGCCCGGGTTTGACGACCCGGGCCTTTTTAGTCTTCCTGCCCCAAGCGGCTGAAATAGCCTGGTGGATAGCCGAGCCAATGCTTGAAGCTCTGGCGAAAATGACAACTGTCGCTGTATCCCAAACGCTCGGCAATCTCACTCACCGATAGCCGGCCCTCAAGGATCCAGCTCACCGCTCTTTGACACCTTTGCTGATCCACCAGGCGTTGATAGCTGCTGCCGAGGGCCGCCAGCTTGCGCCTCAGGCTGCGACTGCTCATGTGTAACCTGAGTGCCATGGTTTCCAATGGCGGTACAGCGGGAAAGTCGCCATCCAGCTCGGCAATAATCTTTTCAATCAGCGAGCTCTGCTGCTGACAGTTTTGGCTGTGATCGGAAAAATGACTCAGATCCACAGCCAGCGCCAGGTAGGATTTATCGAGGCGCCATTCATTGAAGTCACTCTGAAACTCCAGCTGTTTGGTCAGTTTTGCCAATCCCTCAGACGGCATCAAAGTGCCGGTAACACAGATACAGTTAAAGCTGACCTCTTGACCGGTTAACTCCCGCGCCAAACTCAGCAGCGCACCTATGCTGTGAAGAAATTCGCCGCGATAGATTAACGACTCGGCCCGGCCGGTATTGAGCCAGCGCAGGCGGATTTCCCGCTCATCTTCCAGCAGCAACAGATCGGCAAAACTGCCCACCCACTTGGGATGGTTGAGCACAAAATCCAGGCATTCACCGAGATCCCGGCAATCCCCAAGCAAAGGCAACAGAAAGCCCAAGTCGGTTACCCGGGTATTGAGACCAGCCAGCAGGCTGATATCCTCACGTCGACTACGCTGCATGAGAAACGCTATGGTGGCGCTGAGCTGCCAGACCCGCACCAATTGGCACTCCTTGAGTTCATTGATACCTGTGCCTATGTGCAGGCATATCTCTTCGGCAGCCTCGGCTCCCAATTGTGACTGAATAAAACGAATAAGGTTGGCCAGTTCAAAAGCCGGGTACGCCTGATCCCCAACCATCATGTTGGCTCGGTATTTGATCTGCATAGTTATTGTTATCTTTTTGTTAATCCCCCAAGGCTGTTTTAACGTATCCAGCCAGAGAATTAAAGGCGTACTGCATAAAAAGGCCTAAATGCCTCTGTTTATGAATTTTAAAAGCATTAATGTCGGTGTTTTATGCAAAATAGCGTCAATTAGCCGCTCGAATTGGTCTGCGCTTGCGGTCGTTTTCTCAAACTCATCCGGAGGCAGAATCAGCCAAGGTCTTAAACACATTAGGAATGCATTCGGCCAAAGTAATCCTGTGGCTGAATGGTTTTGGCAGCGACTTGAGTGACGATAACGCCGGCACGGTTTTGCCGGAAGAATAGTGACATAAAAAGCCCCGGCGTGCCGGGGTTAGATTAGCGAATGGATTAAACAGCAGGAGTTACATTGGCCGATTCTTCTCGGCCAACTTGTTGTAGCAGGCGTTGAGCATCAAAGAAGCGCTGTGGGCCAACTTGTCGGCCAGTTTCTTGCGCAGCTGATATTTTACCTTGATCACAGTGCGATCCGCGGCCAACTTCAGCAAGAGATCATCACTGGTGCCGACTTCATCTATGAGCCCCAGCTCTATGGCTTGCTGACCATACCAATGTTCACCGGTTGCCACCTTGTCCAGCTCCAGTTGCGGCCGATAACGCCCGACAAAGTCTTTGAACAGCTGATGGGTTTCTTCCAGTTCCTGTTGGAACTTGGCTCTACCCTCATCTGTGTTCTCACCGAACAGCGTCAGGGTGCGCTTGAAATCACCGGCGGTATGCTGCTCATAATCAATGTCATGCTTCTTCAGCAGCTTGTTAAAGTTCGGCAATTGGGCAACAACACCTATGGAGCCTATGATAGCAAACGGCGCGGCAATAATGCGGTCGGCGACGCAGGCCATCATATAACCGCCACTGGCAGCCACCTTATCGACACATATGGTCAGCGGCAGCCCGGCATTGCGGATCCTGTCCAGTTGGCTGGCCGCCAGGCCATAACCATGAACCATGCCGCCACCACTCTCAACGCTGGCGACTACCTCATCACCTTCCTCGGCGATTGCCAGAATGGCGCTGATCTCTTCCCGCAGTGACGCCACTTCGGCCGCTTCTATGCCACCTTTGAACTCGACGACATACACCTTGGGATCTTTTGCTTCCCCGGCATCAAGCGCCTTGTCGTGGGCCTTTTGCTCGGCCTTGAGCTGTTTCTCATAGGCCTTGAACGCCTTTTTGCCCAAAAGCTCTGCCTTGAGGTGATGCTTGAGCGATCTAAGCTCATCGCTGAGATGCGTCAGTTTCAGCTCGCCCCTGTCACTCTTTTGTTTTACCGCCGATGCCACCACAATTACCACTATGGCACCCACTGCCACCACCAAAGTGATCGCCTTGGCCAGAAATAATCCGTACTCGTATAAAAATTCCACTACAGGGTTCCTTTCACCGCGAGAAAGCACACAAAATCGCGCTATTCTAGCAGCCCTTGCATAGATAAAAAAACCCGGCATTTCGCCGGGTTTGTTACAAAAAACATATGAGTAACCGCTTAGCCACCGCAGCTTTGCAGAACGGACGAGTCGGTCACCAAAATGCTGGCACCATCTTTACCGGCAGAAGAGGCAAAAATAGACACCTGAGACTGCATTTCTGCTGTCGCCTGAGCCGCCATGCCATCGGTCACGCCCAGAACTTCGGATGGGTCAATGAGTGAGCTGTGATGCCCCTTGGCAAAGCGCACAGCGCCGCCACCAGCACTGGTCTGATCGACGCAGTTAAGCCCCAGAGTCGCAATCAAAGGCTCAGTGCCGGACAGCGGGAAGCCCGCGACAGTACCAGGCAGAACCTGATCGCCCTTGTTACCTGCACCATCACCGACGATTTCCACCAGATGAACCGGCAAACCCGTGGCCTTGAGCATGGCAGTCTGGTTGATAGGATCGGCTGACTCTATCCCGGTCTGCACCGCAAAGGCGAAGGTAGGGATAAATTCGGCGTATACCTCCTGAACCAGTGCCTCATATTCGGCCGAACCCGGCTGATATCCTTGTTTATTGGCCACGTCCACCAAGGCCTTGAAGGTATCGGAAGCCGTCACATTGGCAAACAACAGAGGTGCAAAGGTGGCTGAACCGGCGAAAGAACCCGCCAGGCCGCCGCTCGGCGCCACCAAAGATGCGCCCTTGATGCCATAGTAGTTGGGCAAGGCTGTGCCGGATGCAGGGTCTTTCAAACCTGTGCTGGCATAGGTCGCGAAGTTGGTGCCGACAATGGCGCCAAGGCTAAGCCCCTGAGCAGTTATCTGGTTATTATCAAACACCTGAGGCGCGCCCATTTCGGCCAGTTGCGCCGACATACCTGTTATCGCGGCTCTAAGCGCCAGATGATCCATGGTCGCCTGACGGAAGTTATCCCGTACCGACAGCGTGCTTTCTATGTTGACAAATACCAGCGGATTGCCGTTTTGGAAGGCATCCGGCTTGCCGACAACATTACCATAGGCAGCACCTGAGGCCGACACTTCATAGATGCCGTCACCATTGGCATCAAATGAACGGGCACCGTGCAGCGGCATATCTATGGCCACTGTAGCCACACCGGCTGCGGCATAACTACCGGCATAGGCCAGCGACATCTCTTTGCCGCCACCCAGACCATGCAGCGCTATCGTGGTAGGCCAGCCACTGGTTGGTGGCGTGAAAGGCAAGCCCTGGCTGGCATAAAATGCCGCCAGCTTAGTGGCGTTGGGCATGGAGATCAGCACAGGCACAGTTTCGTAGTTGCGAATCGCCGGAATGGGATTAAAGCGGGTCAGGTGCTTGGTGGCATCGGCCGCACTGTCATCATCCAGTTTCCACGCTTTGCCGGCCAACAAGGAAGGATTGGCCAGTGCAGCGGCGGGATCTATGTTGTAAGCCATCGCCTGGGCGGCAAAGTTCTCCTGGCTCAGAGTACCGGCCTGCAGCGCCAGCAACACAGATACCGGGCTGTCGCCCTGGGCCTGCCAATAGCCGTTAATGCCGTCACAGCTTGCCGATGAACAAGTGCCGTAAACCGGTACTTCAATGGCCGCAGTGTAGACATCGGCCAAATCCGCCAATACATAGGCTATGCCGTCAGCAGGGGTAAGCCCAGCTGCCATCGCCACTGTATAGCCGGCTGGAGTCGGAGTTTGCAACCACTTGGGCGCATAGGGTGAGCCGGGTTGCAGCATCAGCAGCTTGGTGGTTTCATAAACATCGGCCACCGACTGGGTGGTAAACAGGCCTGAATAGGTAATGCTTTCCTTGTCGACGCCATGAGCCGCCGCCATGCCCTTCTCATAACTGTTTACCAGAGTTTGCAGCATCAATTGATCGGCGGTTTCCAGCGGCGCTGTGTCGATATCCAGTTTCAACAGGCCATAGGTATAGGAAGGCGCTATCGGGCGCTCGGCCGAATCCATGATGAGTTTAGTGGTGGCATAGATATAAGACTGAGCTGGCTTAAGTGGTTTCAGTGGAACAATGACAATCTTGTTGCCGGACGCTTGAGTGATAAAGTCTTCCCCCCAAACCAGCTCTTCACCCACTTCACAGGCAGAAACCGAAGGCTTGGCCTGGCACTCGGCTTTGGAAGAAAGCGGGCCGCCGCTGACGGCTTCAAACATTCTCACCGCTCCAGGCTGGGCCACGGAAGATGCCAGCAGGCTCAGGGTATTGCCGCTGTTATCTTTGGAAGGTTCAATATCTATGGTTATCGGTTGCGTGGTTGACCAGCCATCCAGCGCGCCCAGCGCCAGCTGCGGATTGGTATAGTCACCGGAGGCTTCTCCGGGAATATTCAAGGTACCGTCTGTGGTGCCGTTGAGCAGTAGGTCGTTTGGCAAGGGAACTTCAGCTTTGGCAGGATCAAACACCAAATGGGACTCAGGGATGAGCGGCTCTGTCTTATCCTTAAGTTCGTTATAGCTGTCTTCACCACATGCTGTCAGTCCAAGTGCAGATGCGATTGCAACACCCAAAATGAGTCTTTTCATCTTTTTTCCCCAAATCTTGTTGTAATAATTTTGTTTTCCCCAAGAAATTGGTCACAATACCCCAGACACTGTGACCAGAGGAGCTGAAATCAGTCCTCAGCTCGTCTCAAGTTAACGTAAAAATATTGAGTTAGCTACATTTTTGTCACAGTTGCACGCAACGAAAAGTAACAATGAACAGTCATTTGTTTTAAACAGATGTATACCGCTGTAGTGAGTCGAGTATTGGCGGGCTTTAGCGCGAAGAGGAAACAACTCCCCATGTTGGAATATCAAGCAGCAAAAGATCTTCTCAAGGGCAAAACTATTCTGGTAACCGGTGCCGGCGACGGCATTGGCAAAACCGCAGCCAAGACCTATGCCGCCCATGGCGCCACAGTGATCCTGCTGGGCAAAACGGTCAAGAAGCTGGAAGCCGTTTACGATGAAATTGAAGCCGCCGGTGGCCCGACTCCAGCGATTGTGCCTCTGGATCTCAAGGGCGCCAGCGAACAAAACTACCGCGACATGGCCGAAACCATAGAGCAGCAATTCGGCAAGCTCGATGGCCTGCTGCATAATGCCAGCCTGTTGGGCGCTTTGGGGCCATTTGAACATATTGATATTCAGTCACTGGAAGATCTGCTCAAGGTCAATGTGGTGGCGGAAGTGATGATGACCAAGGCACTGTTGCCTGTGATGCGCAAGGCCGAGCACGCCTCAATTATTTTTACCTCCAGCAGTGTTGGCCGTAAGGGCCGCGCTTACTGGGGCCCATATGCCTTCTCCAAGTTTGCTACCGAAGGCATGATGCAGGTGCTGGCTCATGAATGTGAAGGCACCCAGGTGCGCGCCAACAGTATCAATCCGGGAGCAACCCGCACCGGCATGCGCGCCAAGGCTTATCCGGCAGAGAACCCTCTGGATCTCAAGACGCCAGAGCAGATAATGCCCGTTTATCTATATCTGATGGGCGACGACAGCCTGCAGGAAAACGGTCAGGCCTTTAACGCCCAGTAACATTTTCCTCAAGAATAAACGCAGTCCAATGGGCTGCGTTTTGCTATTCATACGCCATTCATACACGTTTTATAAAAGAAATAAGGAGGCAATCCATGAGTCAAGAATACCCTATAGGCACTCCAGGTACTCCCTGGGGAGAGGCCGAAAAATCCGCCTGGCGCGCCACCCAAATCATCAAACGCAGCTACCGTGAACAGGTACTCGACAAAATCGATTCCCTCAAGACAGCTTTTGAATGCCGCCGGTACGGCGCCTTAAGTTATGACCCGGAACGTTATCCCCTGCTCGCCCTGCAGAGTAAATCGCCACAGGCAGATAAGCCCTGGGTATTGGTCACTGGCGGGATCCACGGTTATGAAACCAGTGGCGTTCAAGGTGCGCTGCAGTTTCTTGAGCAGGAAGCCGAACGTTATCAAGCGGATTTCAATCTCCTGGTCGTCCCCTGTGTCAGCCCTTGGGGATACGAAGTCATCAACCGTTGGAATCCTTTGGCTATCGATCCCAATCGTTCCTTCTTTGAACCCAGCCCGGCGGAAGAGTCTGCCGCATTGATGGCTCTGGTTGCTAGCCACGGCGCCCCTTTCCTGGCTCATATCGATCTGCATGAAACCACAGACACGGATGAAACCGAGTTTCGCCCGGCGCTGGCGGCCCGCGATGGCAAAATCATAGCTCCCGGCGAGATCCCGGACGGTTTTTATGTGGTAGATGATGAAGCCATGCCGCAACCTGAATTCCAACGAGCCATTATCGAAGCGGTCGCCAAAGTGACCCATATCGCTCCGGCCGACAAAGACGGCAATATCATCGGCTCTCCTGTGGTCGACCACGGCGTTATCCGTTATCCGCTCAAGCAGCTTGGTCTATGTGCCTCGGTTACCAATGCCCCATACACCTGCACCACAGAAGTCTACCCGGACAGCCCGCAGGCAAGCGATGAACAGTGCAATGCCGCCCAGGTAGCCGCGGTTTGTGGCGCGCTGGATTATCTAAGGAAGGTGCGAATAAGTCCTCGTGGCACTCTGGCTTGCACAGCAATTGGCGTTCAAGGCATCTGACTGAAGGCATGCCGGGGCCTGTCGAAGTCGGATAACGCTGAGAGCCGGTTGCTGTGAAAGCCCCGAAGGGCGTGGCTTACAGGCCTGCCTGCTGTGTTGTGCTTCTTGCAAAGGACTAGGGCCATTTGCTGCGAACCACGCCTTGCATCCAGGCCCGTAAGCCGACGCAGAGCACACATGGGACTTGTTCGCACCTTCCCTAAAGCGAACCCGGAATTAAGTTTTCAGGATTGAAGCTTGAGCCTTGAAACTTAAGTCTTGAGGCTCAAATAACTAGACCCGGCACTAAGCTTTGTGCCCCAGTGCCGGCTCTTAATTAACTTATTTTCCTCGCCTTTTGGCGATGTGACCTCACAGCAACGCCAGTTTGGCACTAAGACGCTTCACCATGGTATCTGCATCGGGATTCGGCGCATTCAACCCTTCAACCAAGGTCATAAAATAGCAATCCATCATAATGGTTGCCCTCACTGCATCATACTGAGGCGCACCGGTAAACAGCAGCTCTTTGAACTGGCGGATCTGCTCATCAAAGAAAGCTCCTTGCCAGATTAAGCCTTGCAGCAAGGTTTTACTGAACTCCACATGCTGCAAATAGAATCCGTATAAATGCCTGGCATAATGCTGCATCTTCAACTTAGGCTGCTCAAAGTCATCGTTGCTCTGCGCCTCGCTGATAACCCCGGCGATAAGCTCCAACATCAACGCCTTCAACAACTCTTCTTTATTGCTGAAGTGGCTAAACAAGGTGCCATTGGCAATCCCTGCTGCTTTGGCAATATCGCGGGTCGATGTCGCTTCAAAACCTTGCTCGATAAACAGCTCCCATGCGCATTGGCAGATGCGCTCGCGGGTTTGGCGTTTTTTAGGGGTCATATCTGCAGTCAAAAGTGAACCTTTTACTTGTAATTGAGCGTGCTCAATAAATATAATGAGCGCGCTCAATTTTATTTATACCAAGGTAAATCACATGAAATCAGTCGTTAAGATTCTAACACTCGCAGTAGGCTATGTCTTATACATCCCCTTTATCTGCTTCTATTCGTATATCTTGGGGCCGATACTGAAAGCCGTCCTGATACCCGGTGGACTAGTGCTTATTGCGCTTATGATGGGCCCCAAGGCGGCCTGGCAGGAGTGGAATAGTGCCAGGCAGCCGCAAAACAGCCCCCAGTCAAAGCAGGAGTGATGCCGCTCATCGCGAGTCAGCAAACAACAAGCCCCGGCAAAATCAAGAAGTAAGTCAGTCTTTCAACTTTCACTCTTCTGATGCTGGGGCCGGTGTAGGTTGTAGTGCATATAACGGAGACAAATTACTTTAGGGGAGGTTTACACAGTCGGAAACTTTGACAAAGTTAAGTGTATCGACCTTGAGTTTTTTAAAAACCTTAACAATCTTCTCGTGAACCATGACATGAGGAAAGTCAGAGTATTCAGGCATAAATACCAAACGTTCATTTTCGGGTATAGTTTGCATCTTTTGCTTGCAGAGAGAGTATCGTTTTATTGCATACTCGTCTTCACCTGGCTTGTAGTTGTTAATCAAGCACTCTTCAGGGTTCAAAACATCCATATACTCAAAAATATTGAATACCCAAAAGCCTTCATGATAATTTTGCTCGTCGTCGACAATCACAGCTGGGTATAACTGAAAAAACTCATTGTCTACCTCACCAAGCTCCCGTTTGATCTCGTCATCAATAATAGGGTAGTTAATTGCCATATGCGCTTTTTTAATTGGTCGCTTAACCCCTTTTGCAAGGTCCTCATCCCGATAGCCATTTTTAAAAAACATAGGATCACCGGCCGTTAATTTCGTGAACTCATAATGTCTCATGGCAGAACGCATTTCTGGGCTAAGGTATAGGGTTTCCTCATCGTGGTTCAGGGAAAGAATATAATACTGCTCGTTGTATGGGTTCATCTACCTTCTCTTTGGAATTATTTCGAATTTACACAAGTGGTCTTTTCAGTTTTTCTTTAAAATCATTACTATGAACGAAATAAAAAATCATCTCTCATTGCCGGCATTCATGTTCCAATAGCGTTGACAACCAAATTATAGTAGTTCTGGACACTTAACCGGCAAAAGTAAATCGCTCAGCCCCCTTTCAGCTGTATTTCCCGTTCTTATGTCCCGGGTTTTCTCAGGCTCCACTCAATCAGCTTGGCTCTGATCAGGCGTTGCGAAAACTGCTGGGGATCAAGAACCCAGTTGGTGGCGATTTCCCGAACGTTCGCGTCATCAGGATAACCTCCCCCTATAGACAAACCGTTAATATGGCAACGCTTGGCCGCTTGAACCTCAGCCTCTGTAGGTTCACCCGCCGAAATGTGGCTTTGGTCATATTCATGCAGCCCATCATGATACACGGCGTATTTTCTTGTTACCTGACCGTCTTCCGCCATAAACCAAAAATTGTATATACCGCCCTGATGGTCGCCAAAGCCATAGGTTTTCCCAAATTTCTGGCTTAACCTAGCGGCGAATTCTGAAAGGTTGCGTAGGCATTCATCCAGCATCTCCATACTGTCCCTGCGGCCATACTGCCGGAACGGCAAGCCCCAACCGCCAAGGTAGATAAGCCCATCAAGATCCGCGACAACCAGGTGTGAAGTTTTCCAGATAAACTTCAGATCGTCTGCAGACCCCAAATCACCGATGGACTTGATATCCGCTTCCCCCTTCAGATGTTCAACTATTCCATCTAGGTCGCGGCTTTCTACGACCAACCAAATCATATTGCGATACATCGAAACGCTCATTTCTATTCCCTTAAATATCTGGCGAATGCAATTTCAGTAGTCCACGGATTCTAGTGGCTCAACAATGAGCCGGGACAGTAACAAAACCCAAAAACAAAACCAAGACAATAAACAAAATCCAGACCCATAGTTTTCGACAAATTGTTGACTCCTTGCCTAGGTTTCAATGGTTTGTTAGGTATCAAGGACTCTTCGCAACTGATTGATGATAGCGGGCGCATCATCCGCAATAACAAGGTGGCCACACGGCAGCCAGCAGGACGACCTGTCCTTTTGAACCGTTTAATATTCCCACCGACAATGGGGTGCGACTTCACCTATATCAGGGCTTCTTGGTCCCCTTGCAGCTATGACAATGCTCTATAAAACCAGAGTTACAACCACCTCCAACATCGATGAAGGCAAGGGGCTACCCATTGCCAGAAGCTATTTAGCTGAATTCCCAAGGCTCCATGCTCTCCCTCACCCATCGAACCCTATTCGATCTTCATTGTGCTTGGGAACTCGACTTTGTACCCACTTCAATAGCCGAGAAACCTTCACTGGAGTTGAAAGATGATCTTCCTCAAGTGGAAACCTCTGCCGTTCTGTAACATTGGCAACTAACGCCCTCACCCGGCTTATATCGGGTGTTTCCATTGTTCCTGGCTATATTGTTCCTGTGCCCTACTAAAGCAGTGGCTGTAGATTACATACCACACATATAATCACACACGCCCTCATTATTGGGTGATTGCGTTTCATCACTAACTCCTAAACTTAGAATGCTCGTCTTTGCTCGTGGGTTAGGCTCTGATAAAAAGGAGTATTGTAAGCTCTTTTTCGCACAGAAGAATAAGACGCTAATACTTCTGGAGAAATAGCTTCAATAGGGTTATCAGAAAAATCAATTCTCCTAAGGTTATTCCCAGGCTTCAATTTTGGCAAAGTCATTAAACGATTGAATGAAACATCGACTGCTTTTAGCCAGGGCATCTCAGCAATCACACTGATATCATCCAAGTCGTTTTCACGAACAAATAAGCCTTCTAAATTAGGCAGTGATACTACTGACGAAATATCAACAGTCCCATTATTCGTTAAGTTTACTTTTACAAGACTGGGTAATTTATCAATACCATCTAATGTAGGTAGATCAACGTCTGAGCCAAATAATTCTTTCAGACTTGGTAAGTTAGCCATATTTTCCAGTATATTATCTTCGATATGGAGAAAAGAAAGGTCTGTTAACTTAGGCAGATTACTAATTTTCGGTAGGCTACCTTTTTTTACGTCATAGATCGAAATCTTTTCTAAATTTTTAGGAAGTGCTAAACCATTAAATCTTGAGTCCTTCATTCCATCAATATTCAATTCACACAACTTATCTAAATTGTGTACAGTGGCAATGTTCTTGTAACCTGGACTTTTTAACCTAAGCTTCTCCAAATTTTTCAAAGAACCTACATCAATGTTTAAAGATGACAAATCTATGGATAAGAACTTTAGCGACTTTATTTTATTGATACCGTTAAAACTACTCGAGTTAACCACATAACTAATCAACACATCGAGATTTACTTGTTTTTCTAAGTTACTAATAAGGCGTATCTCCTCACCACTAATCAATAATTTATTAAGGCACCCAGATTGAGGTAGAATAATATGTCTAACATTATCTACTGCTGAAATGCTGAGTCGTTCCAATTGATAAAACTGGCTTAAATCCATTTTATCATTAATAAACATTGACCGTCTTAAATGAACATAACGAGCATCCACAATAGCTGATAAAAACTCTGGAGGTATAGTTGTGTTTTTCTCTGATACAACGTTTACTGCTTTGCCATGTTGGTCTAAAAGCACGGCAATGCGAGATAGCGAGCCCGAGCCTCCAAAATGTTCATTTCTTCCTTCGATTGAAGGAACCAGATGATCATTTTGCCTTTCACGGCGCTCTGATGGAAGATCCCCGAGCTCTCCTGTTAGGCCATTGACAAAGAAACTTAGTTTTCCATATTCAGGTTTAAAATTTTGCTTTATCTTTTGCACTACGGGCGAAGCTTGGATAATCGCTGCCGCTTTCTCTTCGGGAGACAACGCCAATACTTGCCCTACCACCAGTAACCATAATCCAAGTATGGCTGTCAACGAGCCCACATGTTTTTGTTTTATCACTATTTGTTCTCCATCAATCGATTCTGAGTATAATTGAGGATACGAAATCTCGGGTGATTCCATATTCTACACAGGTGAAATTCTTGCTCACTCGGTTCTGCTGGCGCAAATAAGTCAGTATTCAACAATTGAGCAATAGACATGACCTCAATGTTTACTCATTCATTCTCCAATAAATGAACTGAGATAAAGCACTTACCATGTCAAGTCAAGTAATAAAAACCGCCGAAGGCAGTTTTTTATTGTTAATTACCTTTCCTCAAAATGCCAACGATAATAATGTGTAGCATTGTGGTCAAACCAATAATAAATACATAATCAAGCAAGCTATTGACCCCATCCGATAAAGCAACGGTGGTAGATTACATACCACACATATAATCACACACGTCCTCATTATTGGATGATTGCGTTTCATCACTAACTCCTAAACTTAGAATGCTCGTCTTTGCTCGTGGGTTAGGCTCTTATAAAAAGGAGTATTGTAAGCACTTTTTCGCACAGAAGAGTAAGACGCTAATACCTCTGGAGAAATGGCTTCAATAGGATTGTCAGAAAAATCGATGCTCTTAAGCTTGCTTTCTAACTTCAATTTAGGTAGAGCCCGTAAGCGATTATATGAAACATCGATGTCTTTTAGCCAGGGCATCTCAGCAATCACATTGACATCATCCAGAACGTTTTCACTAACAAATAAGCCTTCTAATTTAGACAGTGATGCTACTGACGAAATATCAATAGTCTCATTATTATTTAAGTTCACAGTGACAAGGCTGGGTAGTTTTTCAATACCATCTAATGTAGGTAGCTCAATACCTGCGCCAAATAATTCTTTCAGGTTTGGTAGATTATCCATATTTTCCAATATATTATCTTCAACAGAACGAAAAGAAACACTTTTTAATTTAGGGAGGTGACTGATTTTAGGAAAACTACCTTTTTTTATGTTAAACATCCAAATTTCTTCTAAGTTCTTAGGCAGAATCACGTCTTTAACTTTCGGATCATTCATTCTACGTATACTTAGCTCACGCAAATGTTCCAACTTATTAATAGTGGAGATATTTTTGTATTCCGGCATAGTTAACCTAGCGCTCTCCAAATTCATTAAGGAACCGATATCAAGTTCAGATCCTGACAAATCTATTGACAAGTACTTTAGAGACTGACTTCCGTCAACAATATCGAATCCATCAAAATTTACTACGGAGCTAATTAACACATTAAGACGAGTTTGCTTTTCAACATTCAAAACACTCTCCAGATTAGCTTGATCAATCCTTAACTTAGCTAAATTTCCAGCTTCTGGTAGAACTATATGTTTTGTCGTGTCTACAGCTATAATTGCAAGTCTCTCTAGATTACCAAACTGACTTAAATCAAGCGTACCGTCTAAAAACTGCACTCCCCACAGAAGCATATACCGAGTGTTGGCAACAGCCTTTATAAATTCAGTTGTTAATTTGGTGTTACCCTCAACGACAACATTTATAGCTTTTCCTTGTTGATCAAGAAGCACAGCAATACGGGACAGCGAGCCAGTTCCACCAAAAATTTCATTACTTCCTATTATTGCAGGAATAAAGGCGTCATTACGTCTTTCATGCTGCTCCGAAGGTAGCGGGCCGATTTTCCCTGTGAGTCCTTCAACAAAAAAATATAGCGAGCCATATTCAGACTTAAAACCTCTTTGAATATTTTGTGCTGCAGGCGAAGCTTGGATAATTGCTGTCGCTTTCTCTTCGGGAGACAACGCCAATACTTGCCCTACTACCAGTAACCATAATCCAAGTATGACTGTCAACGAGCCCACATGTTTTTGTTTTATCACTATTTTCTCCATCAATCGATTCTGAGTATAATTTGGGCGTAAAATGAAAAGGACGCAAAATGAAGATACCCATAATTCTTGGTAGATTATTGGCTCCTTGTCTAAATAACTGATCCTATTTTTGCTACATCTTGCTGAACCCTTGTGGCGCAAGAGTTTCCGGATATGCGCTCCTGAAGCCCAGCTCATCAGGCTTGGTGTTCTAACTGCGTCAAGTTACCATTTGGAGACGATATCGGTGCAGTATTCTACTGTTTGGAACAGTTATTTAGGCTTGAATGGAGCCTTTGAAAAGGAAAGGATACAATACCGAGGCCAAGATATACTCAAGTAAGTCTTGAGTCTCCCCTTCTATCACTGCATTTATAAAGCACTTCCCCTTTGGGCCCAGCAATATACAAGCAATATACAAGCAATATACAGGACATCCTAAACACTTTCCAACAAACATGCAGCCAAATATGCAGGACCCCCTAAACACTTTCTGAGCAGCAAGGAAGTACACTGCAGGGGGCAGTATCTGATAAATAACGACAGTTTTATGGAAATGAGACTCTCTGAGATGAGTAATCTGCGTGCTTCATACAAAAACTGCGATTGCCAGGCAGGCCAACGGCAGGCTTAAGCCTGTTGCTGCAAAATCACCAACGGTTTAAGGTTAATAGGGGTGTATTGCTTGGCTTTGTTGCTTACCCCGGCACCATTTACCACCATATTTGGCCTTCATGGCACACATCGCATCCCATCGGCCACTCATGCCACTGTACTGACGGCGAAACTCCTTGGCGGAAGTTATCCAGGCATCGTCACTGATACCAAGCTCAAGCAATAGTTTGGGCCTGGAACAGGCAATAAAGCCACGCTTGTCTTCCCGCACCGCCCGGCCTGTCCAATCAATCAGCTCCAGATAGTCGGCAAAGTGAAACGGAATGCCGCTTTGTTCGGTGGCAGTGGCTGCACCATCAAATTGCAGCAGTGGCTTAAGTGAAGTGTTGGCGGTTGCAGGCTCAGCAACTTCTTCTATGCGCTCCTGAATGGATGTGTAATCCGAAGTTTGCAGCGAATCTGCAATACCGGCGCGAATGGGATTTAAATCCACATACATCATGCAGGCCAGCAGCGCCTGTTCATCGAGCAGCGCCTGCGACTTAAAGCGCCCTTCCCAGAATACGCCCTTGCAGCCATCTTCTCGATTGGCCTTGCGGGCGATATCTTCGTTTAAACAGCGCATAAACCAACTGATACTGCCAAGGCGTTCCTGCCAATCGCTAATCAGCGTATCCAACTGTATTCGTTCACCGTCTGAGAGACTATCGCCCTTAAGGAACTTTGCCGCCACAGGATTGCCGCTAAAGAGCAATGTCCAACGCTCAATGACTTCAAATGGCGACAACGATTGTTGCGTAGCAAGGTCGATTTTGAGCACCAAATGGTAGTGATTATTCATGACCGCATAAGCGCAAACGTCGATGCAGAATATTGACGACAACTGCCTGATTCTATCCACTATCCAGCCACGTCTATGCTCGTAACTGCGCCCCGACTGTGCATCTTCACCACACAAAAATGCCCTTCTAACGCAACGGTTAATCACGTGGTAAAAGGGCGTACTTTCAGCGTCTATCAACTGACGGCGGGCTGTAGTCATAACCAACCTCGACTGAGCTTTGATGGGTATTTCAAAGCCTAGTCAAGGCTGGGCGAAACATCAAAAAGGTATGGCTGTCCTATCTTTTCGTGGGCGACGGGGTGTGGTCATAACCAACCTCGACTGAGCTTTGATGATTATTTCAAAGCCTAGTCAAGGCTGTGTGAAACATCAAAAAGATTTGGCTGTCCTGTATTTGAGGGCGAAACATCAAAAAGATATGGCTGTCCTGTATTTCTTTTCACCACACAAAAATGCCCTTCTCACGCAACGGTTAATCACGTGGTAAAAGGGCGTACTTTCAGCATCTATCAACTGGCGACGGGCAGTGGTCATAACCAACCTCGACTGAGCTTTGATGGGTATTTCAAAGCCTAGTCAAGCCTGGGCGAAACATCAAAAAGATATGGCTGTCCTGTTTTCCTGGCACAAAAATGCCCTTCTCACGCAACGGTTAATCACGTGGTAAAAGGGTGTACTTTCAGCATCTATCAACTGACGACGGGCTGTGGTCATGGCCAACCTCGACTGAGCTTTGATGGGTATTTCAAAGCCTAGTCAAGCCTGGGCGAAACATCAAAAAGATATGGCTGTCCTGTATTCTAGCTTTGATGGGTATTTCAAAGCCTAGTCAAGCCTGGGCGAAACATCAAAAAGATATGGCTGTCCTGTATTCTGTCGTATTTTTTTCCTTGCTGTCCTGTATTCCTTGCTCGAATTATGAGGGGATCCTCCAGCGCCTCGTTAAGAGGCAAATAATATGTTGGCTAAAATAAGCGACGCAGGAGCAAAAGCCAACTGTTATTTGTCCTACTTTAACGACTTGTTATGTGTAGATTTATTAAGGATTCTCAGCGTATGAAAACTTACAAACCAATTGAAGTTTATCGTTAGGTGACTCAAACTGTTTCGCCTCTGGAGTTACTATCATTTCACCAGTATACTTTGCAATGATGAAGCTCTCGCTCAAATGCTCTTTTTGTCCAAAAACCCAAGATTCGAGGGTTAAATATGTTGTGCTATTTAATTTAAACGAATTTAAATGAAAGGCTGCTTGAATACCGTAATGTCTGTAAGTGGAATTATGGCACCAACCAATTCCTTCTTTTGACCAAATATCCTGCTTGGTAATATTCAAGGAGCCGTCACTATTTATTTCGTTATCTTCTATAACCCTATAGTATGATTTATCTCCGCTACAGCCTATAAGTCCCTCGAGGACAACTTCAGGAGTACCGTTATTATCAATGTCAAATTTTGAATATTTTAAAAAATTATTTGTAAGGTTATAATGACCTTTTACTTTGTTCCACTTCGTGAAGTCATAATCCCCCCCAGAAGCTTTAATCGCAGAGTGAAAGTTAGCCTCTTTATCACTAAGAAGATTTTTATATACACTTGCACAAACTTTTTCATCGTTGTCTTCATTTAGTACAACATGTTGGGCATATGTGAATGTTGAAACTACCAATGTTATTGGTAGTAATATATTGCAATAAGACTTCATAATTTCTCTATAAAATTAGACCTAATTTAGAGCACTAGACTGCTGATACACATAACAGCTGTATAGGCGCATGCGCGTTTCAGTCCTCGGAGGAGTGTAGACGCGTATTGCTATCTGTTTGTATTAGCTGGATATAATTCAATTTAGTCCAATATCCCTTGCAGCTAAACGCGCAGGCGCGGTTTCTAAACCTACTATCTACCAGCTGCATTTTTTAACATTTTGAATTTGATGGTATTTTTTATAATGTTACAGAAATAACGCGCAAACTTACCTTAAAATTTCCCAAACAGCATCTTGCGGCTATATGCCCCCGGCAACCCCATAACTACCGCACGGCTCCAAACTCTGCTCGTCCCTACATTCCGCTGAGCACGGAAAAATACCACTGCCGCCGACTTTGAGCCGCTGAGCTTAAGGAAGCGCTAAAGCTAAGCGGTTGAATTAGTTATACAATACCCAGTACTGAATGTGAAAACAATTAGCCAAAGGTCAAGTTTTTGACAAAGGCCACAAAACCCTGATTTGGCTGATTTTTGCAATAGAATTGACTGACTTTGAAATCTAAAGCGATTTTCCCTGTTACTAAACCTGATTAAGTCGCACTGGCTGGTGTCGAGCAGACTGGTATTGGTTGGTACTTTAACCTTTGAGCCCGATACGGGCGAAATAGATGGCGGTTTTGCCCTCATGGCTTGAGTAGTACACCAGCTTGAGTTCATCGTCGTCCAGCTCGATACCGGCGTAACTGGTATCGCCGCCGGATGGCAGGGTTAAGAGCTCGGTGACCTGGGCTGTGGTGCTATCGATTTCCACCAGCGAGGTGCGCACCTTATTGTCATAGAGGCGCACCACGGCCAGCAGGCGGTCGTTATAGAAAAAGGCGACCGGACCACCGATACGGCAACTGAGCTGCTGCCAGTGCCAGGTTTTGAAAGGTGCCTTGGCCTTGCCGAGCAGGCCGGTTTCTTGTGCGTCCCACACAGGATCGCGCCTTAGCAGGCAAAGCGCTTCTGTGTTTGAAGAGGATTGAGCAGAGCAAGTCTGCTCGCCGCCCCGAAACACTCGAAACAGCAGTGATGATTCATTGACATAGCCGTCATTTTGCAAGGGGGCCACCCAGGGCGTAAATTGCAGTTTACCAGTTTGTGATGCTTGCAAGCGCTCACTGCGATAGAGCCTGACATCACCATCGGCGCCTGGGCGATAACCCACGCCGTAGAGGCCATCTTCAGCTTCGGTCACCCGCCAGAGCCAGTATCCGGTATCGGCGACTTTTTCGGGGGCCGACCAGTTGATGCCATCCAGCGAGTGCCACATCAAAGACTGCAGCGGCGCCTTGCCATGTTTGGAGGCTGCGCCAAAAAGCCATAAACGGCCGGCATGGGCAAGCAGTTTGCCGTCGCGCAGATCGCCAAGCTCGCTTTGAATAAGCGCCTCGGCTTGCCAGCTTTGGCCATCGTCGGTGGATTTAAGCACTCTCAGCGCACCATCATCAGACACATGGGCCTGGCCCTCCCGAAAGACGCAGTAGAGCGCTCCCTGCCAGCGGCATAGATCGCAAAAGGCGTTGTGTTCGCCTTGGTCCCAAATTTTTGTGTGTGAGATCAGCTGCATGCCTTGGCTCCCTGAGTTGCTGTTCCTTTATCTTATACCATTACTGAACTGCGCCAAGGTAAGTGGACTTTTTACGGTAAAAAGTGATGGCGAAAAACTTTGGTAAAAAGCTATGGCAAAAACAACGACAAAAACTACGCAAAAACTATGCAAAAAAGCGGCGAGAAACAGTGGCAAAAAGCTAAGAAAAACAGCAACAAAAAAGGCCGCCGCGGCGACCTTTCATTGCATTGGAATCACATCTTTAGATGGGATTAGATAGGCTATCGACAAGCTGTAACACACTGCCGAAAGCCTTGGCAGTATCAGTTGCGCTGCCGGGTTGGCTTGGGCTTACCCGCCGCTGTCTTGTGTTTACGCACTGCGCGGCGCACCTTGGCACTGCGCACCTTGTTACGGGCCACGCTGTGTTTGTCGGCACCCAGCATGGAGCGGGTTTCCGGATCCATGCCCGCCAATTGGCGCAGGTAGTTGACCTGCTCCAGCGGCAGTTCGACCCAGCCGCCACGAGGCAGGCTCTTGGGCAGTTCTATCATGCCGTAACGCACCCGAATAAGGCGGCTCACCTGCACTTCCTGGGATTCCCACAGACGACGCACTTCACGGTTGCGCCCTTCGCGCAGGGTAACGTGCCACCATTGGTTGATGCCTTCGCCACCGGCGGCCTTGATGTGGTCAAACTGGGCCGGGCCATCCTCCAGCATAACGCCGCTGCGCAGACGCTGCAGCGCCGCTTCCGGCACTTCACCGAAAGTACGCACGGCGTACTCACGCTCCACTTCATTGGAGGGGTGCATCAGGCGGTTGGCCAGTTCACCATCAGAGGTGAACAGCAACAAACCCGAGGTGTTGATATCCAAACGTCCCACTGCAACCCAGCGGCTGTCGCGGGTGCGGGGCAGACGATCGAATACTGTGGGCCGGCCTTCGGGATCTTTGCGCGAGCAGATCTCCCCTTCCGGCTTGTGGTAGGCCAGTACCCGGCAGATCACATCATCGGCAGATTTCAGCGATACCGCACGGCCATCGATACGTACCTTGGCGTCGGCTTCGATGCGATCACCCAGTTTGGCGATTTCTCCGTCAATACTCACGCGACCTGCAGCAATCCATGCCTCCATCTCACGACGGGAGCCATGGCCTGCACGGGCCAAGACTTTCTGCAATTTTTCGCTCATTCAAGTTGACTCTTCTAAGGGTTCCGGCGGTGTTTTCATCCCCGAAAATACCGCCTCTAATGATTCGGCGTCAGACAGAGGCGGCAGATCCGCTATGCTGTCCAGACCGAAGTATGCCAGAAACTCTGTAGTGGTGGCGTATAACGAAGGCCTTCCCGGCACCTCTTTGTGCCCCACAACGCGGATCCAGCGTCTGTCTGTTAAATTCTTGATAATCTGGCTGCCGACAGCCACCCCTCTGACCAGCTCAATTTCGCCGCGGGTCACAGGCTGACGGTAGGCGATAACCGCCAGGGTTTCCAATGTTGCCCTGGAGTACTTGGGCGCCTGCTCCTGCCACAGAGGTTGCAGCAAGGGGCTGAGGCTGTCGCGGGTCTGAAACCGATAACCACCGGCAACCTTGACCAGTTGTACTCCGCGTTCCTGATAATCCAGGGTCAATTCATCCACCGCAGCGCGAATACGCTCGCGGGAGACACTGAAATCGGCCAGCACGGTTTCCCTCAGCGCCTTCAAGGTCATGGGCTTGGCCAGCACAAACAGGCTGGCTTCGATCAGTTGTTTCAGCTGAAGGTCGTTAATCTTCGCCAAGTCGGCTCCCGTCAGTACGCCTTGAGATAAATTCGCGATAAAGGTTCGGCCTGGATCAGTTCCACCAGCAGTTCCTTTACCAATTCCATCAACGCCAGAAAGCTGACCACCACTCCGGCGCGCCCCTCTCCCACCTTGAACAGGGCTTCAAAAGGGGTGTAATGCTCACTGGAGAGCATGGCCAGAATTTGGCTCATCCGCTCCCGGGTAGAAAGCTGCTCGCGCTGCACCTGGTGAGAAGTGCCGGCTTCCACTCGCTTGAGTACTTCGCCAAAGGCCCGGGCCAGCTCAGCCAAAGACACATCCGGCGGCACCAGCAAGGGCTTGATATCCGGCGCCTTGCCCGCCTTGGCCTGGAATACATCCCGCTCGAGCCTTGGCAGTTCATCCAGCCGCACCGCCGCCTCTTTTATGGCTTCATAGGCCTTGAGTTGGCGGATCAGCACGGCTCTGGGGTCTTCCTCTTCCTCGGCTTCCAGCTCCGGCCTTGGCAACAACAAGCGCGACTTGATTTCCGCCAATGTTGCCGCCATCACCAGATAGTCGGCCGCCAGCTCTACCCTGGCGCCCTGCAGCAGCTCGATATATTCAAGATACTGGGCGGTGATCCTGTGGATAGGCAGGTCTACCACATCCATTTTTTGCTTGCGGATCAGGTACAAAAGCAAGTCGAGCGGCCCTTCAAACGCCTCAAGAAACACCTCAAGCGCCTCGGGAGGAATAAAGAGATCGGCAGGCAGCTCTCTAAGCGCCTCACCCCGCACTACGGCAAGCGGCAGACTCTGTTGAACGCCTTCACTCAAGCCGTTTTCTCTCCTCTGGCAGCATCCTTAAGGCGGCATAGGCCGACCAAACGCGCGATTATACCTTTATTGAGCGGTTAAAGAAATGGGCTGATATCGCCACTGCCTTCACGGACTATGACCATTTCGCCTTCAGACATGTCTATCACTGTGGTGGGCTTTTCGCCCAGGTAACCGCCGTGGAGAATGGCATCTACCTGATGTTCGAGAATATCGCGGATATGCTCGGGATCCGACTCGGTAAAGTCGTTGCCGGGCAGAATAAGACTGGTGGACATCAAGGGTTCACCCAGAGCTTCCAGCAGCGCCAGGGCGATAACATTGTTCGGTACCCGAATGCCTATGGTGCGTTTCTTTTCGTTCTGCAGCCTTCTTGGCACCTCTTTGGTGGCCTTGAAGATGAAGGTGTAACAACCCGGTGTGTTGTTCTTCAGAATGCGAAACGCCTGATTATCGACTCTGGCATAGGTCGACAGCTCAGATAAGTCGCGGCACATCAGCGAAAAGTTATGATCATTGTCTATCTGGCGAATTCTGGCGATACGGCTCATGGCGTCTTTATCGCCAATCATACAACCCAGCGCATAGCCGGAATCTGTGGGGTAAACTATGACCCCGCCGCTTTTCAGAATGCTCACCGCCTGGCTTATCAGACGGGTTTGAGGATTCACCTCATGTACGTAGAAAAATTGACTCATTTAGTTATTGTCCATTGCTTGCATTGCCAGACCCAGTTCAATCCCTGGGGCCGATACAGATTCTTGCCCAGTTCCAGCCAGCGGCCGGGAAAGTGGAAATCGGATCCCACCGAGGCGTAGAGGCCGTTGAGAGTGGCCAGCGCCCCTAAATTATTTCTGTCGTCTGTGGTTTGCTGCCCGAGCACCACCTCCATGGCATCACCACCGGCGGCTTTGAATTCGCGCACCAGGCGTTTGAGCCACTTGGCCGACAGTTGATAGCCACTGGGGTGGGCCAACACGGCCACTCCACCTGCGTTGTGGATCACCTCTATGGCCGTCGCCATCTCGCCCCAGTTGTTGGGCACATAGCCCGTCTTGCCACGGCCGAGAAACTTCTTGAACACGCTGGCGCTGTCCGGCGCATGCCCCTGCTCGGCCAGGAAACGGGCGTAATGGCCACGGCTCAGTGCCGCATCACCGGCGAGCGCCCTGGCGCCTTCGTAGGCCCCTGGAATACCGGCCTTTTCAAGCCTTGCGCCTATTTCACGAGCCCGCTCTTCCCTGAGCTCACGTTGACGCTCAAGAAAGACAAGCAGGTTTTCGTCGTGACGGTCGATATCCAGCGCCACGATATGAATATCATAGGCGTGCCAACGGGTAGAGATCTCAACCCCGTCTACCAGGGTCAAAGGCGCGCTCTGCCCGGCATTGAAGGCATGGGCCTCATCGAGCCCGGCGACTGTGTCGTGATCGGTAATCGCCAGCAGCTCAACCCCCTTTTCCAGGGCGCGCTCGAGCAGCAAAGACGGTGTCAGTTGGCCATCTGAGGCTGTAGTATGGCTGTGAAGATCGGCCAAAGTATTTTCAGTTATCATAGCGCTATTGTACTTGGTTTTGTTGGCAAAATGCGATTTATCTCCGCTGGGCGACGGCAAATTGGCATAAATTTGCATAAATTAAAAATATTCAATTGACATTGGCGGGCAGCTGGGTTTTTCTATAGGTCAAACGTCGAGAGGACAAATTTTCAATGACACACTTCAACGCTTCACTCAACATCATCTGGTGGTGGCACTTCCCTTAACGCGGGTAGTGTGAAGCGCTGTGCACGATTGAAAATAACGCAGCCAAATTCAACAAAAAGCCCGCAAGAGATTGCGGGCTTTTTTGTGCTTAACGGTCAGGAAAACCCCGCAGCCAGGCTAAACAGCGGAACAACAGGAAGAACAGATGAACAGAATCGAGCCAATCGCCAGAGTACACCGCCAGATGCGGTCACTGCCCTATTACGACGATCCCCTGAAACTGTATCAGCAACTGACTCGGGACAAGCCTCACAGCATGTTGCTGGAGTCGGCCGAAATCGACAGCAAGGATCACCTGAAAAGCATTATCCTCAGCCACGCGGCGCTGGCCATTCGCTGTGACGGGTCGACCTTAAGCTTCGAGGCTTTGACAGACAACGGCGCCGGACTGCTGCCCGCCATTCACGACTTCTTTAACTCGCGCGGTGAGGTCAGCCTGGAGCAGCAGAGTCTCAAGGTCCTGCTGCGCCCCATCACTGCCGAACTGGATGAAGATGCCAGACTCAAGGCAGGCTCGCCGCTCGATGGCCTGAGATTACTGCAGCAGGGTCTGGTTGATGAAAACGAGAGCCAGTTTGAAACCGGATTTCTGGGCGGCGTTTTAGGGTACGACCTTATAGCCAGCACAGAGCCGCTGCCAAGCGTAAGCCAGGGCGCCAACCACTGCCCCGACTATCTGTTTTATCTGGCTGAAACCCTGATAACGGTAGATCACCAAAAGGGCTGCGCCGAAGCCGTGGTGATGGAGTTTAATGGCAACAGCGAGGTGCAGGCCGAGCTTGACGCCAGACTGGATGCCATAGAAACCAACTGCCAGCTGCTGGAAGATGTCGCCCCTTTGAGCGGCGTACATGCCGAGGCCAGCGTCAATATCAGCGACGCCGATTTTTGCCGCCAGGTGAGCCGCCTCAAGGAGCATATCTGCGCCGGTGATATCTTTCAGGTTGTGCCATCACGCAGTTTCAGCCTGCCCTGCCCCAATACTCTGGGCGCCTATCGGGCACTGAGACTGACCAACCCCAGCCCCTATATGTTTTACCTGCGCAGCGCCGAATTCACCCTGTTTGGCGCCTCTCCGGAAAGCGCCCTCAAGTATGAAGCCGAGGGCAATCAGGTTGAGGTTTACCCCATCGCCGGTACCCGCAAACGCGGCAAGACCCCAGATGGCGAGATAGATTTCGATCTCGACAGCCGCATAGAGCTGGAGCTGAGACTAGATAAGAAAGAGTTGTCGGAGCACATCATGTTGGTGGACTTGGCCCGCAACGATATCGCCCGCATCAGCCAGAGTGGCAGTCGTAAAGTGGCCGAGCTGCTGAAGGTAGACAGATACTCCCATGTGATGCATCTGGTCAGCCGGGTAACCGGGCAGCTTAGGGAAGATCTCGACGCCCTGCACGCCTATCAGGCCTGCATGAACATGGGCACCCTGGTGGGCGCCCCCAAGGTGCGCGCCGCCCAACTCATTCGTGAAACCGAGCAGCAACGCCGCGGCAGCTATGGCGGCGCCGTAGGTTATCTCAACGCCCTTGGCGATATGGACACTTGCATAGTGATCCGCTCCGCCTTCGTCAGCGAAGGCATGGCGCACATCCAGGCCGGGGCCGGAGTGGTCTATGATTCAGATCCCCAGGCCGAGGCCGACGAGACCGCGCAAAAAGCGCAGGCAGTGATCAGTGCAATCAAGATGGGAGGTGGCCTGTGAAACTCTATCTATTGGATAACTTCGACTCCTTCACCTACAACCTGGTGGATCAGTTCCGCAGCCTGGGCTTTGAAGTGCTGGTGTACCGCAATAATGTCAGTGCCCAGTTGCTCGCCGAGCGGATGCTGGCGGAGCCGGGTCAGGCGGCGCTTATTTTGTCTCCCGGCCCGGGCGCCCCCAGAGAAGCCGGTTGCATGATGGAGCTTATTGCGCTGCTGGCCGGCAAACTGCCGATTCTCGGTATCTGCCTTGGTCACCAGGCCCTGGTTGAACATTACGGCGGCAAGGTTGAACGTGCCCCCCAAGTGGTACACGGTAAGGCCAGCCCGGTAGAGCACAACTGCGATGGCCTGTTTGCCAACCTGCCATCTCCCTTGCCTGTGGCCCGCTATCATTCACTGGTGGCAACCAAGGTGCCCGACTGCTTGGAGGTGATTGCCACTACAGAAGGCATGCCTATGGCCATCAGCCATCGCTGTGATGCCGCCGTCGGCTTCCAGTTCCACCCCGAATCGATTCTCACCACCCTCGGCAGCACCTTGCTGGTGCAAACACTGCAATACCTGACCATGAGCCGCGAGGAAACCTGCCATGACTGAACTGCAACCTCTGTTCGACCGCCTGTACCGGGGCGAGTCTTTGAGCCGTAGCCAGGCCGCCAGCCTGTTTGCCGAACTTATCGACGGTAAGCTCAGTGAAAGCCAGATGGCAGCCATGCTGATCGCGCTCAAGCTCAAGGGCGAAACCATAGACGAGATCAGCGGCGCCGCCGATGCCCTGCTGGCCGCCGCCAAGCCGTTTCCGCACCAATGTCAAAGGGTAGTGGATATTGTCGGCACCGGCGGTGACGGCCACAACACCATCAATATCTCTACCACGGCCGCCTTTGTTGCCGCCGCAGCCGGGGTCAATGTTGCCAAACATGGCAACCGCGGAGTATCCAGTAAGTCGGGTTCTTCCGATCTGCTGGCACAGTTCGGCATAGACTTGACCATGTCGCCCGAGTGCGCCGCCAAACACCTTGCAGACAACGGCCTGTGTTTTCTGTTTGCACCCCATTATCACGGTGGAGTGCGGCACGCTGTGCCTGTACGCCAGGCGCTCAAGACCCGCACCCTGTTCAATGTACTCGGCCCACTGATTAATCCGGCTCGCCCCGACTATATGCTGCTTGGGGTCTACAGCCCGAGCTTGGTTCGCCCCATCGCCGAGGTGTTGCGGGCCCTTGGCGTCAAAGGCGCCATGGTCGTTCACGGCAGCGGCCTGGATGAAGTGGCGCTGCACGGCGAAACTCAGGTGGCCGAACTCAAGGGTGAAGAGATAGTGGAATATCGACTCAGCCCGGCAGACTTTGGCGTGCCCCAAGCGACGCTGGCCGAGCTGGAAGGCGGCACCCCGGCAGAAAACGCCCTTATTACCCAAGCACTGTTCGCCGGTAAAGGCAGCGCCGCCCAGCGTCATGCCGTGGCTATCAATGCCGCCTGCGTGCTCTATCTCGCCGGCAAGGCTGATAATCTCAAGCAGGCCACCCAACTGGCACTGGCCACCCTGGATGATGGCCGCGCCTGCGCCAAACTCAACGCCCTGGCGGACAAGGCCCACCAAACCCAGACTGAAAACAATGACGCCAACTCACCACAACCCAGCAAGGCAGGAGCTATATCATGAGTAACGTGCTTGAGCGTATCGTCGCCACCAAGCAGCAGCATATTGAAGCCCTCAAGCTGCGTTTTCCCGAAGAGAACCTGACGCCCAAGACGTCGGATCGCAGCCTGTATCAGGCACTCAGTGCAAAAGGCGCCGGCTTTATTCTGGAATGCAAGAAGGCCAGCCCCTCCAAGGGGCTTATCCGCAAAGACTTCGACCCGGTTGCCATTGCCGATGTTTACAGCCGCTACGCCTCCGCGGTGTCGGTACTGACAGACGAGGCCTTCTTTCAGGGTGACTTTCGCTATCTGCCCAAGGTGCGGGCCAGAATCAAACAGCCGGTATTGTGCAAAGACTTTTTTGTTTCGCCTTATCAGGTTAAGTTGGCGGCCCATCAGGGCGCCGATGCCATCTTGCTGATGCTGTCGGTACTCAGCGATGAGCAATATCGATTGCTGGCGAGCGAAGCCGAGCAATATGCCCTCGACACCCTCACGGAAGTCTCCAACGAGGAAGAGCTCAAGCGGGCGCTGGCTCTGGGCGCGCCGATTATTGGCATCAACAACCGCAACCTCAGGGATCTGAGTACAGATCTGGCGATGACAGAATACTTAGCCCCCAAGATCCCCGAGGGGACACTGATCATCAGCGAATCCGGGATCTACAGCCGTGAGGATGTACGCCGCCTCAGCCCGCTGGTCGACGGCTTTTTGGTGGGCAGCTCGCTGATGGCCGAGGCCGATTTGGATCTGGCCTGTCGCCGCCTTATCTATGGCAACAACAAGGTGTGTGGCCTGACCCGGGAGCAGGATCTGCTGGATGCGGCAAAATCCGGTGCCGTCTACGGCGGCCTTATCTTCGCCGCCAAGTCCCCCCGTTGTGTCAGCCGCGCCCACGCCGCCGAGCTGTGCCGTTACAACGCCGAGCAGCCGCGTAAACTGGCGATGGTGGGGGTTTTTGTCAATGAATCACCGGCTAAGATGGCCGAGCTGGCCAATGAACTGAAACTGAGCGCGCTGCAGCTTCATGGCAGTGAATCAAGCGAAGATATTGCCAAGCTCAAGCAGCTGCTTGAGCAAAATGGGCACCAGGCCGAGATCTGGAAGGCAGTCCCGGTCAATGTCGACGGCGGCGAGCTGCCAACCTTGCCGGAAGGCGCCGACCGCTATCTCTATGACAGTAAAAGCGGCGACAGCTTTGGTGGTACCGGCAAACATTTCGATTGGCAGCAAGGGCTTGCCCAGCGCGAGCACGCCATGCTTGCCGGTGGCCTGAGTCCGGATAACGCCGCCTTGGCTGCCATCCAGGGCTTTTTCGGGCTGGACTTTAACTCAGGGGTGGAAAGCGCCCCCGGCATCAAAGACAGAGCAGCACTGCAGGCGGTGTTTAAGCAGCTCAAAGCCTGACAAGAACAACAGTATTCGCCTGTCAGACAGGCGCAACAAGTATCCTAAGGAAAGCAGTATGAGCGAGTTAAAACTCAACCCTTATTTCGGGGAATACGGCGGCATGTATGTGCCGCAGATTTTGATGCCGGCGCTGAAGCAGTTGGAAAGTGCCTTTGTCGAGGCCCAGAATGATCCCGCCTTTCAGGCCGAGTTCACCGAGCTTTTGAAAAACTATGCCGGGCGTCCCACCGCCTTGACCCTGACCCGTAACCTGTCGCCCAATGACAAGGTGAAAATCTACCTCAAGCGGGAAGATCTGCTGCACGGCGGCGCCCACAAGACCAACCAGGTGCTGGGGCAGGCGCTGCTGGCCAAGCGTATGGGTAAAAAAGAGATCATCGCCGAAACCGGCGCCGGTCAACACGGGGTGGCCACCGCCCTGGCCTGCGCCCTGCTGGGCCTTAAGTGTAAAATCT
The DNA here is from genome assembly GCF_012030025.1 of Shewanella sp. Iso12. Taxonomy (NCBI): domain Bacteria; kingdom Pseudomonadati; phylum Pseudomonadota; class Gammaproteobacteria; order Alteromonadales; family Shewanellaceae; genus Shewanella; species Shewanella sp. Iso12. The sequence goes on from NZ_JAAUHW010000001.1 coordinate 271,593, forward strand.
ACATGGGCGCCAAAGATGTGGAGCGCCAAAGCCCTAATGTGTTCCGCATGCGTTTGATGGGCGCCGAGGTCATTCCAGTCACCTCAGGCTCTGCCACTCTCAAAGATGCCTGCAACGAGGCGATGCGCGACTGGTCCGGCAGCTATGACAAGGCGCACTACCTGCTGGGTACCGCCGCCGGGCCTCACCCCTTCCCCACCATAGTCAGGGAGTTCCAGCGCATGATAGGCGCCGAAACCAAGGCGCAGATCCTTGAGCGTGAAGGCCGACTGCCGGACGCCGTCATTGCCTGTGTTGGCGGCGGCTCCAACGCCATAGGTATGTTTGCCGACTTTATAGATGAAGCCTCGGTGCGCCTCATAGGCGTTGAGCCGGCCGGAAAAGGCATAGATACGCCGATGCACGGCGCGCCGCTGCGGCACGGCAAGACAGGCATCTTTTTTGGCATGAAGGCGCCCTTGATGCAGGACAGCAACGGCCAGATAGAAGAGTCTTACTCCATCTCTGCCGGTTTGGATTTCCCCTCTGTGGGCCCGCAACACGCCCACCTCAACGCCACCGGACGCGCCACCTATGAGTCGGCCACCGATGAAGAGGCGCTGGAGGCCTTCCAGTTACTGGCCCGCTGCGAAGGGATTATTCCGGCGCTGGAGTCAGCCCACGCGCTGGCCTATGCCATCAGGCTGGCCAAAGAGTGCCGCGAAGAAACCATACTCGTGGTTAACCTCTCCGGCCGCGGCGATAAAGACATATTTACCGTTTCCGATATTCTGGCAGAGCGCCAGGCTGCATCTGTGCAGTCAGATAAATCACAGGAGTCACAGGCATGAGTACACGTTATCAAACCACTTTTGCCCGGCTGCAGGCCGAAGGCCGCGGCGCCTTTGTTCCCTTTGTGACACTGGGCGATCCCGGCCCTGAGCTGTCGCTGCAGATTATCGACACCCTGATTGCCCATGGTGCCGACGCCCTTGAGCTGGGCTTCCCCTTTTCCGATCCGTTGGCCGATGGCCCGGTGATCCAGGGCGCCAACTTACGGGCGCTGGCTGCCGGCACTACTCCAGCCAAGTGCTTCGAGCTTATCGCCGAGGTACGTAGCCGTTATCCCGAGTTGCCCATCGGCCTGCTATTGTACGCCAATCTGGTATACGCCAACGGCATTGACAACTTCTATCGCCGCGCCGCCGAGGCCGGGGTGGATTCAGTGCTGATAGCCGACGTGCCGGTTGAGGAAGCCGCACCTTTTATAGAAGCCGCCAAGGCCTATGCCATAGCGCCTATCTTTATTGCACCACCCAATGCAGACGATGATACCCTCAAGGCGGTGAGTGAAGCCGCTGAAGGCTACACCTATCTGCTGTCCCGCGCCGGGGTAACAGGCGCCGACAATAAGGCAGGTATGCCGGTGGATGAGGTACTGGCCAAGCTTAAAGCCTTCGATGCGCCGCCTCCACTGTTGGGGTTCGGTATCGCCGAGCCGGCTCAGGTCAGCGCCGCAATTGCCGCCGGCGCCGCCGGTGCCATCTCGGGCTCTGCCGTGGTCAGGATCATTGAACAACACCAAAATGCGCCCGATATGCTATTGAGCACTTTGGCCGGCTTTACCCGTGCCATGAAGGACGCCAGCTAATCTCAGCCCTCTTTAATCCTCCAGCCAGGGTATTCCCTGGCTTTTTTATGCTTGCCTTACAATGACTTTGCGCTTGTTGCTTGTGTTGGCACAGGGTAACAAGATACCCTTGAATCATTCTCTATGCGGTTGCAAAGAGAAGCATGTAAAACCGAGATCCTTGTACCAAGCTAATCATCTCGGTTTCCGGGACGAAAGGGACTTTCGGCCGTGCGGTAGCTATTGTTTTAATGCACTGTCTTAAAGCTGTATTTAAGGCAATAGCTTGGGATAGAGCCGCGCAGCACTCAGATACGCTTCAGGAGCCCAGTCTCAAACCGCGACTGACAACCAACTACACCAAGCGGAACTCAAGTATGAGAAGACTATTTTGCCTCCCGATTATTCTATTCTCGACTGCCGCTATGGCCTAAACACTGGAAACGGATGGTTATAAAATAGAGATAGAAATCAACTGTGAAAGTGAAATGTTATGTGACGATGTTTCCTATATAGGCCAGTCCAAAAAGTCGGGGAATCAAATAAGATTAACCGGCAGAACAGTACACACTGTGTGCAATGATGGTGTTCCCCCCAGCTATGACTTTCAAAACGGCTCAATCAATTACTTTGTTTCCGTCTTTGGCGAGCTTAGCGTCACCAATCAACATGGCGAGTTGATCCTGGAGCAATCCGGGCAATGGCTCGATTAGCATGCTCATCAGCAAATCCAAATTCACTATCAGACTTGATTGTATAAAGGACAGGGAAAGAATAATGATAAAAAGGATGTTAGCTGTTTTTGGGATAAGCTTTTTTATTGTCGGTTGTGCCAATATTCCACTTGGCACCATGCTCAGTCTAAGCTCCTTCGATGAGCAGGATTTTGTTCAATTAAACCCGCAAGTCATCAGATCGCAGATCCTTATCGATGCGCCGGGCAAACTCGACCTTGATACCACTGAACTGACCCTGGAGCTGGATAGCAGTAAGGGAATATCCAGTTATCGCTTCCCGCTCAGACTGGAATCGACTGAGATTATCCCCCAAAACGAGGGACTGTTCAGCACCAGCCCTATGAAACACCATTACCAATTGGCACTCTCTGAAACGGCAATAAGCAGTTTCAGGCAAGTGCAGGCGTTGATAAATGCCGAGACACCCACAGAGTACAGCTTTTCCATCGACGCGGGCCTTGCTGATACAAGCGAACCGTTAAGGGAAGTCACCTTGTCGGTTTTGATCAAACTGACCGAAGAGCAGGGATACCTGACCTTGATAGATAATGCGACACTGAACCTTGAGCAACAGCCTTGAGCTTGAGCCTTGAGCATAAAACGACAGCAGCCTTAGCCCCTGATTTGATTAAGACTGGATCCAAAACAACCAACAACAACTCAAGGAAATCGGTATGCAGATTGACCTTTTACAGCAAGTTGATGATGACCTGCAAAATGAGCTTATCGACAAGCTCAGAACCTATAATCACAGCTATATAAACGAAACTAGCCAACCTCTGGCCGCAATCGCCCGCGATTCCGAGGGACAACTCATTGGTGGCGTGAGTGGCCGCAGCATCTATCGCCAGTTGCTGATTGAGGTGGTTTGGGTCGCGAAGGAGCATAGAGGTTCAGGTCTCGGCAGCCGCTTAATGGCTCTGTGCGAGCAAGAGGCAATCAAACGGGGGTGCCTGGCTGCGCAGCTCGACACTTTGTCGTTTCAGGCGCCGGCATTTTATGCCAAACAAGGGTTTGAAGTTGTCGGCTCGGTCAGCGGAATTCCCGGCAGTCCGGACAGGTATTTTATGTGTAAACGCTTCAATGGCTGAAGGCCTGGCCAGGCTGCAATATGCCTTTTCTCCTGAGAGCGTGTTTGCGCCTTGTTCAATTTAGAGACTTGTTTCCATGCACGGACTCATGAGTAACACCAAGTGGCGCAAGGTATTGACTGTTCTGGCCAAGTACCCCGTCTATCTACAGCTCAAACGCCTGCAGGATGAAGACTTTCCACTGGATGTCGAACGCGCCGATCTGATTCTATCTGAACTGGGTGCGACACACTTTACTTATGTCAGATGTTCAGTCAGCTACAACGAGATAGACAAGTTGAAAATAAAACGTCCAGCCAGAATATCGGCTTGGGGAGCAAACGAGATGACAGATTTATTCCCAGAGCTGAGCACGGAACTGAAAAACCTAGGTCAGCTCCCTTGCCAATTTGGGACCGATACGCTTGTCCTGTTCGGTTATCAACAAAACGTCGACTGAAGCCGGTATTATTATACTCCCCCCAAAAATGACAGAGAACGCCATGACACTGACACAACTCAAGAAACTGTTACAGCAATGCCCCAACGCCACTGCCGACTATCCTTTTGGTCCTGAGGCCAGAGTCTATAAGGTCATGGGTAAGATGTTTGCTCTGCTGGCCGAGCAGGAAACGCCCCCTAGGGTGACACTCAAGGCCAAACCTGCCGACGTGCTGGCACTGATCGATAGCTTTGAGGCGATAGTGCCCGGCTATTACATGAATAAGCAGCATTGGTTCACGCTAACCTTGAATGGTGAGGTCAGCGAGGATATGCTCCGTGACCTGATTGAGGCATCCTACGCCCTGGTTGTCAGTAAACTGACCAAGGCGCAACAAGCTCAGTTGCAACAGCAAAACACCTAAAAATGACTTTCCAGATTGAGGGAACAATCGAGATGCGTGCCAGCCTGCGACAAAAAGTTATCCATGTCTGCCAGCAAAAAATCGCCCAGAAGGGCGAAAATGTTGGCGTCTCCTTCTATGCCTTCTTTGCCAACAAGAATGATGATCCCGAGTTGCTCATGGAGGCCGCAACCTGGTGGATCCAGACCCATAAACTGGATCACTTTGAGAAGGCCCGCAAAATTCTGCAAATGGTGCAAGCCGGGCAATAACCTCAGGGGCTGAGTAGCGCTAACCAGAGCCTAATTAAGCCCATGGATATAAACCATGCAACTCGCCGGGGAAAGATGAGCGCATCCTGCTCGGCCTGGCTCTCAAAGAGCACCACAACCCGACCCAGGATTGGAAAACCACAAGATATGAACATTGAAACCCCATCCAGTGCCGACTTTGCTGAGCTGCTGCAAGTCTGGGAAGATTCAGTGCGCGCCACCCACGACTTTATCAGCGAAGCCGATATCGCCTTTTTCAAGCCGCTGATCCTCGATAAGGCCTTCCCGGCGGTGACGCTCAGATGTATACGAGATGAAGCCAAAGCCATTGTCGGCTTTCTGGGCGTAGCAGACGACAAGATAGAGATGCTGTTTGTTCACAGCCGGGCTCGCGGCCAAGGCGTAGGCAGTGCCCTGCTCAAGCATGCTATCGAAGACCTCGGCGCCAACTTGGTCGATGTCAATGAGCAAAACCCACAGGCGGTCGGATTCTACCGCCATCAAGGCTTTAAACAGATCTCCCGCTCGGCACTCGATGCCATGGGTAAGCCCTTCCCTATTTTGCATCTGGCGCTTGATACCTCAAAAGGATAACTGATTGATGTCCAAGGAAGATGAGTTAAACAAAAAATATCGTGCACTGCCCCGCGGCGCTCGTTGGCACTTAAAGCTGGATGCCGATGGACGAGCCTACTTTATTGGCAGACAGCAAACCCTGGCTACAATCTGGGGCTTTATCATGCTGGTTCCCCTGTCGGCCTCAAGTTTAATGGCTGTCGTGCTGACAGGTAAATCACAGGTATTTCATGCCGTCTCGGCCTTGCTGTTGTTAACCCTGGCAATTGGCTGTTTGGGGGTGAGAAGGCGTTGGCTGTTTGACCCCAAAAGCGCTGAGATTCAAGAATACTCTGGCTGGTGGCGTATAAAAGCCAAGCCCCGCAAAACCCTGCCCTACAGTCAACTCTCTATTCATATTACCCCACTGGCACAAACGCCCAATGGGGTGCAGCTGGTGCTGCTCGGACAGCGCCACACCCTGACAGATATGGCCGAGGCGCTGGCATTGATAGGCTTTTTGCGCGGCTGCGCCGACCCGCTTGCAGTCTATGAACTTGAAGTCTATGAAAAAGTCACTGCCTGGCCCGAGTTGAAAGCCGTGCCCTTTGACACAGCTCCAAGCGACTCGGCGCCGGAGGCCGAGAGCCAGGCCGCAAAATCCCCCCATACCGAAACCAAGCCTCTGAAAGCCGCGACTCAAACTGGCCAATTCATCAGTCAGTACCGGCCCATTTGGGAGCAACACCTGATGTGGAAACTGGCACTGCCGCTGCCGCTTTTTGCCCTGCTCGGACTGCTACTGACACGCATAGGGAGCTGAGCCATGGCGCACTGGAACAAGTACTCCTCACAAAGGGCCGAGTTGGTGTTTGGCCGCTGGACCTGGTTAATCGGCCTGCCGCTGGCGGCGCTGACTCTGGCACAGGTGTATTTCGGGCTTAACCCTGAATTGCTGCTCGGTTGGGCCATGGGGGCAACACTCGGCTGGCACGCATTGTTCTGTCGCCATAAAATCTTGATAGACAAAGATACCGGAGTGCTGGTGCACAGTATTCGCAGTATCTACCCCATAGGGCAACTCAAGGTGCCACTGGCCGAAATCAGCGGATTTTGCCTCTGCCCCCACTTCGGCGAGCCCAGATACTGGGACTTGATCTTGATGCTCAAGGATGGTCAGAGAGTGACCCTGCTGAAACGTAAGGGCAAGGCCGCAATGCAGGAGCTGGGTAAAGAGCTGGCAGATGTCAGCGGCCTGGCCTATGACGAAGAGTTCAGAGACTGAATCCCGGCTTGCATTGGCATTGAATAACATTCCTGAAGAACCCAATTGTCAAACTGATACCAGACAAGGAGGCTGTATGTCTGTTTATACTTCACCAAACGCCCAAACTCCGAGCGCCAGCTATGGCGCGGCGGACAAGAAACCCACTATCGCCATAGTGGCTTTCGATGAATTTACCGATATCGATCTGTTTTTGATGTGGGACATAGTGGGCCGCATCCAGAATGATTGGCAGGTCAAGCTGCTCGGCAGCAGCAAAAGTCACAAATCGGCATTGGGTCTTGAGATTGAGATGCAGGGCCATATTCGCGAAGCCAACCAGGCTGATGCCGTGCTGTTTATCAGCGGCAAACAGGGGATCCCGCTGGCGCTGCAAGATCCGGACTTTATCAATACTTTTGAGTTGGATCCCAACAAGCAACTGCTCGGCTCTATCTGCGCCGGTTCCTTTATCCTGCAAAGATTGGGGTTACTGGATTGCCGCGCGGCCACCACGCATCCGGATGCCAAAACGGCATTGCAAAAGACAGGTGCCGAAGTACTGGATGAACCTTTGGTGATAAGAGGCAACATAGCTACCGCCGGTGGCTGCCTGTCGGCCATGTATCTGTGTGCCTGGCTGGCCGAACGCCTGCTCGGCGAAGAGAAGCGCCGGGAAATGCTAAGGGAGCTGTTGCCCGCCGGACAACAGCCACAGTTTGAGGCCATTATTGATGCCAGCCTGCAAAGTGCTGCCGAGGCTGCAATCCAAACCGCATGCCAATAACTATTGAGAATAATCGCCTATAGAGGTTCTGTGGCAATAACAGCTTGAGAAATCCGTAGCGCTCCAGTAATTTGGGCCAAGTTTCATTGCTTGGTGCCGTTACCGAGCTTAAGGAGTCGAGATGCAATCTGCACTGGTAAGCAGCGAGTGGTTGGCCGCTCATCTTTCTGATCCCAAGTTGGTCATTTTGGATGCCAGCATGGACAAGGTGATAGGCCGCGAGCCGATAGTCTACGATGAGCCCTGCTTTATTGCCGGTGCCCGGCGGCTGGATCTGGAGCTGGAGTGCACAGATCTGCAGTCCAGTGAGTTACACGCCCTGCCGAGTCAGGCCCAGTTTACCGAGCTGGTGCAGCGGCTAGGCATCGACCAGGACAGCACTGTCGTCATCTATGACAACCAGGGTATCTACTCATCGCCCCGGGGCTGGTGGTGTTTCAAGGTCATGGGCTTTGAGCAGGTGTTTGTTCTCGACGGCGGTCTGCCCAAATGGCTCAAAGAGCAGCGGCCCTGTGCCGACAAGCCGGCGACCAGGTTTCCGCGCGGTAACGCCTGTGGGCAATATCAAGCGGAAAAGGTCTGTAACGCCCTCCAGGTATTGGATACCCTGGCAGGCAAGCAGGCCATGATACTGGATGCCAGGGCCAGTTCACGCTTTCTTGGCCAGAGTCCCGAACCCAGAGAAGGCGTGCGCAGCGGCCATATTCCCGGCGCCGTGAATCTGCCGTTTGCCGAAGTGCTGGATGGCGACAGCCTGAAACCTCAGCCGGCACTGGAGCAGATTTTTCTGCATCTGGGTGCCATGGACGCCAGACGCAGCGGCAAGCCTTTGATATTCAGTTGCGGCTCAGGGATCACCGCCTGTATTTTGATCCTGGCGGCCTATCAGGTACGCCTCGATGCCCTGATACTCTACGATGGCTCCTGGGCCGACTGGGGCAGCAAGGCCCATCTGCCGCTGGCAACAAATTAAGACCCAAGCCGGTATAAACCAAAGCGGTTAAAAACCAGGGCTGTTAAAAACCGGCTCTCGCTTTCTGCCTAACTGAAGACGAGCAGCAAACGGTTCTCTAGCTTCACCTTCACCCTCGAGCTCAATCTCAGGCCTGCTTCCCCAAGCAGGCTTTTTAACATCATAGCCGCCCATCAGCTTGACCCTGCAAAATAGAGCCAAGACTGCTTATGCTTGCCCAAAGAACTGCCTTAAGCCCTTTTCTGACAACGCCACACTTTCTTAAGGCGCCGCAATCTTTCAACCAACATGCTTTTCTTTCACCGCCACACAGTATACGATTCATATATGTTTTATATATAAAGTGTATTTTTAGCATATGGGAATTATCAAGATCTCCGATGAACTCCATGAGGAGCTGCGCAAGGCCAGCGGCCTGATGGCGCGCTCCATCAACGCTCAGGCGGAGTTTTGGATCAAGATGGGCATGCTGGCCGAGCTTAACCCCGACCGGAGTTTCAATGAGCTGATGGCCGAGCTGTATCAGCGGGAAGCCATCAAGGTACCTGGAGCGCAAAATGCTTGATCAAAAAAGAAAAATTCATTTAAAAACCGCGGCAGAAGCCGAGCTGATGCGCCGCTCAGGCGCCCTGCTTGCCAAGGTATTTGCCATGTTGGATGACTTTGTTGTTCCCGGCATTTCGACCATGGCCATCAACGACAGAGTAGAAGACTTTATCGTCAACGAGCTTAAGGCGCGTCCGGCCAGCAAGGGCCAATACGGCTATGCCTATGTGCTCAACAGCTCGGTCAATGAAGTCGTGTGTCACGGGGTTCCTTCGGAGCAGCAGTTGCTGAAGGCCAGCGATATTGTCAATCTGGATATTACCCTCGAAAAAGACGGTTTTATTGCCGACTCCAGCAAGATGTACCTGATGCCACAGGCATCGCCTTTGGCCAAACGCCTGGTACAGGCCACTTATGAAGCCATGTGGCGAGGGATCAGGATGGTCAGGCCCGGTGCCCGCCTCGGGGATATTGGCCATGCGATTCAGCAGTATGCCGAATCCCAAGGCTACAGTGTGGTCAGGGAATATTGTGGTCATGGCATAGGGCGCGAGATGCACGAAGAGCCCCAGGTGCTGCACTATGGCCGCGCTGCCAGCGGCCTGGAACTGCGAGCCGGTATGTGCTTTACCATAGAGCCGATGATCAATCAGGGCGGCGCCAAAATAAAGACCAAGAAAGATGGCTGGACTGTAGTGACCCGGGATAAAAAACTCTCGGCCCAGTGGGAGCACACCATACTGGTGACAGATACCGGCTATGAAGTGCTGACCCTCAGAGATGAAGAGCGCTGAACCACAGCGCTCATCCCAAACGCTTACGGAACCTCAATGAAGCGAGCAACACGCCTCCCAGGGTGAACGCCCCCAGCCAAAAGGCATCTTTAGCCAACATCAGGATATCGGCCTCACGCAGGACTATGGCGCGCACCATACGCATAAAGTGGGTCGCCGGCAGCGCTTCGGCTATCCACTGCGCCGCAATTGGCATAGCTTCGTAAGGAAACATAAAGCCTGACAACAGAATAGAGGGCAACAGGATAAATACCGTCAGCTGCATCGCCTGCAATTGGGTCTTGGCAATGGTGCTGATCACCAGGCCCAGGCTGAGGCTGGCAAAGATAAACAGCAAAGAGGCCAGCAACAAGCTATCCAGACCGCCGCGCACCGGCACACCGAACAGGAAGTGGCCCACGCTGAGGATAATACTCACCTGAATAAGCCCCACCAGCACATAGGGGATGATTTTCCCCACCATCAGCTCCATGGGTTTGACCGGGGTGGTGATCAGAAACTCCATATTGCCCTGCTCTCTTTCCCTGACAATGGCGGCAGAGGTGAACATGATCATTGTCATGGTCAAAATCACCGCCAGCAAGCCGGGCACTATGTTAACCACAGTGCGCTGCTCCGGGTTGAAATACTGCACCACCTCAAAGCTTGGCACCCGGCTTTGGCTGCTGAAACCGGCCACTTCATCCAGCGGCATGCTTCTCAGGCTACGAATCGCGGCGGCGATAACCGTATCCGAGCCATCCACCAGCCACTGGGCCACGGGCCGGGTAAGCTGGCTGTCGCTTTGACGACGGTCGAAGGCTGGATGATTCACCAGACGGGCATTGAGATCCGCCGGCAAATAGAGCACGGCGCGCACTTCTCCCGAGGTGATGGCCGCCTCGGCCTGTTCGATAGAGGCGTATTTTGCCTTGAAGTCCACCACTTGGGTGGCCTTTACCGCCTGCACCAAGGCCCGGCTGTAGCTGCTGGCGGACATATCCACCAAGCCGGCGGGCAGATGCCTGGCATCGGTATTGATGGCGTAGCCAAACAGCAGCAGCTGCACCAGAGGGATCATCACTATCATGCCAAAGGTCATCCTATCCCGCGACAACTGCCTGAGCTCCTTGAGCATGATTGCCAATATCCTAGCCCACATGTCGACCTCCTGTGCAGGATACAAACACATCTTCGAGACTGGGGCGCGCCATGGCGAGCTTGCGCCCATCACAATAGGGGCTGAGAAAGGCGATGGGATCTGTGGCATCACGCCGCACCAACACCCTGAGCCGGGTGCCTACCTGAGCGGCAGAAACAACCTCAGGTAAGGCCACCAGCTGCTGCTTGAGCGCCCTTAGCTGCTCACCGCTCACTTCCACCACGCTGGCGCCCATCTGCTGCATCAATTCGGCCGGGGAGCCATCGGCCCGCTTGGCGCCGCGCTCAAGGATTGCCAATGCATGGCAGCGCTCCGCCTCGTCCATGTAGTGGGTTGAAACCAAAATAGTGGTCCCGGCGGCGCAGAGATCGAACAGCCGCTCCCAAAACTCGCGGCGGTTTTCCGGATCGACCGCCGAGGTGGGTTCATCGAGAAACAACAGCTCGGGGGAGTGTAGTGTGGCGCAGGCCAGTGCCAGACGCTGCTTCTGACCACCACTCATGGAGCCGGCCAACTGAGACTCCCTGCCCTCCAGGCTATACAGATGCAGTAGCTCTTCAATGCGCGCCTTGCCGCGGCGGCCGAACAGGCCATAAATACTGGCGACAAATCTGAGGTTCTCCAGCACAGACAGATTATCGTAGAGGGAAAACTTCTGGGTCATATAACCTATACGTTGCTTAAGTGCCTCTTCGTTGCCGGCAAGCGGCTCTCCCAATACGGTCACCTCACCGGCATCCGGCAACAACAGGCCGGTAAGTAGCCGGATCGCAGTGGACTTGCCGCAACCGTTGGGGCCGAGAAAGCCGTAAATACTGCCACGGGGAATGGCAAGACTGAGATTATCCACCGCGGTCAACTCACCAAAGCGCCGGGTCAGCCCGTGAGCTTCAATGGCTAGGGGAGCTTCAATGGCCAGGGAAGAATCAATGGACAAGGTGGCTTGAATGGCCGAAGAAGCTCCGGCATCAGCTGACTGAGTCATGGCAGTCGTACCTCCAGCGCCAGCCCTGAGGGCAGAGACTCGGCGCCCTCGACATCGATATCCGTCAGATACATCAATCTGGCACGATCGCGCTCATTAAGGGCATAAAACGGGGTAAATGCCGGTTGGGAACGGATATTTCTGACAGTGCCCTTGAGCGGCTGCTCCACCCCATCGACCCAGACCTCCAGCTTGTCGCCGCGGGAAAGCTTACTGATGGCCGTTTGCGGCAGATAAACTCTGGCATAGGGTTTATCCAGTGCCAAAAGCGCGACAAGTTGAGTGCCCTGAGCCACTCGATCGCCCCTCTTCCAGGGCAATATGTCCACCTCTGATGCCAGCGGCGCCCTGAGACTGAGGTCGTCCAAGGCTTTCTCCTCGGCCTTGAGCGCCGCCGCTGCGGCAGCCACTCTGGCTTCGGCCTGGGCCAGTTGTTCGCTGCGGGTACCGTTTTCCAGTTGCAGCCAGTGTTCATTGGCCTGCTCGACCAAGGCCTTGGTGTGATCCCGCTCGGCGATGGTCGCATCCAGCTCCGCCTGCCCCACCACTTTGGCGGCAAACAGCTCGCGGGTGCGCTGATATCTGAGTCTGGCTTCGGTCGCGGCTGCCGTTGCCGCCTCTATGGCGGCTCTGGCCGCCCGCCGCTCTTCTACCCTGGCACCTTGTTGCAGCTCATTAAGCCTGGCGCCGGCCTCAGCCAATTCGGCGCGGCGCTGTGCCACTCTGGCTGCCGCGCTGCGGCTGTCCAATTGCAGCAACAACTGCCCCGCCTCGACCTTGTCACCCTCGGCCACATGGATATCGGCTATCTGCTCGGCAACGGGGGCTGAAAGCTGGATACGATCCCGCTCCAGAGTGCCCATGGCGCGGCTTTCGCCGTTGTCGCCACAAGCTTGCAACAGCAATAGTGTCGCTGTCAGTATCAGGGATATCTTGTTCATTGGGGTTCCTCACTGCCTGGGTTGGCGGCAATATCCTGGCGCAATAAGCCTTGATGCAGGACTTTGGCATTGTGCTCTGCCAGCTGTTTGAGCCAGGTTTCGTTCAATTCGACGCCGAAGTCCCGCATCAGATGGGCCGGGGCGATCAGCGGAAACACCATCAGGCTGACAAAACTCAGCCGCGCCAAGGTAGGGTCCAGGTTGGGATTGAGGCCTTGATGTTGCCCAAGCTGGCGGATCCACAGCCTCGAGCGGCTGAGCATGTCACTGAACACGCTGGCAAGGGCATCGAAGGCTTCACTGCCTTCTCTGTGATTCAATACCTGGATGATAAGCCCGGGCAAGGCCGGGTTGGCGGCCATAGCGCGGTAATAGACCTGCATCAGCTCAAATGGTCCGCCAAAACCTGGTTCGGGCCTTTTCTTGCTCGAATCAAGACTCATCTTGCTCGGCTCAAGGCTGTTTGCAGAGCCCTCAGAGGTAGATTGATGACTTTGCGCGGCATTGTAGTGTTTGAAGGCTTCCAGCACTGGAGCGATGGTGTCTCTAACCATGGCCTCAAACAGGCCTGCCTTGGAGCCGAAGTAATAACGGATCATCGCCGCATCCACTCCCGCCTTGCGCGCCAGCTCTCGGGTGGAAACCCGCTCATACCCCTTCACGGTAAAGCAACTGCGCGCGGCTTCTATCAAAGCATCCCTGGCCCCTGAATGGCCTTTAGGACGACCGGCTGTGGCTTTCATCCCCTGCTCCTCAAAAATTCCTCTTGTGATGAATATACTCAGTTTAGTGCTTATATGGCAGTGAGTTAATTCTCCATTCGTGCCTATGTTGGGGAATTTAGTCGGCCCAGTTAAGAGGATATTTGAGCAAGCTTGCTCCACCGTCTTCGACTCCCGTCCTTTACCTCTCCGCCGACGGAGCCAATGGGAATTCCGTCACTCTTGAGCAAATCGCTCTCAACTCAGCCACTCTCAAATCAGTCGCTCCCAATGCTGTAAATGCCGTCTTTATCCGACCAATTTATGGTTATCGGTACAGGCTTCTAATCAGACCAGTTACATCTTTACACAAATCAATTGAGAATCATTTGCATTTGTATTTGAGTGCATGCTAATTTGTCGCCGCTGTCGTTGAGAAACGGATGACAGCAAAAAAGGAATGGCCCAGGGAAAGGCCGAAGTAGTTCCTGTCCCTGGGTGACTTGTCATTGATGACTGACCTCATGTCAGTCGCAAAGGAGGCAAAAGTGACACACCCCAGCATGGAGCCTGAACAGGCGAGCAATGACCCGAGCTATGATGCCGCCGGTCACCTGCCGTTCGCTCCCCACACTGAACTCTTTGGTATCGCACCCGAACACCACTACTCCCGCTTGATGCAACTGGGCATGGATACCCTGAAACACCGCCTTGAACGGCTGGATGGCCCCAGCAGTGGCATTCGCCCCGAAGAGCTGCAAAGCGCATTTTCCGATATCAATCTCGACCGCCCCCTCGGGGACATGAAGCAAGTTCTGGCCGAACTGGACAAGCTCTATCTCAGCCACGCCATCTACTTCCAACACCCTGATTATCTGGCCCACCTCAACTGCCCTGTAATGCTCACATCCTTGTTGGCCGAGCAGTTGAGTTCTGCCATCAATACTGCGGTGGAAACTTGGGATCAGAGCGCCGGCGGGACTCTGATTGAACAGAAGGTTATCGACTGGGCCTGCGAGCGCGTGGGATATCAAGGATTTGCCGACGGTGTCTTCACTACGGGCGGCACCCAGTCCAACCTGATGGCGCTGCTGCTTGCCAGAGAGTTGGCCGGCAGCCTTGAGCCGGGTCACAGAGGCAATGTTCTGGCCGGCCTGGCTGCCAATGCCCGCCGCTACCGCATTCTCTGCTCTGAATTCAGCCATTTCAGCATTCAAAAAGCAGCCGCACTTTTAGGGTTGGGACACGAGGCGGTGGTGAGTGTCGGTTGTGATGCCAATCGGCGCATGGATCCCAAGGCACTGGCGGGCAAACTCAGGCAGCTCAAAGCGGCAGGACTGATCCCCATCGCCGTGGTCGCTACCGCTGGGACCACTGACTTTGGCGCCATAGATCCCATAGCGCCCATTGCTGCCCTTTGCCGCGAGTTCGGCTGTTATCTGCATGTGGATGCGGCCTACGGCGGCGCCTTGTTGCTGTCACGCACTCAGCGCCAACGCCTCGAAGGCATAGAGTTGGCCGACTCTGTCAGCCTGGATTTCCATAAGTCCTTCTTCCAGCCCGTGTGCTGCTCGGCGCTGTTGGTCAAGGACAAAGGCGTGCTCGGTTACCTCACCTACCATGCCGATTACCTCAACCCTGAGTCCCAGGCCCAGGCCGGAGTGCCGGATCTGGTCAATAAGAGCCTGCAAACCACCCGCAGGTTTGATGCCCTCAAGCTGTGGCTGAGCCTGAGAGCCGCCGGGCCGGATGCCATAGGCGAAATGTTCGACACCCTGATTGCCACCACAGCCGAGCTTTATGAAAGCTTTAGCCGTTTCCCCGAGTTGCAGACGGCGCAGCGCCCGTCGCTGACTACCCTGGTGTTTCGCTTCAACGACCCGGCACTCGGCAGCGCCGAATTGGATGAATGCAATCGCCATATCCGTGCCCGTCTGGCCCGTGAAGGCCGCGCCATGATTGCAGCGACCAAGGTGGCCGGCAGCCAATATCTCAAGTTTACCCTGCTCAACCCTCACACCCGTCTCGAGGATATCGAAGCCGTATTGACCGACATCTGCAAAATCGGTCGCGAGCAGGCCCGTCACTACAAGACCAGCGCGCTTTGCAGCGCCTGAGGAGGAACTGATGCAAACCAAAGTCTACGATATCCTGGGCATAGGGATAGGCCCCTTTAACCTGAGCCTGGCGGCCCTGGCCGAGCCGCTTGACGGTCTTGAGTGTCTGTTTGTCGATGCCGGCGCCGGTTTCGACTGGCATCCCGGCATGTTGCTGGAATCGTCCAGATTGCAGACCCCTGTCATGTCGGATCTGGTGACCATGGCCGATCCCACCAGCCGCTACAGCTATTTGAACTTCGCCAAACAAACCGGCCGACTCTACAGCTTCTATATTCGCGAAAGCTTCTTCCTGCCGCGGCAGGAATATAATCTCTACTGCCAATGGGTCTGCGCCGAGCTGAGTAACCTTAAATTCAATTTCAAGGTCACTCGGGTCAGTTTCGATGCCGAAACCGACACCTATCTGGTCAAGGGACTGGACAGAGTCAGTGGCCAAGAGCAGAGCCTGCGCGCCC
Source organism: Shewanella sp. Iso12 (assembly GCF_012030025.1). Classification (NCBI taxonomy): domain Bacteria; kingdom Pseudomonadati; phylum Pseudomonadota; class Gammaproteobacteria; order Alteromonadales; family Shewanellaceae; genus Shewanella; species Shewanella sp. Iso12. The sequence goes on from NZ_JAAUHW010000001.1 coordinate 287,388, forward strand.
GTCACCTGGTGCTGGGAACCGGTACCCAGCCCTGGATGCCCCACTTCTGCCCCGGCGCCGACAAGCGGGTACTGCACTCGGCCAACTATCTGCACCGTAAACAGGCGCTGCAGAGCCAAAATGACATCACCATAGTCGGCAGTGGCCAGAGCGCGGCAGAGATCTTCGAAGATCTGCTGCTGGATATCGACAAATACGGTTATCGCCTGCGCTGGCTCACCCGCTCGCCAAGATTCTTCCCGCTTGAGTACACCAAGCTGACACTGGAGATGACCTCGCCGGAATATATCGACTATTTCCACGCCCTGCCCGAGGCGCAGCGTCGCGAACTTATCGGCTCACAGAAGAGCCTCTATAAGGGGATCAACGCCGATCTGATCAACAGCATCTATGATCTGCTTTACCAAAAACGCCTGCACTGTGACTTTGATGTACAGCTGCTGACCAACACGGCACTGCAAAGCGTTCACAGCGACGGACAGCAACTGCTGCTGGGTTGCAGACATACAGAGCTTGAACAGGAGTTCGAGCTGACCAGTTCGGCACTGGTGATGGCCACCGGCTACTGCTACCGATTGCCGGACTTTCTCGAGCCGCTCCACTCGCAGCTGCTGTTCGATCAAAAGGGCGAGCCAGATGTCCAGCGTCATTATCACATAGACAAGGCCGGACGAATTTTTGTTCAGAACCTGGGACTGCACACCCACGGGCTGTGTTCGCCGGATCTGGGAATGGGCTGCTATCGCAACGCCACCATATTGCGGCAGATCCTGGGCAAAGCACCTTACGAGATAGAGCAGCAAATTGCCTTCCAGAGCTTTGGTATTCCCAAGCAAGACGCCAGTGCGCCCAAACGCCGGCAAAGCAGCAATCAAGCTCTGCAGCGGGAGGCCAGCTGATGGCCTCTCAAACAGCAGTTAATCCGGCTGCGGACACAGCCGGCTTCAGCGCCAGATACGGCTTTGCGCCGGACAAGCGCCTCAAGGTCAACGACTTTGATTTTTGTGCCTATCGGGAAAGCGAGCACTTTGACACCCTGAGCGACTGGCTCGGCCGCGACTATGCCGCCTTCTGGGGTATGCAATCCTTAACGCCCACCGAGCGCCGCGTTGAGCTCGCCCCCACTGCAGATAAGTTTGGCCTGATGGCCTATCGCGACGCAGAGCCTGTGCTCTATACCGAGCTGTACGATCCCCGCTTTGATGAAGTGGGCCAACACTTTGACTGCCAGCACGGCGATTGCGGCATGCATTTGCTGCTGGCTCCTCCCACTAAGCCGCAGCGCGGTTTCAGCCGCCAGGCTATCACTGCTGTGGTGTCTCTGATACTGCAGCATCTGGGCTTTGCCCGCCTGGTGGTAGAGCCGGATATCAACAACCAAAAGATTCACCCGCTGAACCGTGCGGTAGGCATCTGCTACAGCCACGCCATTCAACTCGAAAACAAACAAGCCATGCTGGGTTTTTGCACCCTGCCTGGTTTCAGTGCCGCACTGGCAACAGGAGCCACACAATGACAGCATCCATTATCGAACAGACCCGTCTCAGCCATCTGACGCCTGCTATCTGGAATCAGGCGAGCCGCCATCTGCTGGCGAAAATTCTCAGTGAATTCAGTCATGAAAAGCTAATAGCGCCAGAGCTGTTATTGCCAGCAGAGGCAGAGCAAGAGGCCTGTTGGCAGCTCAAGCTGGATACCCGGGATGGTCAGCTCTGCTACCGCTTCAGCGGTCGCCGTTATCAGCTGGATCACCTGCAGATAGCGCCGGATTCCATCGAGTGTTTCAAAGATGGCGAGCAGCAACAGCCGGACGCCATGCTGTTTATCATCGCCCTCAAGGAGAGACTCGGCATAAGCGATGCATTGCTGCCCACTTATCTTGAAGAGATCACCAGCACCCTCTACAGCAAAGCCTTCAAACTTCTGTGGCAGGCAAAGCCGGTGCAGGAGCTGGTGGATTGCGACTATCAGCAGATAGAAGCGGCCATGACCGAAGGCCACCCTGTGTTTGTCGCCAACAACGGCCGCATAGGTTTTGATGTTGATGACTGGCGGGCCTTTACGCCGGAGAGCGGCCAACCGTTGCAACTCGAGTGGCTGGCGGTCAGCAGTGAACATACCAGCCTGGCGCTGATAGCCGGGCTCGACTATCGCCAACTGCTGCAAGATGAGTTGGGCGATGCTTTGTTGCTCAGATTTGAGCAGAAGATCCGGCAACAGGGCAAAAACCCGGACGATTATTTTCTGATGCCCGTTCATCCATGGCAGTGGCGCGAAAAGATCAGCCGCATATTTGCCGCCGATCTGGCCCGTGACCGCCTCATTCACCTGGGACAAGGCCGTGATGAATATCAGGTGCAGCAATCCATCCGCACCTTCTTCAACCTGAGCCAACCCAAGCGCTGTTACGTGAAGACGGCGCTGTCGATTCTCAATATGGGCTTTATGCGGGGTTTATCGCCCTACTACATGAGCCGCACCCCGGAGATCAATGCCTTTGTCGCCGAGCTTATCGACAGCGACCCTTTCTTTGCCAATCAAAGATTTGTGCTGCTCAGGGAAATCGCCGCCATAGGCTATCACCACAGATACTATGAGCAGGCGCTGGAGAAAGACACCCCCTACAAGAAGATGCTCTCGGCACTGTGGCGTGAAAGCCCTTATGCTCTCAGCTTCCAGGGCGAGCCTTTGGTAAAACCCGGACAGCAACTGATGACCCTGGCGGCCCTGCTGCACCAGGACAATCAGCAGCAGAGCCTGCTGGCGGCGCTTATCGAGGCTTCCCCCCTGAGTGCCCACGACTGGATGAGCCGGCTGCTGGATCTTTACCTTACCCCCTTGCTGCACGCCTTCTTTGCCTACGATCTAGTGTTTATGCCCCATGGCGAGAACCTTATTCTGGTGCTGGATGACAAGGTGCCTGTCACCATATTGATGAAGGACATAGGCGAAGAAGTCGCAATTCTCAACGGCAGTGCGCCGCTGCCGGGACGGGTGGCGCAACTGGCGGTCTCGCTCGAAGAGGAGATGAAGCTCAACTACATACTGCTGGATATTTTCGACTGCATCTTCCGCTTTATGGCGCCGCTGCTCGATAGCCACACCAGCCTGAGTGAACAGGGGTTCTGGAGCCTGGTGGCCGGAAAGGTACGTGATTATCAGGCTTGCCACCCCCAGTTTGCCGATAAGTATCGCCGCTACGATCTGTTCCAGCCGACCTTTGTCCGCACCTGCCTGAACCGGATCCAGCTCAACAACAACCAGCAGATGATAGATCTCGAAGACAGGGAGAAGAACCTGCGCTTTGCCGGCGATATCGACAATCCGCTGCACCCCTTTGCCGCCAGCCACAGCTTTGGCGTGACACCCACCCAGGCCGAGTGTCTTGCAGACCCGGCCTTGTAAACCTTCCAGGAAGTAACAGGAAAATGGACACAAATATGCAAACCCTTAATGGCTTCAGGCCGACCCCCATCGCCCTTCTCTGTTCTGTGCTATTGAGCGCCCCGGTGTTCGCTGCCGACAAGAGCGAAACACAGGAGAAAGAGATGGAGGTACTGACAGTGGTCGGTGCCAAGAGCCAGCCCATGAGCTACAAGGCAAGTGACATGAGCACGGCCACCGGCATGAAGCTCTCGTTTCTCGAGACGCCGCAGTCTGTCACAGCCGTCACCGCCAAGGCCATTGAAGATCAGCAGCTCAACTCTGTCATAGATGTTATGACCAGTGTCGCCGGGATCAACGCCCGCCCCTCGGACAACGACAGATACTCCATCAGCGCCCGCGGGATCTCGGTCAGCAGCATTCTCTATGATGGCGTGGCAACCACCTATGACACCCGCTTCAACTATGGCGATAACCTGATGGACAGCGCCCTATACGAGCGCATTGAAGTGGTGCGCGGCGCCACCGGCTTGATGCTGGGTGCCGGTAGCCCTTCTGCCGCCATCAATTTGGTGCGAAAACGGCCCACTGCCGAGTTTCAGGGCAGCGTCAGCCTGAGCAGCGGCTCCTGGGACATGCTGCGCGGCGTGGTCGATCTCTCCGGCGGCCTCAATCAGGATGCCAGCATCCGTGGCCGGGTGGTGCTGGCCTATCAGGACAGGGAGAACTGGCAACACAGATATGAGCAGCAGCGGCAAACCCTGTATGGCATCCTGGAAGCGGATCTGGGGACCAATACTCTGCTGACCCTGGGCAGTGATTTCCAGCATACCAGGCCGGAAGGCACCATGTCCGGCGGCTTGCCGCTGTTTGACAGTGACGGCAACCGCACCAATTACGACCGTCATGTATCCACCGCCCCCAGTTGGGCCTCCGCCAAGACAGATGCGCTCAACGGCTTCGTGACTCTGGAGCACCACTTCAACCCAGATTGGAGCCTAAAAGGCAGCTATATCTATGGTGACAACAGCCTGGAGTTTGATGTGCTCTGGCCCATGAAAAATCCGGATCCCGTCACCAATGAGGGCATGGTCCCCGGCTCTTTGGCCTTTATCGACGGCAGTCGCACCCAGCACACTTTTGATCTCAAGCTGTCCGGCAACTTCAATGCCTTTGGCCGTAACCACCAACTGGTGGCCGGCGCCAATCAACAAAAACAGGATTTTGCCAACCCCTACTATGGCGCACTCGGCGCCAGGCCACCTCTGGGAGACTTCCGCCAACCCGGCTTTGATTACCCAAAGCCGCAATGGAGCGATAAGGTGCTTTACGGCTCCTGGGGTGAAACCAAGCAACAGTCTGTCTATGTCGCTTCCCAGCTTGAGCTGACCGATGCCCTGTCCATGGTGCTCGGTGGCCGCCTGGATAACTGGGAGACAGATCAGGATAACTTTGGTGCCAAACATGACTATAAGGTCGATGGTGAGTTCACCGGCTACCTGGGGCTGACCTATGCCCTGAGCGACGAATATGCCCTGTATGCCAACTACACGGATATTTTTACTCCGCAAAATAAGGTTCAGGCCGATGGCCGTTACCTGGACCCCATCAAGGGCAGCAACTATGAGGCCGGGATCAAAGCCAGCCTGTTCGATGAGGCGCTGGACTTGTCACTGGCCGCCTTTGAGATCCGTCAGGACAATGTCGGTGAGCGAACCGGCGAAAGCCTGCCCAACAGCACTATCCCTATTTATCTCAGTGTCGACGGCACCAAGACTCGCGGCTTTGAGTTTGAGGTCAACGGCTCCATCAATGACAACTGGGATCTTTACCTGGGCTACACCCAGTTTGATACCGAAGATCCCAAAGGGCAAAAGATCAACACCACCAACCCGGAGCGGCAACTCAAGCTCTTTACCACTTATGAATTCGATGGCTGGCTTCACGGATTGCAGCTGGGCGCCGGGGTCAACTGGCAGAGCCGCATCTATAGCCAAGTCTCAAAACCGGACGGGAAAAAAGTTGAAGTGGAACAAGGCAGCTACGCCCTGGTGAAGTTGATGGCGAGATACAAGTTCAATGAACAGTTGAGCCTGAGGGCCAATCTGGATAACGCGCTCGACAAGAGTTATTACAGCCAGCTCGGCTTCTATGACCAATACCAGTACGGCGCGCCGCGTAACTTCAGCGTCACCCTGGACTACCGTTTCTGAGCCGCGTTATGCCGTGAAACTACCCATAATAAGGAGCGCCCCGCACTGCGGGGCGAATAACAAGTATGTTGTGTGAAGCAAGGCGCCTGTTGGCGCTTATCGTGTTTCTGAGCCTGGGGCTGGCGGGCTGTTATGACCCTCAGCAAACCAAAGCCCAAACACCGCCGCAAGACGGTTATCCGGTTTGCATTACCACGGCCCACGGGACCAGCTGTATCGAGTCGCCGCCCAAGCGAGTGGTGACCCTGGGAGCCGGAGCCGAAGACTGGACCCTATCCTTAGGGGTTGTCCCCATCGCCATTGAACCCCATTACTGGGGCGGCGATGCAGAGGGTTATCTACCCTGGTTTCGCCAGGCATTGGAAGCGCAAGAGCTGCCGCTGCCCGCCATCATCAGCAGTTACCCCGAGCTGGATGTGGAGCGATTATTGGCGTTGAAACCGGATCTTATTCTGGCGCCCCAGTCCGGTATCACCCGCGAAAGCTTTTTGCAGCTGAGCGCTCTGGCCCCCGTCATCGCCTATCCGGACAAACCCTGGCTGACACCGGTTAAGCAGCAGGTGGAACTGATAGCCAAGGCGCTCGGTAAAGAAGTGCAGGCCGAAGCGCTTTTGAAACAGCAACGGGCCTATATCGCCCGAGTCGCCGCCGAAAATCCTGAGTTCAATGGCGTGCGCCTGGCCTATATCAATGCCGCCAGTCGAGTTGGCAATCTCTCGGTTTATGTCACAGGCGATCCCAGAGTGGATCTGCTGTTGGCGCTGGGGTTTGTATTGCCGCCACAACTTTCCGGGCTCAATGCCAGCCGAGGCCACTTCGCCGCCCACATAGGACTGGAGCGCGCCGACATGCTGGACGATGCCGAGCTGCTGCTCAGCTGGTACAGCTCGGACAAGGCCAGAGCCGAGGTAGAAGCCATGGCGGTTATCCGTCGTCTGCCCGCCATGCGCCGCGGTCGGTATCTGGCAATAACCGACCCGGCGCTGGTGATGGCCAGCTCCTACGGCTCGCTGCTAAGCGTTAAATGGGCTATTCCCAAGCTGGTGCCGCAACTGCAACAAACCCTGGCAGAGCAAAAAGAAAACCCTCGCCAATACCGGCATCAAGACACACAGACAGACGCAGATACAGGCGCGCCATCGAATAAAAATTGGAGGCCGGGATGACACACCCAAAAATCTTTCTGCAACCTGCCGCTACCCAGTCCCAGAACCGTCTTGGACGTAACGCGGTAACCCTGCTTGGGCTGCTGACGATACTGGCGCTGCTGGTATTGGCCAACCTGCTCTTTGGCGCCCGCACACTACCGCTGACTATGCTGGGCAAGCTCTGGCAACCGGCCGCAGACGATCATCTGTCGCTGGTGTTACAGGCAAGGCTGCCAAGATTGCTGTGCGGCATGTTGGCCGGCATGGCATTGGCAATGGCCGGTTGCGTTATCCAGGCGCTGTGCCGCAACCCCTTGGCGGATCCCGGCCTGCTCGGCGTCAATGCCGGCGCCAGCGCTTCTCTGGTCACTCTGGGGCTATGGAGCGCAACAGCGGGTTTGAGTCTCTTCTGGCAGGCCTTGCCCGGAGCGCTGCTGGCCAGCGCCTTGGTGTATATGATGTCCAGGGCGCAGCAATCCCAGGGGCAATCCGCGGCGGTCAGGCTGATCCTGGCCGGCGCCGCCATCAGCGCCGTGCTCGGGGCCTATGTCCAGGCCAGAGTGTTGCTGAACCCGCAGCTATTTGATGGTTTCAGGTATTGGATGGCGGGCTCCCTGTCCGGGTTGGGCTGGCCGAAGTTTCATGCGCTCTGGCCCTATCTGCTGCCCGCCGCGGTACTCTTGTGGCTGCTGGCGCCGGCGCTGAATCTGATGCTGCTGGATAATCATACCGCCAAGGCGCTCGGTGCCTCACAGGGCTGGCAGGGGCTGCTCGCCTGGCTGGGTGCCACCTTGCTGTGCGCCACAGCCACCGCCATTGTCGGCCCGCTGGCCTTTGTCGGCCTGGCCAGTGCCCATCTGGCCAGGCGTTATCTGACGCTCAATTTCCGCCTGCTATTACCGGGAGCCGCTTTGATAGGCGGCGCCATGGTGTTATTGGCAGATCTGTTGGCGCGGGTATTGATGCCGCCGGCCGAGCTGCTGACCGGTATCATGGTCGCCCTGCTGGGAGCGCCGTTTCTGTACCTGATGGCCCGAGGGCAAAACCTGAAGGAGGCGTCATGAAACACACCCGTTTTCCTATCTGGCGATGGGGCCCGATAACCTTAAGAGCCCCCTCATCCAGCGCCACAGGGGCCGCCTTGCTGGCCGTAGTCCTGCTTGGCGCTGCACTGCTACTTAGCCTGATGCTGGGACATCAGGGCCTGGCACCGGTGAGCCTTGCCAAGGCCTTGTTTGCCGAAGCCTCCGACTATGAAAACTGGCTTTTGTGGCAATCACGCCTGCCAAGGGCCCTGTGCGCCCTCGGCGCCGGCATGGCGCTGGGACTCTCCGGCGCCGTGTTTCAAAGCCTTAGCCGTAACCCGCTGGGAAGCCCGGATATTCTCGGGGTCAATGCCGGCGCCAGTGCCGGCGCCGTCCTCTGGTTATTATGGCTGCCGGAACTGCCATTGCTGCCCGGCGCCCTCTTGGGCACTGGGGTTGTGCTCCTGCTGTTTTTCGCAGGGCTCGGACGCCAATGGCAGTTTTCCCGCAATCTGGTGTTGATGGGCATCGCCATCAACGCCTTTGCCATCGCCCTGGTGCAGTTTGTGCTGACACTGGTGCAAAGAGAGCAGGCGCAGCAGATGCTGGGGTATCTGTCCGGCAGTCTGGCACACCGCACCTGGGGTGATGTGCTGCTGATAACCTCAGTGTTACTGCTGGCGCTGCCCGCTCTGTTGCTGCTCTCCCGCCGTCTGTCACTGCTGGCTTTGGGCCAGGAACTGGCTCAGGCGCTTGGCAACCCGGTGCGCCAAAGCCAAACACTGGCGCTGCTGTTTGCCACCTTACTGGCGCTGGGCGCCGTACTCTGCGCCGGCCCGGTAGCCTTCGTCGCCTTGGTGGCGCCGCATCTGGCCCGCTTTGGCAATCGTCAATTGGCACTGCTGCGCTCGGCGCTGATAGGCGCACTGTTGCTGCTCGGGGCCGACACTCTTACCTTATTGCTGCCGGGCAACCAAAGGCTGCCGGTGGGCGTATTGACCGCCCTCATCGGCGGCGCCTATCTGGCGCTGCTGTTGAGCCGCGAAATCCGGGGACAACCGCAACTGGCCAAGGGACTGAAAGGAGAAAGATCATGACCCAATACCCTGACTATGACATAGCCCTCAGTGGGCATGAGCTTTATCTCGAGTACGGCCAGCGGCCCATCATAAGCGCCATGAACCTGGCCATCCCCAAGGGTAAGCTGACGGTGATCCTTGGCCCCAATGGTTGTGGCAAGTCGACCCTGCTCAAGTGTTTAAGCCAAGTACTGCCGCCCACACGCGGCCAGGTCATCTTGGGTCACACCCCCTTGGCGCAGTTGAGCAACAAGGCCAGAGCCAGGGAGCTGGCACTACTGGTGCAAAAGCCTGAATTACCGGAAGGAATAGATGTGCAGGAGCTGGTCAGTCGCGGCCGCTACCCTCATCAGAGCCTGTGGCACCAATGGTCAGAGCAAGATGAGCTGGCGGTTGCCCAAGCCCTGGCTGCCACAGGGTTAACCACACTGGCACAAAGGCCGGTGGCCGAGCTCTCAGGCGGCCAGCAACAGCGAGTCTGGCTGGCGATGGTATTGGCGCAGCAAACCGACTTGCTGCTGCTCGATGAACCCACCTCGTTTCTCGATATCCGCGCCCAGCTGGCAGTACTCGACTTTTGCCGGGCGTTGGTGGATCAGGGCCGCACCTTGGTATTGGTGCTGCACGACATCAACCAGGCTCTGCGCTACGGCGATCACTTGCTGTTGATGCGTGATGGCAAGTTGATTGCCGGCGGCGCGCCTGAGTCACTGTTGACCGAGGCCCTGCTGGAACAGGTGTTCGATATCAATGCCAGCATAATCACAGATCCCGAGGCCAACTGCCCGATGATTATCCCCAGACCCAGACCCAGAGTAAAGCCCAGAGCCGCCGGGCACCATGGCGGGGAAGATTCGAGCAACAATGCCACCGGAGGACTGCCATCATGGGAATGAGTATTGCCAGCGAGCTCAACCAACTATTGGCACAAAAAGCCGCCTTCTATGGCGAGCACTTCAAAGCCATAGAGAGTCTGGAGCAGTTACCCCAAGAAGCCATCAGCTTGAACTCAGTCTTGAGCCAGGCACATTACCCGGCGCTGCTGCAACAATTTGCCCTGAGTTATCAAGCCAAGGTGTCCACAACTTGTGCCACAAAGCCCGAGATAGACGCCCGGGCACTGCACTCCATGTGGAGCCAGTGGTTTTTCGGTCTGCAACTGCCACCCCTGCTGCTGTGGTTGTTTGCCAGTCAGCCCGGCAGCGCACTTAACCGCGCCATTGCGGCTGCAGCTTGCAGTGGCAACTGGTACCTTGAACCTTTTGATAACGGCCGGGCGGAAACCTTCTATCTGCTGCTTGATGCAGATGTCAGCCATCCGGCTCCCGCCGGGCAACTTGCCAGTTGGGAAAGCTTACTCGAGCAGTTGCTCATTCCCATTGTCGAGCGCCTGGCAGAGCTGGGCCCAGTGCCATCAAAGCTGCATTTCAGCCATCAAGCCTATATTGTGCATTGGTATCTGGGTGAGTTGTCACTGCCCGTCAGTTGGCGTAGGCAATTGATAAGAGAGATGTTCGAGCAAGCTGAGCTGCAGCCACGGATTGATATTGCACCGATTGCCCATCCGTTTTGGCGAAAGCTAAGGCTCAAGCAGCAGCGAAGCCCGCGTATCGCCTGTTGCCTGCGGCACAAGCTTCCCTGCACCCAAATGTGCGCCGATTGCCCGCTGGATAAAGATGGCCACAAAGGCAAAGGGCAAAAGGCCTGCGGTTAGGTTACGGCTCAATGCCTTTTGGTGGTTATCACCTGAGCCTTTCGATGGAGAAATAAAATGTTGGCCAAAAGAAAAGCAGCGACAAGTCGCTGCTTTTCTTATTGCAATCCTGGCTATTTAAAGGATTCAGGCCGGGAGTAAGCCCAGACGCTTAGAGGCTCAGGCTGACACCGACAAAGAAGGCACGGCCTTGCAGTATCATATCGCTGTTGGTGTCTTCCTCGGCCGGTTGCTCGTCGGTAAAGTTGGTTACCCCTGCGCGTAGTTTCAGGTGATCGTTCACCCGATAACTGCTGCCGATATCGAAGCGGCTGTAGCCATCCTGACGCACGGCACTGCTATCCAAATATGAACCGAAATAGTTACCGGCAACATACAGCTGCCAATCGTCGGTGAGATACCAATCCAATTGCACATTGGCACTCTGGCGTGGACGACCAGTGAGTTCATCACCGTCACCTGTCTCGGTATCGAGATAACTGTAGTTTGCCTTGAGGCCGAGATCCGCCGTGATATCCACGCTGGCGGTCAGCTCTACCCCTTGCAAAGTCACCTTGGATTCGTTGTAGTAAGTACGGGTTGGGCTGGAACCATCCCAAGCCGAAACCGTGATCAGATCTTCCACCTTGTTATGGAACAAGGTTGCAGACAGCTCATAGGAAGGCTGACTCCACAAGGCTGCCAGCTCATAGTTGACACTGGTTTCGGGCTCAAGATCCGCATTGCCCACTACAGTACAAGCGCCGCGGCAACTGACTGAAGAGAAAGTCGGAGATGATTCAAACAGTGCCGGAGCCCTGAATGCCGTACCGACACCACCTTTGAGCACCAATGCATCAGAGGCACGGTAAACCAGATACGCCCTGGGGCTGAAATGGCTGCCGTACTTTTCGTTGTCTTCGTAGCGGCCGCCGAGGGTCAGGGTGAAATCATCCAGGAAATCGAACTGATCCTGAATAAACAGCGAGTATTGTTCAACACTGTCACCACCGGTAAGCGGATATTGCACAGGATCGTCGACTTCAGTTTCAAAGTACTCGGCGCCGACTGTCCAGTCCTGCTGCCACAGGTTAAAGAAGGCTGAGCCTCTGAAGGTAGTGTTTTTCTCTTCGATGTCGCGTCCCAAAGGGGGCTGCAGCGAATAGCGGCTGTTGTAGTCGTAGATATCCGACTTTTCCAGGTTGGCCAAAAGCTCGGTGCCACCCCAGCTCCACTCGCCTCTGTGAGTCAGAGCAAAGGTGTTGCGCTCTATCTTCTGCTCGCGCTTTGAATTGGCAGCAAAGGTGGTCAAGGGCACCTTGTCATTATCGTATTGATAATCCAAGTCCAGCGATTGATTGTCTGCCAGCTGCCAGGTGAGCGAGCCATAGAGCTTGCGGGTCTTGCGCTCTTCTATGGTGTCCTGATCCGGGGTCAGTTCGGGCATCAGCCAGGCGTCCTGCTCGGCCACCTCTGCGGTGAACATCAGCCCCAGATTATCTGTGAGTTTGCCCGAGCCAAACAGGTTGGTACGACTGCGATCGCCACCCTCGCCGTCCTGCATCCAACTGTACTCGCTGTCGAGTACCAGTTGCCAGTCATCATCTGGCGCCTTGGTGATCACGTTGATGACCCCGCCAACCGCATCTGAACCATAGAGAGCCGACATCGGGCCGCGAACAATCTCCACCCGGGAGATGGCGTCGATGGGGATAGCGGTCAAGTCAAAGTTACCGCCGCGCCACAGACCATTGGAAGAAGAAACCCGCTTGCCGTTGATCAACATCAGTACATAGTCTTCATCCATACCACGGATATAGATGCTGTTTCGACCCGAGTCGTTGGTCACCACATTCACGCCGACGCTGTTTCTCAGCACATCCCCCAGATCTTTGACCGGCATCAACTTAATCGCTTCGGCATCGATCACCGAGATTGAGGCAGGCGCAGTGCTGAGTTGCTGATCCTTGGCACTGGCGGTAACGACCATATGCTCCATTTCACCTTCATCTGCCTGGGTATAACCACTGACAGCCATGGCGACCAGGCTCAAGGTAAGCAGTTTGCGGCACTTATCCAGTTTCATTCTATTCCCCCGATTATCGCGGCGACAATTGCGCCTTGTAAGTTATTGCTCTTGAGTAAATCCAGGTAAAGCCCCTGGTTCCATGGCGCGAAAAAGTAGCATAATCTTTACAACATAGGAATGATATTGGTTATCATTTACAATGTAATAATGCGAATGTGAGCCAGGCCACTCAAAAGCCCATCAGGGCTGAATTTCAAGCTGAAAATGTCACCTTTACCGAGTAAAAATTTCCATGAAAAAATCACTGTTTATCCCTCTGACGCTATTGTTAGGTCTGCTGGTAGGCTGCAGCGCCCAAAGCCTGGATAAAGAAGCCGCCGGGAAACAACAGCGACTGACGCTGAACTCCAACATATTGGGAGAATCGCGGGAAGTATTACTGCGCCTTCCCAAACACTGGGATGCCAGGCACAGCAAGAGCTTTGCCCGATATGTAATCCTGGATGCCGAGCAGCAGTTTGAGCATCTTGCGCCCATGCTGGACTATCTGGCTTCCGGGGTTAATCCTGCGATACCTGAAGGCGTCATAGTCGGCATCATCAACCGTAACCGTATTCGGGACTTCACTCCGGTGAAACTGGAAACACTACCCAGTGGTAGACCCGCAGGGCCGCTTTATCAGCAATCGGGCAATGCCGGCGCTTTTCTCGACTTTCTCGACCAGGAACTTAACCCCTGGCTGAATACCAGGCTTGGGCAGCCCGGCCCTACTGTGCTTATCGGTCACTCTTTTGGGGGCTTGTTGGCACTGGAGGCGCTGCGCCGACAACAGCCTATGTTCAATGCTTACCTGGTGCTGGATGCCAGTCTCTGGTACGACAGCCCGACTTATGCCGATGAGCTCGAACAGGCACTCACTCAGGGCCAGCTAACAGGCAAGCCCCTGTACATGGCGATAAGTAACCAGGCCACCACCCCCGGACTTGGCCGCAATGACTACCACAAACAGCGAAATCTGGCGCTGGCCAAACATCTGTCGGTGCTGCCGTCTCAGCAACTTATATTTCACAGCGAGTTCTTCAGTGACGAAGATCATCACTCCCTGCCTCACATAGGTGTCTATCAAGGTATTCGCTGGCTGATGCACTCGCAACAGTTGGATATATTCGCCGAGGATTTCAGCGTGACTGAAGTGGTCAGTCGCTTCAAGCACTTGAGCGAGAGCCAGGGTATTGAAATCAAGCCTCAGTATCATGCACTCAAAGGCTTGCAGCGCCAGGCACAAAGACAAAAGCTTGCTCAACAGCAGCGGATATTGACCCAACTTATCGAGCATTATTACCCCGGCTTCACCCTCGAATGACTCATCCGTAATTCAATGGCAACAAAAAAAGCGGCAACCCTGAGGTTGCCGCTTTTTCAAGATTTGAGCTGCCTGGCTGAGGCTTAATCCAAAAACGCTTCTTCGTCTTTCTCTACCGGAAGTGATTCAATCACTTCATCCTGCAGTTGGTAGTAAGCATCTTGGTACTCATGAATTTCCATAACAACTCCAGTCTATTCTGTAGGGTACAGGGCGTATCTTTTTCTTGGATTCCTGTTAAGTTCAGGTTCCGACGACACTTTATGCCCGATTCCGGCTTTTCGGAGCCTTAGGTGTTTCCCCTAAGGCGGCGCCAGTATAACAGGGCTCGAGAAGGAATTACAGAAAACTTTCACTTTCGTTACCCTAAGCTGGTGAAATCACCTTAAAAAGCTCAAATATCCACCGGTTATGTAGGAAGTACTGAAAGACTTTCAGTTTGATATGCCCCTGGGTTCTGAGGCGAAATTTTTTAAACACATTGGGTCTAGCGGCGGGCGCTGCAACTGCTATTGCTTAAAGGAGGCCTCCCCGGCCCGTAAATCAGCAAGAGGACGACGCCATGAATCATATTGTCGACTTTGAAGCACGAACCCTCGCCACCCTGCTGGCCAGTGGCGATATATTGGGAATGCGCATGTTTATGGAAAGGATGCAGATGCCCTTGGATGTCCAGGACAGGCTATTGCACCAGGCATCCGGCTTGAGCAGTTTTGATGTCGAAGGCATAGCCGCCCTGTTGGAAGAAGGCGGCCAATCCCTGATCTCTGAACGCCTCAGTTATTGAGTATCCGAGTCCGGTTCTCCCTCATAGCGATACAGCAACACCTTCAATGCCCTGTCAGGATCCCGGTCTGCAAAGGCCGGTGGGTTATCCAGCTGTTTGACAAACTCAAGTTCTGGTGCGGCGTCACTGACCTGGCTCTGCAAAAACGCTCTGTCCAGCTCAGGCGCATTGAGACAGAGCAACAGCTCGGCGCCCGGGTTCAAGAGTTGCGGCAGATGACGCAGCAATCGCAGATAGTCTTTGGTTGCCACAAAGCTGCCCTTTTGGTTGCTGGGCGGATCGACAATCAGCAAGTCATAGGGCCCGAGTTTTTTAAGTTTGCCCCAGGACTTGAAGATATCATGCCCCAGAAAGCGGGCGCCGGCAGTAAGCCCATTGAGCAAATGGTTTTGCTTGCCGATGCCGAGCGCCCCCTTACTCATATCCATATTGACCACCTCATCGGCGCCGCCCTTGAGGGCCGCCACCGAAAACGCACAGGTATAGGCAAACAGATTCAGTACTTTCCGCTGAGCACTGTTGGCCATCACCCACTCGCGGCCGTTTCGCATGTCCAGGAACAAACCATGATTCTGGCCCCGTAACAGATGCAATTGATAACGGCAGCCAAGCTCGCTGGCCAGATGTGGCTCGGGTATCTCGCCGGCAATGAGCTCGGTGCGGGTCTGCCCGGCGGCGCGGTATTGATAGACAAGATTCAGGGCCAGCCCCAAGGCTTGCCAGCGTAATTGCAGACGCTCGGTAACCAGCGCCAGCTCTTCCGGCGTCAGTGGTTTAAAGGCGGTCAGCAACACCACAGGCTCAAACCAATCCAAGCATAAGTGCTCGCTGCCTGGATAACGGCCACCGCGACCATGAAACAAACGGCCACACTCATCGCCTGGTATCAGGTCTGTGATGGCTTCCAAAAATAACTGCATGAAATCCTCAACCTCTTATTTCTGCCTTTATTCGGCATCGGATGCCGCTTCTTTATCGGCATTTTCCCGCACGGCAATACTGGCATCGTCCGAGAGCAAGATTGCCAGCCAACTGCCACTCTGGCTCGATTCCAGAGCTATCTTGACTATCATGGTGAGCGGCACGGACAGCAACATGCCGACCGAGCCCAAGAGCCAGCCCCAGAAGATCAACGACAGGAATACCACCAGGGTGGACAGCCCGAGGCCGCGCCCCATGAATCTGGGTTCTACCAGATTGCCCATTACCATATTGGTTGCCAGATACAGGGCGGCAACCCCGCCGGCACCCGCTGTGCCCAACTGCACAAAGGCCAGCAGCACAGCCGGGATGGCGGCGATGATAGAACCGATATTGGGAATATAGTTAAACAAAAAAGCCACTACGCCCCAGAGCAACGCATAATCCACCCCCATCAGCGCCAGACCGACACCAACAATAACACCGGTTGCCAGGCTGACCAGGGTCTTGATCACCATGTATTGGTTCACTGATTGCAAGAAGCGCTCAATCTGGGATAAACGCATCTCGGGGTCATCCAGCGCCAGATGCACCTTGCGCGGCAAAGATTGTGCCTCAAACAGCATAAAGACTATGGTCAGCACTATCAGAAACAGGTTGGCCATGACATTACCCACGCCGGAAAGCGTATTGGTGGTCAAAGACAAGGCCATGCCGGGGTCCAGATAGGCCAGCACCTTCACTTTGGAGATGTGAATATTCAGCTCCTTGAGCTTATCCAATATCCAGGCAAATTGCTCCACCAACTGCGCCCGGTATTGAGGCAATTGCTGGGAAAACTCATTGATGGAACTGCCCACCACAGAGGCCAGCCAAAGCCCAAGTAACAAAATGATCGCCACCAACACAAATACAGCCAGGGCTCGGGGCACGCGGTAACGACTCAAGGCATTGATGGCCGGGCTGCAGATAACCGCAATAAAGGCTGACAACACAAAAGGCACCACTATGGCGCTGGCGGCCTTAATTCCCGCCAGCACTATGACCAGGCAGGCCATGACAGCAAATCCTTTCAGCGCCATGGACGGACGATAGGCTGATGACATAATTGAAATTCCTTGTTGATCTCTGTCACAATCAGCCGTTGCATCAACAACAAAAAGTAGTGACATGATGAAACCCGAATTAGCTATTATACGCATTAAAAACCTGCGCTTGCGCACTTTTATCGGTATCAAGGAAGAGGAAATCAACAATCGCCAGGATGTGATCATCAATGTCTGCATCCATTACTGTGCCGACAAGGCGCGTAGAAGTGATGACATGGAGCACGCGCTCAATTATCGCACCATCACCAAGGCGATCATTAACCTGGTGGAAGACAATCGCTTCTCCTTGCTTGAGCACCTCACAGGGAAAGTACTGGAACTGGCCAGCGAGCATGAATGGGTAGAGTACGCCAGCGTGGAAATCGACAAGCCCCATGCCTTGAGATATGCCGACTCGGTTTCACTGCAACTGAGCTACCGTAAGCCGGTGTAAGTCAGTCTATACTCTGGAGAAACCTTCAGTGATTCAGGGAGAAAGCATGAATATTTTGCTCACAGGTGCAACCGGGTTTGTCGGTTCAGAACTGGCGCAGCGGCTGGCAAAACGCCATAGGCTGACTATTTTGAGCCGCAACCCCGCGGCGGCCGAGCAAAAGCTGGCGCTGGCACAAACCCGTTACATAGATTCGCTGCAAACACCCGGACTGCTTGAGGAGATAGATGCCATCATCAACCTCGCCGGTGAACCCATAGTTGCCAAACGCTGGAGCGATGAGCAGAAACAGCGGATCTGCCACAGCCGCTGGGATATCACAGAGCAGTTGGCCACGCTTGTCCGCAACAGCCAAAAGAAACCCCAAGTCTTTCTCAGCGCCTCGGCGGTGGGTTTTTACGGGCGTCAGGGGCCGGAGCCCATAGACGAAAACGCCACGCCCCATGATGAGTTCAGCCACAGGGTCTGTGCCCAATGGGAGCAAAAAGCCCTGGCGGTTGCCGATCTCACTCGGGTTTGTATCTTTCGTATCGGCATAGTGCTTGGCAAAGATGGCGGCGCCTTGGCCAAAATGCTGCCAGCCTTCAAACTGGGCCTTGGCGGCCCGATTGGCCATGGTCGTCAGGGAATGAGCTGGATAATGCGCGAAGACTTGCTGCGCCTTATTGAATTTCTGCTGGAAAATGAAGCCTGCCGTGGCATATACAATGCCACTGCGCCTCAGCCTGTCAGCAACCGCGACTTCAGCAAGGCCCTCGGCAAAGCGCTGCACCGCCCCGCTTGTCTGCCGGCACCGGCATTGGCCCTGCAACTGGCCATGGGTGAGATGTCGACCCTGCTGACCGAGGGTCAGTTTGTATTGCCGGTTCATGCTCAGGCCGACGGCTTTGAATTCAACTATCCGGAAATCAACCACGCCATGAGGACCTTATTCGATAAAGACTAAAAGGTGTGAATAAGTCCCCGTGGTACTCTGGCTGCAAGCAATGGCGCTGACCAGGTTTATTGCCGGCATAAGCCTGTCATCCGGGGACCAGCGTCCTGTATCTACTTTCGGCGTGACATTGGCGTCATTTCAATCTCCTCTGACGCTCAAATTTGTTATCGAAGCATCCCAACTTAATGGCAATTCGGTTTATACTCTTGATCCTGCTAATCGTTCTTTCGGGAGAAAACCAATGAAAATCAGTGCACGTAATTGTCTTGGTGGCACCATCAAAGCCATCGAAGAAGGCTCTGTAAACAACGAAGTCACCATTGAACTGGCTCCGGGTGTCGAATTGACTTCCGTAGTCACCAAGGCCTCCTGTGAGCGTTTGGGGCTTAAAGTGGGTGACAGTGCATACGCACTGATCAAAGCCAGCAGCGTGATGCTGGGTGTGGACGAGTAATAGATGAGCAGCGCCTTGCGGCGCTGCTTTTTTAGTTATGCATAAGGACATCAGTTGGGCCGAAGTGCTGGGCCCGGAAAAACAACAAGCCTACTTTCGGGATACTCTGGCCTATATCGACGCCGAGCGCGCCCGGGGAAAGGCTATCTATCCTCCCAAAAACGATACCTTCAACGCCTTGCGTTATACACCACTATCGGCAGTCAAAGTGGTGATCCTGGGGCAAGACCCTTATCATGGTCCAGGGCAGGCCCACGGCCTGTGCTTCTCAGTGCCCAAAGGGGTGATGCCACCGCCATCATTGCAGAACATGTTTCAGGAGCTGGCCAATACAGTCCCAGGCTTCAGCTATCCAAGCCATGGCAATCTTTGCAGCTGGGCCAGTCAGGGTGTGTTGCTGCTCAATACTGTGCTCAGTGTCGAACGTGGTCAGGCACATTCCCACGCCCATCTCGGCTGGGAGCAGTTTACCGACAGAGTGATAGAGGCCATAGATAAATACACGGAAGGCGTGGTGTTTCTGCTTTGGGGTAAGCATGCCGGGCTCAAGGCCCAGCGGGTTGACGGCAACAAACACCTTATCTTAAAGGCCCCTCACCCATCACCGCTCTCGGCTCATAGAGGATTCTTTGGCTGCAATCATTTCAATCAGGCCAACGATTACCTCATAGCCAAAGGCAAGCCACCCATAGACTGGCGCTTGCCGGATTAACCCGTTTTATCCCCAAGTTCCAGCAACCTAGTTAACCGCTGGACATAAACGCTGGAGATAAAAAAACCGGTCACTTGGACCGGTTTTTTAACGTTAAATCAATGAGTCAAGTTACTCATCACCTTCTGGATAAATGATCTCGGCCTTGGCCTTCAGCATATCGATAACGGCACGATAGTCATTCTCACCAAACTGGCTGTTGAGACGTTGCTTGATGGCCGCGACCTGATCGGCAGGTGCGCTTTCAGTGTCATGGATTGCATCCAGTACCACTACCGCATAACCGGTTGCCAGCGACACGGTATCAACGCTCAAGCCTTCTTTAGCCTTGGCCATCTGGAATGCCTTGCTCACCAAAGCGGAATCTACATCCTGGGTGAAACGTCCCAGGTTGGCGCGGCTTTGCAGCGCAGTGTCGGCATTGCCTTCTTTGAGCTTGACCATGTATTCCTGTGCCTTGTCACGGGCAATCTCATTGGCTTTTTGCTGTTTAAGACGCGCTTCAATGGCAGGCTTAACCTCGGCGAATTCCAGCGTACCGGCTTGCTGATGCTCTTTAACGCGAACAACTACGACATGGTTGCGATCCACTTCAAGCAGCTCACTGTTCATGCCCCCCAGTACATCACTGGAGAAGGCAGCCTTAGACAGCTCAGGCTTATCGAAAGGTGCGGGCGCGTTGTCACGGCCGAACAGTCGGGTAGTCTTGATCTCTGCACCAACGGCCTTGGCCGCTTCCTGCAGGTTATCAGGAATTTCATAGCTGGTATCGGCCAGTTTCTGCTGCAGGCCATAGAACTGTTTTACAGCTTCTTCCTGCTTGATCTGCTCAACTATCTTGTCTTTCACTTCAGCGAAAGGCGCAGTTTGACCGCTCTGAATATCCAGCAGTTTGATGATATGGAAACCGAAAGGTGTCTTGACCACTTTAGAGATATCACCCTTGTTCAGTGCAAACAGGGCTTCATCGAAAGCGGGATCCATCACACCAGGCTCAAACCAACCCAATTCGCCCCCCTTCTCACCGCTCAGGGTATCCTGGGAATCAGACTTGGCCAGCGCAGCGAAATCGGCGCCGTTTTCCAGTTGCTTATGGATATCCTCTGCCTTGGCTTCGGCATTGTCGGTCGAGGCGTCGATCAGAATATGGGCTGCCAAACGCTTTTCTGCGGTCTGGTATTGATTCTGGTGCTCATCATAGTAAGTCTTGGCTAGCTCGTCACTGACCTCGATACCATCGACCAGATCTTTGGCGTTAAGCTCGACATATTCCAGGCTGACCATCTCCGGACGTTCAAATTGAGCCGGATTGGTGTCGTAGAATGACTTGGCTTCCTCTTCGGTCACTGTCGCTTGGCCCAGGAAAGGCTCGGCATCAACCAAGAGATAGCGAATATCACGGGTTTGTCCCTGCAGCTTGGCCAGAGATTCTGCCTCACCATTGAGAACAAACTCACTGCCAATCAAGGCGCTGATCAGCTGACGACGAGTCATGTCCACCCGCATGCTTTCACGGAAAGCAGCTTGCTGATAGCCCAATTGGCGCAGAATGGCCTCGAAGCGATCATTGTCGAACTTGCCTTCAGTCTGGAAAGCAGGCTCTTGTCTAATTGCTTCTATGATTTGGGCATTGGACACTCTCAAGCCCATTTCAGCGGCAGCTTGATCCAGCAACTTTTGCGCTACCAGACGTTCAAGCACGCCTTTTTTGATACTGGCCAGGTAAGCATCATTGGCCGCCAGGGCGTCAAACATCTCACCCAGCTGTTGTTCCAGACGGGCACGCTCGCTTTGATAGGCCTGGTCCAGTTCGGTTGTGGAAATCTCTTCACCATTGACTGTGGCGGCCGGAGCCACTGAGGAGGAACCCAGGTAACTGCTTACACCAGCAAATGCAAAGGAAAGTATCACCAGTACCAAAATACCTTTGGCAATTACGCCCTGTGACCCTTCGCGAATCTTCTCTAACATCAGACGTCTCGCTTATGCGATTAATAGTAAAAAAAAGGCGCATCTCTTGTGGGATGCGCCTATCTGTAACATGAATGGAGTCTGCAGACGCTACTTCAGCTTATCCTCACACTCCGAAACGTCGGTTAACCCGGCGCTTCCCAATCCGTAAAAAGCACTGCCAGGCAGTGCTTAGTCTTTACGAAAGCCCTACAAAGGCTGCGATGTTAATTAGTTAACAGCGTCTTTCAGAGCTTTACCTGCTTTGAATGCAGGGATCTTAGCTGCAGCGATTTTGATCTCTTTCCCGGTCTGTGGGTTACGACCAGTACGCTCAGCGCGCTCACGCACTTCAAAAGTACCGAAACCAACAAGAGAAATTTTGTCGCCTTCTTTCAGACCATCAGTCACAGCTGCGATGAAAGAATCCAGTGCACGGCCGGCAGCGGCTTTAGAAATGTCAGCACCAGAAGCGATTTTCTCGATTAGTTCAGATTTGTTCATGTCATCCCCTTGAATGTAGTTTTCGCGCCGCAACCAAATCCTTCTCTAGAGCGGTCTGCGGAGGCTTTTATAACAAGCTTGATACCAAAGTTCAAGCTCAGTTGGAAAACCAAAGAATTTAAATTGGATACAGCTCAAAGCCAGTTGCCCCAAGGGCTTGGCACAACTGGCTCTCCACAGACCTAGGCTACCACAGGTCTGGGTTTTGTTAAGCCCCTTTTTTCACTTTTTTTAGTGGCATAGGACATTTTCTTGCGTTAGCCCAAATTTTTAACCACTTCAAAGCCCTCGACTGGTCGCTCAAGCGCCAGTTGCAGTACTTCATCTATCCAGCGAACCGGACGAATATCCAAGTCTGCCACTACGTTAGCCGGAATTTCTTCCAGATCCCGTTCGTTCTCCTTGGGTATCAACACCAGTTTGATACCACCGCGGTGGGCCGCCAGCAGTTTTTCTTTCAGGCCACCGATTGGCAGCACCTCGCCTCTGAGGGTAATTTCGCCTGTCATGGCAACTTCACCCTTGACCGGGTTACCCGTCAGGCTGGAAACCAACGCGGTACACATGGCGGCACCGGCTGATGGACCATCTTTCGGGGTTGCTCCTTCGGGTACATGCACATGGATATCACGCTTCTCGTAGAAGTCAGGGTTGATCCCCAACTGCTCGGCGCGCGCTCGAACCACTGTCATTGCGGCCTGAATAGACTCCTGCATCACATCACCCAAAGAACCTGTATAGGTGAGCTTGCCCTTACCGGCAACTGAGGTAGCTTCAATGGTCAGCAAGTCGCCGCCCACTTCGGTCCAGGCCAAACCTGTCACCTGACCAATCTGATTCTTGGACTCTGCCTTGCCATAGTCAAAGCGCTGTACCCCCAGGAAAGACTTGAGGTTGTCCTGATTGACATCCACGTGCTTGGTGTCTTTCTCCAGCATGATCTGCTTGACCACTTTACGGCAAATCTTCGACAGCTCACGCTCCAGCGCCCGCACCCCGGCTTCGCGGGTGTAATAACGGATCACCCCGAGAATGGCACTGTCATCAACAGTGATTTCATTCTTCTTCAGGCCGTTACGCTCAATCTGTTTCGGCAGCAAGTGCTGCTTGGCAATATTGAGTTTCTCATCTTCGGTGTAACCGCTAAGACGGATGACTTCCATCCGATCCAGCAAGGGGCCCGGAATATTCATCGAGTTGGAGGTGGCCACAAACATCACATCGGACAGATCGTAATCCACTTCCAGGTAGTGATCGTTAAAGGTCGCGTTCTGCTCTGGATCCAACACCTCCAGCAGAGCTGAGGCCGGATCGCCTCGCATGTCCGAACTCATTTTGTCGATTTCATCGAGCAGGAACAGTGGGTTCTTCACCCCGACTTTGGCCATCTTCTGAATAATCTTGCCAGGCATAGAGCCTATATAGGTCCGGCGGTGACCACGGATTTCCGCTTCATCACGCACACCGCCCAGCGCTACCCGCACATATTTACGGCCAGTCGCTTTGGCAATAGATTGCCCCAGGGATGTCTTACCTACCCCTGGCGGGCCAACCAGACACAGGATAGGCCCCTTGAGCTGTTTCACCCGGCTCTGTACCGCCAGATACTCGAGGATACGTTCCTTAACCTTCTCCAGGCCATAGTGATCTGTATCCAGCACCTGTTCCGCCTTGGAGAGGTCTCGCTTGATCTTGGAGCGCTGTTTCCAGGGCACAGAGGTCATCCAGTCAACATAGCTGCGCACCACAGTGGCTTCGGCCGACATGGGTGACATCATTCTCAGCTTGTTGAGCTCGGCAGACGCCTTGTCTTTGGCCTCTTCCGGCATGCCGGCTTCTTCAATCTTACGGCTCAGACTTTCAAATTCGTCGTGGCCTTCATCGAGATCGCCAAGCTCCTTCTGGATAGCCTTCATCTGCTCGTTGAGATAGTACTCACGCTGGCTCTTTTCCATCTGTTTTTTGACCCGGGAGCGGATACGCTTTTCAACCTGCAGCAGGTCGATTTCCGCTTCCATCATGGCCATCAGATATTCAAGCCGCTCACCGACCTTGACCATCTCCAGCACAGACTGTTTGTCTGCCAGCTTGAGAGGCATATGGGCTGCCATGGTGTCGGCCAGCCGGTCGGCTTCTTCGATACCTGTGAGCGAAGTGAGCACCTCGGGAGGAATTTTCTTGTTCAGCTTGATATAGCCTTCAAACTGACTGATTGCGCTGCGAACCAGCACCTCTTCTTCCCTGTCATCCAGCGCTTCGGACTCCAGGTAGTGTGCGGTAGCAACAAAGAACTCTTCTTCCTGGGTATAGCGTTCGATGCGGGCGCGCTTGCCGCCTTCGACCAATACCTTGACTGTGCCATCGGGCAGCTTCAGCAGCTGCAAAATGGAAGCGACTGTACCTACGTCGAAAATATCGTCTATGCCAGGCTCGTCCAGATCCGCATCCCGCTGCGCCACAAGAATGATCTGTTTATCCTGCGCCATGGCAGTTTCCAAACAACGGATGGACTTTTCACGTCCTACGAATAACGGAATTACCATATGGGGATAGACCACCACGTCTCTCAGTGGCAGCACGGGCAATTCGATTCGCGCTTCACGCTCTAGGGTCATAGTTCGATTCCGTTTCAGTTAAAGATTACAGAGAGTATATTGGGACGCTTTCCCGGCTTTCAATGGTAAAGACAAAAAAAGGAGCCCTAGTGGACTCCTTAATTTTCAACTTGATAGCTTGTTGCTCAGTTATTGGTCACCGGCAGCAGCCTGGGAGTCATTATTCTCGTAAATAAGAATAGGCGCTGACTCACCTTTCACCACAGATTCATCAATAACCACCTTGACCACATTATCCATGGACGGCAGGTCATACATGGTATCCAGCAGTATCGCTTCAACGATGGAGCGCAGACCTCGGGCCCCTGTCTTACGGGACATGGCTTTTTGTGCTATCGCCTTAAGGGCGTCATCGCGAAACTCGAGTTCGACATTTTCCATCTCGAACAAAGTGGCAAACTGCTTGGTGATGGCGTTCTTGGGCTGAGACAGAATCTGCACCAGAGCTGCTTCGTCCAGTTCACCCAAGGTCGCAACCACAGGCAAACGCCCGATAAACTCAGGAATAAGGCCATATTTGACCAAGTCTTCCGGCTCAACCTGCAGCAGAGTATCGGTAATGGTGGCCTTTTCGGCCTGGCCTTTAACCTGGGCGCCGAAGCCTATACCGCTACCCACATGGGAGCGCTGCTCAATCACCTTCTCAAGGCCTGCAAAGGCACCGCCACAGATGAAGAGTATCTTGGAGGTATCAACCTGCAGGAACTCCTGCTGTGGGTGTTTACGGCCACCCTGAGGAGGTACGGCGGCAACAGTACCTTCAATCAGTTTCAGCAGTGCCTGCTGCACCCCTTCACCGGACACATCCCGGGTGATGGAAGGGTTATCTGACTTACGGCTGATTTTGTCAATCTCATCGATATAGACAATACCACGCTGCGCCTTGTCGACATCATAGTCGCACTTCTGCAGCAGCTTCTGAATGATGTTTTCAACGTCTTCCCCCACATAACCGGCTTCGGTCAATGTGGTGGCATCTGCCATGGTGAAAGGCACATTCAGGAACCGCGCCAGGGTCTCTGCCAGCAAGGTTTTACCACTACCGGTTGGACCGATAAGCAGAATATTACTCTTGCCCAGCTCCACACCATCTTTGGGAGTACTGTTTTTCAGGCGTTTGTAGTGGTTATAAACCGCTACAGACAACACCTTCTTGGCCTGCTCCTGGCCGATAACATAATCATCCAGATGAGCACGCAGTTCGTGGGGAGTTGGCAGCTTGTCCTGATCCCGGTTGGGCGAAATCTCTTTTATCTCTTCGCGAATGATGTCATTACACAACTCGACACATTCATCACATACATACACAGATGGCCCGGCGATCAGCTTGCGAACTTCATGCTGGCTTTTTCCGCAGAAAGAGCAATACAGCAATTTGCCGCTATCACCGTTGCCTTTGTTGTCACCCATTACTCTACCTCTTTTGCAGTCTGCTCTACTGCCATACACTTAAGCGTCTTCAATCTGAGCATAGCCCAGCCAAAAGCAAAAATCAGCCTTAACGTTTGGTCAGAACCGAATCCACCAAACCGTATTCCATGGCCTGAGAAGCGCTCATAAAGTTATCTCGGTCGGTATCCCGCTCGATGATTTCCAGCGGTTGACCAGTATGATCGGCCAACATCTGGTTCAGCTTCTGTTTGATCCCCAGTATCTCTTGGGCGTGGATAGCGATATCCGATGCCTGTCCCTGGAAGCCCCCCAAAGGCTGATGGATCATCACCCGCGAGTTAGGCAGACAGTGACGCTTACCCTTGGCACCACCGGCCAACAGGAAGGCGCCCATACTGGCCGCTTGCCCGATACATACAGTGCTGACATCCGGCTTGATAAACTGCATGGTGTCATAAATAGCCATACCAGCAGTGACAGAGCCGCCTGGTGAGTTGATATAAAGAGAGATCTCTTTATCCGGGTTTTCTGATTCCAAAAACAGCAACTGTGCCACGATCAAATTGGCCATGTGTTCTTCAACCTGACCAACCAGGAAGATCACCCGCTCTTTCAACAGACGTGAATAGATATCGTAAGAGCGTTCTCCCTTGGCAGTTTGCTCAACCACCATAGGAACGAGTGCATTAAGTACTGATTCTGGCGCGTTATGCATCATTAACTTTCCCTAAATAAAAAAACGGCCCGCATGAGGGACCTCATACGAGCCATTATAAATGGCGAACAACCAAGCAAGTCAAGCTTAGGTTATGCGCGGCCAGTAGCCTTGTTCATAAATTCTTCAAAAGCGACATCTTTCTTAGTCACTTTGGCTGATTTCAGAACCGCTTCAACGGCTTGCTCTTCCAGAGCCAAGTTGCGCATGTTCTGCATCAACTCTTCGTTGCCGTTGTAGTATTCGATCACTTCTTTTGGATCTTCGTAGGCAGAAGCCATAGAAGCGATCAACGCCTGTACGCGCTCTTCTTCAGCTTTCAGCTCGTTGGACTTGATCACTTCGCCCAGCAGCAGGCCGACTTTAACGCGGCGCTCGGCTTGTTCAGTGAACAGCTCGGCTGGCAGCTCAGGCATGTTGGCACCTTGACCACCGAAACGCTGCATGGCCTGGCGACGCAGAACGTTAACTTCACCGTCGATCAGCGCTTTTGGCAGTTCGATTTCGTTGGCAGCCAGCAGACCATTCAGCACTTGTTCTTTCACATTGGCTTTCAGAGCTTGTTCCAGCTCACGGCTCATGTTCTTGCTGATCTCAGCTTTCAGAGCATCGATGCCACCGTCAGTGATACCGAACAGCTTGGCGAACTCGTCGTTAACTTCAGGTAGGTTGGCACCCTTGACTTCTTTCACTGTGATAGCAAACTTGGCGGCTTTGCCTTTCAGGTTTTCGGCGTGGTATTCCTCAGGGAAAGTCACGTCGATGTCGAACTCTTCACCGGCTTTGTGGCCTTTAACGCCTTCTTCAAAACCAGGGATCATACGACCGCTGCCCAGTTGCAGTTCGAAGTCTTCGGCCTTGCCGCCTTCAAACTCTTCACCGTCAACACTACCCACAAAGTTGATAACGACTTTGTCACCGTCTTCGGCAGCGCGCTCAACTGCTTCGTAAGTCGCGTGTTGCTTGCGCAGGGTTTCGATCATGTTGTCAACGTCGGCTTGTTGTACTTCGGCAACAGGCTGCTCAACTTCGATACCGTCCAGGCCTTTGATTTCAACTTCTGGATAAATTTCAAAGGTCGCGGTGAACTCAAACTTTTCGGCGTCAGTGGCACCTGGGGTAAAGGTAGGAGCACCGGCAGGGTTCAACTTCTCGGCAATGATGGCCTCAATGAAGTTGCGCTGCATTACTTCACCGGTAATGTCTTGGCGAATCGCTTTGCCATAACGCTTTTCAATCACGCTTGCTGGGACTTTACCTGGACGGAAACCTGGAATACGGGCACGCTTGGCTTCGCGTTGCAGGCTGTCTTTAACCAGTTGTTCGATCTGCTCTGCAGGAACAGAGATGGTCAGGCGACGCTCCAGGCCTTGGGTTGTTTCAACAGAAACTTGCATTGTTTTACCTCGAAATGTGTCTAACGTCCTTTGCAATAGCCGATTGTTTCAACTATTCAGGTATTCGTTTCTTGATCTTTAACTTGACTGAAATGCCCATCAGAAGTGAATTCCGGCACCGGTCGCACATTGTTGATTGTTATCAAGACGCAGCATTATATCGACCGTTCTTAGTGGAGTCGAGCCTCAATGCCACAGAAAAAGGCATAAAAAAAGCGACCTAAGGTCGCTTTTTTTATAAAAGAGTGGGGTGACTGATGGGGCTCGAACCCACGACAACTGGAATCACAATCCAGGGCTCTACCAACTGAGCTACAATCACCACCGAAAATGGTACGCCCGGCAGGATTCGAACCTGCGACCATCCGCTTAGAAGGCGGATGCTCTATCCAACTGAGCTACGGGCGCAGGATCTGCAAATTCAATTTGCATCCTAAGCGGTACTGACAATGCTATCCACACTGCCCTTGAAATCTGGTCGGTGATAGAGGATTCGAACCTCTGACCCTCTGCTCCCAAAGCAGATGCGCTACCAGGCTGCGCTAATCACCGAAAATTTTCTCCAAGCGCGGTTACAACCGGCTTGCCTCGAGAACGGAGCGCATCTTAGCCCCTCACCCAACAAGCGTCAACGATTTTTTTAAGCGCTTTATCTGCTTGGCGAAATTACGTGCTGCTTTGACGAAATTCTGTGTTCTGGAGCAGGTTTGTCCATGACACTCCCAAGCCTCACTGGTAAAATAGCGCCGTTTTCAACATCGCGCCATACAAAGGATATCCTACACCCATGACAGCCCAACTAATAGATGGCAAAGCGATTGCGCAATCCATAAGACAACAGCTAAAGCAAAAAGTCGCTGCACGTCAAGCAGCGGGACAACGTATCCCAGGCTTGGCTGTTATTCTGGTGGGTGCTGATCCTGCCTCTCAGGTTTATGTCGGCAGTAAGCGTAAAGCCTGTGAAGAAGTGGGGTTCATCTCCCGCTCCTATGATCTGCCGGATTCCACCAGTGAAGAAGAACTGCTGGCCCTGATAGATTCACTCAATGAAGATGCCGCCATTGATGGCATTCTGGTGCAGCTGCCGCTGCCGGAACATATTAAAGAATCCAAGGTGATCGAGCGGATCCGTCCCGACAAAGATGTCGACGGTTTCCACCCTTATAATGTCGGCCGTCTGGCTCAACGGATCCCGGTACTGCGCTCCTGCACTCCCATGGGGATCATGACCCTTATCAAGTCTACCGGTATCGATACCTATGGTCTGGATGCGGTTGTGGTTGGCGCCTCCAACATCGTGGGCCGTCCCATGACTCTGGAGCTGCTGCTGGCCGGCTGCACCACCACTACTTGTCACAGATTCACCAAAGATCTCAAGGATAAGGTCAGCCGCGCCGATCTTCTGGTGGTTGCCGTCGGCAAACCCGACTTTATCCCCGGTAGCTGGATCAAACCAGGTGCCATAGTCATAGATGTGGGCATTAACCGTCTCGACAGCGGCCGTTTGGTGGGCGATGTTGACTTTGATGTTGCCTGTGAGCGCGCCAGCCATATCACCCCGGTTCCCGGTGGCGTGGGCCCTATGACCATAGCCAGCTTGCTGGAAAATACCCTGTTTGCCGCGGAGCAATATCACGACTAAGGGTAGATTGAAACCAACCTCAGTTTGGTTTTCAATTTCAAGCGATAAAAAACGCCGGCTTCAACAGCCGGCGTTTTTGTTTCGATTATTGGCAAAGAAGGATTACTTCTTGCGCCAGCTGGTCCCCTGTGGGCCATCTTCCAGCACCACACCCAGCTCATTCAGCCGGTCACGGGCAACATCTGCAGCAGGCCAATCCTTCTCGGCTCGGGCGCGGTTGCGCTCGGCAATAAGTGCTTCGATTTCAGCTACTTCATCGTCGCTGCCCTCGCCTTTGAAGAAGGCTTCAGGTGTAGAGCTGACAATCCCAAGCACTGCAGCCAGTTGTTTCAGTGACACGCCAAGGGCCGAGGCTGCCGCCATATCCACGCCCTTGAGGCGGTTGATTTCACGCACCATTTCAAACAGCACAGAGTAGGCTTCGGGGGTGTTGAAGTCATCATCCATCGCCGCCTTGAAGCGCTCAACATACTCTTCGGCAGGCGCCGCAGTGACACTCAGGTCAAGGTCTTTGAGCGCTGTGTAAATTCGCTCAAGCGCGGCTCTGGCCTGCTTGAGGTTGTCTTCCGAATAATTCAACTGGCTGCGGTAGTGGCCGGACAACAGGAAGTAGCGCACGGTTTCGGCATCATAATGCGCCAACACATCGCGAATGGTGAAGAAGTTACCCAGCGACTTGGACATCTTCTCTTTGTCGACCATCACCATGCCGGTATGCATCCAGTAGTTCACATAAGGCGTGTCGTGGGCGCAGCAAGACTGGGCGATTTCATTTTCATGATGCGGAAACTGCAGATCGCTGCCGCCGCCATGGATATCGAAATGCAATCCCAGGTGTTTGCTGTTCATGGCAGAGCACTCAATGTGCCAACCGGGACGCCCCGGGCCCCAAGGTGAATCCCAGGTAGGTTCACCAGGCTTGGACATCTTCCACAGCACAAAGTCCATGGGATCCCGCTTATGCTCGTCCACTTCGACCCGGGCACCGGCCTGCAGCTGTTCCAGGTTCTGCCCGGAAAGCTTGCCGTATTCAGGGAAAGAAGCAACGCTGAACAACACATCGCCATCATCGGCCACATAGGCATGACCACGGGCGATCAGCGCCTCAACCATTTCGATAATCTCGCCAATATGCAGAGTCGCCCTTGGCTCCATATCGGGGCGCAGCATGTTCAGGGCATCAAAGTCTTGGTGCATCTGGCCAATGAGACGCTCGGTAAGGCTATCGCAGCTCTCGCCATTTTCATTGGCGCGCTTGATGATTTTGTCATCCACGTCTGTGATGTTGCGCAGGAAGTTAACCTGGTAACCCGCGTAACGCAGGTAGCGCACTATCATGTCAAAGGAAACAAAGGTCCGGCCATGACCGATATGACACAAGTCGTATATGGTGACACCACACACATACATACCCACTTTACCTGGGTTAATCGGTTTAAATTCCTCTTTTTGGCGGCTCAGACTGTTGTATATCTTCAACATCGACTTTCTCTTCAACAATATAGGATTAGTGGGTAAAACGAATCTGGCAGTTTAGCATTGCCAAAAGCTCTTGAATACTGCCCTTTATAGCCGGAGTCGGATAAGTTAGAATCCGCCAACAAAATTTATCCTGAGGATCCGATCATGATTACACTGCACACCAACCACGGCGACATCAAACTGGCGCTGGATAGTGAAAAAGCCCCTCTGACTGCGGCCAACTTTATCAAGTACGCCCAGGAAGGCTTCTATGACGGTACTATCTTCCACCGCGTTATCGATGGCTTTATGGTTCAGGGTGGCGGCTTTACCGAACAGATGTCACAAAAACCTACCAATGCCCCAGTGCGTAACGAAGCCAACAACGGCCTGTCAAACAAGACAGGTACCATAGCCATGGCCCGCACTTCCGATCCTCATTCCGCCACGGCGCAGTTCTTTATCAATGTCAACGACAACACCTTCCTGGATTTCAAAAACGAATCCATCCAAGGCTGGGGTTACTGTGTATTCGGTGAAGTGGTTGAAGGTATGGACGTGGTCAATGCCATCAAAGGCGTGAGCACGGGCAACCACGGCATGCATCAGGATGTGCCCTTGGAAGCCGTGATCATCGAGAAAGTGACCATAGCAGACTGATAACTTCTGAATGCGCACTCTCTTTATCGGCGATCTGCACCTCAGTGCCGATCGCCAAGATATCCTCAACGCCTTCTATCAATTTCTCGATACCGGTCTTGAACAGGTCGACGCCCTCTATATCTTGGGTGATCTGTTTGAGGTTTGGGTCAGTGATGATTTGGCCGAGCCCTTTGCCTTGGCGCTGGCCAAGCGTCTCTATGAAGTCAGCCGCAGCCTGCCGGTGTACTTTATCCACGGCAACCGCGACTTTATGCTGGGGAAAGAATACGCCGCCAAAGCGGGGATAACCTTACTGCCCGAGGTGTATCGACTGGATCTCTATGGCCACAAGACAGTGCTGCTGCATGGCGACAGCCTCTGCACTCTGGACAAGGCCTACCAGCGTTTTCGGCGTTTTCGCAATATGGCTTTGCCCCGCTGGATATACCGCCATCTGCCGAAGAAGACCCGCAGCAATATTGCCGCCAAGCTCAGGCAAAACAGCCAGATGCAGAATCAGCTGAAAAGCATTGAGATAATGGATGTTGAGCCGAGCGCGGTGGATGAACTGTTTGCCGGCACTGGCGCCGAGTTGATGATCCACGGTCACACCCATAGACCGGATATCCATCAATTGGCGGGTAATAAGCAGCGCTTGGTAGTGGGAGACTGGTATGAACAGGGAAGTGTCTTGAGCATCAGTGCCGACAACATAGCACTGACCAGCCTTCCTTTCATAGAATAAAGCCAGCAG
The DNA here is from genome assembly GCF_012030025.1 of Shewanella sp. Iso12. Taxonomy (NCBI): domain Bacteria; kingdom Pseudomonadati; phylum Pseudomonadota; class Gammaproteobacteria; order Alteromonadales; family Shewanellaceae; genus Shewanella; species Shewanella sp. Iso12. Next base: position 319,747 of record NZ_JAAUHW010000001.1, read on the forward strand.
ACCCGGCTTTAACTGAACTCTTAACTGAACTCATTCGACTCGGGTTTTATCTGTTTGGCTTGAGTCGGCTCGCATTGAACCTAGCCAGCCCTGATAACCTATAAAACCCTTCCAATCCAGCAGTTGCCGACCCTGTCGGCATCTTTATCTATGTAGGCGCAATATCGAGTAGTTTAAAGCGGCGCCCCGCTGTGAAACCTGAATTCATCATCCGGCGCTAGAATAAGCTCGGCTTCCACCTCAGCAAAATAGGCCACTCTGGCGCTGATATCCTCGCCGGCAATCGCCTCGGCCAATGAAAGATAATCCTGATAGTGGCGCGCTTCAGAACGCAGCAGTGAAATATAGAAACGTTTAAGCTCATCATCGAGCCAAGGCGCCAGCTTGGCGAAACGTTCACAGGAGCGGGCCTCGATAAAGGCGCCCACTATGAGTTTATCTATCAGAGTCGCAGGTTCATGGGTGCGAACGTGTTTCATCATCCCCTTGGCATAACGGCCGGCACGGATGTTGCTGTATGGGATATTGCGCGCCAACATCAGTTCCAGAACCTGTTCAAAGTGGTGGAACTCCTCTTTGATAAGGCGGATCATCTTGGCGATGAGCTCAAAGCCATGGGGGAATCCCGCCCTGGGCGTCAACTCACCAATCAACTCGTTCTTCTTCACCTCTCTGGCCAGAAATGCCGCCATATCCCTGTCGTTGTGATAAACAAACTCTTCGTAAAGCTTGGCCCAGGTTAGCAACTGCTCGCCACTTTGCTTGTCCACCGCATACTTGCGGACCAAAAACATCGCCGTCTGCGCCGCCTTAAGCTCACAATTACAGTGATCTATCAGCAATTCGGCCAGTCTATGCTCCTCTTTGGCAGCTGCTATCCAGCTGTCAGGGGTTTCACAGGCCAGGAATTCTTTTACTGGGGCGAGTAACTGCTGCATTGAGGTCAAGCTTCCACAAGAGTTTTCAAGGCCGCCAAGTCTACCAGCAAGCCAATGCTATGCCCACAGCCTCTCGGAGTACAAACTTGACGGCCCGCTGTTTTTGTTCAATAAATAGACTCAGAGCGGTAAAACGCTCGTCTGCAGTTTGACGAGCAAAAGTCAAAGCGGAATAAGGATAATTATAATGGTATTGAATCACTTAATGGGGTTGTATACTCATCCCAAACAGGAATGGCAAACCATAGAACAAAACCATGAGGCACTTAAAAGCTGTCTCAGTCACCTGCTACTCATTGCGCTCATCCCTTCTGTCTGTAGTTATATCGCCGCCGTGCATATCGGCTGGAACCCAGGTGCCGGCGAACCCTTGTTTCTAACAGCCCAAAGCGGCTTCATCATGTGCGCCGGCATGTATTGCGGCCTGGTATTCGGTGTGTTCGCCCTCGCCTACCTGGCCTACTGGATGGGACAAACTTTTGATGCCCATCCGGACTTTACCCAGTGCCTGGAACTGGCGTCTTATACTGCCACCCCACTGTTTATGGTGGGACTGGCGGCGCTCTATCCAGAGCTTTGGTTTATTATGGTGATAGGACTGATAGGCCTTAGCTACTCTGTATACCTGCTGTATACCGGGGTCCCTATCATAATGAATATTCCCGAGGAAAAAGGCTTTATCTATGCCAGCTCTGTGGTGACGGCAGGTTTGGTGCTCCTGGTCGCTCTGATGGCCAGCAGCGTGATCCTCTGGAGCATGGGACTCGGCCCAATACTGCAATAATAAAAGCAGTCATCAAAACACCAGAGACGAAAAAGGCGCTCCTTGAGCGCCTTTCTTACGTCCAATTCAGCCCTAGCCATATAGCATCCCCCAACGGAACCCAGGATGTGTTGGGTAAGCAGGAGATATCCGTCATGCAGAACTGCTAAGAAGCCTTACATCTGCTCTGTACAGACTTACAGGCCAAGCCCTAGTTCAGTAATTCCTTTGCAAGCGCGTCATGGCCCAAACGGTCAAATAATGTGGCCAACTCAGTTAAATCTATGCTGCTGTTCCTTAGGTCTTCAAAAGCTTGAGCAAATGCTTGCTTGAACTTTTGATCCTCAAGGTAAGCTTCAATAAACTTCGCCCAAAAATCTTCCGAATTGATAATACGGGAGTTAAATCGTTCAACGTAAAAGTGTTTAGCCGCATTGGGTGCATTAATGAAGCAATCCAAATACGCCCATCCATAATCACTGTCCGTCGTTAAGTTCACATCCACATTGAGCTTGTTTATAAACCATGAAATTATTTCGGTTTGATCGGAGTTTTCATGATAACAGGAAGTGACACTGGCATTAACCAAGTAGCCAAAGGCAAGATTAAGCTCTTCGTTGGATACTTGAATGTTGGCAATCAAAAACTCAATGGTATCACGACAAATAAAGTTACAGCTCACCTGTAAAACATAACCCCAAGGTATGTCTGCCTTCATATCGAGCATTAATTTGAATAGTTCAACCCTGCCGGGGATTTGGCACATATGATAGAGAGCATCTTCATCGTCGAACTCATAGGATATTCCTTTGTCGAGAGACTTTAAGAAGTTGAGGCACTGGATAGCCGTAGGGGTGATATCAACACCGGCACTCTCGACAACAGCATTAAAAATTAGCTGCTCCATAGGTTCGGTATCTTTAAAATGATTGTAAATTATTTCGACTAGATCAAACCTGTTACTCTCAATTATCGAGGTCAATACCCTAAAGTCCAGATCGTTCCTGATTGATTCTATGTCACCATTATTTATTGCTTCTTCGACTTCATGTGCTTGTTGAATCAACATTTAGATACCTTATATACATCCAAGTTGTTAACGCTTAAATAATCCCTATCACTTCAGCATCTGTTGAAGAATGATTGTGTCTTTACTGATATCAATCGAGAGCAGCTTAACCAGTTATTCAAGGGAAGGTGCGAACGAGTCCCACGGGTGCTCTATATCGGCTCACTGGCCTGGAAACGGTTTAAAGCGCAGAGGGAAATAAGCGGGCTTGTGAAGCCGACAGCTGACTAAGCTTGCGAAAAACAAGTCTAGTCAGCCACAGCTTTACAGAATGGTACTGACTTAAGCGAATGAATCTCTTAATGCCACGGTGCGGTTAAATACCAGCTTATCTGGGCTTGAGTCCTTGCTGTCGGCACAGAAGTAACCTTCACGCTCAAACTGATAGGCCTTCTCGGCCTCCGCTTGCACCAGACCAGCCTCAACCAGACCATGCTTAACCACCAAAGATTCCGGGTTCAGCACTTCGTCCACGGTTTCTGCCGCTGCCGGATTGGCATCAACAAACAGGCGATCATAGAGACGGAACTCGGCAGGCACAGCGCTGCTGGCTTCGACCCAGTGGATCACGCCCTTGACCTTGCGGCCATCGGCAGGGTTTTTACCCAGAGTCTCTGGGTCATAACTGCAGTAAATGGTGGTGACCTTACCGTCGGCGTCCTTGTCACAACGCTCGGCTTTGATCACATAGGCATTGCGCAAACGCACCTCTTTGCCCATCACCAGACGCTTGTAGTGCTTGTTGGCTTCTTCACGGAAGTCGGCCGCATCGATATAAAGCTCACGGCCAAAGGCCAGCTCACGATTACCCAGCTCTTCCTTATTGGGATGCACCGGCGCACGGACATGCTCCAACTGCCCTTCAGGATAGTTCTCAATGATCACCTTAACCGGCTCGATAACCGCCATGGCTCTCGGGGCATTGTCGTTGAGCTCTTCACGGATACAGGCTTCGAGCATACCCACTTCCACCAGGTTATCCTGCTTGGTCACGCCGATGCGATCACAGAATTCACGGATGGAGGCCGGGGTGTAACCGCGGCGGCGCAAACCGGCGATAGTCGGCATGCGGGGATCATCCCAGCCATTGACCAACTGACGTACCACCAGCTCGTTGAGCTTACGCTTGGACATCAGGGTATATTCCAGATTCAGGCGTGAAAACTCATACTGACGGGTACGGTTGGGGATCTTGAAATCATCCAGATTATCCAACACCCAGTCATAGAGGCGACGGTTATCCTGAAACTCCAGCGTACAAAGGCTGTGAGTGATATTTTCCAGCGCATCAGAGATACAGTGGGTAAAATCGTACATGGGATAGATGCACCACTTATCACCCGTCTGATGGTGATGAGCGAATTTGATCCGGTAGATTACCGGGTCGCGCATACACATGAAAGGTGATGCCATGTCTATCTTGGCCCGCAGTGAACACTCGCCTTCTTTAAATTCACCGGCGCGCATCTTTTCAAACAGCGCCAGGTTTTCTTCAACGCCGGTGTCACGATAAGGGCTGTTCTTGCCCGGCTCTTTCAAAGTGCCGCGGTACTCGCGCATCTGCTCGCCATTGAGAAAACAAACATAAGCCAGACCTTTTTTGATCAGCTCAACGGCATAACCATAGAGGCTATCAAAGTAGTCTGACGAGTAGTGAATATCACCGGCCCACTGGAAGCCCAGCCATTGCACGTCCGCTTTAATGGAATTTACATAGTCAATGTTTTCTTTTTCCGGGTTGGTGTCATCAAAGCGCAGGTTGCACTGGCCCTGATAGTCCCTGGCAATACCGAAATTCAAGCAGATAGACTTGGCGTGACCTATGTGCAGGAAGCCATTAGGCTCTGGTGGGAAACGGGTGTGCACATTGGTGTGCTTACCGCTCGCCAAATCTTCATCTATGATATTGCGAATGAAGTTACTTGGACGTACTTCGGTGTCCACATGACTCATGAAATTCCTCTTTGCGAACAATGGCTGTCTAACGAAAAGAGGCATGATCCTACAGATCATGCCCGGTTACAATCCTTCTAGAATAAAAACTGCGGCGCACTTCGTCAAACCCGGTGCCGTGATCAAAAAAGCAGCCAAGATGGCTGCTTTTTATCTGCGACCTTACTCAGTCACTATCTTGATACCCGGAATGATCTCCTGGGTCTTGCGGCCTTTACGCTTCAGCCACATATAGAAACCTATCAGGGCGAGGACAAAGAAGCTTATCCATGCGCTGGACTGCAATGGATGCTCGGCAAAAGTCGCGCCTTGGTAGACCACAGTGGCACTGCCGTAAGCCAGTGCAAAGGTCCAGGTAGCGGCAAAGGTAGCCCAGCGACTGCCAAACTCATTCACCAGTGCACCCATGGCGGCCACACAAGGGGTGTAGAGCAGAATAAACAGCAGATAGGAGAAGGCAGCCAATTGTCCGCTGAATCCTGCCTGCAGTGCACCGAATGTGGACTGATCAACCCCCTGCTCTTCGGCAGCCAGCGTCTTATCCTCAACATGGCCCACAGACAGCTTGAGCGGATCTTCCATCACTATGCCGAACAGGTTGGCCGGAATGGTCGCCAGCGCCTCGGAGAAGCTGTCCATCAATGGAGTAAGCTCGCCATCACCGCCATCAGCCGTGCTATACAGGCTATTGAGCGTACCCACCACCGCTTCTTTGGCGAAGATACCCGTTACTATCCCAACAGTGGCCGGCCAGTTGTCTTCCTCTATCCCCATGGGTGAAAACACCGGAGTGATCTTCTGACTGGCAACACTGAGCAGAGACTCCTGACTGTCTTCATGGCCAAAACTACCATCGACCCCTATGGCATTGATAAAGTTGAGCAGAGTCACTACAACCACAATTGTCTTGCCGGCACCGAGAATAAAGCTCTTGGTACGCTTACCTGTACGGGAAGCCACCGCTTTGAGCTTGGGCAGTTCATAGCTTGGCAGCTCCATCACTACGGCACTGCTGTTACCGGGCAGCAAGGTCTTGCGCAGCAGCAGGCCTGTGCCTATCGCAGCCAAAATACCGATAAGGTAGAGACCGAACACCAGATTCTGACCTGAATCAGGGAAAAAGGCCGCCGCAAACAAGGCGTATACAGGCAATCTGGCACCGCAGGACATAAAGGGCGCCATCATACCCGTGACAATACGTTCACGCTCACTGCCCAGTGTGCGGGTCGCCATGATGGCAGGCACAGAGCAGCCAAAACCGACAATCATGGGCACAAAGGCCTTGCCGGGCAAGCCGATGCGGCGCATCAGGCCGTCAACCACAAAGGCGGCACGGGCCATATAGCCAGAGCCTTCCAGCACAGATAAAGCCAAAAACAGCGCCGCGATAACCGGAATAAAGGTCGATACCGTCTGAATACCCTGACCTATACCACCGGCCAGCAGAGTCACCAACCAGGCAGGAGCTCCTATATTGGTCAGCAAAGCCCCGAAATGATCGACAAACAGCGCGCCGGCACTGATATCGAAGAAGTCGATAAAGGCACTGCCCACGTTGATGGCAAACATGAACATCAGGTACATCACCAGCAAAAATACCGGAATACCCAACACAGGATGCAATACCAACTTATCGAGCCTGTCACTCAAGGTCAGCTGGCCGTCGGCATTGACCGACCCCTTATAAACCCGCTCAACAAAGTCAAAACGTGTGGTGGCCACCATGATCTCTATGTCTTTGCCTTCCAGTGCCAGTTTATCCGTCACTCTGGAGACCTGTTCATCGAGCAAATTGTTCTGGCAAGAACCACAGCCCAAGCCATTGGCCAACATGGCCAGCGCCCGGCCCCGGCTTAATTGACTGTCGCTGCCCATAATGGCTGTGACACCGGTTTCAATGGTGGCGTCATATTGCAGCATCAAAGGCGACTCTGAAACCCGCCCTTCCAGCAGCTCTATCACCTGTTCCTTGACCCGCTCGACGTCTTTGGCTTCTCTTGAAGTCACTCCTATTACGGGGCAACCCAGCTCTCGACTCATGGCTTGGGTATCGACCCGAATGCCGCGCTTGACCGCCGCATCCATTTTGTTGAGCACCACAACCATGGGAATACCCAGCTCACGCAGCTGCACTGTCAGATACAGGTGACGTTCGATATTGGTGGCATCCACCAAGTTGATAATGCCATCTACTTTCTGGTTGGCCAGATACTGCTGGGCAATCTGCTCATCCAACGAGCAATCACAGTTGCTACCGGCGGGAAGAAGATCGTAAATGCCGGGTAAATCGGTTAGAAAGACATCATCGCCATTAAGCGAAAAGTGGCCGGTCTTCTTCTCGACTGTCACCCCGGACCAGTTACCTACCTGTTGATTGGCACCTGTCAGGGCGTTGAACAATGTCGACTTACCGGCATTGGGATTACCGACAGTGACACAATGGAACTGCTTAGTCATTGGCCTTTTCCACCTCTATAATCTGTGCCAGATCCTGACGCATGCACAACTTGCTGCCGCGAATGTCCAATTCCAACCCGGATCCCATGGGAGCACGGCGGATCAAAGAAAAACAGGTATTGGGGGTGATCCCCATGGACAGGAGCTTGCGTTTGACCACTGCAGGCAGATCCAGATGGCCAACTTCGGAAATCATGGCGCGATCACCGGGTTTCAATTCACTTAACTTCATTGCCTCTACCACTGAAAACAGCATGCAAGCATGCGGGTAATGATTCGATTCTACCTGAAACAGTCAAATAAGAACTTTATCTGGATCAAGCTTTTCAACTGGTAACGATAATAGTTTTCAATTGTGTTGGCTATTATGGGACAAAAGCTAGCTGGAATAAACCGTTTAACTGCAAATAAAAGTAACTGAACCGCGGCTTTTTCTGCGGCGGATCCCAAATTCGAACAAAGACACACCATACCCAAAACGAGGCATGGATCACACTTTGTTGTTTTCTTTTTTAAATCAGCCTTCTTTACCCATAAGCATCATCAAAAAGTTATCGCTTTGTCACTTTTTTGCTCTATTCTTTAACATTAGCAATTCGGTAAATTACTGATGCATGCCTAATAACTATAAATCGGCAATGAACGCGCTCAGGATGGAATGATGAAAATGGATAACTCGAGTAAACCAAGCCTTTGGGGGTTGGGTTGCGCTCTCCCCTTATTGTTATTGTTGGCCTTCCCGGCCAAAGCTACCCCGTGGGACAACCAGGACCCGGCCGAGGTTGAAGCCACACTGGACAAGAAATTTGCCGAAGGCAAATACTCCCCCAAGGGTGCTGACAGCTGCCTGATGTGTCACAAAAAGAACCAGAAGGTAATGGCGCTTTTTGATGGTGTACACGGCAATCCCAACGTCTCTCAATCTCCGATGGCCGATCTGCAATGCGAAGCCTGCCACGGCCCCATGGGGAAACACAACCGCGGCGGCAAGGAGCCGATGATCACCTTCGGTGCCGACTCGCCGGTCCCGGCCGACAAGCAAAACAGCGTCTGCCTCAGTTGCCACCAGGATGAGCAGCGTCTGGGCTGGAGTGCCAGCCACCACGACACGGCCGGAGTTGCCTGTGCCAGTTGTCACCAGGTGCATACAGGCCAGGATCCCATCCAGAGCCGTGAAACCGAAGTCGCCGTTTGCAGCAGCTGTCACTCAGAGCAACGTGCCGACATTCACAAACGTTCCGCGCACCCGATACGCACAGAGCAGATGGTCTGCAGCGACTGCCACAATCCTCACGGCAGTCTGGGGGACGCCAGCCTGAAGCAGATGACGGTCAACGAAAACTGTTACAGCTGCCACGCCGAAAAGCGCGGGCCCAAGCTGTGGGAACACGCCCCGGTTACAGACAACTGCGCCAGCTGTCACAACCCTCATGGCAGCGTCAACGAAGCCATGTTGCTGGCCAAGCCACCTCAATTGTGTCAGCAATGCCATGCTTCCGACGGCCATGCAGCCAGAGCCTACTTCCCGGCCAATGAGCAAACCGGCTTGATGCCCAACGCCTATAACGCCGGCAACTCCTGTCTGAACTGCCACACCCAGGTGCATGGTTCCAACCATCCATCCGGCAAACTCTTGCAGCGATAAGGAGCTGAGTATGGTTATCGAGAAACAGACACAGATGAAACTATCACTGCTGACGCTCACCATAGCCTGTGCACTGCAGCCGGCCTGGGCTGGTGGCTATTCGCTGCAACAGGCCAATCGCGCCGAGCTCAAGCAAGACAAGTGGAGTTGCGGCCAGTGCAAGTTACCACAGGAAAGCCGCGGCACGCTCGAAGCCGGTGTGGCCTACAACGATGGCGACAATGCGGTGTTTGCCAATAGTAGTGGCACAGATGCCGATGGCGCCACGGGGCACCTTGGCGGCGATGTCGTCTTTTATGGTGAACAGGGTTACCGTACCCACATTGAAGCCGACAAACTGGGCTATGACACCGGCAGCGCCAGCCTGAGTACCGGAAGACCCGGCCAATTTGATATCCGTCTGGGTTATCGTGCCTTGGCCAACTTCGGCCCGGACAATGGCATGAGCCCCTATATCAATCAGGACAACAGACTGATGTTGCCGGACAACTGGCAAGCGGCCGCCCTCACCTCGCAAATGCCTGGGCTTGATGACAGCCTGACAAGCCAGCGACTGGAAATGAAGCGGGATCGCTTCACCCTGGATGTCCATTACCTGGGCAGCTTTTATAAGGCGGGGCTCAATTACCGTCACGAGCAACGTGATGGCACCCGCCAAACCAACGGCAACTTTCTTACCAACTCCATGGCATTGGCCACCCGGGTGGATGACAGTACTGACGAGCTGGAAGCCAAACTCTATTTCAAAGGAAAGGGCTGGCTGGCCGGCTTCAATTCGACCCTGAGCCAATACAGCAACGACTATCAGGCACTCTATTGGGAAAACGCCTTCTTTCCCACATTCGGCGCCGCCTATAATGGCCAACTTGCCGACAATCCGGATAACAAGGCGCTGAGGGTCGGTGCCGATCTGCAGTTATCCGAGGCCGGACATCAAATATTGATGCACACGGCATTCACCCGCATGACTCAGGATCAGGCGCTGTTACCGGCCACCATCAATGGTCCTTCACCCCAGTTGCCTGCAACCGATGGCGACATGCAGGTTGACGTGCTGGAACTTAAACTCAAGTATGCCGCCCGCCTCAGCAGAGGCTTGTCGGTTCGCGCCGGCTATGACTATCGCGACCGGGAAAACAAGACACAATTTAAAGAATGGCCACAGGTGAGCAGTGACAGCTGGCACCAGGGCAGCGCCACGCCCGCGGCCTATGACCACACCCGCCAAAGAGCCGATATCGCCTTCAACTACCGTTTTACCCGCGCCCTGTCTCTTGACGCAGGTTACGAGTATGAACACCACAGCTATAGCGATCTGGCGCGCGAATCCCTGTTCCAATCCAGCGTGTTTGCCAAGCTGAACCTGCGTGCCAGCCGCGACTGGCAGTTGTGGTTCAAAGGTGAACTCAGTGAGCGCAGTGGCGGCAGTTATCAGGCATCCGAGCTGAGCCAAAGCCCCAATAATCCCTGGATGCGTCAGTATTGGTTGGCAGATCGCAAGCAAACCCTGTTGCGACTGCAAAACGATTACCGCTTCAGCGATGCCCTGTCGTTCAGCCTGGCGCTGAATCACAAGCAGCAAGACTATGATGAGACGCTTATCGGCCTGGATGAAGTCAGCAGTTGGGGCTATGGCCTCAGTGGCAACTATCAATTCTCAGCCCAGTTTGGCCTCAATGCCTGGCTCAATCAGGACTGGCAGGATACAGATCAAACCGGCTCAGCTTCTTTCGGCCCCAGCGGTTGGTACAGCCGTGCCAGCGACAGCAGCACTGTCGCCGGCTTCGGCATCTACTATAACGAGTTGCTGAATAAACAACTGGATCTGGGCTTCGACTGGCAATACTCAAAAGGCGAAAGCGACACAGATGTCAGCCAGGGGCTCACTCTGGATTACGGCGACTATTATTCACGCCGTCATACCTTCAACGCCTTTGCCAAGTATCACTTCAGCGACAAGATGGCATTGAGGCTGGATTGGTTGTTTGAACACTATCAGGACAGTGACTGGCTCAATCAGGGATTAACCCCGGATAGCATCCCCAACGTACTCAGCTTTGGAGATCTTGGCCAGGACTATAACGCCCACTATCTGGGGCTGACACTGAGTTACTCCCTATAAGAGCAAGAGGCGAAGAGCGATGTCAAAGGAATACACCCCAAAAACTCCCCTGCTTTACCTAGGCGCGCCCCTGCTGACCGCCATGTTGGCTCTCTCAGGTTGCGGTGGTGATGATGGCAACCCGGGAACCCCAGGCGAACCGGGCGGCGAGCCGGCGATGAATATCAGTAAGCTCAATATTGAGGTCAAGGAAACGGCTCTCGAAGAGGGCATTACCCGGGTAGATTACCGGGTCACCAATCAGGATGACGAGCCGGTAGTCGGTATCCCCTCAGGACGCTTCATTGCCGCGCAGTTGTTGCCGGAAGGCAGCAGTGGGGCCGGGAACAGCAGTGAGTGGCAGTATTTCACCGCTGAGACCTGCTCCAGCAGCTGCCCTGGCACCTATGTTGACCATAAAAATGGCAACTACTCCTACAGTTTCAGTGCCCCTTTCGACGGGATGAATGAGATAGCTGAAATCGCCGGAGCCACCCACAGAGTGGTGATCAAACTCGGTGGTGATACCTTGGCCGATGGCACCGCATTACCGGTAACCAATGACCATTACGACTGGCAGCCCCCAGGCGGTGCTCCGGCCTACAGCCGGAATATCGTTTCCATCGACACCTGTAACAGCTGTCACAATGACCTGGCGTTTCACGGCGGTAACTATAATCAGGTGGAAACCTGTGTTACCTGCCACAATGCCACTCGGGTCAGCAATCCGGAAAACATCTTCCCGCAAATGATCCATGCCAAACACCTGGCCGGATTCCCCAAACCCTTGTCCGACTGTCAGACTTGTCATAAAGAGGATGAAACCCTCAGCGAACAGCACAACTGGTTCCGGGTGCCAACCATGGAGTCCTGTGGCAGTTGTCATAACAATATCGACTTCGTCAAAGGCGAAGGTCATCCGGCGCAAGCGGATAACAGCAATTGTGTCGCTTGCCACAATCCGGATTGGACCCGCGAAGTACATGCCAATCAGGAGAACATGGCGGCCCTCGAGCAATTCAAGGCCGAGGTCACCAACGCCAGTGTCAGCGGCAGCAGTTTGAGCTTCTCGCTCAAGCTGAGTAACCCGCAGACAGGTGCAGCCTATAACGACAGCGCCGACAAGCAGGTGTTTGTCAACGATCTCAGGGTCTACGCCAACTGGGGCACCAGCTTTGATTACGCCACCCGCTCTGCCCGCTCAATTAGGGTGCATGAAGTGGTACCGCTGTCCGGCAGTGATGGTATCTATCAGTATCAGTTGGATGGACTGACCATTCCCGCCGGCAGTGAAGCCGATGCAGGTACCCTGGCGATTCAGGGCCGAGTCTGTGCCAGCCAAGGCATGCTGGTCGACTGCAGTGACAGCGCCGCCAGTGTGCTGGTTATCAAGTCGAGCCATCAGTCATTCAACATGGCCGGCCTCACCACGGCCGGACGGCGCCAGGTGGTCAGCAACGAAACCTGCGGCAGCTGCCATGGCGATCAACAGTTGAACTTCCACGGTGCTCGCAACGATTTGTCCGGCCAGTGCCAACTGTGCCACAACACCAATATGCAGGCCGACGCCACTGCTGCCAATCCATCAGCGAGCAGCGCCGACTTCAAGCAGTTGATCCATGCGCTGCACTCGGCCAATTTTGAAGGGTTCGAGACGCTGCAATTCCCGGGGAATATAGGCAACTGTGCTCACTGCCACAGCAAAGATGAAAATGGCGTGCTGAGTATGGCACTGCCACTCAGCCCGGCAGTGCAACCCTTGAGTCTGGATGATGGCAGCTTCACCAGCCCCACGGCGGCAGTCTGCAGTAACTGCCACCAGAGCGATAGTGCCCGCAACCATATGACGCAACAGGGAGCCGTGTTCCAAGGCACCGAAGCGGATGCCAAGGCAGGAACAGAAAGCTGCGCCACCTGTCATGGTCAGGGCGGCATGGCCGATGTCACCAAGGTGCATCCTATCGCCCAGTAACAACAATAAGCCGCCCTTTGAGGGCGGCAATTACAGGAACGGGCCGGTCTTCAAAGGCTGGCTCAGTCGTGCAATCAAAGCAATGCAGGGAAATAATGATGAAAAGCTCAAGACTGGTTAAAGGGCATACCCGCCTGGCATTGGCCACTCTGATGTCGCTGACGCTCATGGCATGTGGCAGTGACGGCAAGGATGGCGAAGACGGCAAGGACGGCGTGATCGGAGTGAATATCGATGCCACTCCCACACTCAAGGTCAAGTTTACCGACGCCAAAGTAGAAGCAGGCAAGGTCACGGTCGACTTTATGTTGACCAATGCCAATGGTGTGGCTGTGCTGGGTCTGAACAAAGATTATGACCTCAGATTTGGTATCGCTCAGCTGACCCATGTGACCGAAACCATAGGTGAAGGTGAGGAAGCCAGAGAAGCCGATTGGGGATTCCAATGGCAAGCCTATATCAATAGCCTCAAACAACCGACAACGGTTCCCGACGGGGTGGATAACCTCAGTCCATCGCCTCAGTATCAGGCCGGAGTCGAAGCCGCCAGCGCCTGCGAAACCTGTCTGGTGGACAATGGCGATGGCAGCTATAGCTATAGTTATCAGGTTAATATTGCCGAAGTCACAGAGCCGCTGGCCATAGCTTATGATGCCGATGCCACTCAAAGGGCCACACTGGAGCTGAAACTCCCTCAGGTTACCGCCAATGCCCATTATGATTGGCAACCCTCCAGCGGCAATACAGAAGGTATCCAGACCCGCAATGTGGTCACCATTGATGCCTGTTACACCTGTCACCAACCGGACAGCCTGGAGCTGCACGGCGGACGTCGAATAGCGCTGGAAAACTGCGCTTCCTGCCATACTGCGACCTCAGGAGATCCTGAGTCGGGTAACAGTGTGGAGTTCACCTATCTGATCCACGCCATTCACCGCGGCGCAGAACGGCATACCTATGATGCCGACGGCAATGAAGTGCCGGCACCGTACAAGATTGTCGGTTATGGCGGCAGCGTCCACGACTATGGTGTGGTCGGCTTCCCCCGTAAGCCAGCTTCAGACTGTAGCGTCTGTCACCAGGAAGGCAGTGGCGCTCCCGCCAATGCCGATCTGTTCAAGGCAGAGAAGAGCAATACCGCCTGTGTCGCCTGTCACACGGAAAAGCCTTCATCCCACCACTCCAGCACCGACTGTATGGCTTGCCACAACACGGACAATACCTATCACGGTACCGGCAGCGCAGCCAAGCGCCACGGTGATGTAATGCAAGCCTACACTCTGGCAGCCGAACTGAGCGTCAAGGTGTTGGAGGTCAGCAGCAACGCTGGCAAGATGACCTTTAAAGTGCAGGTGCTGGATAAAGACGGTAACGCCATGGATCAAAGCTTTATCGATCAGGGCAGCCGTATGATAGTCGGCTGGGATGTAGACAAGGACTACCCTGCCTATAACGAAGCCTCCTACAGCCAGCGCCGTATTCGTCTCAGTGAAGGCAGTTTTGACACCACCAGCAAGAGCTATACGCTGACTCCGGCGTTTGATATGCCGGCAAGTCCGGATGGCAAGAGCTTTGAAATCTGGTCGGCACTGGAAGCCTGCTTCAATAACGGCGGTTATGGTGTTGCCGATATTCAATTGACAGACTGCGCAACCGATGGTGTTCGCTCTGTGGCTATCCAGCAGGAACCCTACCGCTTTGTCTGGGGTAACAATGGTGTCGACAGCGGTATGGATGCCGTGGCCCGCCGAGCCATCATAGATCCGACCAAGTGCCAAAGTTGTCATGGCAAGGAGATCCATCACTATGACAATGGCGTCAACTGCCAGACCTGCCATACACCGGATAAGACACTGCGAAATGACGCCGATTATCCCGGTGGCAAGATCCCCTCAAGCTTTGCCTGGAAGGCACACGAGCGTGAGGGCCACTTCCTCAAGTATGCAGGGCTTAAGTCCGGCACTGTGCTGAAAACCGATTGTGCCACCTGTCATGCCGAGTCTTCCGGCAGCGTCACAGGTATCACTCTGGGTCGTTCACCGGATCGTGTCTGGCGCTATGGTGACATCAGCAATAGCGGCGCGGATATCTGGGTATCCTCAGATGCAGGCTCCTGCTTGAGCTGCCACCAACAGTACCTCAGCGATGCGGCCAAATCGCATATTCAAGCCAACGGCGGTATTCTGGATGGCATGGATGAGACCGATGTCCGTAATCGTGCCAAAGAGGCCTGTGCCACCTGTCATACCCCGGCTCAGCTGATGACTGCACACGGCAATTAACTTGCGTTTTGCTACCAAAGGGAGGCATGTGCCTCCCTTTTTTATGCAGCAAAATTCGTTAAAAACTCTTTCAAAAAACACGTTTTTTTGATCAGGATTAACGTTTTTTGATCTAGCCGTATACCCCTAAAGAAATAGTCGGATCTTAATCACATAACCCATCTAAAGTGACTGCTTAATCCCCACCACTTGGGTAGCCTTAGCCTTGGAAAAATAATTCCACACACTTTCCATGGTTAATGAGATTTATTCTTATTTAACCTCTGGTTAGTGATGATTAAAATCACTTGCAGGGAAATATCATGATGAAACGGTTTAATTTCAATGCCGCGACTAAAGCGATGTTGGGTGCCGGTTTGCTGTCTCTGATGCTGGCCGGTTGTGGCAGCGACGGTAAGGATGGTGAGACTGGTAAGCCAGGTCCTGTCGGCACACCCATAAGCAAAGTCAACACGCTGAAATCCAAGATTAATTCAGCATCTGTAGACACCAACGGCTTCCTGACAATCAACTTCAGCTTGTCCGATGCCAACGGCGCCGCCGTCTTTGGTTTGAAAAACACTGACATAGGTGCAGTCTCCTTCGGCCGTGTCGGCAGCGAAGATGAGATTGAAGGCCTGACCAATGTAGAAGGCCAAGCGAGAGAGATCTGGCTGAGCTACTTCAACAAAGACAAAGGTGACGGCTTCTACACGGGTTCTTCCTACTTCCAAGGCAAAAACTGCGAAGACTGTCTGACCGACAATCAGGACGGCACCTATACACTGAAACTGAACAAAGCCATAGATACCCTGGGTAAATACGACTACAAGGCCGATATGGTCAATGGTATTTACCTGGGCATCAAAACAGCCAATGCGGCCAACGTTAACTTGGTTAACAACAGCTTCTTCTACTGGCAGCCCTCTTCCGATACCACTCAGGCCAAGCCCAAGCCGGTTATCGCCGATGAAACCTGCCAAAGCTGTCACAGACCCGGTCATGCCGGTGAACTGGCCATGCACGGCGGCAAACACGTCACTCTGGAAAGCTGTACTTTCTGTCACACCGACTACAACAGCTACATGAAGGATGACAAGGACGAAAATGGCCAAGTGATCGGTAGCCATAAATTTGATGGTTCCATCAAGGCCATGGCGCACGAAGTGCACAGCCATGCCTTCTACAACGGCATTTTCCCGCAATCAGCCAGCAACTGTCAGACCTGTCACCAACCAGATGAAAACCTGGCGATGGCCGATGCCTGGAAAGCCGATCTGGATGCTGCAACCTGTCTGAGCTGCCACAACAGCCAGTATGCCGTACCTTCCTGGCACTGGGATGCAGAAAACAACCAGATTAAAGAAGACAAACTGAACTGTGTCTCCTGTCACAGCGATCCTGATGGCCATGGCCGAGGTGCCGAACGCGCCCACTACAGCAACAACGACAGTGCCCAGTCTGCCAAGACCAGCGTTACTTTCAACAGCATGACTTATGATGAGGCCAGCAAGACCATTAAGGCCAACATGACTGTCAAGCACGGCGACACCAATGTGACACTGGCGCAGATTGACTCCAGCCCATACTCACACGGCGGTTTCACCAGCGCCATCGTCTTCAACGGTGTGGTTAAAGACGACTTCCTGGTTAACTACCAGAAAGTGGGTTACGACCACTTCAGTGAGGGCGCCGACGGCAGCATAGATGTCACCTTCAGCGATGGCGACTTCAAAGTAGCCGAAGTCATGGGTACGCCAGAGGTTAAAGTGGCCCTGAGCAGCCAGTTGCATGTCTGCTTCGATGGCAAAGGCGCTGTAGCCGACTGTAAGCCAGTCGAAGACGGTGTTATCCCTAACTCCGGTCCTTACGTGCCATCTGACACAGCCTACTTCAATGTGGATGGCAGCAAAGTCGACAAGACGCCAAGGGTTCAACATGCCGAAATGACAGCTTGTCAGCAGTGTCACACCACTGCCATCAAGCACCGTTTCTCCAACGACATCGACGGCTGTGCCTCCTGCCACAACGGTACCCGCGACAAGAAGGGTGACGGCTCATCCAACCTGGCGTACATAGTGCACTCCAAGCACTACCTGTATGACAGCTCTGGCAACGGCTTCTTCAAGAAGACAGACTGTCAGACCTGTCACGGTAAAGACGGCTTCTCACTGAAGAAAATTGCCGCCGATGCCGCTCCGGTTGCCTTCGGCAAGACTGAAGATGGCACAGAGCAGACTCTGGTATCACCACAGACTGCCGCCTGCGCCAGCTGTCACCAGCCGCCATACGGCCTGAGTGAAACCACTATCAACCACATAGTGACCAATGGTGGTGTGATAGGTACAGGCCACGGTGTAGCTGCAAGTGATTATGACGCCCAGAAAGGCCAAGAAGCCTGTTCTACCTGTCATACTGATTCCCAGCTGTTGGAAGCTCACTCCAACTGGGGCTTCAGCCACTAAAATTTAACCCTAAAGAGAGGCTTCGGCCTCTCTTTTTTTATCTGCCAAATTGCCAAAATCGAATTAAAAAACAGCGTTTTTTTGATCGAGATTAAGTTTTCCCTACCAGCTCAAATACCTCTTTATAAATAGAAAGATCCAAGTCACACATTAACACCAGTCATGCAGCTTTTCGGCCCTGCTTGAGTTAGCCTTTTCGAGGGAAATCCTATTTCCGGTATCGGGTTAAGGGCCAATTACATAATCAATTTGGTTGAGATGACTCAGCCACTCCCTAAACCAGATACTTCCACTATTGCAGGGAACAAGATGATGAACGCACAAAAAACCAGAATCGCACTGCTGCTGGCAGCCAGTGCAGCTACTCTGGCCTTAGGTGGCTGTGGTGGCGATGATGGCAACGATGGTAATCCAGGTAACCCAGGCGGCGAGCCTGCAGGTGAAATCAAAGAGCTGCATTTCAGCTTTGAGCAAGCTGTTGTCAAAGGCGGTATCCCAACGGTTGAATTTACCGTGACCAACGAAGACGATATGCCGGTAGTTGGCCTGCAGAAGTTCCGCTTTGCCGCCGCTCAGTTGCTGCCGGAAGGCGCAACCGGTGCCGGGAATGCCTCTCAGTGGCAGTATTTCGGCAACGAAGACTGCACTGTAAGCAGCAGCTGCGCAGGTACTTTCGTTGACCACAAAAACGGTAGCTACAGCTACACCTTCAGCAAGACCTTGAATGAGCTGAGTAAAGACACTATCAGCTTCAACCCTGAGTTGGCCCAGCGGGTACTGCTGCGCGCTTACAATACGCCGCTGCCTGACGGCACTCTGATCCCCAACAGCAACGCTTTCGTCGACTTCAGTTCCGACTCAGGTGCCTCCGCGGCTTACAGCCGCAAGCTGGTGAGTACAGATAGCTGTAATACCTGTCACGGTGATTTGGCCAACGTCAAACACGGCGGCGCCTACTCAGATGTTAACTATTGCGCCACTTGCCACACCTCAGGCAAGGTAAAACCAGGCAATGAATTCAACGCCATGATCCATACCAAGCACAAGGATCTGGGCCTGGATGCGCTTAACAGCTGCCAATCCTGTCACAACGACACCAATGTCGAGTTGACGCCCGATTGGGGCAACTGGTCCAAAGTACCTACAGCTGCAAGTTGCGGTAGCTGCCACAGCAACATAGATTTTGCTGCCGGTCAGGGCCACAGCCAACAAACCGACAACTCCAACTGTATTGCCTGTCACAACAGCAAGTGGACAGAAGAGCTGCACACAGGTGTAACCGGTGACAAACGTGCCGTTATCGCTCAGCGCGGTCTGACCGCAGAACTGACCGGCAGCGCCGACAACAGTGCGACTCTGACTGTGACCCTGTTGGACAAGGCCGGCAATGCGCTGGATGCCAACAACGAACTGGCCAAGATCAAGCGTCTGGAAACCATCACCAACGTGGGCCCTAACTTCCCTGTCATGGGCTACAACGTCAGCCCAGGAAGCGGTAAAGCCAAGGTCGCCAAAGATCTGGTTAAAGACGGCCAGCTGCAGGACGCCGTGACTCTGGTTGACGGCAAGCTGCAATTCACCGTTCAGGACCTGCCTTTCGGTGCCGGTGATGCCGATACCGCCTTCAGCTTTATCGGTCTGGAAATGTGCAACCAAGGCAGCGAGCTCATCGCCTGTGCCGATGGCGTTGCCACTACCAGCATGAAAGCTCAACTGGCCTTCGGTACCAAGTCAGGTGATGCACCTAGTCACCGTCATATCGACTCAGTGAACTTCGCTACCTGTCAGGGCTGTCACAGCGACACCTTCGAACTGCACAAAGGCCACCATGCCGGCTTTGTGATGACAGAGCAGCTGGGCCGCGAAGTAAACGGCAAGCTCACCGTCGGTGTTGATGGCTGTGTGGCCTGTCATACCCCAGATGGTACTTACGCCAGCGGTGCCAACAAAGGCGCATTGGAGATGAAACTGCACAAGACCCACATTGAAAAGGCTCACGGCCTGATCGGTGGCAACTGTTCAGCCTGTCACAACGACCTGAATCTTGATGCCTTCAAGAACAAGGGGGCTCTGGCAACCTCAGCAGGCATGTACACCACGCCTGTCACTGCTACCTGTACTTCTTGTCACACTGTCGGTGGCGACTACATGGTACACACCAAGGAGCAACTGGAAGCCTACGGCGCTGTGGTAGATGGTGATTACACCGCTGCCAACCAGGCTGCGCAGCTGGAAACCTGTTTCTACTGCCACAAGCCAACCGCCGCAGATCACACTCAGGTGAAGATGTAATTTGCCCAGGCCGGGGGAGACCCCTCCCCCGTCTTTCAAGGGTTTGGACAAATTAAGGATGCCTAATATGAGAATCAGCAAAAATATACCAACACTGCTAAGCGCCCTTCTGGCGACGGCAGTGTTATCTTTTGGTGTCACCCATGCGGCGCACGCCGCCAAGTGGGACGCCAAAATGAGCCCGGAAGAAGTGGAAGCTACCTTGGATCAGAAGTTTGCCGAAGGCAGCTACTCTCCCAAGGGTGCCGACTCCTGTCTGATGTGCCACAAGAAGTCAGAAAAAGTCATGGACCTGTTCAAAGGGGTTCACGGCGCCATCGACTCCAGCAAGAGTCCTATGGCCGGACTTCAGTGCGAAGCCTGTCACGGCCCCATGGGCAAACACAACCGTGGCGGTAACGAACCCATGATTACCTTCGGTAAGGGTTCTACCCTGGCGGCCGACAAGCAGAACAGCGTCTGTCTCTCCTGTCACAAGGATGACAAGCGTATGTCCTGGAACGGCGGTCACCACGACAACGCCGATGTTGCCTGTGCTTCTTGCCACAGCGTACATACCGCCAAGGACCCTGTGCTCTCCAAGAACACTGAGATGGAAGTCTGCACCAGCTGCCACACCAAGCAAAAGGCTGACATGAACAAGCGTTCCAGCCATCCGCTGAAGTGGGCACAGATGGTGTGCAGCGACTGTCACAACCCTCACGGCAGCACGACCGATGCCGATCTGAACAAGGCGTCAGTCAATGACACTTGTTACAGCTGCCATGCGGAGAAGCGCGGCCCAAAACTCTGGGAGCATGCACCCGTCACTGAGAATTGTGTCACTTGCCACAATCCCCACGGCAGTGTCAACGATGGCATGCTTAAGACCCGCGCTCCGCAACTGTGCCAACAGTGTCACGCCAGCGACGGCCACGCCAGCCGTGCTTATCTGGGTAACACAGGCATGGGTTCTCAGGTCAACGACAACGCCTTTACCGGTGGTCGCAGCTGTCTGAACTGTCACAGCCAGATCCATGGTTCAAACCATCCATCCGGCAAGTTGTTCCAACGCTAAGGAGGCGGGAAGATGAAATTCAAACTTAATTTGATCACCCTGGCTCTGCTGGCTCCTGCCAGTCTGGCGATGGCCGCCGACGGTTATGACCTGGCCAATGCCAATACCGAAAAGGTCAAGTTTTCGGCCTGGAGCTGTAAGGGTTGCGTCAGTGAAACCGGTGTATCCGGTACTATTGGTGCCGGAGTTGGCTATAACGACTCTGACGATATCCGCTCTGCCAACGCCTTTGCCGCCGAAGATGACTTTGCCGGCAAGGTGGATGCAGACCTGAACTATCGCGGTGAAAACGGCTATCGAGCCAGTATCGAAGCCGATAACCTGGGTATGGAAAACGGCCGGGTCGATATCAATGCCGGTAAACTAGGACAGTACAATATCAACCTGAACTACCGTCAGATCCACACCTATAAGACTGACTCTGCCATGAGTCCTTATCTGGGAATTGGCAGCGGCAACCTGACACTGCCGGCCAACTGGCAGACAGCCGGTGGCAGCAACGAGATGCCCATGCTGTATGACAGCCTGAGCCCACTGGAGCTGTCGCTCAAGCGCAAGCGCGCAGGCCTGGGTCTTGAATATCAGGGTGAGGAGCTGTGGAGCACCTACGTCACCTATATGCGCGAAGAAAAAACCGGCCTGAAAACTGCGTCCGGCAGCGTCTTCAACCAGTCAATGATGCTGGCCGAGCCTGTGGACTACACCACAGATACCGTCGAGGCCGGGATCACACTCAAGGGTGACAACTGGTTTACCGCACTCAACTACAATGGTTCATTCTTCAAGAATGATATCCAGACCTTGAGATTCGACAACGCCTTCAACCCAACCTTTGGTGCCCAAAGAGTGGGCTATATGAGCCTGGATCCGGATAACGAGTCTCACACTGTGACCTTGAGCGGCCAATTTGCCCAGAAAGGCGCCGTGGTCAGCGGCCGTTTGTTCGCCGGACAGATGACCCAGGATGAGGCCTTTATCACCTCGGGTTACGGCTATCAATTGCCGCAGGAATCCCTGGACGGCAAAGTCGATATCCTGGGGATGAACCTCAAGGCTGTCAAACGCGCCACCCGCAATCTGCGGATCAGCGGCAGTTATGATTACTACGACAGGGACAACCAAACCCAGATCCAGGAATGGACCCAGATCAGTATCAATAACGTCAGTGGTCGTGTGGCCTACAACACCCCTTATGACAACACCAGTCACAAGGCCAAGTTGGCCATGGATTACCGGATTGCCAACGGCATGAAGTTGGACGCAGGTTATGACTACCGTCGTGATGAACGCAGCTATCAGGACAGGGAAATCACCGACGAGAACAGCGTTTGGGCCCGTTTCAGTCTCAACAGCTTTGAACACTGGAATATGTGGATCAAGGGCAGCTATGGCAAGCGCGATGGCTCAGAGTACGAAGCATCTGAATGGACCTCTTCCGAGTCCAACAAGTTGCTGCGCAAGTACAATCTGGCCGACCGCAAGCGCACTCAGGTTGAAGCCAGGGTGACTCACAGCCCTATCGACACCCTGACCCTGGATTTCGGTGCCCGCTATGCGCTGGATGACTACAACAACACGGTTATCGGTTTGACTGAATCCAAAGACCTCAGCTATGACGCCAGCATCAGCTATTTGCTGACAGACGATCTCAGCCTGAGCGCCTTCTACAACCATCAGACCATAGACTCAGATCAGGCCGGCAGCAGCAACTTCAGCACTGTCACCTGGACAGGAACCGTGGAAGACAAGGTGGACGTCATAGGTGCCGGTTTGGCCTACGACAACCTGCTGGAGAAGAAACTGCGTCTGGGGCTGGATTACACCTACTCTGACTCGGATTCCAGCACTCAGGTACGCCAAGGCATCACAGGCGACTATGGCGATTACTACGCCAAAGTGCACAACGTCAACCTCTATGCCCAGTATCAGGCTACTGAGAAAATGGCGCTGCGTCTTGACTACAAGATGGAGAAATACGAGGACAACGACGCAGGTAACGATATCGCCCCGGATGGTATCTGGAACCTGGTCAGCTTTGGTGACAACAGCCATGACTACACGGCTCACCTGATCATGTTGAGCGTCAACTACCGTCTGTAATTCTCGCTCTTAGCTCCCAAAAGCCCGCTTTTCGCGGGCTTTTTTTATCTCTTCCCGCCTTCACCTCAAACCAACAAGCATTCGGTAAAATTCCTCTTGCCAGCGGCCCTTTTTGCAGCTTACACTGCAAAACGTTACATTTTTGTAACAAACATAACAATTAAGACTATATGACCTGAGGACAAAGGCATGAGAATCACTCATACACTACAAGGAATAGCCTTGCTCGCGGCCCTTTCCAGTACCAGCGTGCTGGCCGATGGCATTCGTGCCAGCCTGGAGATGAGCCAGCAGAGCTATAAGGCCAGTGATAACGTGTTGGTCACTGTGACCCTGACCAATGACGCCAACCAGCCGGTAAAACTGCTCAAGTGGTACACAGCCGCTGATGGAGTGGAAGAATCCCTGTTCAAAGTCAATGCCGATGGCCTTGACCGTCACTATCTGGGTGCCCATTTCAAACGCCCGGCTCCCGGCAAACAGGACTATATCAAGCTCAAATCCGGTGAGAGTGTGTCCTATCAGGTAGAGTTGTCCTCACTTTACGACATGAGCAGCAGCGGCAACTACGAGATAAGCTATGATGTCAGTTCGTTGCAACTCTTCTCCCCCAACCCGGGCCAACAAAAGAAGCTGGCCCGCTTAGGGATAGAAGGGATACATTCAGATCCGGTCAGCTTCTATGTGGAAGGCCGTGAATTCAAGTCCGGCGCCAACAAGGGTAAACCCGGCAGTGGCGATGGCGGTACGGCACCCGACGGTATCAGCTTTACCGGCCGTTGCAGCAATTCCCAACAGAGCGATATTCTGGCGGGACTGGACGCCGCCCGCGCCATGGCGGCAGACAGCAAGCAATACCTCGCGAGCAACAACAACCCCTCAAGCTCGGTGCGTTATGCCACCTGGTTTGGCAGCTACAACAGCAGCCGCTGGAATAGCGTCAGCAGTAACTTCAGTGCCATAGACTCGGCCTTGAACAATCAGCCACTCACCTTCGATTGCAGTTGCAAGAAGAGCTATTACGCCTACGTTTACCCAACTCAACCCTACAAGATCTACATGTGTAACGCCTTCTGGAGCGCACCGGTATCGGGCACCGACTCCAAGGGCGGCACCATAGTCCATGAAATGAGTCACTTCAATGTGGTGGCGGGAACCGATGACATTGTCTACGGCCAAAGTGGCGCCAAATCGCTGGCCCTGAGTAATCCTGCCCAGGCGATTCAAAATGCCGACAGCCACGAATACTTTGCTGAAAACACCCCCTTTCAAAACTAAGGAAGCTTCAGCAGATTAATTTACCTTTCGTGGGCCGGCTCCCCCGGCCCACCTCCCTGTTACCTTGTGAGCTTGGGCGGACGGAACTGCCCCTTTTTTCCTCATAGTCTCAGAGCCATCCCATAACGGCCATCAAGCACTTGCAAGCCTTCCGCCTTTAAGCCAATGTAAGGCGCAGCCTTTATGATGAGAATCTATTGATGAAGTTGAAATATCCTTGTGCCCTGATCGCTCTTTTCCCGCTATCGGCCATGGCCGCACAACCCGACGGTTTAATGGCCGGGGTGTTTACCATACTGGTGCTGGGTGGTTTTACTTTGGTTAACCTGCTACTGCAGTTGGTTTTTTACTTCAACGGCCAATATAGCCGCCCAGGGTTTGTCCGCAGTCATATCTATTGGGCCTTGCCCATTCCGCTCATTACCCTGTTACTTGTATTCTGGGATCATGCTTCTATTGCCGATCTCAGTATGAACTTCGGCCTGGTGTTGATAGCCGTGGCGCTGGCGTTGTTGCCACTGCAACTGAAAAACTCGGCCAAGGTCGCCGGGCCTCAGGCCGGTTGGCGCTTGCTGGCAACCTCTGCCTTATTGTTGCTGCTGGCCAATATCATCTGGCCGCTGACTATACCGGCAATGCTTATCGCCTGGAGTGCTCCTGATTGGCAGCAGTGTAAAGAAAACGGCTTTAAGCTCAGCCGGATAGTGTTGCTGCTGGCGGCGCTGGGGCTGACTTTGTATGAAGGCTTTCAGGCCTGGCAACATTTTTTCGGCGCCTGATTTTCGGAGCCTAGTTTTCGAAGCCTAAGTAGGGTCTGATATCCATCAAAAACCAGGAAATATGATGAAAACTGCCGCTCTGCCCAGTGATTTCCCGCTACTCGATGAGGTGCGAGCCTGCACCCTGTGCCGGGATAAACTGCCGCTACCGCCCAAGCCGATACTGCAGGCCCACCCTGACGCCAGGATTTTAATCGCGGGGCAAGCGCCCGGCAGGATAACCCATGAGCGTGGCCTGCCCTTTGACGATGCCAGCGGCGACCGGCTAAGGCAGTGGCTGGAGGTGAGCCGCGAACAGTTTTATGACCCCAGGCGGTTTGCCGTCATTCCCATGGGATTTTGCTATCCGGGAACGGTTGAAAAACAGGGTCGCAAACAGGGTGATATGCCGCCGAGGCCAGAATGCTCAGCCACCTGGCACCCAAGGCTTTTTGCCGCCTTGCCCAATATTGAGCTGACGCTGATCCTTGGCAAATACGCCATGGCCTGGCACCTCAAGGGCAGTCCGCTGGCCAAGGCGTCCGTCGGTACCGCCGTGGCAGAAGCTGATTCGCTGTGGCCGACAAAACTGGTGCTGCCTCACCCGAGTCCGCGTAATCGCCTCTGGTTCAAACAGCACCCGGAATTTGAGCAAAACCTGTTACCCAGGCTCAGGCAGAGAGTCGCCGAGTTATTAGCACATTAGGGTCTGTTGACCCTTGAAGATGGTTTTTGCAGCTTTTGTCGTTTTTTATACCAAACAACAAATGCTACCCAAAGGGCTCGGCTAGAAGCGCTTTACTCTTTGTTGCAAGGTATTTACCTAGGCCCCTAGGCTGCATACCTTGCGTCGCGATTAAAACGCGTCTAGTACGAGCAAAATTCAACCATGAAAGGTTAACAGACCCTAGAGGCTCGCATGTATTTTCTCGACGCCGCGACCGCGCAGCAGATAGTGGATCGCACCATGAATATCATCGACCACAATATCAATGTGATGAACAGTCAAGGGGTGATCCTCGGCTCCGGCGACAAGCAGCGGCTCAACAGTGTCCATGAGGGCGCCCTTTTGGCCATAGCCCAAAACCGCACTGTAGTGATAGATGAAGGCAGTCGCCACAGCCTGCACGGTGTCAAACCCGGGGTCAACCTGCCGCTGCATTATCACGGCAAGATAATCGGCGTTGTCGGCATTACCGGTAATCCGGCGGAGCTGCTGCGCTATGGTGAGCTATTGAAAATGACCGCCGAAATGATGGTCGAGCAAGCCAACTCTCTCGAGTTGGATCTCTGGCATAAACGCCAGCGGGAAGAATTTATTCTGCAACTGCTGAAACGGGACAATTATAGCGAAAGCGATTTTTGTGCCTGGGCCGCCCAGCTGCAGATAGATCTGCAAAAACCCAGAGTTGCTGCCGTGATAGAGCTCGCCAAAGGCGAAAACAAGGCCACAGATCTCAAGGAGATCCAACGCTTGCTCGAGTATCCCCAAAGGGACAACCTGGTGGCCATGACCGCCATGGATCAGTTGGTGATCCTCAAACCCGCCTTTCTCGATGGTCGCAGTTGGGATCCGGCGCTTGAGGATCTGCGAATCGAGAAACTGCTTGCCCGTTTGCCGGCCGACACCCAGGGCCGGCTCAAAATCGCACTGGGGCATTTCTTCCCCGGTGAAGGCGGTATTAGGCGCTCATTTCATACCGCGCTTGAAACCCTGAGATTGGGAAAGAAACGGGCGCCGGAAAAGACCAAATACCTCTATCAGGATCACGCGCTGGCGGTATTGCTGGCCGGACTGGTCGATAGCTGGCGCGGTCAGGAGCTGGCAGCGCCTTTTCGCAAACTGCAGCAGCATGACAAAAAGGGCCTGCTGACCCGCACTCTCAGCGCCTATCTGCAACACTTCGGCGACCAACAACAGTGTGCCAAGACCCTGTTTATTCATCGTAATACCCTGAGATACCGCCTGGAGCGTATCAGTGAAATCACCGGCATAGAGCTGCAAAGCCTGGATGGATTGCTGCAACTCTACCTGGGAGAAGTCCTCAGCCGCCTGGAACACAAATAATTGTGCACACGCACAAAAAACTACCCTCTTTCAGGGGGGAATTCCGTATTTTCCCCTAAAGCCATCACGGCGCGGCAACTGGGATAATAATCGCCAGCCCGCCTTCGCGCCGGCGCCCCAACCCTACACAAATAACGACCCAATAAGGGACACTTATGAGCCTGGTACTAGTACTATTGGCGGTGATCATCTTTATTGTCATCGCCACCTCAACATTTAAACTACACCCTTTCTTGACGCTGCTGCTGGCGTCATTTATCGCCGCCTTCGGATTCGGCCTGCCCGCCGGGGAAATCGCCAAAACCATCAGTGGTGGTTTTGGAGGTATTCTTGGTTACATAGGGCTGGTGATAGTCCTGGGAACTATCATAGGCACAGTGCTGGAAAAGAGCGGCGCGGCCATCACCATGGCCGATGTGGTCATCAAGGTGCTCGGGCAGCGTTTCCCGACCCTGACCATGTCCATCATAGGTTATATCGTTTCCATCCCGGTGTTTTGTGACTCGGGCTTTGTGATCCTCAACAGCCTGAAACAGTCGCTGGCCAACAGAATGCAGGTTTCCAGCGTTGCCATGAGCGTTGCCCTGGCCACCGGCCTCTACGCTACCCACACCTTTGTGCCGCCGACTCCCGGCCCGATTGCCGCCGCCGGTAACCTGCAACTGGAAGCCAGTCTGGGGCTGGTGATTGCCGTCGGTATCCTGGTTTCTGCCGTTGCCGCCTTCGCCGGTTTGCTCTGGGCCAACCGGTTTATGAACACTGAGCCGGATGGCGAAGGCGCCGAAGAGCTCAAGGCTTCTGCCGAAGAATTTGAAACACTCAAGGCTGCTTATGGCAAGCTGCCAAGCCCCTTGGCGGCGTTCTCACCTATTTTTGTTCCTATTTTGCTGATCTGCCTTGGTTCTATCGCCGCCTTCCCTTCCAAGCCCATGGGTGAAGGCATGTTGTTCAGCCTGTTCCATTTCCTCGGCCAACCGCTCAATGCCTTGATGATAGGCCTGGGGCTGTCACTCTTGCTGCTCAAGGGCGACAACAAGGTCAAAGAGTTTTCTGATCGTATCTCACAGGGCCTGGCTGTTGCCGCCCCCATACTGCTGATCACCGGGGCCGGCGGCGCTTTTGGCGCAGTGATCAAAGCCACGCCTATCGGTGACTTTATCGGTACTTCACTGTCGGCTCTGGGTATAGGTATCTTTATGCCCTTCCTGGTGGCGGCGGCACTGAAGTCGGCTCAAGGCTCCTCCACAGTGGCGCTGGTAGCCACTTCGGCTCTGGTGGCCCCCATGTTGGGAGATATCGGCCTTGGCAGCGAAATGGGCCGGGTGCTGACCGTCATGGCCATAGGCGCCGGAGCCATGACAGTGTCCCACGCCAACGACAGCTTCTTCTGGGTGGTCACTCAGTTTAGCCGCATGAGCGTAGCCCAGGCCTACCGGGCTCAGACCATGGCGACCCTAATTCAGGGGATCACCGCCATCATCTTCGTCTGGCTGCTTAGCCTGGTTCTGCTCTAAACTCTTCCCTTGCTGCTGCCGGTTTCACCGGCAGCCCGTTGTACAGGAAATCAGATGAAAATAGTGATAGCACCAGATTCCTTCAAGGAAAGCCTGAGCGCCCTCGAAGTGGCCAATGAAATTGAAGCAGGCTTTAAACACAGGCTGCCGGATGCCGAGTACCTCAAAGTGCCGGTGGCCGACGGCGGCGAAGGCACAGTGCAATCTATGGTCGATGCGACCAATGGTCACCTGGTCGAGCTTGAAGTCTGTGGCCCACTCGGACAACCAGTGAAGGCCCATTACGGCATTCTGGGTACAGAAGGTGGCACCAGTGGCATCCGAACTGCAGTTATCGAAATGGCGGCCGCCTCCGGGCTGCATCATGTCAGCCCGGCGCTTCGCAATCCAAGGCTCACCACCAGTTACGGCACCGGCGAGTTGATTGTCGATGCCATAGAGCGTGGCATTCGCCACTTCATCATAGGCCTTGGCGGCAGTGCCACCAATGATGGAGGCGCCGGTATGGCCAAGGCGCTGGGCGCCAAACTATTGGATAGTACCGGACTGGAGATAAGCCCGGGCGGGGCGGAGCTCGCGGCCCTGGCAACACTGGACTGCAGCCAACTGCATCCGGCGCTCAATGACTGCCATTTTGAAGTGGCCTGTGATGTGGACAACCCTTTATGTGGCGAGCGCGGCGCTTCGGCGGTATTCGGGCCGCAAAAGGGAGCCACAGAGGAAATGGTCGCCGAGCTTGACGCCGCCCTCGGTCACTTTGCCGATATCCTGGCTCAGAGCGGCTTTGAAGATAAGCGCCTGCAAAGTGGTGCTGGCGCCGCCGGTGGCATGGGACTTGGGGTGATGGCATTTCTGGGCGCCGAGCTGCGCCCCGGTATCGACATAGTCATGCAGGCTGTGGGGCTGGATGCCAAACTCGAAGGCGCTGCACTGGTTATCACCGGCGAGGGACGCATAGATGGACAAACCATCTATGGCAAGACGCCCATGGGAGTTTTGCGCCTGGCAAAGGCGCGCAACATTCCCGTGATTGGTATTGCCGGCTGTCTGGGAGCAGGCTCAGAGCTGGTGTTGGAGCAGGGAATGAGCGCCATTTTTGATATCATACCCTCGGCCTGCGACTTGCCCAAGGCGCTGGCCGAAGCCAGAGCCAATCTGCAGCGCACCTCGAGCAATATCGCCGCTCTGCTGGCTCTGCAACTGAATAACGCCAATTGATTTTTCGCGGGTCAACCTCTGTGGCCCGCCGCTTTTTCGCTTCAGTTTCAACTTGTCTGACCGCAATCCTTGCAGTAAAGTGAGCTGCCATTTCAAGACCTGTGCAGACACAGGCAGATACAGTGTGAGACCAAAGCCCAATGACCGCCAGCAAACAACGCCAGGCCACCGCCTCAGAAAACTCTCTGATGCGTATCTTTACCGTGCCCGAAGCACCGGAATCGACCCTGAGCCGCATAGAGCAGGCATTGTCTGAAGATCTCGCCGGTTTCCTGACCCAAAATATTGCCGCGCTGGAAAAACCCCTGAGTGAAATCGAAAAAGATTTCCAGGCCTTTGAAATCCCGCGTCAACCCAGATTTGTTTCTGACTACACTGAAGAGATGATGCAGAATTTGGTGGCGCATTCAGTACACACCGCCGCCCCCAGCTTTATCGGCCATATGACATCGGCGCTGCCCTACTTCGTGTTGCCCTTGTCGAAAATGATGGTGGGCCTGAATCAGAATCTGGTCAAAATCGAAACCTCCAAGGCCTTCACTCCCCTGGAGCGGCAGGTGCTGGGGATGATGCATCACCTCATTTATGGCCAAACCACCATCTTCTATCACCAGTGGATGCACAGCGCCAATCATGCTCTGGGAGCTTTCTGCTCCGGCGGCACTGTGGCCAATATCACCGCCCTGTGGATTGCCCGTAACCAACTGCTCAAGGCTGACGGTGAATTTCGCGGTATCAATCGTGAAGGCTTAGGCGCGGCGCTCTGCCACTACGGTTGGAAGAGCCTGGCGATACTGGTGTCCGAGCGCGGCCATTACTCTCTGGGCAAAGCTGCCGATCTGTTGGGCATTGGCCGGGATAACATAGTTTCAATCGCGACCGATGCCAACAATAAGGTCGATGTCGACGCCATGCGCGAGGCGGCCACCAAGCTGGCCCGGCAGGGCATCCGAGTCATGGCGATTGTCGGCGTCGCCGGCACCACAGAAACCGGTAACATAGACCCTCTGCCTGAGCTGGCCGAGTTGGCAACCGAGCTCAATTGCCACTTTCATGTTGATGCCGCCTGGGGCGGAGCCAGCTTGTTATCCAGCAAATATCGCCATCTGCTCAAAGGGATAGAACTGGCCGACTCAGTGACCATAGATGCCCATAAACAGATGTATGTCCCTATGGGGGCTGGTATGGTGCTGTTCAAACAGCCTGAACTGGCCCGGGCGATAGTGCATCATGCCGAATATATTTTGCGTAAAGGTTCCAAGGATTTGGGCAGCCAGACTCTGGAAGGTTCCCGCCCCGGAATGGCCATGCTGGTGCATGCCTGCATGCAGATAATCGGCAAGGAAGGCTATGAAATACTGATCAATAATTCGCTGGAAAAGGCCCGCTTCTTTGCCGGCTTGATTGAGCAACACAGCGAATTTGAACTGGTGAGTGCGCCCGAGTTGTGCCTGCTCACCTACCGTTGGTGCCCCTCTTGGGCACAAACTGCTCTGAACCGGCAATTGGCACAGGGCAAT
Organism: Shewanella sp. Iso12; assembly: GCF_012030025.1. Taxonomy (NCBI): domain Bacteria; kingdom Pseudomonadati; phylum Pseudomonadota; class Gammaproteobacteria; order Alteromonadales; family Shewanellaceae; genus Shewanella; species Shewanella sp. Iso12. Next base: position 351,176 of record NZ_JAAUHW010000001.1, read on the forward strand.
CTTGAAAAGGTCAAAGAGATCAATGGCATTCTTGATGACCTCACTCGTGCCATTCAGAAAAAACAACGTGAACAAGGCAAGTCTTTTGTGTCCCGCACCCGGATCCAACCCGCCCGATATCACAGAGAAACCGTGACTGTATTCCGGGTGGTGCTGGCCAACCCGCTGACCACAGACACCATACTGGCAGATGTATTAAACGAACAAACTGAGCTGGCAGCTTCTGAAACCGGGCTACTGCAGGTGCTAAAGCAAGCCTGCAACTAAACATTTATTGAGGGCGATGCTGAGTCACGCCCTGCATGCCGTTTTCCCGCACCCGCACGCTTTTGAGCAGCCCTACTATCATATCGGTGGCATTCAAGGGTGCCATTGCAGGAAAGTCCTTGATCTCTATCTTGCCGCTGATCTCCATATGGGCATAACGGACACTGTTGATTTTGCTGTCGGTGCTGACCCAGGTAAACTCCCGCTGGGTATCCGAGTATTTACCATCACTGATAAACAGCCGCCCTTCCCGCCCGGCCACCTTGGTCTTGCTGCTGGCGAAAAAGGCCATCATCCCGCTGTAGCGGCTGAACTCCTCTTTCAAGCCCTTTTCCTCGCCTTTGCCATACACGTTTACGATGATCTCAAACAGTGAATCCTTTCCGTTAAAAAACTCCGCCCCATAGTTTTCGTGATAAGAGCCTTCCTTATACGCGCTCGTTGGATAAGGCCCTGAAGGGGTAATCGGTGGCTGAAGATTGGCGATCAAGATATTTCTTTGCAAACAGACACCCGCCTGCTTATGCGGCCAGGGCTGATATTCAATCTTCTCTATCGCCTGACGCATCCATTGCAGCCGCTGCTGCAATATCTCATCCACATTGGGGGCGTTACGGGCTATAAACTCATTAGCGCGGCCATCAATGCTGATGCCTATCTGTTGCTCCGGAAAATCCTTAAAGAAAAAAGCTGCAAAGTAATGTTCTGCGTCCGGTTCTTGCATTAGCCTTCTTCTGTCTTTGTAGTAAACAACCGTCTTCAGCTCAGGTTCCAGTTCTTTTATAACGTATTTGGTTGGATAGTATTTTGTCGTTTCCTTACTACGCAACTCCTCCACGTAAGCCAGCCATTGCTCAAGCCTATGTTCACCGGTTATCACCCCTTTCTTTTCCGCCTTATCATCCTGATGATAGATATTGATAAAAAACTGCGGCTGACCATAACCCGAGGTGAGCAGTTGCATCTCTTGGGGTAACTCAAACTCAAACCGACCTACACAGTGCTTGGTAAACACCATACCGGCCGGTCTTGGCGGTATCTCCTTGGCGTACGTCAAAAGGGGAAAAACTGCACAAACCAGGCAGCAGAACCACAGCTTTCGCCGCAGTGAACTTAAGGACTTCAGGCATGCTCTTATCAAAGGTTTCTCCCTTTCGCTCCTATCAATAGTTCCAACCTTTCATTCTTATAGCTAGTCCTTCACTCCGACCATGCCGTTTTCTCTAACCCGCACGCCTTTGAGCAGCCCCACTATCATATCGGTGGCATTCAAGGGAGCCATCTGCGGAAAGTCCTTGATCTCTATCTTGCCGCTGATCTCCATATGGGCGTAACGAACACTGTTGACCTTGCTGTCGGTACTGATCCAACGAAACTCCCGCTGGGTATCCGAGTATTTGCCATCACTGATAAACAGCCGCCCTTCCCGCCCGGCCACCTTGGTCTTGCTGCTGGCGAAAAAGGCCATCATACCGCTGTGGCGGCTCAGTTCTTCTTTCAGCGCCTTACCCTGATCTTTGCCATACACGTTCACCAGGATCTCAAACAGTGAGTCTTTACCGTTATAAAACTCCATCCCATAGTTCTCATGGTAAGAACCCTCAGCATTTTTCAACGGCTGGGAATTGGCGATCAGGATATTTCTCGGCAAACAGACGCCCGCCTGTTTATGCGGCCAGGGCTGATATTCAATCTTATCTATCGCCTGACGCATCCATTGCAGCCGCTGCTGCAATATCTCATCCACATTGGGGGCGTTACGGGCTATAAACTTATCCGCTCGCCCATCAATGCTGATCCCCACCTGCTGCTCCGGAAAATCCTTGAAGAAAAAGCTAGAGAAATCATGCTTAGCATTAGGATCATTCATTAAAACTCTGGAATCTTCGTTATAAACTAATGTCTTAAGTTCAGGTTCCAGGTCTCTAATCACATACTTGGTAGGCCCATATTTCGCAGCCTTACTATGCAACTCCTCCACATAAGCCAGCCATTGCTCAAGCCTGTGTTCACCGGTTATCACCCCTTTCTTTTCCGCCTTATCATCCTGATGATAGATATTGATAAAAAACTGCGGTTGACCATAACCCGAGGTGAGTAGTTGCATCGACTCCGGCAATTCCAGTTCAAAACGCCCCGCGCAGTGTTTGGTAAACACCATGCTCGCCGGTCCTTCCTGCATTTTTTCCGCTTGCGCCATCACAGCCTCTCCCTGCCAAAAACAAACCATTACCAGACTGCCGAGCAGCCCACGTTTAATCCTCTTGCGATAACCATCAGCCATCTCTATCCCTTGAATTTCTGGTGAATATCCGGTAGCCAAGACTGAAGCACACCGACCATAAGCTCCCTGACATCGGGACAGTTAAAGAACCCTTGATGATCCTGGGTCGCCACCAAGCCGATAGTCTGCACCCCTTTGGGATACTTGCCCGCGCCTTCATGCACAGTACCATCGCCCTTGGCCGTCTCTTTGGCAAGCCTGAAGCTGGAACTTTGAGCCATAGGCGGCGTATGGGCATATTGATGGCCATGGCGGTTCTGTTCAACCCAAGCCTTTAACTTACGTTCATGTTCTGCCAGCTCACTGCGACTCAGCAGCTTGACTTCCCCCTTCACGAAGAGCCAGTCATGGTTTTCATCGCCTATAACTTGCCAGCGCTCCACAGCCGCCGTCTCCAGCCCCGGGGTCAAGCTGTTCTGCAATTGCCATTCACAGGTGTCAAACGCCTTGGTGTCCGGGTTATTGCTGTAGAGCAGTGTGGTTGTTGCGTGAAAGTTAGCCGCCAGTTGGTCATGAAATTTCTCACAATCAGTGATACGTTTTGTAAATGCTTTCTTATGTTCTATTAACTGCTCATCCGTTGATGTTCCCAGCTCAGGTGCCAACAAGGAAGGCTGTACCAGGCTGTACCAGGTATCGAAACGGCGGTAGAAATCATAAATGCCACTGCCATAACCTATCTGCAACAGTTCCCGTTTGGCGGCTTGTTTCGTTGGATCTTTATTGATAAATAGCCACTCCCCCTTATTGGCCGCATCCACGTAGAGCTTATTGGGCATCAGCTCCAGCCCGCCCTGACAAAATCCCAGTATTGCCGTGGTATCGGCGGCATTCTTACCCAATACTTGTTTGGCTACCTGACCGGCCAAACCACCACCAACTGCGCCGGAGCGAAATTGGTAATAAGTGGATGGGCTGCCATGGGTTGGCATAGCGCCATGGATAACAGCTTCGACTTGAGTTTCCAGGCCGCTTAAGATAAAGCCGGCGCGAGAGGCGTATCCGCCCATGGAGTGACTGATGACCACAAACTTAATATCGTCCTTGGTCAGCCCCAGGTTATCGCCTTCTTTATCTTCCTTGAGTAACTGTGTCCTGAATTCCTCAAGTTTATCCTTGAGTCGCTCTCCGGCCGTTTCATTGCTGAGCATCCAGTTATAGCCCACGGCAAATACCGGGAATTGCAGCCCGGGATACAGGCGTTTGAATAACGGCTCCTTCGATTCGAGGTGTCGAAGCAGCGGGCCATAGCTGTCCCACAGCACTTCGCCCCAACCTCGAGCCGTTTTCTGCTCCATCTGCGACTTGGGTACTGAGGTATAGACCCTGAAATACTTATCGGTACCTGGGTCCACCTCCAATAAGTCATCCTTCCGATTGACGATCGGCTCTCCTTGATATTTAGTGTTGTCATCCACCAATAGGGCTTTACGCTGCATTGGGCCAGCAAAGAAAAGATCTTTGATTCGAGGCACGGCCGCTGCTTTAGTTCTAACCTTACGACCGGTTTCAGCTATTCCCCGGCCAACCTCCTTGACCGATATCCAGCGGCGAGTAAACCATTTGCCTATCCCCTCGAAGAAACCATCATCATCGTCCGCCTGTGCCGCAGCAAGCTCGGCTTCACGTTCGGCCTTCAGCTCCATGGCGGTACTGCTGGGACCATCAAACATTGCTCCGGCAGCGGGATCCCATACTGAGTCGCCACTCTTTTTGTTCATCAAGCGGGTGCCCATAATGCCGGGAACGAACACCAGCGCCACAATACCCTTGCGGCATTTACAATCAGCGTTACAGCTCATAACCAGACTCCATGGTAGAAGATTGCTGTTCCTTGGCCCACTGCAACAAGATAGCCGCTCGTCCTGAAGGCAAGCCGGTCTTGGTGACTATGGCACTCACTTCCGGGTCATTGATTGACACTTGTGCCAAAAACAAGGCCTCGGCCACCAAGCGCAGATGGCCCAGCTCGGTGAATCCATATTGATAAACCTGACTGACTTGCTGCTCGAGCCAGTCATAGCATGCCTGCTCATCTGTTGGTGGACTTTCCAGTGATAATAGGTGACGTGCGAGGGCATGGATCTGGTTTCGCCTTTGCCAGTTTGGCATCGCATCCATGATTTCCTGACTCAATTCCCAGCTCATTCGCTTCTCCTTAAGACACTGTCAAGGCAGCATCTCCCTGAATGACTTTGCCACCATGGGCCGTGGACGCACCCTGCAATACCACGGCGATGCCATTGACCGTCAAACTCGGATGTCCCTGAACCAGGGTATCTGGCCCGCCAACCTGGCAGTCACACTTGTGCCCGGTTAAGGCCACAGGAATACCGTTGACCGTCAGAGCACTTTCTCCCTGATTTATCGGTCCACCAACATGAGGGGTATTGCCGCTGAACATAGGGCAAATATGTTGATGTCCTTTCAATGCAACCGGAGTACCCATATTAATCCTCCTTAATCGATATCGCCTGACAGCGGTATCCGTCCGGCTCCCTTTGCCAATTCAGCCAATCGCTATTGAAACGAAAGGGGTTAAGCGATGCATAGAGCACTGACCCCAAAGGCTCAAGAAATGCATCCCTTCTGGCCTGCGTTTCTTCGGTTAAATAGTGATGTAAGACCCTGGGGTCGTAGAAACGAAAACGAGTAGTTTCACCATCAGGCTTGACGGCATACAACCTTTGCCCCAGTGCTTCTTTCAGTGACTGCAGGGCTAGCTCACTCTTGCACCACAGCGCGCTGTGGCCATGGGTGTCTTTCTCCAGCATCAGTTGTATCAGCTCATCCTGTCCCGCAAGATGGAGTAACCAAGGGCCGTTATCCACCAATGCCTGATCCCTGTAATCAAACAGGCTATGACACTCGGCTCCGGCCCCTTTGGCAAACCACAAGGGCTCGGGGCATAGCGCTGCATCCAAGACCAAGTAGTTGGGCCCAAACGCCTTGAGGCTATTTTCTTTCACCATAGTCATACTGTTATTCTCCGCAATCGGGACAAAGATCGACTATCGGGTTGCCCTCTTCTGCGGCACTCTTCAGGGTCGCCAATTGGGGCTTGGCTCCGGTTGTCACAGCCACTGGCCCCTTGAGCTTGATATTGGGAGCTTCGAGAGTGATCCCGCCGGAATCTATGAGTATCTTGCCTCCTGGCCCCTGAATAGTGACTTTCTCCGAGCCATTGAGGGTGAGCGACTTGGTGTGCACCAGTACGCTTTCACCGGCTTCCAATAACACCTTTCCCTCAACCTTATGGGTGTAATGGCCGCCCACTTCCAAATCGTGATTGGCTCTGGAGTACTCGTGACGACGATCCATGACTTCGAGGCGATAATGACGCTTGATCAGGGTTTGCCTGTCTCTGGTCACTTCCAGCTTTTGATCCTGACCAATCAATGCCTGCTGATCTCGACCTATTTCCAGAAACTCATCCTGCCCCACGTTCAGGCGCTGATCCCGTCCTATGTGCTTCTCTCTATCGTTACCCACCTGATAGTGCTGGTCGTGGTTGATTTCCAGCTTATGGTCTTTCTGGGCATGCAAATAGATGAGTTGATTTTCGGCGGCATCCTCAAAACTCAACTCATTGAATCCCGGCCCTTTGTGGGTTTGGGTCTTGAGCACGGTTTTGGTTTTGTTGGTCGGCAATACATAGGGCACAGGATTGGCAGCATGGTATGTGCGACCGGTAATGATAGGTTGGTCCGGATCGCCTTCAAGAAAAGAGACTATGACCTCATGACCAATGCGTGGAACCGCCATAAAACCGTACTGACCACCGGCCCACCCCTGGCTGACACGAACCCAACAGCTGCTGTGCTCATCGGCCCGGCCATATCTGTCCCAGGGAAACTGCACCTTGACCCGGCCAAATTCATCACAAAAGATCTCTTCATTATCCGGCCCCACGACAATAGCCATGTGTGGCCCTGTCACCAAGGGTTTGGTGGCCGGAAGCGATAACCAGGGAAGGTGCCCTTCAATTGCCAATAACTGGTTTTGATACTGAGTCGGGGTGCTACTGTTCCCCTCCTCTGCCGCTGCGCCCTGTATTCCGCTGTGTTTTACCCCCACAAGCAACCAATCACGGTTAAACGCCGCATCTGGATGTTCGCCCAAGTTGAACTTGATACCGGCACCGGCATCAGCAATATCGGACATTGCCGATGCCATTTGGGTTTCATTCCGTAACGCCTGCAATCTGGCACGCGTGAAAAGCTCTCCCTGGGCATCATCCTTGTAACGCCCCGGATAATCATAGTGCTCATAAAGCACTTCAGATCCCGCTTGCTGGAAATCGAGCTGATTGGCAATATCATCCTGTAAAAAGCTATAAGCGGGCTTTTTGAAGCTGTAATCCTTGAGTTCGGCCTTGGCACTCGCCAGTTGCTTGGCGTAACTGAAGCTGCGGACAAAAGGCACTTCGCTGTCGCCGCCGCTCAAGGCGTTATAGGGGAATAGTTGTTTGGCCGCTGGCAGCTTGCTGGTGGCATCACAGAAAATCAGCGTATGTTTGTCGTCACTGAATTCGAAATACCAGAACACCCCGGCCTCAGCCGCAAGACGGGTGATAAAGTCAAAGTCCGACTCCCGATACTGAACACAGTATTCGCGCTTTTCCGACTCGTAGCGTGCATCCCAACTGAAGGCATAATCACTGATACCCATTTCATCAAGCAGGGTGCTGAAAATCTGTTTGAGGGACTTTTCCTGAAAGATACGGCTGTTTTGTCTCAGCCGCAGCCGCGCCATGGCAGGTTCCATGGTCAGCTTGTATTGGGTCTGTTTATGGCCTGAGTCTTCCTTGGCAAAGCGACTGACTATGCCGTGAAAACTCCTGACTCGAACACCGTCCTGCCAAATACTCAAGACGCCATTCTTATCGACTATCTGCTCGGCAGTAATATCATCCCTGCGGCTCAGTAATATCAACTCTCCCTTGAAGGGCGAGGACAACTGCTCATCAAAATCAAACGACAGCAGGTTGAAACTATCGTCCGCCTCCGCTTCTGCCTTGAAATGAAACCGCAAACCACTGCCAAGATAAAACATAGCCGGTATCCTTGTTCGAGTTCGTCCTGACTCTAATCCGATAGAATCACTCTTTTAATGTCATCGAAAACCTATTTGCAAAACCTTTACATCAGATAACAAGAGGCGCCCGGCTATCAGCCGGAACACCTCTTAGAAAAACAGTTGCTGAATGAATTATGCTTCGATGGGCTTGCGCCAATCGTCGGCACCAGAGGTTCCGGCGCTGACGTGATCCCAGTCTATCTTGCGATAAGCCATGGACACTTCAACCAGCTGAGTAAAGTCAGCCTTATTGGGATCCTGGCAGTGAGGCATATTGCAGTTGATATCTATGATAGTGGCACCTTCCAGCTTGGTCGTGAAGAAGTGCTCTTGCTTACCTTCGATAGAAGTGCGGTACCACTTGAGCTCAACCTTGGTCAGTTTCTCACCGGAAGATAGTGAGTTGTACATCAAGGGAACGGCTTTGTTCAGCGCGACGGTGAACTTGAACGGTTTGTGCACACGCTGACCGGAAGGCATGCCGGACTGAGGGTCGGTTGGCACAGTCACAATGTGGTTGAACTCCTGAACCAGCATCTCGTCTTCATGGCCTTCCACAAAGATGTCACCGACGGATTCCGCAGTAAAGGCGCCGGCAGTGAGGTTGCCCTGAGTTTGGCCTTCGATAGAGATATAACATGGTGTTGGCATGATAAATTCCTTTTTAAAATTCACTGAGGTTTGGATTAACCTTCCTAGCTAAGGCAACCTTCGTGCCAAAATTTAATCAATTGATTTCGTTACTGTTTAAAAAATAGCCTAATTGGCTGGGCAAAAAATTGCCCGAACTTGAGCAAAAAATTGCCCAGCGGGCAAGAAATTGCCCAATCAGTCAGGCATACCTTAAAAACTTATTTTTTGCTGCTTTATCGCGGCTAAGATTGACCGTCGCAATCCCTCACTTACCGGCACGGGTATGTGTACAGAATATCCAGCGCAAGGTCCCAGGTTAATATGCCGGATAATATGCGAAATAGAGAGCCCGGCAGAGGAATCATGATGAACGCCATAGACATAGGCCTGACCTTGGTGAGCCTTGAACACTGGAGCCTCACCTGCCTCATGGCAACTCAATAGTATGTGTATCAAGTCAATCATATTTGTTGTGTTACTTCTCTGTCTCGGCCAGTTGATAAGTTAGATGGAAGTAGGAGATTGGACATTTTCATGAACCAAGATTTGATAATCAGCGGGCTTTGGCTATCTAATTCATCATCATAGCCCCTGCAACTGCCGTGCTAAACTGCCGATTCGCATTGACATTTAGCGAGAAATATAATTTCATACCAATAATCCATCCAATTGTTTTTAAAGAAAAATGATAGAAGTAAAATGTTTTACGTTTTTTGCCACACAGAAGTTACACGCATCAGATATAACAAAAATAGTGGAGGATAAACATTACCCAATCATAGAAATTGACGGTTTAGAGCTATCTCCAAGCATAAGACTCACATGTACCAACCCTAATATAAACGAGTTTGATGCTGATGATATGTTAGGAGGGTTCTTTTCGGATCTATTCGACTCTATCAATAATGAAATAATAGAAGAGGATGGCAATGTAATTATAAAATCCATTTTTGTCCTACAATTCGATGTTGATTGTCCTATATCACTACATGGCGACGAAATAACCTACAAAGAAGGAGAAAGAGATTACTCATATAAAGTATCACCTTCTTTCTGTAGAACAGACTTTCCACCATTGACCGATTCGATAGAGATTAAATCAGAAAAGAAACTCACAATAGAAGAAGCAGTTAAAGAATTGATAATGTAATGAATGGGTTGATGCGCTTATTACCGGGTAAAGACATCTGCAATGAGGTCGCCCTGAGTTTGAGCATCGATATAAGTACAAGATAGATACAAGTTAGAGTTGGTTTGATAAATTTCTTCTTAAAATTTACTGGGTTTGGATTAACCTTTCAATCCAAAGCAACCTTTACGCAAAATTTAATCAATTGATCTGGTTACAGTTTAAGACTTGGTCTAACTGTGTGGCCCCTTTTCACTCAATCATACCTTAACACTTATTCTTGTTGCTTCATGGCGGCCAGGATTGGCCGTAACAATCCCCGGGGAGTCTTAGCTAATCAACCACTCGCCTGCGTGCAAAAATATCCAAAACAATGCCAGGTAAACTGGTTAATATGCAGGATAGAGAGACTGACAGGGGAATAAAGATGGCCGAAACAGCCAATGCACAGCAAAGCAAAGCGCTGCGCCACAAGTCCCGCAGGCAAGGGCGGGAACGGGCGACTTATCGTCTGGCCGAAGAACTTGGCGGCCTGGAAACTCTCAGTGCCAGCTATCATCAGCAGAACTTTGGCCGCCACAGTCATGAAGGCTTCACCTTGGGAATCATAGACAGTGGTGCCCAGCGGTTTTTCCGAAGTGGCGGAGATCATGTTGCCCCCAAACACAGCATCATTCTGGTGAATGCAGATGAGGTGCATAATGGCCGTTCGGCAACAGAAAATGGCTGGTCGTATCGGGCACTTTACCCTACCCCTGAGCAGTTTGCCGAACTGGCACTGTGCAGCAAGCAACAGGTGCCCTGGTTTGCCGAGCCTGTGGTACAGGACCCTCTATTGGCGCACCTGATAGCCATCACCCATGAAGCGCTCAACTATTCGAGTAATCGCCTGCAACGGGAAAGCCTCTTGTACGAAACCCTCAGCCTGTTGATGCTGCGTCACGGTCGGCTGAAGCCCGCTGCAGCTGTCCAGGCAGGCCCCCTGCTGAATAGGGCCAGGCAGTTTCTGGAAGACAGTTGCAGCAGTAACATCTCGCTCCAGGAACTGGCCAATCTGGTGCAGCTGCCACCTTTTGTGTTACTCAGGCAGTTCAGGGCACAATTTGGTTTAACCCCGCACCAATACCAGACTCAGGTAAGATTAATTCTGGCGCGAAAGTTGTTGCGGCTGGGTGCTTCCCCCATCCAGGTGGCACAGGACTCAGGATTTTGCGACCAAAGCCATTTGAACCGTCAATTCAAACGGGCATTCGGCACCACTCCGGGCCAATTTGTTCAAACAGAAAAATCATCAAGATGGAGTCAAGATTGACCATTCACAATCAGCAATCATCATGCATTCAGGAACTTAACCGGGGCCGCGAATTTTTACGGGGTACCCTGGCGGTAATGCCGCTGACTTTAGCTGTTATCCCCTGGGGAATATTGGCCGGCTCGCTGGCACTGGAAACCGGCCTCAGCGCCTTAGAGAGTCAAGCCATGAGCCTGTTTGTTTTCGCAGGCTCGGCGCAATTGGTCGCCCTCGGAATGATAAAGGCAGGTTCAGGCCTACTGGCCATTTTGGTTACCACGGCATTGATCACCTCGCGTCATCTGCTGTATGCCATGGCGATGCGTCCAGCCATCAGCCCCTTGCCACTGCGCTGGCGCCTGACACTGGGTTTTCTGCTCACGGATGAACTCTTTGCGGTGGCCAATCAAAGCAAGGAAAGTACCCTTAGGCCCTGGTACGCCCTGGGAGCTGGTTTGAGTTTTTATCTTGGCTGGAATCTGGCAACCCTGGCCGGAATTCTTGCCGGCAGCTCTATGGATAATCTCGGCTCTCTGGGACTGGATTTTGCCATCGCAGCCACCTTTATCGCTTTGGTGGTGCCGAGGATAGTCAATGTTGCCACCGCCTTATGTGTGCTCACGGCCATGTTGCTGAGCGTCCTGTGTGAAGCACTGGCTATCCCGGGAGGTCTGCTGATCGCCGCCGTAACCGCCATGGCTGTGGGGTATATCTATCAAAGCCTCTTGGGCAGCAGTCCAGTTAAACCGGTTGAGACAACACAAGATAAAGGCGAGGAGCAGGCATGATTTGGTTAACCATACTGACCATGGCGCTGTTGGTGATACTCAGCCGTTATGTACTGCTTGAGCCCGGGCTGCCGATACGGCTTGGCAAGAAAACCCAGGCTTTCCTTGGCTTTTCGGCGCCGGCGGTATTAAGCGCCATCTTCGCCCCCATAGTGTTTCTGCGAGACGGCGAGTTGCAACTGAGCCTGAGCAATCCCTACCTCAGCTGTGCCCTGCTGGCTGCCTTACTTGCACTGCTGACCCGCAACACCCTGCTGACCACTATCGTCAGCATGGCGGTATTTTTCTGGATCTACTGAGGTCTCAGTCAATCACGGCTTTGGTGGCGGCCGCTCCCGACCAGGCCCGCAGCTTGTGGCCGGCAACGGCGTAATAAAGGATCATCCCATAGCAGGGAAGGAGGATCCCGTAGGCGCTTTGATGGGGCACACCCTGATGCACCAAGGCGCCATAGAGCAAGGGCAGCAAGGCGCCACCGGCTATGCCCATGATGAGCAGTGCCGAGGCCACAGCAGTCAGGTGGCCGAGCCCTTCCAGCGCCAGCGGCCAGACAGCGGGCCAGACCAAGGCGTTGGCAAAGCCGAGTAGCGCAAGGTAAAGCAAGGGATCCGGCAGCGGCATTATCCCCAAAGGTTCGAGCAAGAGACTCGACAGCTGCATGCTGGTTTCATCCCCAAGCATGATCCCCAAAGTAAACACCAACCCAGCCAGCGCCGAGCCCACCAAGGCGCTGCGCTGACTCATCACTCTTGGGATCAAGAGTATGCCGAGCAAATAGCCCAGCACCATAAATCCCATGGTGTAGGAGGTTAGAATGCCAAATTCGGCCACTTTAAGATGCTGGCCATAGAGGCCTATGCTGTCACCGGCAATCACTTCGGCACCTATATACATAAAGAGAGTCAGTGCCCCGAGAATAGCCTGGGGATAGGCCAGAATGGCGCGCCAATCTGTTCTCGGTACCAAGCTGTCACAGCTTTTGGCCTGGCTGTCCTGTTCAAGTTGCAATTCGGGCAGAGGCGAAAATCGCACATACAGCAGCAACAGAGCCAAGACAACCGCCATAGCCAGGTAAGGCTGCACCAAGCGGGCAGACAGTTGCTCCAATGCCGCAGTGCGCTCAAGCTCACTGAGCTGTGCCAGCGCTTCCGGCGTAAAAGCATCCATACCTGTCAGCACCCAGGCACTGAACACTAGAGGGACAATAAAACCGGCGCCCTTGTTGACCACGCCCATACAGCTGATCCGCATGGCGGCGCTCTCTCGCGGACCAATGCAAACAATGTATGGATTGGCCGCAGTTTGCAGTATGGTAAGGCCGGTCCCCAAAACAAACAACGCCAGCAAAAACAGGCCAAAGGTGTGACTCAGCGCCGCAGGGATAAACAGCAGTGCGCCACTCGCCATTACCCCAAGGCCAATCTGTAGCCCGGCACGGTAACCGAAACGGGTCAACAGCCCGGACATAGGCAAGGCCATCACGAAGTAAGCGATATAGAATACAAAGGCCACCAGATAAGCTTGCAGCTCATTGAGTTCACAGGCGATTTTCAGAAAAGGGATCAGTGCACCATTGAGCCAGGTTACGAAGCCGAATACAAAAAAGAGTATTCCAATCAGCACCATGGGCAGTAAAGTGCCGCCTCCTTTATTCAGGGTGTTATTGTCCATTGTCGGCATCTCCTCTTGTTATTGTTATTCTCTGTCAATGATTATCCAGCTGCTGCCAAGGACAGATGCCCCTTGAAGCTGCTTATTTTTCAAACGCTTTTGCTGCGAACTTCGGCGCCCGCTGCGAGCCTGCCGCCTTGCCAGCGCTTTGACTGATACAGGGCATCGTCAAGCAGCAGCAAGTCAGCCCGCATGCCTTCGGCCAACATGCCTCTGTCATTCAGCCCGGCAAAAGCGGCCGGAGTACTGCTGGCCATGGCAACGGCCTGCTCCAGCGGGATCCCCAGCACCTTGACGGCATAGCGAACCGCCGTTGTCATCTCCAATACTGAGCCGGCCAAAGAGCCGTTGAGATCCCTGAGCTCAGTACCGCGGCGCACAACTTTACCGCCGAAAAATTCAAATTCCTGCTCTTCAGAGCCCACAGGCGACATGGCATCAGTCACCAGCATCAAACGTCGACTCCCCTTGGCACGCCAGGCGAGAGTGGCGCTGACCGGGTGCAGATGATGACCGTCGAGAATAATGCCGCAAAATGCCCTTGGGTCACTGAGCGCCGTTCCCACCATGCCAGGGGCACGCGACTCCAGCTGTGACATGCCATTATAAAGATGGGTAAAGCCGCTGGCTCCGGCATCCAGCGCCGCCATCACGGTCTCGGCGTTGGCATTGGAATGCCCCAACGACACTCTGACACCGAGCGCCACCAGGCGGCGAACATCTTCAGGCGCTACCCTCTCGGGAGCCAGAGTCACCACACAAACACCCAGTTGGGACACAGCCTCGGCGTAGAGCGCCAACTCAATATCGCCAAGCTCCCTTAAGCGGGCTTCACTGTGGCAACCCTTGCGCTCCAGTGACAGATGCGGCCCCTCAAAATGGATCCCGGCTATGCCGTCAAGACTGGCTTCCCTGGCGCTGATGGCCGCCGCAAGTGCCGCTTGCATTACCCTGATATCGTCGCTGATAAGCGTCGGCAACATGCTAGTGGTGCCGAAACGGCCATGGGCGTCCAACATCAGCTTAAGCGTCTCAACGCTGGGCTGCCGGTTGAACATGCAGCCACCACCACCGTTGACCTGAGTGTCAACAAAACCGGGAACCAGAAGGCCTGCATAGTGAGTTGCCGCCTCACCTTCCTTGGGCGCCTTGGCAATGGTATGAATACGGCCATCGACTATCCGCAGCCAAACCTCATTACTGCGGCTCATTTGCGGCCCGAGCAGGGCACCATAGGCACCAATCCAGAACGGGGCCTTGTCAGTGTTGCTGTTCATGCCAACCTCCGGTTAACAGAGTATCCATATCCGCTACCTGCTCGTTGGCGCTCACGCTATTGCTCTGTTCCACTCTAGTCGCCAGCGCCTTTCCCAGCATGGCGGCGCCGCGAACGCCACTGGCGGCGCCGAATTGAGCGGCGCAAAACTCGGGCAACTGCACCCCATTGAACATATGCCTGGCGGTAGCTTGTGGCAGCGCCGCCAAAATTTCCGGCACTTCGCTCAAGCCGCCGCCGAAGACAAAGATGTCCGGATCCAGACTGAGGATCTGCCCGGCCAACACACTGCCCAGGGCATCCAGATAAGCATCGAAACTGCGTTTGGCTATGGCATCACCGGCACGCAGCGCCGCCAGCCAAGCGTATGTATCACCCTCGCCGCCAAACGCCCGGTAGATACGACCAAGGCCTGTGCCCGAGACATAGGTTTCGGCGCAGCCTTTGAGGCCACAGCCGCAATCGTAAAGCGGCAAGCCATGGCGCAGCAGCACGCTGGCCGCCATACCCTGATGGCCGAACTCACCGGCCAGACAGTGGGCGCCGGTGATCAGTCGCCCTTCGATACAGATCCCGCCGCCAAGCCCGGTACCGAGTATGAGCCCAAGAACTCTGGCATGATCTTTCCCGGCTCCCAGCAAGGCTTCGGACAGGGCGAAACAACGGCAATCATTGCCAAGAGCCACAGGACGCGACAACAAGGCGCCCAGATCTTCGGCCACTTTACGCTGATTGAGGCAAGGTACATTGCTGGAGACCACAGTGCCATCGGCGCGGATCACCCCGGGCAGGGCTATCCCCACAGTGCCCGGGATGCCGGACTCGGCCGGCCAGCGCCTGTCGGCCTCGCTTATCTGCAAGGCGAGTGAGGCCAGAAAGCTCTGATAATCGTCACCCTGAGTCGCAATGCGCCATTTATCCAACAGACGCAATTGTGGACTGAACACCGCCAGTTCTATCTTGGTACCACCGATATCCACACCGTAGTACATGGCTCAATCCTCTGTGTTATCCAGGCTGCCGGGCCGAGTATAAACCGCAAGCGAATGCAGCTTCACCCCCTGCACCACTCTATTGACCTGGCCGCTGGGACAGGGATTATCCGGTGACACCCCAAGCTCCAACGCCTTGTAAAATGCAAGTAGCTGACAGTAAACAATAAAGGGCAGTGTCAACCAAGCCTCTTCCAGACTGGCCTGACCATCTTGGGCCAGAGCCTCTTCACTCAGATAACAGATATCCAGCGCCCGCTTATCGGCGCGCAGCTCTGCCAGAAGATCCAGATCGTAGGCTCTGGCATAGGGCTCAGAGCTGCCGAGCAGCACTATCTGGGTATCTTCATTTACCAGTGACTTGGGGCCGTGACGAAACCCCAGCGGACTCTCAAAACTGCTGATCACTATACCGGCCGTCAGTTCAAGGTACTTGAGCGCCGCCTCCTGAGCCGCCGCCTTGAGCGGCCCGGCGCCGAGGAACACTATCCGCTTGCAGCAATGGCCCGCGGTTTGCTGCACCCCGTCGAGCCGGGTTTCGAGCAGTTGCTCCGTCAGTGTCAGCACCCTGGATAGCGGTTTGTCTTCCTCGGCAAACAACAGCAGGGTCGCCAGATACATACAGCTGAAGCTGCTGGTCATGGCAAAGCTGCGATCGTGGCTTTCTTGGGGCATCAACCACAAACAAGCCTTGTGACTGTGTTCGGCCGCATAGCTGGCCAAGGCTCCCTCAGGGTTACAGGTCAGCAGCAGATGACTGACATCTGTCAACAACTCCTCGGCCAACGCCAGCACAGCCAGGGATTCAGGGCTGTTTCCAGAGCGGCCATAGGAGACTATCAGAGTCGGCTGTAACGGGTTGAGATGCAGCCTGGGGTGAGAAACAATATCCGTGCTGGACAAGGCTTCCACCCTCTGGCCCGGCAATCTGAGTTGCCGCTGTAAAAAGGCTGCCAACGCCTCGCCGATATAAGCCGAAGTACCCGCGCCGGTGAGAATAATCCGCAGATTGTCCTTGGCCAGCAAGGGATTGAGAAAAGCGCTGAGCTGCGCTTCCCTATGTTTGAAATCGGCCTGTAATTCGCGCCAGAGTGTCGGCTGCTGGGCTATCTCGATCGCCGTCCATTTGCCGCTCTCCGGCGCTTGCCAAAGCGGGTTGGCGGCAGATTTTGGATACAAGTGGGTCTTTGATAGGTCACTGACTTGCATTGATTTATCCTTCGATGGCAGCAGGCTGACAGGCGCTGGCATAACGGTTAAGCACCAAGCCGATATGATGGAGTACCAGCTCAATCGCCGTGGCAGGCAGCTCGCCTCTGACCACGGCCGGATAGGCCAGCGGCAGATATTGGCTGATAAGGGGCTCGGGAATGGGGTTTGCCAGATTGGCCAGCAGCTTGTCTATGGTCAGTGACAATTCGGGCCAGTAGTAGCGGATCCTGTCACTGTAACTGAATCCCAGTTGCCAATCCCGCAGCGCAGGATCTGTATAGAACGACTGCCAGTATTTGGGCTCAGATAGCATCTTCTGCTCACACAGTGCTCTAAGCCCTGAGCGTTTCGCCGCCGGCACCAGCAAGGCCTCGATATGATCCAGGGCAAACAGCCCCTCGCGCAGGGCAAAAGTCAACTGCGGCCCCACCTTGAGAATGGCAAAATGGCCGGCCACCAACTGGGCGTAATGCTCCGGCAATTGATAATCTGTGGAGTGGGCTTCAAACACCAGGTTGGGCTGCTCGCGAATAAAGCGGCTCTGCTCTTTGGTGAGCGTATCATCATACTGATGTACCCCGGCATTGCCGAACTCCACCCCTGGCTGCACCACCAGCGCAATCACCCGCTGCCAAACCTCCTCCCCAAGCCCTTCGGCGGCAAAGGCCTGTTTGTGGGCGCTAATGGTGTGTTTTATCGCCGCGACCGGGGTGATCTGCAGCCCCTCCTCCAGCGAACTGACACCACCGGGAGCGGGTACTTCAGTGCCTATTACATAACAGAGCTGTTGCCCCGGCGCCTTGGCCGCTTCTGCGGCGCGGCACAGTCTGGCGGCGCGCGCGGCAATCACCTCATCGGCAAGGGGCGTTTGTTCCTGATGACAAGCCATGCTGGCATCCAGATGAATTTTACAAAATCCCGCCTCGACATAGGCCCGCACCATGGCTTCGGCCTCAGCCATCGCCTGCTCGGCAGTCAGGTGCTTCCAGGCCACCGGCCCCAGGTGATCGCCGCCGAACAGCAACTGCGCTTCGGCAACACCTTCACTTTGGGCCAGGATCTTCACAAAGGCGATAAAATCGGCGGGGGTCATGCCTGTATAGCCGCCGTGCTGATTGACCTGGTTGGCCGTAGCCTCAATCAGCAAAGGCGCCCGTTGCCGCGCCGCATGACGCAAAGCGGCGCGCAGTACCAGCGGCTGGGCCGAACAGACGGAATAGATCCCCGCCTGCTGCCCGGCCTTGTTGGCCTCAATAATGGATTTGAGTGCAGACATGCTTACCTCAACCTACAATGCCAAGCGGTTTGGCACTCTGCCACACGCCACGGGTAAAGTCGGGGAAATCCTTGGAGTTACCGCGATCGGCCACTGAAGCCGCCGACAGAGGCTGCACCGCAGACCAGGCCGCACCGTCATACACATCCTGATCCAGCGGCTCGCCGTTACGCAGGCAGTAGATCATTCGCCAGCACATTAAAAAGTCCATGCCGCCATGACCGCCGTTCTTTTCGGCCGCCTCGCCCATCTGCAACCACAGCGGATGGTCATACTTGGCATACCACTGGGTCATATCCTGGTCCCAATGGTGGAAGCTGCCACTGCCACCCTGCTCCAGCGCTATGCGGTTGGGGAAACCGGCAAACACCCCATTGGTGCCCTGAATCAGGTTATGGCGGCTGTAAGGACGCGGCGTTGTGGTGTCGTGTTGCACCATGATGGTTCGGCCTTTAACCGTCTTGATAAGACTGGTATTGATATCACCGCAGATATAGTTGAGCTTGTTGCGGGCATGGTCGGCGGGGAATTCACGCTTGGCATAGGCTGCGCGCCCAAGCGACGGGGAGCTCATGGAAGTGAGATAGTCGAACCTGTCCCCGCGGTTGATATTCATGTACTGGGACACAGGCCCCAAACCATGGGTAGGATACAGGTTACCGTCAATCAAGGCGTGATACTTGGTGCGCCAGGAGCCCGTCTTGCGATCTATCTCCTTCATCTGCCAGCGCAACTCGTGAATATAAGCGGCCTCACCGTGCAGCAGTTCGCCGAACAGCCCCTGGCGTACCATGTTGAGCACCATCAGCTCGTCGCGACCGTAGCAGACGTTTTCCATCATCATGCAGTTGCGCTGGGTTTGCTCGGCTGTGTCCACCAGATCCCAGAGCTGCTCCATGGTGATCCCCATAGGCACTTCAACAAAGGCGTGTTTGCCGGCCAGCATAGCCTCTTTGGCCATGGGGTGGTGCCATTCCCAAGGTGTGGCAATGACCACTATGTCCACATCCTGGCGTGCCAACAATTCACGATAGGCGTGTTTGCCCTGGGAATAATAACCGGGCTGGGCCAAGCCTGCGTCACTCATTACCTTCTTGGCACGTTCTATGACCAGGGGATCGGTATCGCAGATAGCTGTTACCCTGGCGCCCTCTATGTTGTTGAAATGGTGAATGAACCCCACACCTCGCTCACCGACGCCGATTAGCCCCACCCGCACTTCAGCCATTTTCGGAACCACCAGCCCCATGACAGATCGGCCACTGGCCTTGGGTGCCAGCGCAGATGAACCGGCATTGGCGGCGCAGCCAGCCAGCGCCGAGGCAGCAGCTGTGGCCACCGAAGCTTTCAGAAAGGAACGACGATCAAAACCAGACATAACTTCTCCCCTTGTTATTTGTTTTTATCTATCAGGTGCAGCTGCACCCCTTGCTTGGTGAGTTCTTCCACATAGCGCTCGGGAATGCCGCTGTCGGTCACCAGTTGCTGGATCTGCCGACTGGCACAAATGACATGAAACGCCTGTTGGTCGAATTTAGATGAATCGGTAACCACTATGATCTCGCTGGCAATCTCACACATCATGCGGTTGAGACTGGCTTCCTTCTCAAAATGGGTGGTGAGACCTGCCTTGAGATCAAAACCATCCACCCCGAGGATCAGCTTGTTGAAGTTGTAATCCCTGAGGCTCTTCTCGGCGATGGAACCATAGAAAGACATCGACTTCTTACGCAGCAAGCCGCCGGTGAGCATCACCTCAACGTCGTCGGAACGCGCCAGCTCAGTGGCTATGTTAAGGCCGTTGGTCATCACAATAAGATCTTGATGTTCAAGGAGGTTGGCCGCGACTTGCTGGGTAGTGGTGCCCGAGTCCAGCAACAGGCGGTCGCCATCATTAACCAAAGAGGCCGCCACCTTGCCCAGCTCCTGCTTCAGTGCCGAATAGCAGTGGCCCTTCTCTTTCAGTGACAGTTCACGAATAAGGTCGGAGTTGACCATGGCGCCGCCGCGGGAGCGCACCAACAATTGCTTTTGATCCAATACCGCCAGATCCGAGCGTATGGTGACTTCCGAGACCCCGAAGCGATTTGCCAGCTCGGTGACCGACACCTTTCCCTGTTGCTGGGTCAGCCGGACTATCTCCTGCTGCCTCTCAATAGTGTTGAGATTATTCACTGCACTCTTCCTGTTTTGTTTGTTGCGCTCTGGAGCAGGTGAACCTGCACTGGCTTTCGAAAGCTTTCAATCTACTAGCAACGTCGTCAAATCATAACAACAATTCTTATACCACAACGACTTAAGCCAAAACCAACAACAAACTTTCACTTTCAACTAGCTAAACTATGCACCAAACCGAAAACAATTAAAAGACATTTTACATTTTTTTATTGATCACCCAGAGTTTTTAACGCTATAAATAAGCAATCGAAAGTATTTCGCTGTTTCTAATGCTTTCGAAAAACAACAAAAGCGAAAGGCATTAAGCCTGATAAAAACAAACAGCGGGGAACCCATGAAGCTCTTAGCCACCCAACCTGCCCTAATTGCCCTGGCAGTTGCCAGTGCGCTGGCAACACAGCCGGTTACGGCCAATGACGAGTCCGACAAGGAAAACAAGGCTCAAACACAACAAAACTCAGCTCAACAGCAGGATGCTGAGCTGGAAAGGATCCAGGTAACGGGTATCCGCTCAGCCATTAAGGAGTCGCTGTTTCTGAAACAGAATGCCACCGCAGTGGTGGATCTTGTGGTGGCCGATGACATAGGCAAGTTTCCGGATGAAAACCTGGCCGAAGCACTGCAACGTATTCCCGGGGTGACCATTACCCGCAACGGCGGCGAGGGACAGAACATACTGATCCGCGGCCTGGGGGACGGCTACAACATCACCACCCTCAATGGCCGCAAGCTGGCGTCGGACAACGCCGGGCGGGACTTCAACTTTGACACCATAGCCTCGGAGCTGGTCAATGTGCTGGCGGTTTACAAGTCTCCCGAAGCGCGGCTCACCGAGGGAGGCATAGGGGCAATTGTGGATATTCAGACCCGCAAACCTTTGGATTTGGACGGTTTTACCCTGCAGGCCTCGGCCAAGGGTATCTATGAGTCGCGCACCGAAGACCTGCACCCGCACGCATCTCTCATCATAGGCGACAAGTCCGATGACGACAGTTTCGGCGCTCTGTTTTCCGCCGTTTACTCCAAGAAAACCCTCAGGGCCGACACCTATTCCGCCGATGGTTTTTTCGATGAAGAGGAAGGCTGGGGTGTCGACAGCGCCGGGGTGCCGGTAGACACCAACGGCAATGGTGTGATTGATGAAGGCGAAATCTACGCCTCCCAAATACCAAGCTACATGTACTATGCCAACGCCCAGGACGTACGCGAACGCATCGGTGGCACCCTGGCGCTGCAATGGCGGCCTCTGGATAATCTGGATGTCAATTTCGACGCCCTCTACTCTCGCTACAATACCGATGGACACAAATACCAGATAGGGTTTGTCAACTACGACGAGGAGTGGACACCGGGTACCCCGCTGTTCAGCGATGCGCAGTTCGATGAGCTGGGGCGAGTGGTTTCCATGCGCCAGCAGGGCGACAACACTATGGTGGAGCTGCTTAACCTGAGCACACCGCGCAAGACAGACACCTACCAACTGGCACTGAATACGGCGCTGTTTATCACCCCCAATTGGTCGGTCACCGCCGATCTTGCCTACTCGGCCGCCAAGAACAAGAACAAGGGCGACAATCGCTTCATCGTCGCCCGAGGCTTTGTCGACAGCATAGATATCGACTACACCAATGGTCAGATGCTGCCGGATGTGGTGATAGGCCCGGGACTCACCAGCGAGCAGA
The DNA here is from genome assembly GCF_012030025.1 of Shewanella sp. Iso12. NCBI lineage: Bacteria > Pseudomonadati > Pseudomonadota > Gammaproteobacteria > Alteromonadales > Shewanellaceae > Shewanella > Shewanella sp. Iso12. Next base: position 372,934 of record NZ_JAAUHW010000001.1, read on the forward strand.
CCTATGGTGCACACTACAGCCTAAACAGTGGCACAGGCGTGGATGACAAGGTAACGGATCTTAAGCTGATGACCCAGTATTTGCCGGAAAGCGGCTTTATCAGCAAGCTGGATGCCGGGATAAACTATGTCAAACAGGTCAAGAGCCAGAATGAGTTCAGATCGAAAAACCCCAGCCAATTCAGTCGCGGCGGCTACTATCTAACCCGCGACGGTTATGCTTTTGACGGCTCGGGAGTCTTCACTCAAGGCGAGTTTGAGCTGTTCCAAATTCCGGGCAATGTGTTTGTGCCCGCCAACTTCGATAACTTCCTCGACGGCGAAAACAGCATCTCACCGGATCCCTGGCCCAGCTTTGACTATGACAAGTTGCTGGAATACTACCGCTCCATCAACAGCGATGCCGCCAATGAGGCCATAGTAGCCAGTGCCAATCAGGCCGGTACTTATGAGGTAAGCGAGGCTGTGACCTCGGCCTATGTGCAGATAACGATTGAAGAGCTGCTGTTCGATCTGCCCTATATGCTCAATCTGGGGGTCAGGGCCAGTCGCACCCAAGTCGATTCCGAAGGCTTTGGCTATGACTTGAGCAAGGTAGTGCTGGATGATGCCGGTCAGCCGCTCAACGATGACTGGCGCACCGTCAGCCCGGTAAACTACAGCGACAGCTATACCAACATATTGCCAAGCCTCAACTTCAAGCTGAACCTGCAGGACGATCTGCTGCTGCGTATCTCGGCCGCCGAAGTATTGAGCCGCCCGTCACTCTACTCGCTCAGAGTCTGGGCCGCGCCCAACTTCACCAGTCAGGAGCAGGGCTTACCAACTCTGGTGCGCGGTAATCCCGGGGTTGAACCCGAGCAAGCCAAACAGGCGGATCTGGCGCTGGAGTGGTATTACGGCGACAGCAGTTCACTGAGCGGCGCCCTGTTCATCAAGGATATCGATTCCTTTATCTCTGATGAAAAGACCCCCATGGAGGTCGATGGCAACCGTTACCTGGTAAGCCAGCCGGTTTCCGGACAGTACGGTGCCAAAGTGCAGGGCTTTGAAATTGCCTGGCAACAATCCCTCGAACAGTGGTTGCCTGAGCCATTCAACGGCTTTGGCTGGCAGCTTAACTACACCTATGTGGACAGCCGTTATGACGATCCTGAGCTGAAAGCCAAGGAGCTGCCCTTCAAGGGGATGTCCGAGAACTCCTACAATGCCGTGCTCTACTATGAGCAGTATGGTTTGCAGGCGCGCCTTGCCTATAACTGGCGCAGCAAGTTCCTGGTGGATCCGGATGCCTGGGGCGGCCCGGCCTGGATAGACGACTACGGCCAGTTGGATGCCAGCATCAGCTACGACATCACAGACAACTTGACCCTGTTCAGTGAAGCCTCCAACCTGACCAACAACCGCTACTCCGGTTACATCAAGCGCGAAGATCAGGTGAATTATCTGGAACGCTTCGGTACCCAGATAGCCGTGGGTATTCGCGGCAGCTTCTAAAAACAGAGTTTGGGTGAAAGGATAACGCCTTCCGCCCAAACTCCATGTCGGCCCGGGAAACCGCCATATAGCCTGGGCTGACATCTTCCAAATCAATCCTTCAAGCCGATGATTCTTAATTAAAAGCTACTCTGTTGCTCCCAAGTCACCCACTTGCTTAACAAGCAAAGCCTGGGTTAGTCTCTAGCACTCCTTTTAACACCCGGCTGACAAAAGTAGATACGATTCAGCCGACTCAGCATCTGGCATAGAAGGCCGGCTTCAAGGAATTGGCCGGGCGGTTAATCCCAAGCACTTCCCCCAAAATCAAAGGACTCGAAAACTGTGATCACCTGCTATATCAAATACGTCATCAAACCCAAGCAACTGGCCGAATTTGAACGCTACGCCAAAATGTGGATCCCCTTGGTGGAAAAGTTCGGCGGCACCCATAATGGTTATTTTCTGCCGAGCGAGGGTGCCAGTAATATCGCCCTGGCTCTGTTCACCTTCCCGAGCCTGGCAGAATACGAAAGCTATCGCAATCGAGCCAAAGACGACCCTGAGTGTCAGGCGGCGCTGGTATTTGCCGAACAAACCGACTGCATTGAAAGTTATGAGCGCAGCTTCTTTCGGCCAGTGCTCGGTTAAGGAGAACGAAGATGCCTTCAAGCTTGTTTGCCCCGACACTCGAGACTTCGAGACTCAGGCTCCGGCCGCTGCAAGTGCAGGATGCCGATGCCCTGCTGGCGATATTTTCCGATCCCGAAGTGATGAAATACTGGAATACCGCGCCCTGGACCCATAGCAGCGACGCGCTGGATTTTATCTCTGCCGCCAAGCAGGGCATGACCAGGCAAGAGGGCATCACCCTTGGCATATTCCAGCGGGATACCTGTGAGCTGCTGGGGAAATGCATGTTGTTCAGCTATGACAGCGGCTCCAAACGGGCTGAGATAGGTTTTGGCCTGGGCAAAGCCGCTTGGGGCAAAGGCTATATTCAAGAGGCCGGCGAAGCCCTTATCGACTATGGCTTCAACACGCTTAAACTCAGACGCATCGAGGCCGAGATAGATCCCGGCAACAGTGCATCGGCCAAGGCTCTGGATAAACTCGGCTTCATCCGGGAAGGTTTGCTGCGCCAGCGCTGGCAAATCAATGGTGTTATTTCAGATTCGGCGCTCTATGGGCGACTGGTCAGCGACTGACCATGGCTCTGCATCAGGCGGCGCAGAATGGTATCGGCTGTTTGGCGCCGGTGAAGCTATGGCGCAAATGAGTGAAACAATAAAAGGACTCGATAGTTTGGATAGTTTGCTTGATACGCTGGGGATGCTGAAGAAGTTCCAAGACGATTTATACTGCAATCCACCGGCAACAGAGGCGCAAATCGATCAGTTGCTTAATGTCTGGGAGTCTATTCCACCAGGTTCACTGCCCCGCGATTATCTGGATTTGCTCAGGTATGCCAATGGCATCCAAATTAACAATGTCATCCTTAACTCAATCGACGAACTATTGCACTGCAGCCTGGAGCAGGATGACTTTTTACAGCTGGGCCATGAAGGCAACCTGGACAGCATAGTGTTTCACCTCCCCAGTGCCGAATACCGGGTAGTGAATTTTTTCGACTTACGGGAAACCTTTGAAAGCTTTGATTACCTGAAAGATTTGATAGCTTACCTGTTGCGGGAGCAAGGAATAATGTCTTAGGGGAACTGACATTTTGAATGTTCAAAGTTGGCTTTTCACGCCAGCGCCCTGTCGGTCAAGCGTCAGTAAGATCAGCTTTCGCCCTGGCTTTGCTCCTGTCTTTGATAGTCATCCTCCATACGGCGGACAAAGTCCTCCATCTCCTGGCCCGGGGTAATGGGGAAACGCTCCGGCAACTGTGACAGATTAACGATACGGTCGACCCGAAAGGAGCGAAAGTCGTCTCTCAGTTCACACCAGGCCAACAAGGTCCAGGTGCCGCGCCAAAAGTAGATAGCCAGCGGCCTTATTTTGCGCTGACTGGCGCTGCCTTTTACATCCTGATAGTCGAGCAACACAAAGTGGCGCAGCCTGGCGGCAATACGCAGTGGGTCAAGATAAACAAACTCTTGCTGATCCAGATAAAAGTCCGGTGAGAACATCAAACTCTGCAGCGCCCGCAAACGCTCAGGCACCACGGCTTCGACCTTGATAAGCGCCTGTTTGGCCGCCTTGCCCAGCTCATTGCCGCCCCAGGTCTGCACCATGCGGATCCCCAGTTGAATCGCTTCCAGTTCGGCCTCATTGAACATCAGCGGCGGGACACTCACCTCCTGACGCAGCAGATAGCCAAGCCCGGCCTCCCCTTCGATGGGGATACCACTAAGACAGAGATCCTGAATATCCCGGTAGATGGTTCTGACAGAGACTTCCAGGCGCTCGGCCAATACGGCCGCAGTGGTCAAACGGCGGTGGCGCAGGATCTGCACTATCTGAAACAAACGGTCGGCGCGGCGCATAACTTAATACCATTCCTTATAGCTGTTTGATTTGAATTCCAAAGTTTGGCTTGAAACGCCAGGCTTACAGCGCAGACCAATGACGATTTATCCCTATACACCATGCATTGCCCTACTAGCCTGCCACCCTTTCATTCTTGCCGGCTGAGTAAAAGCCTATGCGCTATGGTATTCATTCAAGCAAAGACCGACATTGCGTCGGTCCCGATAAAGATAACAGCGCTGAGCTTACAACTGCATGGCCCACAAGCCAAGTCGGTTGCCTTCGGAATCGGCTATTTGGGCACAATAGCCGCATTCACCTTCCTTGATGGGCATAGGTGGCAAGAGGATTTGCACACCCTGTGCTTCCAGCTGACCTATGGTGGTACCCAGCTTGTCACCCAGGTGGAGGTAAACCACGGATGCCGTCATTGAAGGGGCCATCTGTGGGTGTTTAATCAGCCCAAAGCAAGCGGTATCACCACTGGTGCGGCTGACGCTGACATACTCACACTCAGGCATAGGGTCTTCGCTGCAGTGCAGCCCCAGCACCTCTTGATAAAAACGCTTGGCGCGAGCCATATCGGCAACCGGGATCTCACTCCAGACCAAAGGGATTTCTGCTGACATTTTCACATCTCCATGTTGATTCAGTTGTGGCAGGAGGACCATCCTCCGCCGTCCTGACAAGCTTGGCTCTCAGGACGAAAACAAGTATGCACTGGTGCTGCTGACAACCTGTTGTCAGTAGTCTGAGCGAAAACACCAATAAAATTTGTATGGGAGTAAACGACAAAAGGCCCGCAGTGCGGGCCTTTATCTATCTTCTCAGCGGTTTTCCGGGTAGTAGGTTACTTGGGCAGTGACGCCTGATGGCCGCTGACGAAGGCATCCAGCGCGGCTCTGGCCCGGCTTTCGGCATCTGCCAGGCTGTCGCTTGCCTGCATAGGCTCAACCACCTCGTAATAACACTTGATCTTGGGCTCGGTTCCCGAGGGCCGCACTATCACCCGGGCACCGCCTTCAAGGTGGAAGGTCAGCACATCACTGGCCGGTAATTCGATGATCTCCCGCCGCCCATCGGCGTAACGCCGCTCGGCCGATTTGAGATCCTCGGTCACCAATACCGCCATACCCGCAATGGACTCGGGGGGATTGGCCCTCAGATGGGCCCCGATATCCGGCGTTCCCGGCTTGAGCGCTATGCTCACCTGAGTATTGAGGTGCAAACCATAGTCGCGATAGAGTTCTTCCAGTCTGTCCCAGATGGTTTTGTCCTGCGCCGCCAGCTCGGCAGTCAGCTGGGCAAAAGCCACCAGCGCCGACAGGCCGTCCTTATCCCACACCATGCTGCCCACTGTGTAGCCCAGCGCCTCTTCATAGGCGAACAGGAATTTATTGCTGTCGCTCTGTCGCTGCATACCAACATTGGTGAGCCATTTGAAACCCGTGAGCGTGGTATAAAACTCACCGCCCTTGGCCTTGGCGATTTTGGAGAGCAAGGTTGAAGAGACTATGGTGGTTCCCAGTAGACGCTGATTAGCCGGCGCCTTGGACAATAGATAGTGGCCCAGCAAGGCCCCCACCTGATCGCCGGTGAGCATTTGGTACTCGCCATCATCACGGCGCACTGCTACCGCCAGCCTGTCGGCATCCGGATCGTTGGCACAGGCCAGCAGCGCCTGATGCTGCTTGGCCTCGGCGATCACCAGATCCATGGCGCCCTTCTCTTCCGGGTTGGGGAACTTAACCGTTGGGAAGTCACCGTCCGGTTTTTCCTGGGCAGCGACAGAATAAACCTGAGTAAAACCGGCATCCTTGAGCACTGTCTTGGCCATTTCTGCGCCAACACCATGCATGGCGGTATAGGCCAGGCTCACCCTTTCGGGCGCCGTTTTGTGCTGCAAAACATCGGCATGGAACACACCGCGGCGATAGTCCTGATAGAAATCATCCTGCAGCCAAATGAGTTTACCCTGCTTGGTGGCTTCACTCTGCTCCAGCCAAGGCAGCTCTTCGTTGGCAGCCTTATCTATGCAGGCAGCAATACCTGAGTCGTGTGGCGGAATGATCTGCGCGCCGTTACCCCAATAGACCTTGTAGCCATTGTATTGCGGCGGGTTATGGCTGGCGGTCACTACGATGCCGGCGGCAGCTTCAAAGTGTTTCACCCCAAAGGCTACCAGCGGCGTGGCGGCCACTTTGGCGGTGAGTCGCACCTTAATCCCCATGGCGGTCAACACGCTGGCGGCATCATGGGCGAAGGTACGTGAATCATGGCGGCCATCGAAACCTATCACCACACCGCGGCTGGCGGCATCTTTAACCTGGGCGAGCAGATACTGCCCCAGGCCCGCTGTGGTTTGGCGGATAACCAAACGGTTCATCCGCATTGGACCGGCGCCGACCACGCCCCTGAGACCGGCGGTGCCGAAGGCCAAACGGCCGGCAAAGCGGGCGGCCAATTCAGTTTCATTGCCTTCGGCTTTAAGACTCAATAGCTCATCCCGGGTTTTAGGGTCGGGATCTTTGTCCAGCCAATGTTTCAGTTGCAGCTCCAGATGAGTATTCATAGGTGGCCTCTTTGACAATCAGTTTCATTCCAAAGTAAGAAAAACTCAGGTCCGCGACAAGTGAATTTGCATTAATTTTATGATTTTGTTCGGACTTTAAAGTAGGCCCTCCTACTTAAGTCAGCCCTTTGCCATCAGTATGGCTAGTATGCAGTGGCAATGAGAACTCTTGTAGAGCGGGCTCCCGGCTTTTATAACACCTGTGACTTACAAACAGATAGGTGCAACTATTTCAGCGGGACATATTGATGGAGATAACGTTATTGAAGATCTCCTTGTCAAATTGCTGCTCCAGTTGTTGCCGCCAGGGCATGGGACAGACACGCACCAGGAAGAACTGTTCCCGGGAGGTATCTGTCACAAATGCCATGCCGTGCTGCATCAATTCATAGTGGATATCATGGACAAACACCATGGAGAAATTCTGCCTGCCGGTAAGCTGGTTGATATCCTCACGGCTCATGCTGACCCCATGCTCTACCTGCTCGAAACGCTTGTAAAGCCAGTCGGCAAACTCTTTGGCACTGACCATAGACATAATCCCATTCCTTATAGAAGTTTGAGTCACTCAAAGCGCTGTCAGCCGTTCGAGTACCAGCCGGATTGGCGATAGCATAGTGATTCTATGGCGAGTCAGGTTAGGCGGTAATCGACTGGCCATATCCATAAACTATAGTCGAGCCCGGAGTGCCGGGGAGATGAATGGCAACCTGCCTGAGACAGTCGCTGAGTTCACTGACAAAGCCCAAATGTAAAAACGCCCCACAAACCTGATTGCGGGGCGTTTTGTCAAATAGCCAAGTAGGCCGTTAAAGGATCAGAGCTTGAAAATATTGTCTTCCGAGTCCCGGTCCACCAACTTGATGAAGGGATCGACCCCGACATAGGCAGGTTTTTCGCTCAGCACCAGTTCGAGATGATTCTCTCCGCTCTTGAGCCGATATTTGTGCAGCGACAACACCTGCTCATCCTGTTTGAGCTTGTCCGGGTTGACCTTGAAGGCGCCTATATCTATCCACTCGTCCAGCGGTACCTCCTGCTCAGCGCCCTTCTCTGAAGCGACCCGGCGTTGGGCATAGATATCCAGACTGACTTTAAACTGGCCTTCCGGCGTTTCGGTTACCTTGGCCTCGGTCAGACGCAGGTCATAGAGGCTGATTTCAGAGAAGGAGTCCTCAATGAAACGCGCCTCGGCGCCGTCCGTATCCCGCTTCAGATAGCTGAGCAGGTCCAGAGTGGTCGGGAAAGGATCGCCGCGGAACTTGTAGCGCTCAAGGAATGCCTTCAAATTGGCATTGAGCCGTTCTTCACCCAGGCGGTCACGGATCCCCATCATGATCACCGAGCCCTTCTGATAATGGATATAGCCCTGCCCTTCACTGCGCAGTAGCGGTTGCTCGCCCTTGCTTTCCGATGAGCGACCTCGCAGGTAGCGGTCAAGCTCATACTTGAGGAAGCGGCGCAGCATCTGCGGGCCATACTTGTGCTCCATCACCATCAGCGCAGAGTATTGCGACAGGCTCTCGGAAATAACCGCACTGCCCTGTACATCGGCAGCGCCAACCTGATGCCCCCACCACTGGTGTGCCACTTCGTGGGCCGTCACATAATAAACGGGGTCAATATTGTCCGAATTGCGCAGGTCGGTGATAAAGCCGATACGCTCAGAGTAAGGCACAGTGTTGGCAAAACTCTGGGCAAAGGAGCGATAACCGGGAAACTCTACTATACGCAGTTGCTTGTGTTGATAGGGACCAAAAGCCTGGGTGTAATAGTCGATAGAGTCTTTCACCGACTCTATCATTCGCTCCACGTTCCAATAGTGGGCCGAATGGTAGTACACCTCGATCACTATGCCCTTGTACTGCTGCCGGTCCACTTCGAAACGTCCGGAGAGGATCGAATAGAAGTTAACCATGGGGCTATCCATCTTGTAATGGAAGAAGTTGCGACCATTTTCACGCCATTGCCGCTGCAGGTATCCGGGCACCAGTGCCATCTGCTGGCCTGAGGTGGAAACCGTGGCTTCAAAGTCGATAAAGTCGCCGTCTACGCCAAAGAAGTTCTGCCGATAAAAGCGCGTGTCTTCCAGCTTATTGGCTCTTGGTTTGTCTTCAAGACCACGTTTCTCACGCTCGTGGCGATCGCTGAGTTCATAGCCTTCCTGATACCCAAACTGAGGCAGCAGCTCGATATTATTGATAAAGGTGCCGTTTTCGACCACAGACAGATCGAAGTTGGACTCTTCAACCCCTTGGGTTTCCCGAATCAAATGAATGCGGCCACTGATTTTCTCCCCCGGCGGCAACGGCTTGTCAAACACCAGCCAACTGACATTGAATTTATCGTCAAACTCGCCCAGAGTCGCCCCCGGCAAGGTGATGCTGAGATCTTCCGCGCGGGTGTGGGACGGTAGACTGACCAGCAATTTGCTTATCGGCTTGTCCTGTTTGTTGACCCAATCAAGCTTGATATCTGCCTCGATTCGCCGTGACTCGGGATAGATATCAATGTCGGCCTTGACCGCAGTGGTGGTCAGCACGGGCAAAGACGCGTACTGCTTGAATTTCTTCTCATAGTCGGCGCGCAGGTCGGTTTCCTCATCATTGGTATAGTAATGATTGACCACCTTGGTCTGGTAGAAGAGATAGCTGCCGCTGGCAACAAACAGCAGTACCCCAAAGGCCGCCAGCAAGCGTCCCTTGGCCCCCAGCTGACCGCCAAGCAGGGCAAACCTGTGTTTCAGAGACTGTTTCGGCCCCCTGTGATAGAGGCCATAACCCAGCACAAACAGCAGCAGTGAGAAACCGCCCCAATAGAGCATATACAGGCTGTGGCTCAAGAGTCCCCAGCCGTAACCGTTCATATCCGAATAGGCCAGATAAGGAGAAGCGCCGAAGTTGTACAGCGAATGGCCGAATCCCCAACTTGCCATCACAAAGGTTGTCAGGTAGTAGGCAACAAACAGCCCCATACCGGCATACTTGTTCGGGCTGAGCACCTGAAAGAAGAACGCCAGAACCGCCGACATCAGCAGTGGCAACAGATAGTAGAAGCCCAACCTGATGGCGTATTGAGCCAGTTCGAGATTGTACTGCCCCTTGATCAGTTGGAAAGTAATTGTGGTCAGGGTCGCCAACAGGTACAGCAGCGCCATCACCAACACCACAGCCACCAGTTTGGAGGTCCAGAACACCAGATTCGGCACCGGCAGACTGTCGACTATGTCCCCCATTCCGGAGTTGCGCTCACGCCAGACAATCTCGGCGCTGTAGTAGATGAGTACTATCACCATCAGCAAGCCGGTGGCCCCGGCAATATTATCGACCATGTCCTGGGTCAGCGGCCAGTTGGAGGTACCATACCAACCAAAATCACCGAACATGGGCCCGACCAGGTTAAAGACGGTGAGCAGTCCCAAAATCACAAATGGTGCTGTGTAGAGCACCTGGCGGATTTCAAAGCCGACTCGGGCCTTGAACTGTGCCGAAGTCGATGGCGAGCTTGCGCGGCTCAGTTGCTGCAAGGGCTGCAATGCCGGGGTTGCAGACTGCTTGCCGGCGCGTTTGTCCTTCTTGCGAGTAAGTGTTGGTTGGCGCCAGACCTTGGCTACAAGCAGCAAGATGACCGCCAGAGAAAGCCACATGGCGCGGTTGCTGAGCATAACACCGGTCAGCTCCACCAACTGGGTGTTTTTCTCGGCTATGGTCCAGTAACGGGTAACGTCGGCAAAGGTGCGCAGTGCAAAGGGATCCAACATGGCCGCCAGCGTGCGAAACTGCGGCTGACTGGCCAGTTCGCCGGTGAGGTTGTAGATGATAAGCAGTGCTACGGCTGTCAGATACAAACCCATCATGGAGCGAAAACGGCTGGCCATGGCATAAAACAGCGCCGATATCAGCAGCAGGCTCGGCGCGGCCAACAGCAGCAAGGGCAGCAGATAATAGCTGAGCCGATTTTCACCGAAACGGCTGGCATCGACCCAAGGCATAAATGAGCCGAGCCACATCGCCAGCGGCACCATGGAAAACACCGCCATGACCACCAGATAACTGCCGAAAAAACGCCCCAACTGATAGGCCAGCGGAGTCAGCGGTTTGGAATAGATCAGTTCCTCCATCCCGTGCTGCTGGTTGCGCACCGCTGTACTACCGACAAAGTTGACCACGGCAAACATGGAGATAAAGCTCATGATCAGCAGGGTCTGAGCAATGCTGAAAGGGCTGTTCTTCAGCACCTCACCGCCACCACCTATCTGCACATTGTTGGATACAATGGATAGAAAGCTGATTAAAAACAACAGCAAAGAAACAACATAAAAAGATGGCTGCCGCAGATAGTAGCGCCATTCAAAGCGTAACATGGAAACAAACATGGGCAGTTCCTCAGGCAGCCTGAACCGGCTTGCTGTTGCGGTGGCGATGCAGGGTGCTGAAATAAAGATCTTCCAACCCCGGCGTTGCCTGAGTAAAACCTTCCGGCGCCGAATCGGCCCAGACATGCAGCACAGTGCGCCCGGCAAACAGGCGTTTGGCAATCACATTGAGCTGTTGTTCAAGCTCAGTGGCTTCGGCCTGGCTGACGGTGCGAGTCCAAATTTTTTGCTCCAAAGAGGCCACCAACTCCATGGGATTGCCCTGCAGCAGGATCTGACCACCGGCGAGCACCGCCATATTGGCGCAAAGCTCCGAGACATCTTCCACTATATGGGTCGAGAGGATAATCACCTTCTCTTCCCCCAGGCTCACCAACAAGTTGTGGAAACGGTTGCGCTCCTCAGGATCCAAGCCGGCGGTGGGTTCGTCGACAATCAACAGCTTAGGGTCGCCAAGCAGCGCCTGCGCAATCCCGAAACGTTGACGCATACCGCCGGAAAAACCGCTGACCGCCTTGTTCTTGTGTTGATAAAGGTTGGTGTGTGCCAGTAAGCCATCCACCATCTCACGCCGCTCACCCTTGTTGTTGATCCCTTTGAGAATAGCCAGGTGATCGAGCAAGTCCCAGGCGCTGATCCTGGGGTAAACGTTAAAATCCTGCGGCAGATACCCCAGGGTCTGGCGCAATTTTTGCGGCTGTTTGAGAATGTCTATGCCGTCGAAACTAATGCTGCCGCTATCGGCACTTTGCAATGCGGCTATGGTGCGCATCAAAGAGGATTTGCCTGCACCGTTGGGGCCGAGCAGACCAAACATCCCTTTGTCTACCTGTAGATTTACATTATCCAGTGCCTTAACACCGTTGTCATAGGTCTTGCTTAGGGCTTCGATACTGAGCATAGTTTCCTCATGCCGGAGAGATAAATGAATACCAAGCTAGCATGATTTAAACTTTACAACTTGCAAAATTTGTAACAAAGATTCAAACATTTAACATACTTTGTTCGCTAACGCCGATAACCTTTTGCTGTACAGTTTCTCGGCGGCGCAGAGATGCCGCCAGTGATGGATTGCAATATGTGCGGTACTTTGGCTCGACTAAAAAGCCTTCACTTGCTGCAGTTTCAACCCATTGAAATCCTGCTGCCCTGTGAGTCTCGGCCCCTGGTAAACCAGGCTGTCTTTTGCGCCGGCAGCAAAGGCGAGTTCCTGCAAGGCGCGCTCTTCTATCATGGTCAGACCGCCGGCATATTCGTCGCTTGGCTGGATGATAAGCAAAGGCGCCTTGGCAAAAAGTTTTCGCGGTAGTACCCGCTTAACCAACTGTTTGAGCAGAATTTCGGCCAGGTAAAAGTCCGCCAACGGGGTACGGACATGGTCGAATGGATTGAGGCATTTCACTCCCTTGGTCGCGGCCAGTTGCCGCGCTTCATCGCCCACTGCCAACAGCTTGAAACTGCCCTTGTTATCCTGCTGCACTGCCACCTCAGGAATGGTCTCAAGACTGACTTGCCCCAGACTATGGCGACTGTCGGCAAGGGTGAGCCTGATACGTTTGGCGTTGAACTCGATATAAATAAGCGCCGGCTTTGTGCCGGGCAACAGCGACAACATGTTATTTCCTTATGATTTTCCTGAGTTTAGGGAAGGTGCGAACAAGTCCCATGTGTGCTCTGTGTCGGCTTACAGGCCTGGATGCAAGGCGTGGTTCGCAGCCAATGGCCTTAGTCCTTTGCAAGAAGCACAACACAGCAGGCAGGTCTGTAAGCCACGCCCTTCGGGGCTTTCACAGCAACCGGCTCTCTGCGTTATCCGACTTTGACAGGCCCCGGCATGCCTTCAGTCAGATGCCTTGAACGCCAATTGCTGTGTAAGCCAGAGTGCCACGAGGACTTATTCGCACCTTCCTTAGTTCGAGTGGCCAAGAGAGCGCCTTAGCTTATTCATCCCCTGCTCCATACTGACGATGACCCTGTAATCCAAGTCGCGCTTGGCGGCTGAGATGTCGTAGTAATGGCTGCAGGAAAGCTGTTTGGCGACAAAGCGGGTCATCAGCGGCTCCTGCTTGATAGCCAGCAGTCGGTATATTCCTTCGAGCATGGCGCCAATGACGTAGGCCAGAGTGGCCGGTACCCGCTTTTCCACCGCGGGTAAGTTGTCACAGGCAAGAATGCTGTCGAGCATGGCCGCCATAGTAAGGGGCTGATCGTTACTGACAAAATAGGCCTTGCCATTGCAGCGACAAGGTTCAGCCAGCAGGCTCCTGGCCGCGCTCAGGTGGGCAAAGGCGGCATTGTCGATATAAATGGTGTCCACCAACTTATCGTCATGACCCACCAACTTGAGCCGGCCCTTGCGGCCTCGCTCCAGCACGCGGGGCACCAGATGAGGATCGCCAGGCCCCCAAATCAGGTGCGGCCGAATGGCCACTGTCTTCAAGCCGTTTTGGGCGCTGGCCAGCACCAACTCTTCCGCTTCCGACTTGGAGGCGCCGTAATGGTTGAGATAACGCCTGGCGTAGGGAACCGACTCATCGATACCGGCCTCATCCTTGCCATCGAAAGTGACACTCGGCGTGCTGGTATAGACCAGATAACCAATCCCCAATTCACGGGCGCAGGCGATGATGTTTTCGGTCCCCAACACATTGGGGCGAAAATAGCTTGCTCTGCTGCCCCAGACTCCGGCCTTGGAGGCAACGTGAAAGATAAGCTCACAGCCACCGAGGGCTTGTTTCAGTGCCTGCTTGTCGCAAATATCGGCGCGCACCATGGTAGCGCCCATGGCCTCGAGCGCCGGATAATGGCCCCTGGCCACCCCCACTACCTGAATACCGGCGGCCAGCAGCGGCCGACATATGGCCTGCCCCAAAAAGCCTCCCGCGCCTGTCACCAACACCCGCTTGACTCGAGTCGCGAGTTCCCTGGCCAGCGCCAACAGCTCGGGATGAAGTTCATCATGCCCGGTTTCTTGTGACAAAGCCGTAGTCTCTTGTGACAAAGCCGCGGGCAAATCCTGCGACGAGGCTATTGACTCAGGTGATTGAGATTGTGGTGCAGATGTGGCCATAGTGGGTTTCTGTCTCTGTTATCTATTTTGGCTTCCAGCCGTTTCCATCCAACTGTTTTTGCGCCCAAACAGCAAGTTGCTCGCGAAATATCTTGGCATTATGGCGCACATCCATGGGAAACCCCGGATGCAACATAAAATGCCTGATGCCTCGGGTCAGTGGCTGCTTGTCGGCAAGTACCTGCAACTCGCTAAACAGCTGTTGCTGCTCGGCTGGCGACAGGGATTGCTCAAGCTCGATGCAGATAAGCGGCGCTTTTTCGGGCACTGTGCTATCAGGGGAAGTGCTATCAAGGAAAGTGCTATCAGGGCCAGCAGTAAAAGAGAAAGCGCTCTCTTGGACTGTCCCCCCGCCGCCAGGCTTATTCTGCATCAGTTCAACGCCAACCAGTGCCGAACGTTTAACCTGAGGATGGGTATTGAAAATCCGCTCACAGGGAATAGACAGATAGCGCTTTTGCAGCTCACCGTCCTTAATGACATCCACTCTGTGGGCCTTGCGGCCACACATCCATAAACGGCCCTCGGCATCTAGATAACCGAGATCGCCCATCCGGTGCAGTTGCCGGCCTTTATAGGCAATCTTGGCCTGCTTGTTGGCGCCTTCACGGCGATAGTAGCTCTGGTTGACCACAGCGCCGTCAACGACGATTTCGCCTATCTCCCCCGTCGCCAACTCGAGAGTCGGCGACCAGCTGTCGATGGTCTCTTCACTGATCCCTATGATACTGACCCTTATTCCGGATACCGGCTTACCGACACAGATGCCGCCGCCCTTGTCGGTCATGGCGGAGGTAGTGCCAAGCGCCTTGCTGCCAATCATGGAGACTGGCAGGGATTCGGTGGCGCCATAGGAGTTGAGCACTTCGACATCCTCGGCCAACATGGCGGAGAAACGCGCTATCGCCTTGGGGTCGGCCGGTGCGCCGGCGGATATCACCCGCTTCAGGCTGTGCAGTCGGCGCCCGTTTCCGCCGCGTCCCAAACGGTCGAGCAAGGCAGGGTTCACGAACATATTGCTGCAGGCATAGTGCTCTATGGCGGCAAACAGGTTTTCCGGTCTGGCGGTTATCGGTTTGCTGGCATCCATTTCAGGCACTATCGATGCCATCCCCAGCGCCGGTCCAAAGAGAGCAAATAGCGGGAAAGTCGACAGATCCCGCTCTCCGGGACGAATGCCATAGTCATTTCGCAGCGCGGTTATCTGCGCCTCAAACATGCCGTGGCTGTAGACCACGCCTTTGGGAGTGCCGGTGCTGCCACTGGTAAACAAGATGGCCGCCATCTGCTGCGCGCCTAGCTGTGCCATGGGAAATGTGACTGACTCGGGTGCCCTGGCCAGCAAACGGCTAACACTGCTGCCCCCCCAAGGAGGGTTACGGCCAAGAAAGCCTTCACCTGCCGTCAGCAACAAGCGGATACTGGGTTTGCCCCAACCGAACAGCAATCTGGCCACATGAGCCTTGGGGATCCCAATAAAGGCATCGGGCTCGGCTTCGGCCAGACACTGCTTGAGCTTGGCGATCCCCATGCCGGGATCTACCATCACAGGGATGATCCCCGCCTTGAACAGGGCAAAGGTAAGCACAAAAAACTCTATCCCCGGAGTCACCATAAGCACGGCTTTCATCCCGGGCTTGAAGCCATAGTCGAGCAAGGCGCTAGCAAGCCGGTCGCTGTCGCTGTCCAGGGTCTTGAAATCAAGCTCCTGATAACTGAACTTACCACCGCAGCGACGCTGCACGGCAACCGCCAGGTCCTCGCTCTGGTTAATGGCCGCCTGCTTCAGGTGGCGACACAAGTTGTGCCCCTTGGCGGAGTTTGCCTCTGGGGCCGGTTCATTTGCGGCCACTTGCGAGTCTTCGGCGGGTGGGAACATCTCAGTCAGCGCTCCCGGCTGAGGTTGTTTCCGCCGATGCCTTTTCTTTAGGGTTAGATGTTTGTTCGTCGGCGCTTTTAGCCACTGCCGTTTCATCAATAAAGCGGCGAATATGGGCTATCACCTCATCACTGGCGTCTTCAAGAATATAATGGCCGCAGTCGGCAAAGGCGTGCAGCTCGGCTTTGGGCAGGCGCTGCTGCCAACCTTCAAGGAAGTGCCGGTCAAAGACAAAGTCCTTGAGACCCCAAAGAATAATGGTCGGCACCCGGGTAAACTGCTGCAAACTGGCATCAATCGACTGCACCAAGTCCCAGTTTCTGTCGCCGGGCTTGAGCGGAATATCCTGTACAAACCTCAAAGTCGAGATTCGATTTTGCCAGGAGTTGAATGGTGCCACATAAGCGCGGCGCACATCCGCAGCCATGGGCGCACGTTTGACTCCCACATAGGAAGCGGCGGACGAGAAGGCATTGAAGCCCCGCACCAGCAGGGTGCCAAGCGCGGTATCGCGGCAGATTTTCAGCGCCAGCGGCAAGGGCTTGCTCTTTGGCAAACCGAAGGCGGCGGTATTGAGCAGCACCAGGCGTTTAATCCTCTCAGGATAGCGGGCGGCATAGCCCATGCCTATCATGCCGCCCCAGTCATGCAGCACCAGTGTGATATTGCTGCGAATATCCAGACTGTCCAGCAGTGCTTCCAGATCGTCGATACGCTGCGCCAGCGTATAGTCATAGGCATCATCGCCCGGTTTGTCGGACAAGCCGCAGCCGATATGATCCGGCACCACACATTCATATTGGTCGCTTAACGCCTGCACTAGGTTACGGTAGTAAAAAGACCAGCTGGGGTTACCGTGCACCATCACCACGGCATCGGGGCGTTGGCCGTTAATCCCGGCAGGTTTTTCATGCACATAATGCAGTTTGTGGCCGCCGAGCGTGATGAAATGACGCTTGAACGGGAAGAGTGTATCTAGGGTGGCCATTGGCTATCCTGTTGTTAATTTTGGTTATTTAGGCACTATTCTAATGGGCCCTGTCGAATGGGCATTGTCTAAAACCTGTATCAAGGGCTTACCAGCGCAGCCCCAGCATCATGCAGTTGAGTCCCGAGCCTATGCCAAGAAAGCTCACCCGGTCGCCTGCCTGCAAAAAGCCTTCACCGTGGGCCAGCGCCGCCGACACAGGCAAAGAGACAGTGCCCATATTGCCAAGGCGGGCAAAGGTGGGAAACTCTTTGTGCTCGGCAATGCCCAGGGCGCCCAGTACTTGTTTTCGGTTGGCAGCCCCCACCTGATGACAGATAACCTTATCCACCTGTCCGGCAAGCCACTGGCGCTGCTGCAAAAACTGCTCCCAGGTCTGGCGCGCCAGCTCCACCCCCTCCTTCAAAAGGGCAACGGCATCTGTGCGCATCACTTCGCGGTAGAGGCGGTTACCGACCTCGACAAAACCCCACTGACACATCTGATGATGCTCCGGCGCCGCCAACTGACTGGCACCGAGCAACTGATGCTTGCGGGAGGTGGTAAGCGGCAAGCTGCCATCCGTGAGGATAACGGCCACGGCACCTGAGCCGCCGGTCAAGGTGGCCAGAGAAGCCGCAAAGTTTGCCATGCTGGGTTCGGCCAGCATCTGCTCTATGGACGCCTCGACTATCTCCCGGGATGATTCACAGGACACCACCATACCGGCGCGGATCTGCCCCAGTTCAATACGGTTGGCCACATCCAGAATACCGGACAGGACTCCCAGGCAGGCGTTGCTGATATCAAAAACGGCGCAGTCGCGCCCGATACCTATGGCAGAAGCCACAGCGCAGGCCGTGGCTGGCTCATGCTGGTCACGGCACACGCCGGTGTAAACCAAGGCGCCAAGCGCTTTGGGATCCAGCCCTGTCTCGGCCAGCGCCTTTTGGGCGGCGCACACTGCACCTTGGGAAACCTTGAAGCCCTTGGGCCACCAACGACGCTCCTCAATGCCCGTCAGGGCAGCGAGTTGCCCAATGGGGATACGAAACTTTTGATAAAGCGGCGCAAGCCGGGATTCCAACTCGCGGCTGGACACCATTTCCGGCGCCAACTCATAAGCCAGACTATTGATATACACACGGGAATAATTCATGAAAAGCCAATCGCTCTCTCGGGCGCTCTGTGCCCTTGTTATCTTTTGGGGTCGTGATAATTAAGTCTTATGCCCCAGGCTGGCGTCATTTGACCAAGAAACGCCGGGGTATTCAATAAAAAACGCATTAAGCCGGTACTTGGCGCCGACTAATTCCCCGCTTGAGAGACATCTCTGTCCAAGCGGGCCTTGTTGTTTCATTTATCGGCTACCAGGCAACCAGGCATGGATTAAGGCATTGCGCGGCGTGGTGGCCTGCTCACAAAAGGCGCCGAGCTGCACCCGGTAACCGGCCTCCAACAGGAAACAGACCCTATCGAGCAGCAGATACCGTTCAATAACCGGCCGAAACAGATGTGCCGCCAAGTCAATACGGGCGGTTAATCTGCGCCTTTGCTCCCCCAAGCGCTGATAGGCGGCAAAATCCACCGCCTCAGGCAATAGCACTCCCTTTTGCGCCGCGGCCCAAAGACAGAAGTCCTTGAAGCTGCCGGACAGCTGACTCTGCCGTACCGCAGGCAGTGGCAGATAAGTGTCCTGAGCACGCACTTCACGCTGCAGACTATCGAATCCGAGCCGCCAACTGACCTCTTTGATCCTGTCGGCGCGCGCCTTTTGATTGGCAATAACACTGTGATTAAGCGGCAGTTGCAGCGCCGTCTTATCCAGTCGCAGCGCCTGCTCTTGGGCACTTTGACTCAAGGGAGTGATATCGCCGGAGGGCAAGAGGTGATAACAACAAGGGGAAACCGAGACCACAGCGGTACCACTTGCAACCGCGCGGCGCAGCAGCGTCAGGTGCAGCTCGCCGCAGGCATGCAGCGCAATGGCATGCTGCTTGGGCTTGAGATAACAAGGCTCGGCGGCAAAGGCATCGGCACAGACAAATTGCTGCGGCAAGTTACGTTTTTTTGCCGCTAGCTCGCCGGCTTCGCACAAAGATGCTTGCCACTCCAGGCTCAATACCGCCTTGCCGCTCAAGGCGCTGAGCAGGCGCCCGAGATGCCCTTTTCCGGCGCACCACTCCAATAAAGGAAAGGGGTTGTTATGGGTGGCGATGGTATTGGCAAAGCGGCTTATCTGCTGCCATTTTCGGCCCTTTATACCGGCACTGAGCCGGGCCTCGGTTGACGCGCAGAGCTTAGGTTGGCCATTATCCTGCTCAGGTGCCGGATAATCAAAGAGGTGCCAGACAAAGTGTCTCTTGTCCCACAGGGCCAATTCCTGCTCGCTCAAGTCTGCAACCAAGGCCGGCCAGAGGGTTGCCAACAACAATGACTGACTGGCATCCACAGTCTCGAGCGCATCGTCATCAATAGCCCAGAGCGCTGCGGCCAGCTTGGCAAAGCGCTGCTGCCAGGGAAGCTTGTGGTGCTCGAAACTCCTGACACTCCAAAGCGCGCGGCTTGAGAGCAACAACTGACTGAGCTGTCGAAGCTCTGCTTTCACCTCGGGCAAGCTGCAATCAACTGCCGTCAGCCGGGTTTCAACCCTGCCGGCCACTGGCTCGGCTTGCCGGGGGGAATTCTGTTGGCAGTCACACATTTTACTGGCCCGATTAACTTAAAGGGGTCGCATTATAGCCCCTGGTTGCCTTTGAGGAAAATAGCGCCACCCAAGCAGGAAACAGGGGGCAAAGCCTGCGAAAAAGCTGGGGTTGAGTCTCCCGCTTGCTGATAGCTTTACAGCTAAGGGGAAAAGCCAGCAGTAGGGACTAATTCACATAACAAATTGATTAGGAGTGGATTATTGTTTCAATAAACTATGCCTAAAGCCCGAGTCATCATCTTTCCTGGCGGCTTGGCAACGAAAGCTGCCGCCGCTATTTTCAGGTATAAATCCGCTCAAAGCTGTTACCTTTGCACCTGCCGCAATAGACTGGTGCATTCAAGCTGACAAAACAATCGAACCAACTCAATCTAACGAACTCAATCTAACGAAATGGTCGAGTGAAATCGGTAGAGCGAAATCAATCGCGCCAATTCACGGCGCTACACTCCGCCGCTGAACAGAATATTGATAAGAAGGATGTTGAATGATCCAATCTCCCTGCGTGGCGCGTTGCGGCCTCAATGAAGACGACTTTTGTATGGGCTGCCTGCGCCATATAGATGAAATCGTCAATTGGAGCCGTTGCCCGGATGAAGAGAAACGCGCCATTATTGCCAAACTCCCGGAGCGAAAACGCGCCTTTTCGGGCATGGAAAACAGCGGCATTATCAGCAGAACCAAATACCTCGAGGCAGAGGCCAGGCTTGGGCGCAGCGACAAGAGTAAAGCAAGTAAAAAAGAGTGATACAGCTTTAAGCGTTCAAGGCAACCAAGCCTTCATAAAGAAAAAGACCGCAATCGCGGTCTTTTTGGGATTTATAGGTCACTCAGTCATTACTGCTCTGAGCTGACATTCCCAAGGGAACTGGCGGCACCGCCATTACCGTTGTGGGAATGGTGAGTTTCTGTGAGGCGACGCATCAGCGGCAATACTGCCAGCGCGATAAAGGTACAAACCAGCGCCGCTATCCCCAACTTGTTGAACAAGCTGGTGTAGATGGGCAGAGTCTCAAGCGGATCGGTTATGTTCTTCGGCACACTGGCGAAGTTGGCCACCACACCACCCAGATACTGAGAGATGCCCGAGGCGACAAAGTAAGCCCCCATCATAAAGCCCCCCATGCGCTCAGGTACGTAACGGGCAATCATAGCCAAGCCCAAACCACTGACCAGCAGCTCACCGAGTGAGTATGCGCCATAACCCCAGATCATCACCCAGGAAGAGGTCTTGCCATCGACGGCGAACATACCGGCAAAGCTGTAGATGAAGAAACCCAGCGCCACTACAGCAAAGCCCAGTGCGAACTTGGCGGCGATGGAAATATCCTTGTTGTTACGTCCGGCAGTGGCATAAACCCAGGCCAGCACAGGACTGAGCAACATGATCCAGATAGGGTTCAAGGCCTGGAACTGCGCCGGTGACCAGGTCCACAGATCGATACCAAAGGCCTGGAAGTTCCAGTCGACGTTACGCAGGGCAAACAGCGCCAGCGAGGTAGACATCTGTTGGTAAAACACAAAGAAGAATACAGTTTGTACCGTCAGAACCAAGGCGGCTATCAAACCGGCCCGTTCACTGGTTTCACTGTTTTTAATCAAGTAGATAAAGATACCGAGTACGGCGGCACCAGCTGTGTAAACAAAGGCGCGGGCCACATCTTCATATTCGAGGATAAAGGCTGAAGCCACTACCGACAGGGCCGCCAGGCCGAGTACCGCAAACAGCTTATTCATTTCTACTGGACGGGTATCCGGCTCTGAGCCGTAGTTGGCCAGAGTCTTACGCATCATGGCGTAGTTACCCAGGCCTACCAGTAGGCCCACGCAGCAGACGGCGAAAGCCGCATGCCAGCCAAACTCGTTGCCATAGTTGGCGTTGACGTAATCTTTAATCCAGGGAGTCAACAACATGGAGAAGGTGGAACCTACGTTCACCGCCATGTAGTAAATGGTAAAGGCGCTGTCTATCTTGGAGTCGTCCCCTTCATAGATTTTGCGCACCAGGTTACCGGCATTGGGTTTGAACAAACCGTTACCGACAACGATTACCCCAAGGGCCGAAAACAGGAACCAGGTGTTTTCGGTCGGCACTGTCATCAAGGCATAACCCAATGACAGAATACCGGCACCGAGCAACATGGTGCGCTTGGTACCGAGAATTTTATCCCCGACCCAGCCACCAATCGCCGGCGACACATAAATCAATGCGGCACAGGCACTCCATACCAGGTTGGCGCGACTGTCCTCAAACCCTAGACGCTGTACCATGAAGTACACGATAAGCGCCTGCATACCGTAATAACCGAAACGTTCCCATAGCTCGATAAGTGACACAGTCATAAAAGAATGCGTCTTGCTTACCTTAGGAGACCCTAATGTCATTTTGCTTGCTTCCATCTTGATTTGAAATAATTGTCAGACGAGTATAAGACTGCTGGCCGCACAATCCAACGCAAACTCTGGGGCAAAACACACTTTGTCGCAATTCTCCTACTCAGCTCAAATTCCATTGGCGAATTTTTCAACAAAACACTTGCCTTCAGTGGGGAAAACAGAGCAAACCCAGCTGCCACAGGGGTTTCCACTAATTAATGAGAATTTTTATCAGTTCCAAAATCACCACCAAGGCGACTTGAAAACAGCATTTATCAGCGCCTATGACATAAAAAAACCGTCCTTGAATGGACGGTTTTTGCATTGAATGGCTTAAGCCTTATCAGGCCTTCCCAAAAGAAGCGGTCAATCTTTGGCCGCCATTCTCGCCTTGAGATCGGCAAAAGGATTAAAGGTGGCCGGCGCCTGTTTGGCTTCACTGGTGTCGCCGTACTGCACCAATTCTTCAAACCTGGAGTGCTCGTTGTCATGGCAGTAGAGACACAACAGCTCCCAGTTGGAACCATCTGAAGGGTTGTTGTCGTGATTGTGATCTCTGTGATGCACAGTCAACTCACGCAAGTTCTTGTGGGTAAACTCCCTGGCACAGCGGCCACAGACCCAAGGATAAAGCTTGAGCGCCTGCTCCCGATAGCCTTTTTCACGACTCGCCTGATACTCACGGGCCTGCGCCAGCACCCGATCCAATTTACTCTGTTCTGCCATCTTTCTTTTCCGGTGAACGGGCCCTTAAGGGCCCTCTACATATTCTGCGCTGGACAGATGCAGATAATGCAGGTGCTTCTCATACTGAGTCACCACATCTGCCTGGATTTGCTCTTCCGTATAACCCATCACATCATAATACTGTCCGCCGTGTTCGAGGAAGACTTCAACCCGGAAGTAGTTATTTTGTGACTCATCCTCAGCTTCTGCCTGAGTCTGATGGGTCACAGGCAGCGTAAAGGCGCGGATCCGCAAGCCATAGACAAAGGTCTGCACCTCTTCATTTTCGATGACCAACCTCACCCTGTCTTCATCGTACTGGAGATCGGCATTGATACCGCGGGACAAGAAGCCCTGAGAGACCTTGGACAGCGCCGGTGTCGCCACGTTGTCGACAAAGCGCCGCGCCTGCTCGTAGGAGGGATGCGACACTAACACATCTATCCTGTCTTCCCAGGACACGCTGGTTCTGGCGTACTGCACACTGGTGGTATGCAACTGCACGCTGTTGATTTTGAGCCAGTCATCCTGCAACGCCTTGAACAGGCCAAAGCAAATAAGCAGCATCACCAACAAGAACGGCATGGCACTGGCAATCGCTGCCGTTTGCAGCGCCTGCAAGCCACCTGCGAGCAGCAGCACAGAGGCAACCACACCTTGCATCAGGGCCCAGAAGATCCGCTGCCATACTGGCGCATCGGCATCGCCGCCTGAGGTCAGGTTATCGATCACCAAAGAGCCTGAGTCCGACGAGGTCACAAAGAAGGTCACCACCAGACACACAGCGATGACTGACAGCAAACTGGAAAGCGGCAAGTGCTCGAAGAAGGTAAACAGGGCGACTGACACATCGGTAGAAACCGCGGTAGCCAGATATTCGGCGCCATGGTTCATGATGGCATCTATCGCCGAGTTACCGAAAACCGTCATCCACAGGAAAGTGAAACCACTGGGAACAAATAAAATCCCCACCAGGAACTCACGAATGGTGCGGCCGCGGGAGACCCGGGCGATAAAGGTACCGACAAAAGGTGACCAGGATATCCACCAGCCCCAGTAGAGCAGAGTCCAGCCACCGAGCCAGTCATTCTTCTGCTCGTAGGCATAGAGGTTAAAGGTCTTGCTCACCAGCTCACTCAAATAGCTGCCGGTGTTTTGCACGAAAGACTGCAGCAGAGCAACCGTTGGACCAAACAGCAGTACTATCATCATCAGCACAAAAGCCAGCCCGAGGTTAAGCTCACTTAAACGCTTCACCCCTTTATCCAGGCCGGAAAACACAGAGCCGGTGGCGATAAGAGTGATACCTATGATCAGTGCCACCTGTACAGTACTGCTGATAGGGAAAGAATCACCCAACAGATAGTTGAGTCCCGAGTTAACCTGCAATACCCCGAAGCCCAATGAGGTAGCCACACCAAACATGGTGCCAAGCACGGCAAAGGTGTCGACGCAGTGGCCTATGGGGCCATAAATACGTTCACCAATCAGAGGATAAAGGGCACTTCTTGGCAGCAGCGGCAGCTTATGCCGATAGCTGAAATAGGCCAGACTCAAGGCCACTACCGCATAGATGGCCCAGGCGTGAATACCCCAGTGGAAGAAGGTGATCTTCATCGCCTCTTTGGCGGCTTCAACTGTCTGGGGATCCGCGTCCGGCGGTGCCAGATAGTGCATCACAGGTTCACCAACCCCAAAGAACATCAAGCCTATGCCCATACCGGCAGAGAACAGCATGGCAATCCAGCTCTTGTAGCTGTAATCCGGCTCGGCATGATCCGGCCCAAGCTTGATATCACCGAAGCGACTCACCATCACAAAGATGATGAATACCAGAAAAATGGCCACGCCCATGATGTAGAGCCAGCCGGCCTTCAACTCCAGCCAGGATTGAGCTGACTTAAATAGCTCCTGTGCTTCATTCGGCCAGACGGCACACACCAACACCATGAAGGCGATACAGATCACTGACGAAAAAAACACCGGAGGATTAATACTCGACTTAATCAAATTTTGCGCTCCTTTTTACGGATAAAACTGCGCTGCCTGCGATCAAGTTCCTAAGTTACCGCTGAACTCGGCCGGGGACAACGCTTATCCAAAGCCACACCAAAAGCTTATAGGGTGTTTATGTGCAGTATGTGACACCCTTCCGCGGACAAGCTCTCGGCTTGATAAAAATGGAAGAGATAGGACCCACCGGGATCAAAGTGTTGGCGGGACAGACAAGATTACCGTGGCATATTGAATGGCAATCGACTCAGACACAAACTGCTACTTTTGGCAACAATCGGCGCTGATTATACACAAAAACGGACAAAATGGGGAGTCTCTGGCGACTCCCGCTCACAGAATCAGCCTTTTCCTACTCGCCGCTTTTGGGGGTTTGTGAAATACCCGCGGTCAGATTAAAGCGCATCGCCTCCTCGAATGACCAATCCACCATGATCAAGTCCTCTCGTTTGACCAGGCTGGTGACCCCGGCCATCTGATAGGAGAGTTGAAACAGCACAGGCACCCAGTCCCCTTCGGGCAAGGCATCGAGCAGCGGCTGAGGCGGCTTGTCCGTCATAATAAAGCCGACCACAAAACCGCCGTTTGCCTGGCGCACCAATACCGTTTGCTGCGACTTGGGCTTACTGCCATCTCGGTTCATCAAAGAAGCAATATCGCGGATACTGCCATAGACAGACTTGAACAGGGGAAAGCGCATCAACTGCCGTTCAATCCAGCTCCAGAGCCAAACGATGGGGCTGACAGAAAACAGTAAACCGGCAACAAATACCAAGGCTGTGACCAATATAAAACCGGCTCCGGTAAATACAGTGTCCATGCCCACCAGAGAGAAGAGTAACTTGCCCAGGCTGTCGAGAGATTCAAACAAGGACCAGAACAGCCAGAGACTAAGCGCCATGGGCAGCAGATTAAGCAAGCCGCGGATCAGGGTTTGTTTCATTGAATTCCTCTTGATATTTAAGACTGTATAGGGCGCAGGACAGAGGCTCAAAGGAAGGTTTCTCGGCTGCCCCTTCCCCAACAGGCGCTCAACTCTGTATCCTGACAGAGACGCAAATCGATAGCAAAATGTTGTGCATATTACCCCGGGAGGCCGCAGGGTCTCCCGGGTGCGACAAGGAGAATAACAGCATGCGCGTAACCCGACTGGACCACCTGGTGTTGACCGTCCGCGACATAGAGCAGAGTGTCGCCTTCTACCAAAAACTGGGCATGAAACGCCAAACCTTTGCCGATAACAGAACGGCGCTGCAATTTGGCGATCAGAAAATCAACCTGCACCAGCTTGGCCGCGAATATTACCCCAATGCCGCCAAAGCCCAAAGTGGTTCGGCGGACTTGTGCTTTATCACCTGTGGTTCACTCGAGGATGTTATGGCGCATCTCAGTGCCGTGGGTATCGACATCGAAGAGGGCCCCGTCGCCCGTACCGGCGCCACCGGCCCGATAGACTCAGTCTATATTCGCGATCCTGACGGCAACCTGATCGAGCTGGCAGAATACCGCGTGGACTAGGCTGGGTTTTGACGAGACTGCTTTGACTAAGTCCTATGTTGACTAAGTGCTCTGTTGACCAAAAGCTCCGTTGACCGGGCGGTGCAGCTAACCGAGCTGCACCAGCCTGCACAGGCACAAAAAAGCCGCTTGACTACAAGCGGCTTTCTCTAAGGCTCGCGGATAAGAGCTTAAAGCTCTTTTTCCATCTCCTCGTAGGAGACGTGGCGTACGTCTTTGCCCTTGACGTAGTAAATCACGTACTCACAGATGTTTTTGCAGCGGTCCCCTACCCGCTCAACCGCGCGGGCAGCCCAGAGCACATCCAGCACACCTGGGATAGAGCGGGGATCTTCCATCATGTAAGTCATCAACTGGCGAATGATGCCTTCATATTCCTTGTCCAGCTTGGCATCTTCCTTGTGCAGCTCCAGCGCCGAGTCGGCATCCATCCGTGCCAATGCATCCAGGGTCGAGTGCAACATACGGGTGGCATGGCGCCCCATGGACTCAATGCTGACCAGCAGCGGCTGCTGATTATTGCTGCGCTTCTCCTGTGCCGCCTTGGCGATACGCACACAGGCATCGCCGATGCGCTCAAGATCGGCAATCGTCTTGGAGATGGCTATCACCAGACGCAAGTCGCTGGCCGCCGGCTGACGCTTGGCAATGATGCGAGTACACTCTTCATCTATCATCACCTCCATGCCGTTGACCTTGTGATCGCCCTCGATCACCTTCTGCGCCAACTCGGTATCCAGGCTGCCCAGGGCATCCAGCGCCTGTTCCAACTGCCGCTCCACCATACCGCCCATGGCCAGCACCCGGTTGCGGATATCTTCCAGCTCGGCATTGAACTGGCCTGAGATATGTTTATTCAGGTTCTTGTTTTCCATTTGCTTCCCCTTGCTCGGACGCAGCGTTTATCAACCGTAGCGGCCGGTAATATAATCTTCGGTCTTACTCTGTTTTGGCGTGGTAAAGATAGTGTTGGTATCCGAGTACTCGATCAGCTCGCCCATATACATAAAGGCAGTCTGATCCGATACCCTGGCCGCCTGCTGCATGTTGTGCGTCACTATCACCACGGTGTACTTGGACTTGAGCTCTGTGATCAGCTCTTCGATAGTCAGGGTCGAGATAGGATCCAGTGCCGAAGTTGGCTCATCGAGCAGCAAGACTTCAGGCTCAATGGCTATCGCCCGGGCAATCACCAGACGCTGCTGCTGACCACCGGACAACCCGAAGGCGTTGTCATGCAATCTGTCTTTCACCTCGTCCCAGATGGCGGCGCCGCGCAGTGAACGCTCACAGGCCTCATCCAGCTCACGGCGGTTACTCACGCCCTGCAGGCGCAGGCCATAGACGACATTTTCATAAATGGACTTGGGGAAAGGATTGGGACGCTGGAACACCATGCCCACATTGCGTCTCAGCGCCGCGACATCGACTTTCTTGTCGTAGATGTTTTGGCCATGGAGCAAAATCTCCCCGTCGATATGGCAGTTATCCACCAGATCGTTCATCCGGTTGATACAGCGCAGCAAGGTAGACTTACCGCAACCACTGGGGCCGATGAAGGCGGTGACCTTCTTCTTGGGGATCTTCATGGAAACATCAAACAGCGCCTGCTTGTCACCATAGCGCAAATCCAGGTTACGGATCTCCAGCGCCGTCTCTTCGGCAGGCAGGTTCGCCAGATCCAGCGTCTCAGTATTCATTACCGATGAGTCTATCGAAATCATATTCTGTCCTATCACTTCAGGATAATCGTCAATTAGTGTTCAAGCGAGCGGTACTTTTCACGCAGATGGTTGCGCACGCTGATAGCCGTCAGGTTGAGTGCCACGATCACAGATACCAGCAGGAACGAGGTGGCATAGACCAAAGGCCTGGCAGCTTCTACGTTGGGGCTCTGGAAACCGACATCATAAATATGGAACCCGAGGTGCATGAACTTACGCTCAAGATGCACGAAGGGGAAATTCATATCCACAGGCAAGGTAGGCGCCAACTTGACCACCCCCACCAGCATCAAGGGTGCCACTTCGCCGGCGGCGCGGGCAACAGCCAGAATAAGCCCTGTCATAATCGCCGGGCTGGCCATGGGGATAATAATCCGCCACAGGGTTTCGGCCTTGGTGGCCCCCAGTGCCAGGCTGCCCTGACGCACTGAGCTTGGAATACGTGACAAGCCTTCTTCGGTGGAAACTATCACCACAGGCAGGGTCAGAATCGCCAAAGTCAGTGCCGACCAGATAACCCCGGGAGAGCCAAAGGTGGGCGACGGCAACGCCTCTGGATAGAACAGCTGATCCAGCGAGCCCCCCAACATATAGACAAAGAAGCCCAGACCAAACACCCCGTACACAATCGAAGGCACACCGGCGAGGTTGATCACCGCGATACGTATCATCTTGGTGATCGGCCCTTTCTTGGCGTATTCGTGCAGATAGATGGCGGCCACCACACCGAATGGTGTCACTATCACGGCCATCAACAACACCATGAATACTGTGCCGAAAATCGCCGGAAACACCCCGCCCTCTGTGTTGGCTTCGCGGGGGTCGTCACTGATAAAGCGTCCCAGACCAACAAACCAGTGGCCAACCTTGTCGATAAAGCCCATGCGGTTGACATAGCTGACATCGAGCACCGAATCCAGGCTGAGAGTCACTTCTTCACCACGCATGTCGCGTACTATCACAGAGTCGCGTCCGGCTTGCTCACGCAGAGAGAACAGCTGCTTTTCCAACCCTTGATAATGCTGATCCAGTTGTTGACGCTTGGACTCAAGCTCGGCCTTGCGCTCAGGCGTCAGGGCATCGTCAAGCTCATAGCCACGCTCTTTAAGGCGCAGACGTTCGAGCTCATAGTTAACCGCGCCTATGTCCTGCTTCTGCAGTGTCATCGCCTGATCGGCCAGGTCCACTGCGCGCTCGATATGCTCCTCGAGTGAGTGCTGCACATCGCCGCCTAGCTCCAGCCGCTGGCCCTTCTCAATCACGGCCACAGGATAGCCGTAGAAGTTACCGTTCTTGGTACGCTCTATCATGGCCAAGCCTTCCGGGGTGGAGCGCGACAAAATATCTGTCTCCAGAATCCAGCGGAAATCCAAGCCGACAAACTCACGGTTACCCGTCTTGACCAGATAGCGGGTCACAAACTCACCCGGCTCTGAGTTGAAGTGGTAACCGGCGGATTTCAACCGCTCGGTCGGCACTTCTTCTCTGTCGTACAGCTCTCCTATCAGGGTGTAGCGCTGGCCTTTGTCATCCTGCATCTCCCACTGATAGATATCCGCGGGCCAGAAATAGCTCAGGCCACGCCAGGCGATGAGTAACAATAGCCCCAACACCGCAATCAAACTCAGGCTAACGGCGCCCCCTGTCATCCAGATCCAGGGAGAGCCTGATTTAAACCACTTACCCATTGCACAAACCCCTTAAGGTGATTGGCGAAACATCTAGTGTTCTATTCATAATTTCTCTCCCGTTACAGTGAGCTGTAGCGGTCACGCAGACGCTGACGCACCACTTCGGCCACAGTGTTGAACAGGAAGGTAAAGATAAAGAGCACAAAGGCTGCGAGGAACAATACCCGGTAATGGGAGCTGCCGATGGCCGACTCCGGCATTTCCACCGCGATATTGGCCGCCAGGGTCCGCATCCCTTCAAACACGCTCCACTCCATGATGGCGGTGTTCCCCGTGGCCATGAGTACAATCATGGTTTCACCCACGGCGCGGCCAAGGCCCATCATGACTGCCGAGAATATCCCCGGGCTTGCGGTCAGCAGCACTACCCGGGTCAGGGTCTGCCAGGGGGTCGCTCCCAAGGCCAGGCTGCCGTTCGACAGATGACGCGGCACAGAGAAGATGGCGTCTTCGGCAATGGAGAAGATGGTTGGAATGACGGCAAAGCCCATGGCAATCCCCACCACCAGCGCATTACGCTGATCGAAGGTGATCCCCAATTCATTGGTGATGAACTGGCGGGTGTCGCCGTGGAAGAAGGCCACTTCGATTGCCGGGCTGATGGCAAAAGAGAACCAACCGACAAAACAGATAACCGGGATCAGCATCAGTTCCTGATAGGTTTCAGGCAGTATCGCCTTAATGCGACCCGGCAGCTTGGACCAGGCATAGGCACTGGTCACTATGCTTATCGGCAACAACAGCAGCAAGGCCAGAATGCCGGGCAGATGCTCTTCAATCAGCGGCGCCAGCCAGAGACCGGCCAGGAAACCGAGGATCACTGTCGGCAGGGCTTCCATGATTTCAATGGTGGGTTTGACTATGCTGCGCACCTTGGGCGACATGAAATAGGCGGTATAGATGGCGCCGGCAATCGCCAGAGGAACGGCAAACAGCATGGCATAGAACGCCGCCTTGAGCGTACCGAATGCCAGCGGCATCAGGCTGAGCTTGGCTTCAAAATCATCCGAGCCGGAAGTCGACTGCCAGACAAACTGCGGCTCAGGGTAACCTTCATACCATACCTTGTTCCACAGGGCGCTCCAGGAAACTTCCGGATGGTCGTTATCAACCGCGTACAGGTGCAGCTTGCTGCCATCTTCAATGATCAAGGCATTGGAGCGGGGGCTGAAGCCCATAACACCCGGCGCCTTGAAGTCGAACTTCTTATCGAACAGCTCGCGCTCACTCGTGGTGTAAAGCAAAGACAGTTCACCCTCAGGGCTTACTGTGGCAAAGCTCTTACGGTAGAACTCAGAGGCTATGGTGTCCACCTTACCCAAACCGCTAAACTCGCGGATCTCCTGATAGACACGGCCGCGGTCGCTGGCCACCTGAAAATACTGGGCCACCACACCGCTGTCGTAGCCTACCAGCAGTGAACTGGCGCCCGCCAGCAGGCTCAAACTGGTGACCTTGGCCTTGGCTTTCTCAACATCTATCACCTGTTGCAGCGATATTTCATCCGCATACTGAATCTTGTAGACAAAAATCTTGTTGCCGGACTGCAGCAGCAGTTGGCGCTGATCCGGGGTCATGAGTTGATGTTCAGTACGGGAAGGCGCATCCGGCAGTGGCATGGTTTGTGTGTTCCACTCCACTTCCTCGGTCATCATGTTCTCTTCGCCGACCATCTTGGTCAGTTGCCAGCGATTCTGGCTGTCTTGATAGGCAAAGCTCATGCTCTCCGAGCTATAGCCGAAGGCGAGGTTCTTGAGTGGCGAGCCATCCTCGGCAACCGTCAGTGCCGACTCCCCCAGTGGATACTTAACCTTGGGAGTGATTAGGCGCTGGTTATTGGGATAGCTAACACCAAACTCGACCCCGGCCAACAAGAGTTGACCGTTATCCAGTCCGAGGGCAAACAACTGCTGGCTTGGGGCACTGACTGCGCTGCTGACCACTTTGCTCGAATCTGGCACTGGCAGTTTCACCTGCTGGTGCTGCTGATCGCCTTTGACCCTGAAGAAATCCACCACGCCTTGGTCACCGACCCGATAGAGCAGTTCATTTTGCTCGTCACTGCCCACCATCAGCGTCTTGTCTGAACTGGCCGGCAGGCTCACTTCGGTGACGGGTTCAACACTGGCGCCGTCAAACACCGGCTTAATCACGTAAAGCAGATAGAAAAAGATCAACAAAAGGGCGACGAACACCATGGTTCCGCCCACTGTTACCCCTATCTGCGCGGCCTTATCCTTGAAGGCTCTGCGGCCGGAGCCCTTGCTCACCAACAGATCTTTCGACGCAGAAGCAGGCTGAATGACCTGACTTTCCATTAAGAACCTCTATTATTAATAGCTGTTAGGCTTTTTTACCGAATTAACCGTACGTTATTGCGTTTCGGCCAACCCAGGTAAGACCATCCCTTATCGAGTGGCTGGGATTATATGACGCAAAAATGACAATAGTGTTACATAGCTTTTTTTAACATTATTCAGGAGTCTGTCTACCATGCTTCGTTACCTTATCACACTGCAAGTCCCTGACAGAAAAGGATTGGTTGAGCAGATTGCCCATGCGGTCAGCCGTCACGGTGGCAACTGGCTCGACTCGGAATTACGTCATATAGACGGAATTTTTGCCGCTATTTTGCTACTTGAGGTGCCCAGCGAACACTGGGATGACCTGCTCGATGCCCTGGAGTGCATCGATGGTATGGCGCTCACCAGTGCCAGGGCCGGCCAGCAGCAGAAATATATCAAACGCCTGAGTTTCAACCTGGTGGCCTACGACAGGCCCGGGCTGGTGCTGGACATTTCCAACAGGATCAATGCCCTGGGCATCAATATCGAGCAATTCAGCAGCAAGTTTGAAACCGCGGGCCATACCGGCATCGCCCTGTTTCGGGCCACCATCAGCCTGGGATTGACCGACCCTATGCAGGAGGAGCGCCTGACCGAATCCCTCTACAGCATAGGTGATGATCTGGTACTGGATAAGCTGAATCTGACCTGAGCCCGATACTGCAGCTGCCCGACCTCTGACTCTTGAACGCCTGCAAAAGCAGCAACCGATGTGCAATCGATAATTCCTGTTAGGAAAACTGGTACACTGGCGAAAATCACAAGAACAGAGTTTTGTCGTTATGCTTGGAACACTGAATAAGATGGCCGTCGCCCTGGACGAGAACCATCTGGCACAATACACCCTCAGAGTGGCTGAACAGCGCCTGGCGTTGAACCCTTTGATAGGCAAGAGTTTAACCCTGAGTCACACGGGTAACATCTTCTGCTGCAACTGCGGTAAGAAGACCAAGAAGAGTTACTCCCAGGGCCACTGTTATGTCTGTATGCAGAAACTCGCCAGCTGCGATCTCTGCGTGATGAAACCGGAAACCTGCCACTATGATCAGGGAACCTGCCGCGAACCCGAATGGGGCGACACGCATTGCATGGTGCCCCACTATGTTTACCTGTCCAATACCTCGGGAATAAAGGTCGGCATTACCCGCCACACCCAGTTGCCCACCCGCTGGCTGGATCAGGGAGCCACCCAGGGGCTGCCGATATTCAAGGTCAGCAGCAGGCAGCTTTCCGGCCTTATCGAAGTCGAACTGGCCAAACTGATTGCCGACAAGACCAACTGGCAGGCGATGCTCAAGGGCAACAACGACGAGATAGATCTCAAGGCCAAGGCCGAAACGCTATTGCCGAGTATCGAAACCCGCTTGCACGAGCTGGCAATGAGCCGCGGTGATTACAAGATAGAGAGATTGACCGAGGCAGAGACGCAAATTCACTACCCGATCAGTGAGTTTCCAAAGAAGATCAAGTCCCATAACTTTGACAAAGAAGCCGTTGTCAGCGGCACTCTGATGGGCATCAAGGGTCAGTACCTGCTTTTCGATACCGGAGTAATCAATATCCGCAAGTTCACCTCTTATGAAGTGGAAGTCAGCTACTGATTTTTTAATTTGAGCAAACCAGCGGCGCCACTTGGATGGGCGCCGTATTTCATCCTTCAGTACCTTTGGTGCTTGCCAGTACCCCAGAGGCTGCCTATGATGGCCGCCAATAACGCCCTTACACAGATACAGAGCAGAATATGGCCACAGACTCCATGATGGGATCCCAGACTATCGCCGCCCAGACCCAGGCTTGGGTCAAGGAGGTGATCATGAAGTACAACATCTGCCCCTTCGCCAGACGGGAAGTCGAGCGCGACTCGATTCGTTACACAGTTTGCGAAGAAAGCCGTATGGATACTGCCTTGCAGGCGTTGCTGGACGAGTGCCAATATCTGGATGAGCACCCACAAGCGGAAACCAGCCTGTTCATTCTGCCGAGGGGCTTTGAAGGCTTTCACCTCTATCTGGATCTGTTGGCCTTTGCCGAGCAGCTGTTATTCGAAGAGGGTTATGAAGGGGTTTACCAGTTGGCCAGCTTTCACCCCGACTATTGTTTCGAAGGGGAGGCCCAGGATGATGCCGCCAACTATACCAACAGAGCGCCCTATCCGACCTTGCACATCATACGTGAAGCCAGTATGGAACAGGCCCTGGCCGAATATGATGATCCTGAGTCGATTCCCGAGCGCAACATCGCCTTTGCCCGCCGCAAGGGCAGCGAATTCTTCGCCAAACTGCTGCAAAACTGCCTGAGCCGAAAACCATAAAAAAGCAGATAAGCCTTGATGTGATTCAGGCTTATCTGCCCCTTCCCGGGCCTTACCCCAGGCCTTGAAACCCTAGACTTTGAAACGCCCGAGGGTTACCTGGGTCTTATTGATTAGGTCGAAGAGCTCACTGCCATGGTGCGCCGCTTCCTCGGCGCTGCTGGCGGAGATTTCACTCAGATGATGCAACTGTTCCAGATCATGGGACAGACTCTCGGCCGAGCGTGCCTGAGATTGGGTCGCCGAGGCTATCAGGCTGTTGACGCTGGAAATGGCGTCTACCTTGGCGGCAATCAGCTGCAGTGCTTCACGGCTCTGCTGTGCCTGCTCAACCCCCTCCCGAGCCTTGTTACAACTGGCATTCATCACATCTGCGGCATCTTTACTGCCGGCTTGCAAACGTTCTATCATCGCCTTGATCTCTTCGGTCGACTGCTGGGTCTTGCTGGCCAGAGAGCGTACTTCGTCGGCCACAACGGCAAAGCCCCGCCCCTGCTCACCGGCACGGGCCGCCTCTATGGCCGCATTCAGTGCCAGCAGATTGGTCTGCTCGGCAATCGCCTGGATCACTTCGAGGATCCGCCCTATCTGCTGACTGTCATCATAAAGCCGCTGAATCACCCCCGAGGCCCGCTCCACCTCGGCGGCAAGTGAGTCTATCGACTCACGATTGCGCTCTATGATGGCCTGCACTTCCTGGGATACCGCCCTGGCATCCTTGGTGGAATCCTCTGCCTCGGCCGCGTTTTGTGCCACTTCGTGGATCACGCTGGACATATCACGTATCGAGTGGGACATCTGTTCCAGGCTGCCGCGCTGCTCTTGAGTGGCGGCATTGGCACTCTGGGATGTATGGCGGCTTTGGGTGGCTATCTCGGTCAAGGAGCTCGACTGAGCGGTAACATCGGCCAGGGCTTCCTGCACCTTGATAATGAAGTGATTGATGTTGTCACACAGGCCGCGCAACTCATCGTCGCTCGAATACTCGATACGCCGACGCAGATCCCCTTCTCCGCGAGCCAACTCCTGTGCCAGTTGGGTGATCCTGTCCACCGGGCGCATCACCAGGCGCTTCATCACCAGCAGCAGGCAGATGATGATCGCCACGGCGACAGGAATAGCAACGGCTATGCCTCCCAGCAACATAGCATTTGTCTGCCGCTGGATCTCCTGAAGACCCCAGCTCATGCCCAGTACCCCAATCAGCGCCTGATCACGACTGTTGATAATGGGATGAAGTATTTGAATATCCTTGTCGGTAACCAAGGTCTGGGGCTCGCCGGCTTTCAGTTGCGGCAGATGCTGCCCCAGCGAAGCCTGCATCTGGGCGCCGGTATTGCCTGGCTCGCCAAACTGAGCAAAAACGGCCTGCGAAGCATCAAACACCACGGCATACCCGAGGTTCCCCCGGGTCTGTTTGGCCAGATTGATAAACTCCTCCTCGACCTTGTCCGCCTTGCCGAATTTCACCGCATTGAGCAGTTGTTGCGACACGAATCCGGTGATCACCTGACTGCTGACCCGCTCCATATCAACCAGAGTGCTGGTGAGCCTATGCTGGCTTATAAAATTGGTCAGCGTAAAACCGGCCAAAACCACCACAGAGGCGATCAAGGCCATCTTGCTGCTGATCCTGTTGAAGATTCCCATACAGGCCTCCCTGACTGAGGGGAAATAACAAGCAAAAGACGCTTAAAGTAGCTCTACGTTGATCCCCAGTGTAATGGCGCCTATCACTGCACCGGACGAGGGGTCGACAACAGGCAGACTCAGCTGACTCTGATAACTCTGGGTAGACTCATCCTCTTCCACCTCGCTGATATGGATACTGTCTGGCCCCTTGGCGAAGGTTTGCTGCCATTTGGCTTCATCCCCCTGCCAATAATCTGAAGTCATGGCACTCTGTCCCACATTCAATCCCTTGTCATCCATGATGAATATTTCGGTATAAAGGCCATTGCTTTGCTGCAGTTTCTGCCGCAAAAAATCGGAAAGCGGATTGTTGAGAAGCTTATCCACCAATGGCTTGTCGGCGGCAGCAACCTGAGCACGCCATTGCTTGTCCAAGTTGAGAATTTGCTCCTTGGAAAGTTCGGCATTGGCACTGTTTTGTTGCTTGATGCTATCGACGATCAAAGGGTCGCCAAGCCAACTCTTGACCTGGGTATTGGCAAGTTCGCTGATGGCGGCTTCATAGTCGTTGGCATTGGCTGCGGCGGCAACAAACATAGAAGTCGCGCCGAGCAGCGTCACACTGAACAATGCAGCGCAAGATTTGCTGCGACAAAATTTGCTGATAGAGGTCATCTGGGTTGCTCCCTGCTGTGATAGAAATCATCCTGAGATAAGACTAGTCAACAAATCACAAGAGCGCTTGAAAGATAAAAGAATATTCTTAAGTAAGCCGCAAGGCCCAGGCTGACGCCGCCCACTCCAGCCTGGGCCAATAGGGCAGCTCTTCAGAAGGTGAATCTGTGCGACAGGCTTAGCACCAACCTGGCATCGGCATTGTCCGAGTCCAGGCTGGTATCTTCACCTGCCAGTTCAATATCTATGCCGTGATATTGGGTCTGGTAGGCGATGCGGTAGTGTTGATAGCCTCTGCTTCCCTGCCACTGCCACTTGTCTGTATCATCCGATGTGGAACGGTCAAAACTCAACCTCAGCCGGTGACCGGGCGCCAATTCAAAACTGTGGGCCAGCATCACTATGCTATGGCCGGCACCGGTACCAAAGTAATCCCAGCTGTACCAGAGATTCAGCTCCGACTGACCGAATGGCGACTGATAACCCCACTTGGCATAAGCTTCCGGATAGTTGTAGTCATCGGAAAAGGATTCGCCGTGATAGCTGTAATAGGCAAGCCCGGCATCCAGGCTCAGGTGTTCATTGAACTGGTAAAAATAACCTGCATAACCGTCAAGTTCCAACCAGGTATCATCGCCACCACCGAAGTCGACATTGGAAGCGAAGCTGCCAAGATACCAGCCACTTTCACTACTGTAATCCAAGCTGGCCTGTAACGCCGGGCCTTCATCTGTCTGACTGACCCCGTTGAAACTGTAATCCGATGCCAGGGTCACGGTCGATGACCACTCGGCCTCGGCCGTGAAAGTCAGTGTCAGCAGTGCCGCCACACCGCCGCTCTTGAGATAATTTGCCATGGCGTTCAAGCGCATCTGTGTTCCTCTTTTGGTTTTATGGATTGAAGCCGACATCAGTCAGCCAACTCTATTTTATTAAAATCTATAGTGTTTTCTTTGGGAGAGCCTTGGATCCGGCCCAAGGTTTTCAATTTGGTCAGCAGCATGTAACCGGCACAGGCGAAGATAAGCCCAATGGCCAGGGCCCCAACCCATTGAATCTCCAGAAAATCAAGCTGGAACAGCAAGGTCAGCAGTACCATCACGGCGATATTGCCAAGCAGATAGTTGCGTTTGCCGAGCCTGGCAACCGTCAGCCCCAGGTTATCCGTGTAGAGACGGATCAATGAGTCCAGCGAATTGATCACAAAGGTTATGCCCACCATGACCATGGCCAGGTTATAAAAGCCGGATGTGGAGATGGCCTGGGTATCGTAGAAATAGAGGACACTGAACCAAATCGCGATGGGAATGGAGGGAAACACCATCATGGCAAGCAAGAGTTGCCAGGTCTTGATCCCGCCGACAAACCGTGAGGTAAACTGGCCTATCATAATGCTCCAGGCAAACCACCAGAACAGGTAAAAGGCGTGATAATCATTGAGCGGCAACACAAAATGCTTGATATCGACAAAGTACTCACCCAATAACGAAAAGGTGGTAATGAAATCGCCGACAGTGCCGCTCTCCCCTAAAAATGCGCCGCTCCACATCAGGGCTATCAGCGCCACAAACAGCCAGGTACTGGCCAGGCTGAGCACCTTGACGTATTTAATGCTGGTACTGGAATAAACCGCGATGGCGATGACGGCAAACACTATCAGATAGAAGGCGCCTATGACGGACTCTCCATCGCCCATCTCCGGCAGATACCAGGGCAAGTTGCTGAGCAGCAGATAAGCAGTGAAGGCACAGGTGCCGATAATCACCATGTTGTTGATGAACTTTACCGCCTTGAGTTCAAAGAACTTCACTCTGGGCTCAATGACGCAAAAATAGAAACAGGTGACAAAGTAAAAACCCCAGATGAGAAAGGCCCAAAATCCAAACTCTATCGCCAAGGGATTGGAAAAGGCGTATTCGGGGCTGCTGTTGGTATCTGTGTAAGTGCCGAATTCGGTGAGCGGGAACATGATCAAGCCTACATCCAGGCCTGAGGTGAACAAAATAGCGATAAAGGTGTTGATCCGCACCGGGGTGACACCTACGCAGGGGATGTTGCCCCACCGATACAGGATCACCCCTATCATGGCAAAGGTAAATAAGATCCCTGCAGAAAGCCAAAGCTCCATAATTTTTCCCTTTATTGTTGATTTAAATTATATTTTTCTAATTTCAGCCCCAGACTAATGGCGAATTTTGGCCAGCAAAAAGCCCTCGGCTTGGCTGCGCCGATTTCAGCATTGACAGGGGTTAAGGGGCCGACTGCAGACTGGCCCCTTGAGTTTTAAGATCAGCTAGGCCGCTCGGGTGCGTGGCAGCGCTGCTGCGCTCGCCACTTGTCAGCCAGAACAACTGTGGCATCAGAGGCCGGTAAGGCTTCACGGCCGCGGATAATATCGGCGGCCTTCTCTGCCAACATTATGGTCGGTGCATTGAGGTTGCCATTGGGAATGGTGGGGAATACGGAAGAGTCCACGACTCTCAGTCCTTCAATGCCATGCACCCGGTTTTGCGGGTCCACCACGGCCATGGGATCTGTGCCCATCTTGCAGGAACAGGATGGATGATAAGCACTCTCTACCGAGCGACGAACAAAGGCATCTATCTGCTCATCGGTTTCCACCTCGGCACCAGGCTGGATCTCTTCTCCGCGATAACCATCGAATGCCGGCTGATGAATAATCTCCCGGGTCAGGCGCACACAGGCGCGAAAGCCTTCGATATCATCCTGGTGTTGCAAATAGTTGAAACGTATCTGCGGATGCCGGTGCGGATCGCTGCTCTGTACTCTGACCCATCCCCGGCTCTTGGGTTTATTGTGGCCGATATGCACCTGAAAACCATCACCATCAAAGGCTTCCCGGCCGTCATAACGCATGGCAGCGGGCAAGAAGTGATACTGGAGATCCGGTGCGGCCAGGCCCGCCTTGGAGCGGATAAAACCGCAGGATTCAAAATGGTTGGTCGCCCCGAGTCCCGTCTTGGTAAAGAACCAGCGGCTGCCGATCAGGAACTTGTTCCACCAATCCAGTTTGCGGTTGAGGGAAACTGGCTGGGTGCAACGGAACTGAAAATAGAACTCCAGATGATCCTGAAGATTCTCCCCCACCCCGGGCAAGGCATGCTCCAGCTCAATACCGGCTTCTTTAAGGACTTCGGGCGCACCTATACCGGAAAGCTGCAACAGATGGGGCGAACCCACGGGACCTGCTGAAAGGATCACTTCGCCGCCCATGCCAACCACGGCCTGCTGCAACTTGCCGCCGCATTCATAGCGCACCCCGGTTGCCACCTTGTCCTGCAGCAATACCTTGTGCACCAAGGCGCCGGTCACCACTTTTAAATTATCCCGTGTCATGGCCGGACGCAGATAGGCATTGGCCGTAGACCAGCGCACACCATTTTTCACCGTCATATGCATGGCGCCAAAGCCTTCCTGCTGGGCACCGTTGTAATCATCCGTGGCCAGGTAACCGGCTTGCACACCGGCATCAACAAAGGCCTTATACAGAGGGTTAGCCATGCGGTTGCCGTTGTTGACCCCCAAGGGCCCTCTATCGCCTCGATACTTGTCACCGCCAAAGGCCCAAGTCTCGGCCTTTTTGAAATAGGGCAAGCAATCGGCGTAGCTCCAGCCCTCGGCGCCACTGGCCTGCCACTCATCAAAGTCATGGGCGTGACCGCGGACGTAGACCATGCCGTTGATGGATGAAGAACCGCCGAGCACCTTGCCCCTGGGACAATGCATGCGCCGGTTGTCCAGCCCCGGTTCAGGCTCGGTTTCAAACTGCCAGGCATACTTTTGGGTATTCATGGGAATGGACAACGCCGTTGGCATCTGAATAAAGATGCTGCGATCGCTGCCGCCGGTTTCCAGCAACAAGACCCGTTTGTTTTTATCTTCGCTCAGGCGGTTGGCCAGCACGCACCCTGCGCTACCGGCACCGACAATGATGTAATCGAAATTCTGATTCATAACGGCTCCTTAAAATGGACTTTCCAGGGGCTGCATGCCGACATAAACCGATTTGGTCTGGGTATAGGCCTTGAGGGTTTCACTGCCGTTCTCCCGGCCGACTCCCGAAAGCTTGTAGCCACCGACGGGCATCTCCGAGGGTGAGGCGCCATAGGCATTGATCCAGCAAATCCCAGCCTGAAGCCGATGAATCACCCTGTGGGCGCGGCGAATATCGCGGCTAAATACCGCAGCAGCCAGACCAAGGGCCGTATCGTTGGCGCGGCGGATCACTTCCGCTTCATCGTCGAAAATCAATACAGACATCACAGGGCCGAAGATCTCTTCACGGCAAATACGCATCTTGTCATCACAGTCGACAAATACGGTCGGCTCAACAAAGAAACCCTCTGGGGCCGAGTCCGGCGTCAAAGGCTTGCCACCGCAAAGGAGCCTTGCCCCCTCGGCCTGCCCAAGGGCGATATACTCGAGCACCTTGTCTCTGTGCGCGCTGGATATCAGGGCGCCGAAATTGGTGTCCGGCGCCATGGGGTCGCCGGCCTTGATATTGGCCATCCTTTGCTGCAAACGTTCGATAAAGGCCGGGTAAAGGTTGCGGGCGACATAGACCCGGGTACCATTGGTACAAACCTCTCCTTGGGTATAAAAGTTGCCCAGCATGGCGGCGCTGACGGCATCCTCCAGCTCGGCGTCTTCAAAGATGATCAGCGGGGACTTGCCCCCCAGTTCCATGGTGACATCCTTGAGACTGGAGGCCGCTGCCGCCATCACCTTCTTGCCTGTGCCCACCTCGCCGGTAAAGGACACCTTGGCGATATCCTCACTGTGAGTCAGCCATTGACCTACTTCGGCCGCGCCCTGCACCACATTGAACACCCCGGCGGGCACACCGGCTTCGATAAAGATTTCCGCCAGCTTCAGAGCGCCGAGCGGGGTCTCCTCAGACGGCTTGAAAACCATCGCGTTACCGGCGGCCAACGCCGGCGCCGACTTCCAACAGGCTATCTGCAAAGGATAATTCCAGGCGCCGATACCGGCACAGATCCCCAGCGGTTCACGGCGGGTATAGAAGAAATCATCGCCAACACTTTGCTGACAGCCTTCCAGGCCCACCACTATGCCGGCGAAGTATTCTATGGCATCGGCCCCTGTGACCACGTCCACCACAGACGCCTCCTGCCAGGGTTTACCCGTATCCAGCACTTCAATTTTGGCCAGCTCATCGTTGCGCTGCCGCAGCAGGGCCACCGCCTTCAACAGCACCCGGCTGCGCGCCATGGTGCTCATGGCTGACCAAGCGGCAAATCCGCGTTTGGCACTGGCAATGGCCGCCTGTTTGATGGCCTCATCGGCCACTTCAACGCGGTATTGCACCTGTCCGGTGCCAGGGTTAATCACCTCAAAGGATTCACCCGAGGCGTTGGCCATATAACGACCGTCAATAAAATTCTGATAAACAGGCTGTGTCATCAATGTACTCCGTGATAAGCCAGACTTTGGTCAATGAAATCGATACACCAGGATTCTGCGGCAGCAAACGCCTGCTCAGGCTCAGGACTGAGAGCACTGCGCAGCCAAAAACCGTCAATCATGGCGGCCACCTGCTCGGCACTCTTAAGCGCCTGCTCCCTGGGTAATAACTGTTTGAAAGAGAAGGCCAGGTTACTCTGCAGTCTGGCACTGTTGACCTGCTGCAACCTGGCAAGCCCGGGCTCATGCATGGACTGAGCCCAGAAATTAAGCCAGGTGCGGGTAGCCGCTCCCGAGCGTTGAAACTCGGTGAAGTTGGCCGCCACTATGGCGTGCAGCCGTGCCTTGGGGGAAAGCTGCCGCTGCGCCGTTTGCGCCAGTAAAGCCAGCTTCAGTTGCTCCAGCAAATGCCGCAATGTCGCTTCAATCAGCTCCTGCTTACCACCGAAATAATGGCTGATGATCCCCGACGACAACCCGGCCAAGCGGCTGATGCTGTTGATGGTGGTATTGTGCAAACCATTGGCGGCCACCGAGGCCATAGTGGCATCGATCAGTTGTTGGCGGCGCACGGGTTTCATTCCAATCTTGGGCATATCTTTTATTAATTGACCGTTCAATTAAAAACAAGCCTAATGATTTGAACTGTAATTATCAACCTGACCAGAGCCGAGTTTTAAGATCACACAAGTCACAAAACAGTGATTTACCTCACAGCAACAAATGCTTACGTTGCTTGAAGTTTATCTGAAAAAGTTTCTATTTACCGACAAAACTTCGCTATTTCTGAGGTGTTAACCGAAAAATTACCGCAGAACGACCCAAGCGTTCACCGTCTAAATAATTACAGCAGATATCATTTGAGCTAAAACATTGTGACTCACTCTGTAACCCGATAGCGCAGATAAATACGCCTGTCGCTCCGGACCTAACCT
Organism: Shewanella sp. Iso12; assembly: GCF_012030025.1. Classification (NCBI taxonomy): domain Bacteria; kingdom Pseudomonadati; phylum Pseudomonadota; class Gammaproteobacteria; order Alteromonadales; family Shewanellaceae; genus Shewanella; species Shewanella sp. Iso12. Next base: position 415,845 of record NZ_JAAUHW010000001.1, read on the forward strand.
GCTGCTTGGAAGCCGGACACTGAGATTGAGACTGGGGCTGAGGATAAGGCGATGAGTAGGGGAAGCAGAGAATAAAGTGACAATGAGAAAGAGTGATTAGAATGAGGAGTTATGACCAAAAAAGAGGAGTCATGATTAACAAGAGGAATACTGAACCTGGAAGCCGACTAACGCTGAACTATGTTGAGACAAGTAACAGATGAATAAAGTGAAAAGGCGGATAAAGCGCAAGACAAGAGTCCCTGCGAGGGACTCTTGCATCAGATGAAGTCGGCTGAGATCAGAAAAATAACTGCCGCAGCAAGACCTATGACCGACGACCGAAATCTATCAGGGTGTTGCGATACAGTTCAAGCAGCGCCTCGTTGCGCACCCCTACCCCAACACTTTGCGCCGGCATATCGCTCCAGTCATCATGGGGATGGCGCCGCTCGTAGGTTTTCTGCATTGTGTGGCCAATGGCCGGCCCGGAGCAAACCACCCGCACAGGCCCTTTTCTCAGGGTAAACAGGCTGGGATCTATCACATAGGCAATCGCCGAGGGGTCGTGCACATGGCAGCCGGAAATTCCCAGGCTACGCTGGTAAAAGTCGAGATAGAAACGGCTTATCTGGTGAATAAAGCGTCCCGGCTCACCGGCTTCATCGCGCAGCTTATCCAGATACTCGGGCGTAAAGAAACTCTCATGGGTCACATCCAGACCGATAATCACCACGGGCCAGTCGGCAGTAAATACGATATCGGCCGCCTCGGGATCGTCATGGATATTGGCTTCGGCAAACGGGCTGACATTGCCCTGATGGCCGTTAACCCCAAAGGCCCCGCCCATGATCACCACTTCTTTAACCAGTTTGGTGATCCCGGGTTCATGCTGCAGCGCCAGTGCCAGATTGGTCAGAGGCCCAACAGCCACCAGAGTGATCTCCCCCGGCTGCGCCTTGAGCTGCTCGACGATATACTGCCATGCCGGACGGGGATCGGCGCTTAGGCTGACATCGGCGGCGGTGACTTGCAGATCGCCAAAACCGGTATCACCATGAACTATGGTGGTAGGGCCGACAGGAGGGCGCGACAACGGCTTATCCGCCCCCATGGATACGTCTGCCTTCATGCCGTATTTCTGTTTCAAGTAAAGGGCATTGCGAGTGCTGTTTTCAATGGTGGCGTTGCCAAATACTGTGGTGATACCGATAAGATCCACAGATGCATGCCCTTCGGCAAACAGAATTGCCATTGCATCATCAATACCAGGATCTGTATCCAGGATAATTTTCTTCGTCACAATCCAGCTTCCTTTGTGATGTTATTGATATTATCTGTGCCGCTGCAAGCCGGCGGCACTGGCCCATTCTAGCGCTAAATCTCACGCTGTGCGCCCCATAATACCGCGCCCTATCGAGGAAATGAGACACAGGGGTCAGTATCTGTTCACCTAAGGGCTATCACTGCAATATTCGGCTCTCATCCGGATAAGTTTGATAGCCCATAAAAGCGGCGAAACGCGCAATCAAGCGGCATGAACCACCGCGGTATTGCAGGCAATTATTGCTTTTCTGACAAATGCCTACAGCAAAGATGCTGTTCTTGATAGCCGCGAGCGAATAGGACTTTAGTCTGATATCAGCCACAACCACCTTCCATTAACATCGATACATCAAAACAACAACAAGAGGTGTCCCATGAATGCTGTGCTGTTGATGTTAATGGGCCTGGGCGCGATGGCGGCCGGCTATTTTGTCTATTCAAAATTCATCTGCGAAAAAATCTTCAAAGTCGATCCCAACTTCGTGACTCCTGCACACGAGATGCAGGATGGTATCGACTATGTGCCCACCAATAAATATGTGCTTTGGGGCCACCACTTTACCTCTGTGGCCGGAGCTGCACCGATTATCGGCCCGGCTATTGCGGTTATCTGGGGCTGGGTGCCGGCCTTCCTCTGGGTGGTGTTCGGCACCATCTTCTTTGCCGGGGTGCACGATGCCGGCGCCATCTGGGCCAGTAACCGCAACAAGGCCAAATCCATAGGTGCGGTCACGGGTGATGTTATCGGCGAGCGGGCCCGCAGCATCTTTATGGTGGTGATATTCTTGGTGTTGCTCATGGTTAACGCCGTGTTTGCCGTCGTCATTGCCAAGCAGTTGATCAACTTCCCCAGCGCCACCCTGCCGGTTTGGGGCGCCATAGTGGTGGCACTCATCATAGGCCAGCTTATCTACCGCCGTCTTATCAACCTCTTGGTGGTGTCCATTGTCGGCGTGGCAGCATTGTACGCGCTCATCTATATCGGCCCGTCTTTGCCGCTGGCATTGCCGGAAACCCTGGGGCCGCTGTCGGATAACCAAAGCTGGATCATCCTGCTGTTTGTTTATGCCGCCATCGCCTCGCTGCTGCCGGTATGGATGCTGCTGCAACCACGGGACTATATCAATGGTATTCAGCTGTTTATCGGCTTAGGCTTGCTTTACGGCGCCGTGCTTCTGGGCGCGCCTGATATAGTGGCACCGGCCTTTAATACCGATGTGCCCGAAGGCACTCCATCCATAGTGCCACTGCTGTTTGTCACCATTGCCTGCGGCGCGATTTCCGGCTTCCACGGCCTGGTTTCCAGCGGAACCACCTCGAAACAGCTGGATAAAGAACCGGATGTGCGTTTTGTCGGTTACTTTGGCGCCATAGGCGAAGGCTCTCTGGCACTGGCGGCCATCATAGCCGCCACCGCGGGTTTTGCGACCCTGGCCGACTGGCAGGCTGTCTACCACGCCTTTGGTCAGGGGGGCGTCAGCGCCTTTATCAAGGGCGGCGCCAATATCCTCGAATCCGGGATAGGCATGGATGAAACCATGGCACAAACCCTGCTGACGGTAATGGTAGTGCTGTTTGCCGGTACCACCATGGACACTGGCTTGCGGCTACAGCGTTACATATTCCAGGAATGGGGCAGCATCTATAACCTCAACTGGATGCAAAATGGCGCCGTCGCCACTTTGCTGGCCGTGGGCACCTGCTTGCTGCTGGCCTTCGGTGCCGGCGGTGACGGCTCGGGTGGCATGCTGATCTGGCCGCTGTTTGGTACCACCAATCAGTTGCTGGCTGGCCTGACACTACTGGTAATCACAGTGATGCTGGTGAAACTGGGTCGCCCCATGTGGTATACCCTGGCTCCGCTTATCTTTCTGCTGGTGATGACCACCATGGGCCTGCTTATTCAGCTCAAGGGCTTCTACGACAAGCAGGATTGGTTCCTGTTCACTCTGGACTTGGTGGTACTGATCGCCGCCATAGTAATTTCACTGGAGTGCAGTGCCACGCTGAGCCGCTCGCTCAAGGCGCGCAAAACCGCGGCGGAGAACGACTGATGAAGCTGGCGAAGATCAAGGCATTGGTCAAAGACCTGAGCTACCTGGCGGAAGAGGCATATAACGCCCCTTTTCGTTCGGCAGTCGCCCGCGCCCGCAGGGAGCAGGACGATCTTTTTATGCTGCTGATCTTCTCCGAAATGATGGGGGTACCCAACCCGGCCAGTTACTACACTCTGGAGCTGCAGCCCTTGATGCTGGAAAAGTTCCATGACTGGCACCTGCGTATGGGTATGCCCCACTCACCGCTGGATCAGTTCAGATGCTGTTGAAACAAGATGTTAATTAAGGACGGGCTATGGCGCAGCTGACCGACAAACGTATTCTGTGGGTGGGTGGCAAAGGCGGTGTCGGCAAGACCACTGTCTCCTCCTCACTGGCCCTGTTGGCGGCCGGGCGCGGCAAGAAAGTCCTGCTGGTATCCACAGATCCGGCCCACAGCCTGAGCGATGCCTTTGCCAAGCAGATAGGCGATCACTACACCCGGCTGGCACCGAATCTGGATGCGCTGGAAATCGACCCGGATGAGGAAGTGCGCCAACATCTCGACCGGGTCAGCCAACAGTTGAAGAGTTTTACCCGCCCGGAGATGTTCGCTGAAATTGAGCGGCAGATGCGTCTCACCCGACAGTCTCCCGGTGCCCAGGAAGCCGCCTTGCTGGAGCGGATTGCCAAGACCCTGGAAAGCGGCCTCGGTGAATACGATCTGATTATTTTCGATACCGCACCCACCGGTCATACGCTTAGGCTACTGAGCCTTCCTGAGGCGATGGCCGCCTGGACCCAAGGTATGCTGAGCGCCAATCAGAAATCAGAGAAGCTCGGCGCCATGCTGTCGCACCTGACACCCGGCCGGGGCCGTGATGTCGATAACCCCTTCGACGATCCGGCCGAGCACGCCACCGCCGGAATGGCGCCGCGCAACAAGGCCATAGCCGAAACCCTGCTGGCGCGACAACGGCTGCTGCAACGCACCCGTGAGCTGATTAAAGATCCGCAGCAAACAGGGCTGCTGTTTGTTCTGACCGCAGAGAAGCTGCCTATTCTGGAAACCCGCCGCGCCGTGGCCAGCCTGCAGGCCGAGCAGTTACCGTTGGCAGGTTTGGTGGTCAATCGACTGCTGCCACCCGAGGCCGACGGCAGTTTTCTTGCCAAACGCCGCCAGCAGGAAGCCGTGCACCTCGAAGAGATAGACGTAAACCTTAGCAAGCTGCCCCGCTTTCGACTGCCCCTCAAGGAAACCGATATCCAGGGCCTGAGCGGTCTTGAACAGATGGCGACAGAACTGGCCAAAGCCGGGCTGTAAATTCAGCCAATTTCCCTTCAATCGTTTGGCCTATTTCACCAAACGCAGACAACACCTGCACCCAATCGCGAGCTCCGGCAAGGAGCTACTTATAACCTTTGACACAGCTAAATCCGCAGCATAAGAGACGCCATAGCCTATAAAACCAATCACCAGAAAAACTCACAACACTTTGAGTTTAAACAGATAAAAATCAATCAACTCAAATCAAGAAGGCGCAGTGGCACAGCAGTCTCTACATCTCAACGTTGCCTGTTACCAAGATCACCAACCTCAAAATTAACAAAATTTAAACAATCGCTTGATTAAAACCAGTGTTAGCCATATACATGAGGGTGCAGAAGTTTAGCAGTTGCGAAATAAACCAACATTAACCAGCAACTTCGTGGACTAACCTATGAAAAAGCTAATCGGACATGGAGATTGGCCCAGTGCCAAAAGTCTGTTCTCTGCCCTGATCCCCGGCCTGTTTGCGCTGGGAACCCTACCCCTAGCTGCAGCTGAAACGCAAACCACCCAGGCGGTCGACAGCCTGGCGCAGCAATGTTTTATTATTCAATCGCCAACCAATGGCCAGTATCTGCATCGCTTCCATCAGGGAGGCACTGTGGATGATGGTCTGAGTTATCGTTTCGATAATATCAGCCAGGCCGAGGCCAGTGCGTTTTACTTCAAACCCAGTCGCCGCGGTCATTTTATGATGACAGACGCAGATGGCCGCTTCTTTGCCAGCCATCTGCCGGCCGAAGTCAGCGCCGGTCGTTACCCGGGGGAATTTGCCGAGTGGCGGGTTGACGCCGAAACAACGCCATCCGGTGAATTCAGTTATCGCTTTCACGCCGTGGGCCTCAATCTGGGACTCAGGCACAACTACAGCGGTGGTGGCTTGTATTTCTTCGATCTGCTCAACCCTGGAAACAACACTTCAGAGGCAAGCTTCAAGCTGGTTGCCAGTGACGCCTGCAGTGCGTTTCCCGAGGTTGAAGTCAATGCCAGTGGTGATTTCTCCGCCCTGAAAGGCGATGCTTCACTGCCTGTGCGTGGTCTGGTCGATGCCCACACCCATATCACCTCGTATGAGTTTATGGGCGGCAAGATGATGCATGGCAAGCCGTTCCACCGCTGGGGGGTGACCCAGGCGTTGAACGACAGTGCGGTGATCCATGGGCCGAATGGCTCACTGGATCTCATCGGCAATCTCTACTCCTTCAACGACGCCAACTTCCGCTATGACACCCGAGGCTGGCCGGACTTCCCCTGGTGGCCCAATCACGAGCAGATGACCCACTCAGGTTACTACTACAAGTGGATTGAGCGCGCCTGGCTAGGCGGTTTGCGCCTGATGGTCACCCATCTAGTGGAAAACGAGGTGTTGTGCAACGCACAGAAAACCATCAATCCCGCCAGTTGGGTCAACCCCAACGACTGTAACACCATGAACAGCATTCAGTTGCAGATTAACCGTCTCAAGCAAATGCAGGAGTATATTGATGTGCAGTCCGGCGGCCCCGGCAAAGGCTTCTTCCGCCTGGTGTCCTCGCCTCAAGAGGCTCGCGAGGTCATTGCCGACGGCAAGCTGGCGGTGCTGATGGGCATAGAGGCCTCAGAGCTGTTCAACTGCGGTATCAAGGATGATTGCAACCGCCGCCAGATTGAAGAGCAACTGCAGCAAGTTTATGCCAAGGGGGTGAGAATCCTGTTCCCGACCCACAAGTTCGATAACCAGTTGGGCGGCTCAGTGGTGGAAGACGGCTTTATCAATATCGGTGAAGTCTTGGCGACGGGCCATTTCTTTGAAACCCAGGCCTGCGACGCTGACACCCAAGGCAGACCATTCAAGTCAGGTTTCCCCATTTTGGGCGAAATCCCAGTGCTCAAGGATATTCTCAATGCCGTGGGTCTCAATCCTCAGTACGACGAGAACATGCTGCACTGCAACAAGCATGGCTTATCCGAAAAAGGCGTCTACCTGGTTAACCGCATGATAGATATGGGAATGTTGATAGAACTGGATCATATGTCAGCACAAACCGCCACCAGTGTGATGGATATTGTCGAGCAGCGTCAATATGGCGGGGTGATCACCAGCCACAGCTGGATGACTGATGGCACCCAAGGCAGGCTGCACCCCAACACCCTGCGCCTGGCCAAGGTCGGCGGCTTTATGGCGCCCTACAACAGTAACGCCAACCATCTTGGAGGCAGTATTGATAGATACCTGCAGTTGATAGCCGATACTCCTTTTCTGCCGGGTGTCGGCCTGGGAACCGATATGAGTGGCCTCGGCGCTCAGGCCGGTCCCAGAGACGATGCGGCCACTAATCCACTGCACTACCCCTTCGTCAGTGAGTTCGGTATCCAGTTTGAGCGTCAGGTATCGGGGAATCGTGTATTTGACTTCAATCAGGATGGCATGGCCCATTACGGTATGCTGGCTGATCATCTGCAGGATGTGCGCGAGCAGCTTGGCGGCAGTACCTATGAAGCCTTGATGAACTCGGCCGAAGCCTATCTGCAGATGTGGGAGCGCGCAGAAGCCCACAGGGATGAAGCCTATATCAATCCACTGCCGACCTATGTGCGGATAGTCAACCGCGCTTCGGACAAGTGTATGGATATTCCGGGTAATGGCAGCGATATGGTCAATGGCACAGATGTGATCCTCTATGATTGTGAACGCGACGCCTGGGATCAACGCTGGAGCTTTGATGCCGACAAACGCATGTTCAGCAACAAAGCCAATCCATCCTTGTGTTTGGACAATCGCGGTCAGGCCTACAATGAAGGCGAAATCGTGGTATGGGAGTGTGTCGACAGCGACAATCTGCGTTGGGATTATGACGGCCGCTTTATTCGCAGTGCCCATGACGCCAATATAGTGGCCGACGCCTATGGCCGTGGCAACGATGCCCAAGTGGGTCAATGGCAATTTCATGGCGGCGCCAACCAGCAATGGTTGCTCAGGCCTGAGATGACTATTCACCGCTGGGTCAGTTTGCGGGATAAACGTGCCGGGCTATGTATCAGCGCTCCCGAACAGGCCCAAAGCGGCAGCCTGGTGAACCTGGACAACTGCAGCAACCGTCAGGGGCAAAAATGGTACTTCGATCCGATAAAAGGCAGTATCAAACTGGCTGGTGACGCGGGACTGTGCCTGCACATTCCGGGTGGCAATACCCAGGATCATAGCCAGTTGGCACTGGCGCCCTGCGATGCTTCCAATCCGGCTCAGGCATTCGATAAAGACGGCAGCGTGTTCTCAAGCCGAATGGCACCCAATCAGGTGCTTGATGCCTCGGGAGAACAAGCCGGCGCGGCTCTTATCCTCTACCACCACCATGGCGACAGTAATCAGAAGTGGAAGTCCAGCCTCTGATCCAAGCCCTTAAAAAACAGCAAGGCCGGTTCAATGAACCGGCCTTGTTTATTGTGATTTTTTTACTTGGTGTTAAACCAAGCTCGCCATAAAAGACTTAGGCTTCAATGCCTTTGTTGGCCAGGAACTCATCATAAGTGCCCTTGAAGTCGCTCACGCCATCAGCGCTTATCTCTATGATACGGTTGGCCAGTGATGAAACGAAGGCGCGGTCATGGCTGACAAACAACAAGGTGCCTTCATAGAGTTCGAGGGCGTTGTTCAACGACTCAATCGATTCCATATCCAGGTGGTTGGTCGGTTCGTCCATCACCAGAATATTGGGCTTTTGCAGCATCAGCTTGCCAAACAGCATACGCCCCTGCTCACCACCGGACAGTACCTTGACAGATTTCTTGATGTCATCGGCGCTGAACAACATACGGCCCAGCACTGAACGCACCGCCTGATCGTCATCGCCTTCCAGACGCCACTGACCCATCCAGTCGAACAGGTTCATATCATTTTCAAAGTCGCTGGCATGATCCTGGGCGTAGTAGCCGATACGATGGTTTTCAGACCACTGAATGGTACCGCTCTTTTGTGGCAACTCGTGGATCAGAGTACGCAACAAGGTGGTCTTACCCACGCCGTTTTCACCCAGAATCGCGATACGCTCGCCCACTTCAGCGATAAAGTTCACATCCTTGAACAGCAGCTCATCGTAACCATTGCTCATGTTCTCAACAATCAAAGCGTTACGGAACAGTTTCTTCTCCTGTTCGAAACGAATGTAGGGGTTAACCCGGCTGGAAGCCTTGATCTCATCCAGCTTGATCTTGTCGATTTGACGGGCACGGGATGTGGCCTGCTTGGCCTTGGAAGCGTTGGCAGAGAAGCGCGCCACGAAGGTTTGCAACTCGGCAATCTGTGCCTTCTTCTTGGCGTTTTCAGCCACCAGGCGCTCGCGGGCCTGAGAGGCGGCTGTCATATATTCATCATAGTTGCCCGGATAGACCCGCAGCTCACCATAGTCCAGATCCGCCATATGGGTACAGACAGAGTTGAGGAAGTATCTGTCGTGGGAAATGATGATCATGGTGCTGTTACGCTGGTTAAGCATCTCCTGCAGCCAGCGAATGGTATCGATATCCAAGTTGTTGGTCGGTTCGTCGAGCAGCAACACATCGGGATCAGAGAACAAGGCCTGTGCCAGCAGCACCCTGAGTTTCCAACCCGGTGCCACTTCACTCATGGGGCCAAAATGTTGTTCCAGCGGAATACCCACCCCGAGCAGCAGCTCACCGGCGCGGCTTTCTGCGGTATAACCGTCCATTTCGGCAAACTGCATCTCAAGATCGGCCACTTTAATGCCATCTTCTTCGCTCATTTCCGGTAAGGAGTAGATGCGATCGCGCTCCTGCTTCACCGCCCACAGCTCTTTGTGGCCCATGATCACTGTGTCGATAACGCTGTGCTCTTCATAGGCGAACTGATCCTGGTTCAACTTACCCAGACGCTCGTTGGGATCCAGCGACACATTACCCGAGGTTGGCTCCAACTCACCGGAAAGGATCTTCATAAAGGTAGACTTACCGCAGCCATTGGCGCCGATAAGGCCGTATCTGTTGCCTTCGCCGAATTTAACCGAGATGTTTTCAAACAGCGGCTTGGCGCCAAACTGCATGGTGATGTTAGCTGTCGTTATCACTGTATGATTCCAAAATATCCAGATGCGGGACCTGGCCATGTAAAGCCGCGTCCAAGAGCCCAAGGCCTGTGATTGGCCGGGTAAATAAAGCCGGGCACTATAACATTACTGCGTGAATTATCAACCAAACTCGCATGCAACCAGCGAGATAAAGCAGTGCAACCAGCTGTTTATAAAAGACTTTAAAAATCTTCTGCAAGCAGATTAAAAATCCAGATCGCGGCCACACACCAAGGTAGTTTCCGCCTTGTTTGTTGCAAAAGTGCTGTAACAGCCAAGTTCAGCGCGCAAAATATCCGCCGGCAAGGCATATCCCGGCTCACCATTGATAGTGATGCTCTCGCTGTCCTCGGTGTAATCCGTGCTCAGCGTGGTGCCATCGGCCAACTGCCAGCGACTGAGAAATGAGTGCACATTGGCACAAACCGTGATTTCACACTCCAGGGTCTTTTGGCTGTCACCCTTGATCACTATGCACTCAGTGGTTTTCTCGCCGCAGCCCGCCTGAGCAGGCACAGAGATGGCGCTGAGCAACAAGACGCCGCCTAGCAGACTCAGCTTAGCTGCCGCGGTTAATTTTCTGGATTGCATTTTCCTACTCCTTTCCCATTTATTTTCTTATTTCCCGTTACCCTTGCCGTGACTCGCTTGGCCAGCGATATCCAGCCCCAAGCTTATATTGACCAAAGGCTCTTATAGACTAAAGGTTCTGACAGGCTAAGGGTTCAAGCCGTGACCGCAGGCTGCCTTTTTCGGCAGGCATTGGTGCTGAGCAAAGGCAAACCCCTTATTTAAACAGGAAAAACAAGGTGATAAAACAAGAAAGCAATAAAAAAGCCGGGGAAATTTCCCCGGCTCAAACGCTGAAAAAGCTTAATCCAAAGACTGACGCCGCAAGCGGTTGGCGTTGGTCACCACAGTCAATGAAGACAGCGCCATTGCCGCGCCGGCCACCACAGGGCTCAGCAAGATCCCTGTCAGCGGGTACAGCACCCCGGCCGCAATCGGGATCCCCAGAGTGTTGTAGATAAAGGCGCCGAACAGGTTCTGCTTGATGTTGCCAAGCGTCGCCCGCGACAGGGCAAATGCCCCGGCCAAGCTGCCCAGCCTTGGGTTAAGCAAGGTCAGGTCGGCGCTCTCTATGGCAATCTCTGTGCCTGAGCCCATGGCAATGCCGACATCGGCGGCCATCAGCGCCGGGGCGTCATTGATCCCATCACCGACCATGGCCACCACTTCACCCTGTGCTTGAAACTTATTGACCCAGGATTGCTTTTCATCCGGCAACACCCCGGCGATGACTTCCTCAATCCCCACCTGACGCGCCACCGCTTCGGCGGTGGCCTGGTTATCACCACTGAGCAATACCAAGCGTTTACCCTGGGTCTTGAGCGCGGCCATGGCTTCTTTGGCATCGGCTTTGATTGGGTCACTTATCCCCACCAACGCCAGCAGCTGATGATCTCGGGCCACCAGCACCTGGGTGTGTCCAAGCGCCGCCCCCTGCTCCAGTCTTGCCTGGTGCGTCTCGGTCAGCCTAATGCCCAGTGCGTCCATTAGCTTGCTGTTACCGACCGCCCACTGTCGGCCTTCAAACTGCCCCAGCAGACCTTGCCCCTGGCGATAGTCAAACCCCTGCGGCTCACTCAGTACAACCTCTTTGGCTTTGGCGGCATCCAGCAGCGCCGCCGCCAATGGGTGGCCCGAGTGTTGTTCAAGGCTGGCCACGGCGCGCAGTAGCTCGCGCTCATCAAAGGCATCATCAAAAATATCCACCTGGGTGACGGCGGGCTTACCTTCTGTGATGGTGCCGGTCTTATCCAGCACCACACAGCTGACCTTGCTGGCGGTTTGCAGCGCCTCACCGTTTTTCACCAACACCCCCATGGAAGCGGCGCGGCCGACAGATACCATGATGGACATAGGCGTCGCCAGCCCCAAGGCGCAGGGACAGGCGATAATCAGTACACTGGTCAGCACCACCAGCGCATGGGACAACGCGGGCTCAGGGCCGACAAAATACCAGATGATGGCCGCCAGCAGCGCAATCACCACCACCACAGGCACAAACACGGCGGCTATCTTGTCTGTCAATCGCCCTATGGGCATCTTGGAGGTCTGGGCCTCCTGAACCAGGGCGATAATCTTCGCCAGGCGGGTATCGGCAGGCCCGGCAGTAACTTGGTAAATAAGGCTGCCGTTTCCATTGACTGTGCCGGCGCTCAGACTGTCGCCCACGGATTTAGCCACGGGAATGGGTTCGCCTGTGAGCATGGACTCATCGAGCAGCGAACTGCCTGAAAGCACTTCACCGTCGAGCGCCACTCTGTCACCCGGGCGCAGTCTCAGCTTGTCGCCCACCACCAGCGTTGCTATGGCCACGGTTTCATCGCCGTTTTCGGTGATCTTGATGGCCGTATTGCTCTGCAGGCCAATAAGCTTCTGCACCGCTTCACTGGTCTTGCCGCGGGCTCTCAGCTCCAATGCATGCCCAAGGTTAATCAAGCCGAGGATCATCACACTGGCCTCAAAGTACACATGACGGGTGCCGTCGGGGAAAAAGCCGGGAATAAGCACCACCAGCATGGAGTAAAGCCAGGCCGTGCCCGTACCCAGGGCAATCAGCGTATCCATGTTGGCACTCTTGGCCTTGAGTGAGCGCCACATACCACTGAAGAAATGGCCCCCGGTGGTAACCAGCAGCAGCAAGGTCAGCAGCCCCATGGCGCCCCAGATAAGTTGGCTTTGGCTATCGTGGATCATCATGTCACCACCGGCCAGCCCCCAGATCATCAAGGGGATCCCCAGCCCGAGACCCGCGATGGCCTGTCTGATCCGGGTGCGATATTCCCTGGCATCATGCTCGGCCTTGTCGGCCATGGCACTGGCGGCGTCGGTTATTGGCTCCGCGCGATACCCGGCCGAGAGCAGCAGCGCAACGGCTTCAGCCACTGGCAACCCTGCGGCCACGCTCACCTGCTTGTCGGCCAAGTTGACTCTGGCCTCGACCTCTTTGGCGGCAAAGGCTTTTTCTATCTTGGCCACGCAGCTGGCGCAGCTCATATCCGGCACAAACAGCAGTGTGGGGTTGGCAGGGTGAGCCGTGGCGGCCTTCTGCTTGACTGCTTTATCGGCATGCTTGCCAGTTTCAGCTTCAGTTGTGGCTTCGGCCACTGCCGGTTTCAAAGTGTCAGCCTGAGCTTCTGTCTCAGTCTCGGTATCAGCCTCGGCATGCTCATCGCGCCAAGGCTCGGCGGTAAACCCGGCGGCCTTTAACAGCTCGGTCAACTCGGCGGCGATTTTATGGCTTTTCAGTGCAAGCCGTTTCTGTTTCAGATTGACTGTCACCTCGGCTTCATCGCTGAGCGCCTTACGAATACTGGCCTCACAATGGCCACAGGTCATATCGCCAACATAAAAGTGGAAGTTTTCCGGCTCACTTGTATTACCTGGCGCAAGCGTTGGCGGGGTAAAGCCTGCGCCGGTTATCAATTCGGCCAGTTCGGCCGCGCTCTTGTGACTTTTCAGCCGCAGCTGTTTGCCTTTAAGGTCGACTTCTACCTCAAGCTCATCAGCCAGCGCCCTGCGAAGCTTACTCTCACAGTGGCCGCAGTTCATATCGGCAACATGGAAGTTAAAGCTGGCAGTGGCTTCAGGGCTGGGTTCAGGGCTTGGCTCTTGCGCGCTGTCACCGGCGCCAAGAGCCGCAATCTCGGCCTGCTCAGCGTCATAACCTGCGTCTTTCAGCCTCGCCAGCGCCGTGGCGGGGGTGAGCTCAGCGTCCGGGGCGAATGTCAGCGTCAACGACTTATCGGCCACCTCGGTAGCGGCTTCTACGCCGATATCGTCGGCAAACAGGGCTCTTATCTTGCTGGCGCAGCCGCCGCACTTCATATTCGTTATGGTGAATTGTATCTGGTCCATTGGAAACTCCCTTCTGTGCCCCTCGCAAGCGAGGCTGGCTCAACACTGGGATAAAGGTTAAAGTCTCCAGTAACGGGAGAGTCAAGCTCGAAAAATCATCCGTGAGATAAAAGGTGCACTGACTCTCAACAATACGCTTGCGGCGCGACAAAATAGCCCACAATAGTCCAAATACGGCAGAAAGCGGGAGTTTGACGATGAAAATAGGCGAAGTGGCCAAGGCAACAGGTCTGAGTATCAAGAGTATCCGTTATTACCATGACATAGGCTTGGTTGAGGCCCATAGAGGCGACAACGGATATCGTGAGTATCGAGCAGCCGAAATCGAGGCGCTCAAGTTTTTGCAACACTGCCGCGAGCTGGGCTTTACCTTGGATGAATGCCGGGATCTGTTGCAACTGAAACACAATCCCAAGCGCTGCGCCGAGGATGTCAAACGCCTGGCCAAGGGGCACCTGCAGGCGCTGGAAGAAAAGATGACCAGACTGGCCTCACTGCATGCCCAACTGAGCGAGCTGGTATCTCAGTGCCGCGGTGGCAGCCAGTCTGAATGCGCCATCATAGATGGCCTGTCCAGCGAAGCCAAACAGGCCTGAAGTTGTCACTCAGGCAATTTGGCTTGCTGCCCGGGCCGCGCCAAGGCTGCGGCATTGTCCAGCTTCAGTGCCGGCAGCGTGCCCGCCGGGGTGAAATCAAACACCATGCCGTAGAACACCAGCTCTGACTCCAATGCCAGTATCTTGTTGTGGGGCTGGCGAAAGCCGTGCCCCTCCCCCTCAAAGCCGATAAATGCCGTGGGAACACCCTTGTCTTTCAGCGCCTTGAAGATATGCTGCGACTGATTCGGTGGCACCACCTTATCTTCGAGCCCTTGCAACAGCAGCAAAGGCTCATTGAATCCCTGCAGGTGATACAGGGGCGAGCGTTCACGATACACAGCCTTCATTTTGGGGTAAGGGCCTATCAGTTGATCCAGGTATCTTGACTCAAACTTATGGGTTTCCTTGCCCAGCACCTCGATATCACTGATCCCGAAATAGCTCACCCCGGCCTTGAACTTGTCATAGAAGGCCAAGGCCGAAAGCACGCTCAAGCCACCGGCACTGCCGCCGCGAATCGCCAGTTTGTCAGCACTGACCCAGCCTTGGTCAACTAAAAACCCTGCGGCCCAGACAGCATCCTCAACATCTGCCTTGCCCCAGTTGCCATAGAGACTTTGGCGATATTGGCGACCAAAGCCGGTACTGCCGCGGTAATTGAGTTCAAACACGGCAAAGCCGCGACTGGTCCAGTACTGAATGGCGCTGCTGTAAGCCCGGTTGGCCTTGGCGGTCGGGCCACCATGCAACATCATCAGCAGCGGCGGCCGGGTGTCCGGCTGGGGTTGGTAGTCACCATTTACCGGCGGATAAAAATAGCCGTGAGCCTTGTCTCCCCCCTTGGTGGTGAACTCCACATTGATGGCGCGGGAGATATATTTGGGATCCAATCCGCTGATCTCCGGGGCATACACAAGCTCTGTACCGCGGCCGGAAACCTTGTAGATGCCACGCTCGGGTGTTGGCCTATTGCCAACAAAATAAACCCCGTCGGCTCCTTGCACCACCTGCCTGATATCGGCAAAGTCGGCGGCCAAAGGTTCAATGACCCCAGTCTGCAGATCCAGTCGCAGCAATCCGGCATCGCCTTCCTTGTTGAAGCTGGCTATCAGGGTGTTTTCATTCTCAAAGGCGTAAGCATGCTGGCCCAGCTTCCAGGCAGGGCCGCCGATTTCAGCCTTGAGTTGAGTAACCTGCTCGATACTGCCGTTGGCATCCAGCCGATACAGGTTCCACCAGTTGTCATAGTCGGCAATAAAATAGAGCACACCGCCAGGGCTGAACAGGGGTTGCATCAGTGCGCCCTTGCGCTCAGGGGCGATTTGCCGAATATTGGTCAACTGCCCCTTGCGGTTGAGATCCCCAAGCCACAACTGGGTATTATCCCAAGGCATGTTGGGGTGTTCCCAGGTGATCCAGGCAAGCTGTGTATTGTCGGCATTAATTGCCGGAGAACTGATAAAGTCGTGACCATCGACGAAGATATCCCCTTCACCGGAGAAATTCAGGTTAATGGTCACCAAACTGGCCTTGGGCTCTCCCGGTTGGCGATGATCTTCCCGGACACAGATAATCCGTGAGCCCTTGGGATAAGAGATACAGTCGCCGTGACGGGTGCCATTGGGTGTCAGTGCCAGCGCCTCCTGATTGGGCGCTATCCGGTAAAACAGCTGATCCTGCCCCTTGGTGACAAACAGGCTCTGGCCTATGCCGAGAAAGTCGCCTCCGCCATATTCATGAACGCGGCTGCCAATACCAAAGGCCGGCGCCACCACACTGGTAATGCTGCCGTCTTTTTCGAGACGCTTGATCCCCACCTTGCCACCTTCGGCCGGGCTGGATTCCGAGAAATAAATCGCATCACCGACACTCTGCAGCTCACCTATTGCCGAGGCACTGCCGTAGACTTCGGCGGCTCCCAAAGGTGAGACCCAGCTGCCATAAGCGGCACTAATCCTCTGTTCATTGTTGGCAGGAGCTTCTTGCTCCTGCGCAGGTTGACCGCAACCCTGCAACACTGAAGCCATCAGCGCTGCGGCCAGAATTCGCTTTCCGGGATTGAAAATCATGGTTTCGTTTCCCCCAACACCTGCCCAGGGGCAGGCTGAAACTACTACAACTTAAGTCTTGTGTTTTCTTGGTTTTTCTTATTTTTTATATCTGGCACAGAACCACTGCAAAACCCTGTACTGCTGCAAACTGGATAATCCAAAAAAGATGCAGATCCAAGGTGAAAGCAAATAGTACCAGGTGATGGGTTCTGTGGAGCGACCGCTGAGAAGCAGGTAGAAGAATCCGAAGTAGATTACCATGACCCCCACGACTCCCACCAGTAAAAGCAGGCGCTTGATTTGTTTCTCCAGCCAATGCATGGGTGAGTGTTTATACCTCTGGTGCTTTTACCTTTTAGTAGGGGAATTGTTCAATCCGGGACAAGAATTGTCAACGTCTGTGATACAAAGCGGACAAGTATCTGACACCCCGGATTGCAGAATGATAACTTTTGAGAGACTTGGGCGCGGCTCAACCGCCATTTTTGGACAAATAACGCCCGGCATCCCTGGACCAACGAAAGTCCACTTTGCTGCCATTGTCGACATTTTTCAGGCGCAGATCATAGTATCCCTGATGTTGACGCCCAAGAAGCTGCAGCAGATTTTTGCCTTCATCAATAACCCGGGCGCGGACGCCGGTTTCATCCCGCTCACCGGCCAGATCTTTATAGAAATACATGGGTTCAGAGAAGATATTCACCAGCTTATCGCCATCAATTACATAGAGCTGCAGCGCTTCATAGAAGGCACCGCCACCGGAAAAACCTTCACTGAAACCAACTCGGATCCCTATGGCGGTTAACTGGTCACTAACCTTGTAGGGTGCCAGATCCAGCTTTTTGACCGATTGAGGTACTGTATCAGAACCGCCATCCACTGTGCTCTCCAGATTGGAGTCGTTCCAGTTGACCGGGGTATTGAGTGGGCCATCGTGGGTAGCAAGCGCTTGGAAGTTCCCCTGGTCCAGCTTAAATACGCCAAAGTAAAAATCATGGGTCTGACGCTCGGCAAAGTTCTCACTGCAAAGATCGCTGCCATCCGTATATTTAAGATCCGATTCTTCGGCAACCACACAGGCATAGCCCAGATACAAGCCCTGGTTGCCCCAAGGTTTGGCGCCTATGCTTGCCAGCAAGTCCGGGGAACGTCCCGGCGCCAACCAATCGAGCAACGTCTTGGGCGCAACGCCATCTGGCAAGCTCTGGCCGTCTTTGGCGAGCAGTTTTCCTTCCATCTGCTCAGCATAAATCTGCCGCCCTTCCTCGTGACGTATGGCAGCTTTGGCTTCACTGGGTTGAACTGTCTGAGTAGTGTGTAAGGTTTGGCTGGCATTGGTTTGGCTGGCATTGGCTTGTGAGCCGACAAGAGCACAGGAGAGCGAAGCAGTCAGCACTAGCGTGGTTGACAACAATAGAGGGTTAAAGGAAACCTGCCTGGTGGAAGAAAACATCATCCCTGTCCTTGTTTGAAACGCGGTAAAGAACAGGGATGATATCTATTTTCGCCTTGATATCAAAGCATTGAATTACAGGCGGATACCGCCGTCAATTTCAAATACCCGGCCATTGACATAGTCGTTTTCAATGATGAATTTAACTGTCGAGGCGATTTCAGCGGCATCACCCAAACGGCCGACCGGTACCATTTTCTCCAGGCGCTCCAGTGCTTCCGGTTTCATGGCGGCGGTCATTTCGGTGGCAATAACCCCGGGGGCAACAGCGGCGGCCCTGATCTTATAGCGCGCCAGCTCTTTGGCCCAGCCCACTGCCATGGCAGCGACACCGGCCTTGGAGGCGGCATAGTTGCTCTGCCCTACATTGCCGGCCCGAGCCAGGCTGGAGATATTGATGATCACCCCTTCCTGACCAGAGCTTATCATGGCGGCTGCAGCTTCACGGCCACAGAGGAAGCTGCCGCTCAGGTTTACATTGATAACTGACTGGAACTGCTCCAGAGACATACGGTCTGTCACCTGGCCCTCTTTGGCTTTGATCAACATGCCGTCACGCAGAATACCTGCGTTGTTTACCAGCACATTGAGCTGACCAAAATCTTCCAGAATGTACTGAAAGGTTGCCATCACATCTTCTTCATCCGTGATGTCCACCGCATAACCCTGAACTTCGGTCTCGCCCATCAGGGCACAGGCTTGCTCCAGACGGTCCTGATCCACATCGATCAGCGCCAGACGGGCACCGGCAGCGGCCAGCTCCTGCGCCATGGCCAGACCCAGTCCACCGGCTCCACCTGTGATGGCGACTACCTTACCTTTTACATCCATTGGGTTATCCTTATTTCTCTTGCTTGAATTGTTCAAAAATACTGGAAAAATCGCGACGACCATTGCCCTTGCGGGCATGATTGACATAGAGGCTGCGCGCCAGTGCGCCCATGGGGGTGCTCGACTGGCTGGACAGCGCTGCTTCCTGGGACAGGCCGAGATCCTTGACCATAAGATCCACCATAAACCCGCCCTGATAGTCATTGGACGATGGCACGCTTGGCATCACCCCGGGACAGGGGTTGTATTTCTCCAAGGTCCAGTTGCCGCCGCTCGAAACTTTCATGATATCTGACAGCACCTTGGGATCCAAACCATTATCTATCCCCAGACTCAGTGCCTCGCTGGTACCTACCATCAAGACAGACAACAACATGTTGTTGCAGATTTTGGCAACCTGACCGGCGCCGGCACTGCCTGCATGGAAAATATTGGCGCCCATGCACTCGAGAACGGGTTTGGCCTTGGCAAAACCTGCGTCGCTGCCGCCGCAGATAAAGGTCAGCGTACCGGCCGCGGCCCCGGCGGTGCCACCGGAAACCGGCGCATCAACAAACTCAAGCCCTTTGGCGGCCGCCGCAGCCGCCACAGTGCGGGCGCTGTCGGCATCTATGGTCGATGAATCGATAAGTAAGGTTCCCTCGGCCACAACATCCAGCAGCCCTTGCTGCTGCTCGCCGCCGAGGTACAGGCTACGAACATGCTTGCCGGCCGGCAACATGGTTACCACCACATCGGCACCCGCCGCTGCGCCACAGGCGCTCTGGGCCGTTATAGCCCCCTGCTCTGCCAGGCTCTGCATCGCCGCCGGCACCAGATCGAATACCCGAACAGTCATCCCGGCCTTGATCAGGTTGACCGCCATCGGCCCACCCATGTTGCCCAAACCAATAAAAGCCACTGTTGTCATCTGTTTGCTCTCCCTGTTGGAATCTTGTTTGCCGGCATCTGTTACAGATCGGCCAATGGGTGTTCATGTTCAAATGGCGACTCGAGCAAGGCAGATACCGCTTCTTGCGGTGCTATCTTGCCCTTGCCGTAACGCCAGTTGGGATTACGGTCCTTGTCGATAAGCAGCGCCCTGACACCCTCACAAAAATCACCTATGGCGCAGCAGTTGAGGCTGAGACCCAGCTCGAAGCGGAAACAATCCGCCAGGCTCATGTCAGTCCCAAGCCTTGACTGCTCGTAGGCCAGCGCCCAGCTAAGCGGGCTGCCGCTCAGCATGGTGTCACGGGCGCGCTGCAACCAGCTCTCTTGGGTTTCCAGGGCCTGCATCTTGGCGAGAATTTCGGCCATATCCCCGGTCATCAGCTCATCAATCTGAGCCTGATGGCCCTTCAAGCGACTGCTGCCGGGACGCTCTTCACTCTGGGTTTCCAGTTCATTAAGCAGATCATGCAGCTTCTGCTGGTTGAGACTGGTGTTATTGCCCCAATTAACCGTCGCCATGGCATCGAGCATGCGCTCTTTATCCGTTGAGGCCAGAAAATGGTTGCCAATGCCGGTATAACGGGCATCGGCCGCATTCATATTGTAGGCTGTCAGGCCGAGAAACAGCCCAGTCTTGCCCGGCATGCGGCCGAGAAAATAGCTGCCACCGACATCCGGGTAAAGGCCTATGGTGACCTCGGGCATGGCGATGCGCGAGCGCTCGGTCAACACCCTGTGGCTGGCACCTATCATCAGCCCCAGACCACCACCCATCACTATGCCGTCGCCCCAAACCAATACAGGCTTGCCGAAGGTGTGCAGCTGAAAGTCGAGCCGATATTCCTCTTCGAAAAACACCCGGGCTTCCTGAGTGTAACTGCCGGGATTGGCCTGCTGTGCCTGATACAGCGCCCGCACATCACCACCGGCGCAGAAGGCTTTGTCGCCGCTGCCGTCAAGGATCACGCAGGCAATCTGCTCATCCTGTTTCCAGGCAGCCAACTGCTTGGCCAGCAAACGCACCATGTTAAGATTCAGTGCATTGAGTGCTTTTTCCACATTGAGTGTCGCCACACCAATCAACTTGCCGCTGGCGGTTCCCAGGGTCTGAAATACCACTTCATGACTCATATCAGCGCCTCCTTATGCGTTTTTCCAGTTGGCTGCGCGCTTCTCCAGGAAGGCATTGACCCCTTCTTTCTGATCTTGGGTGTCAAACAGAGCCACAAACAGCTCACGCTCCAGCGGCAGCGCCTGAGCTCTTGGCATATTACGTCCGGCCTGGATCAACTGCTTGCAAACGGTCACGCTTGATGGGCTCTGCTTGGCGGCCTTGGTCGCCAGCGCAATGGCAGCACTCAGGGCCTCACCCTTACCAACTACCTCTTCTACCAGGCCAATCTCACGGGCCTTGGCGGCATCGATTCGCTCACCGCACAGGATCATCCGCTTGGCCCAGCCTTCACCGATCAGAGCGGTCAGATTCTGGGTGCCGCCGGCGCAAGGCAGCAGGCCGACTGTGGCTTCGGGTAATGCCAGCTGCGCCTGCTCTTCGGCGATACGGATATCACAGGCCAATGCCACTTCCAAACCGCCGCCCATGGCATAGCCGTTGATGGCGGCAATAGACACACCGCGAAAGGCGCTCAGGGTTTCAAATGCTTCGCCAAAATAGCGTGCCATGGTGGCGGCATTGCCTTTATCACCATCGGCAAACAGCTTGAGATCGGCGCCGGCCGAGAAGAATTTCTCCCCTTCCCCTGTCAGTACCAAGGCATAGATATCGGGATCATTGTTGAGCTCTTCCACCTTGAGGCGCAGTTCATTGAGGCTCTCGGCCGTCCAGGTGTTGGCCGGTGGATTGTTGATGGTCAGAACAGCCGTATGGCCTTCGATATGCTCAATCAAAAAAGACATGAATGACTCCTTGCAATTCGGTTAAATGGGTTTGGCCTTAGAGGATCTCGCCGGCATGCTCATCCAGCAGGCGGCGGGCGATGATAAGGCGCATAATCTCATTGGTTCCTTCCAGGATCTGGTGTACCCGTACATCACGGAAATGTCGCTCCAGCGGGTATTCGCGGATGTAGCCGTAGCCGCCGTGAATTTGCAGCGCGCTGTCACACACGGCAAACCCTATGTCTGTGGCAAAACGCTTGGCCATGGCGCAATAAGCCGTGGCTTCGGGATCACCGCTGCCCAGCTTAAATGCCGCCAGACGCACCATCTGCCGCGCGGCGACCAGTTCTGTGGCCATGTCAGCCAGCTTGAACTGCAGCGCCTGGAAGGCGGCCAGTGGTTTGCCGAACTGCTTGCGCTCATGCATATATTCGGTGGCGCGCTCAAGTGCAGCCTGAGCGGTACCCACAGAGCAGGTGGCGATATTGATACGGCCGCCATCCAGGCCCTTCATGGCGAAGGTAAAGCCCTGGCCTTCCTCACCCAACAGATGATTGACCGGCACCCGCACGTTTTCAAAAGTAATGAGTCTGGTTGGCTGGGCGTTCCAGCCCATCTTGTCCTCGGCCTTGCCGTAGATAACGCCCTTGGCATCAGCCGGGATGGCAATGGCCGAAATGCCCTTGGGGCCGGCCTCACCGGTGCGGCACATCACCACCAAAAGCTCGGTGGCGCCGGCGCCCGAGATAAACATCTTGGAGCCGTTAATCACATACTCATCGCCGTCGCGCTCGGCGCGGGTGGCAAGTGAAGCGGCGTCACTGCCTGAACCAGGCTCGGTCAGGCAGTAAGAAGCCAGCTTGCTGCCTGTGGTCAGCGCTTCAGACCAATCGGCCCGCAGACTTTGCTGGCCCCAGGTCGTCACCATCCAGGTAGCCATGTTGTGAATGGTCAGCATGGCTGTGGTGGCAGTGCAGCCCTTGGCCAGCTCTTCAAAAATAATCGAGGCATCCAGACGCGACAGGCCCATGCCGCCTTCAGACTCGGGAGAATAGAGTGAACAGAATCCCAGCTCCCCGGCTCTTTGGATCACGTCTTTGGGAAAGTGATGTTCCTCATCCCATTTGGCGGCAAATGGGGCCAGTTCATCGGCGGCAAACTGGCGGGCCAGCTCGGCGAATTGGCGCTGATCTTCGTTGAGATTGAAATCCATGCTTGACTCCTGTGCGCAGATCTCTGCGTCTTGCGGTGATCCGGTGATGCCGGATCTCTTGTTATTTACTGTTGCGATTAAAAAGGGGCACCGGCCATTGCCGGTGCCCTTGGGCTCACACTGTTACTTGAGGGCGATAGTCATGTTGGGACCAGAGGCGATATCAGACTCGAACCAACGGCTGGTGATGGTCTTGGTCTCTGTGTAGAAACGCACCGCCTGCTTGCCGTAGGCGTGCTGATCGCCGTAGAAGCTGCCCTTCCAACCCGTGAAAGAGAAAAATGGCAGCGGTACGGGAATAGGCACGTTGATACCCACCTGACCCACTTCAATTTCATGTTGATACTTACGCGCCGCAGCGCCGCTGGCGGTAAAGATAGAGGTGCCGTTGCCGTAAGGGCTGGCGTTAACCAGCTCAATGGCATCTTCCAGCGACTCTGCTTCCATACAGCAGAGCACAGGGCCGAAGATCTCTTCCTTGTAGATGCTCATGTCCGTGGTTACCTTGTCGAACATGGTCGGGCCTACCCAGTTGCCTGACTCATAGCCGGGTACAGTGCAGTCGGAACCATCGAGCAGACACTCGGCGCCTTCAGCCTTGCCCTCGGCGATAAGCTTGAGTACCCGCTCTTTGGCGGCCGGGCTGATGAGTGGGCCGTAACCGGCTTCCTTGTCATCCCAAAGACCGGGACGCACCTTGGACAGGGCTTCTTTCAGCTCAGGGATCCACTCTTTGGCGGCGCCGACAAACACAGCGACCGACAGCGCCATACAGCGTTGACCGGCGGCACCAACCGAGGCGCCCACCAGGTTATTGATCACTTGCTGCTTGTTGGCATCAGGCATGATCACGCAGTGGTTCTTGGCACCGGCAAAGGCCTGCACCCGCTTGAGGTTGTCAGTGCCTGTCTTGTAGATGTACTGACCCACACCCACAGAACCCACAAAGGAAATCGCCTTGATATCCGGATGAGACAGCAGTACATCAACCGCCGTTTTGTCACCGTGAACCAGCTGCAGCACCCCCTTGGGAGCCCCGGCCTGTTCGAACAGCTCCACCAGACGCTGAGGCGTCATTGGGTCCTGCTCGGACGGCTTGAGAACGAAGGTGTTGCCGCAGGCGATAGCCAGCGGGAACATCCACAGCGGGATCATCGCCGGGAAGTTGAATGGCGTAATCCCGGCGCAGACACCCAGCGGCTGAGTGTAGGAGTAGGTATCTATGCTGCGGGCCACGTTCTCAACCGTTTCACCCATCAGCAAGGAGGCGATGTTGCAGGCATGCTCGGCCACTTCAATGCCGCGCCAGACATCACCCTTGGCATCTTCAAAGGTTTTACCCGTTTCCTGGGCCAAAATGGTAGCCAGCTCGTCATGGTGTTCTTTCAAAAGGTGTTGATAGCGCAGCATAACCCGAGCGCGTTCGGAAACGGCCACTTCCTTCCAGCTCTTGAAGGCTTCCTTGGCGCTGGCGATGGCGCGCTCAACTTCCGGCTGGGTCGCACAGTTGATAAAGGCGATGGTTTCATTATTGGCCGGGTTGGTGACATTGATCTGCTTGCTGCCGGAACCGTTGACGAATTCGCCATCTATGTAGTGCTTGACTTGTGTGCTCATAAGAATTCCTTGTAGGTAGTAGAACGGCGCGGCAACAGCTCTTGTGGCTGCTTTTTGATGACGCCGTTTCCTGTCTTGTTGATTGCTTCAATTTGTTGCCGGCCGCTGCCGCGGCCGACTGGATATCAGATCTCAATCGCCATGGCAGTGGCTTCACCGCCACCTATGCACAGCGATGCCATGCCACGTTTGAGGCCTCGGGCCTTGAGCGCATGAACAAGAGTCACCAGCAGACGGGCGCCGGAGCAACCTATCGGATGACCGAGCGCACAGGCACCGCCATTGACGTTGACCTTGGCGGCATCCAGCCCCAACTCACTGATGGCCAACATGGTCACCATGGCGAAGGCTTCGTTGATTTCGAAAAGGTCGACCTCATCCTTGCTCCAGCCGGTCTGTGCCAAGAGTTTTTGCATGGCGCCCACGGGCGCCGTGGTAAACATGGCCGGCTCTTGGGAATGGGTAGCGTGGCCCTTGATGGTGGCCATCACTGCCAGCCCCAGGTTTTCGGCCTGCTCACGGCTCATCAGCATCAAACTGGCGGCACCGTCGGAAATCGAACTGGAGTTGGCGGCGGTAATGGTGCCGTCTTTGGCAAAAGCGGGGCGTAGCGCCGGGATCTTGTCAGGGCGGGCATTGCCGGGCTGCTCATCGGTATCAATCAGAGTATCGCCGCGGCGGCTGCTTACGGTTACCGGAACTATCTCCTCCTTGAAGGCACCTGAGGTGATGGCTGCATTGGCTTTTTCCAGTGAGCTCAGGGCAAAGGCGTCCATGGCTTCACGGGTCAGGCCAAAATCGTCGGCAGTTTTCTGGGCAAAGGTTCCCATGGCGCCACCTGTGTAGGCATCTTCCAGCCCATCGAGGAACATATGATCCAGCACCTTACCGTGGCCCATACGCATGCCGCCGCGAGCCTTATCCAGCAGATACGGCGCCTGACTCATGCTCTCCATACCACCGGCAATCACGATATTGGCACTGCCGGCCTTGATAAGATCGTGTGCCAGCATCACGGTTTTCATCCCAGAGCCGCACACCTTGTTGACTGTGGTTGCGCCAACAGACTGGGGCAAACCTGCCCCCAAAACCGCCTGTCTGGCAGGGGCCTGCCCCAGACCAGCCGGCAATACACATCCCATCAGCACTTCATCGACCTGTTCGCCCTTCACACCTGTAGTTTCCATCAAGGCCTTGATGCTGGAAGCCGCCAGCTGAGGAGAAGGCACAGTGGAAAGACAGCCCTGAAAACCGCCCATGGCGGTTCGTTTGGCGGCGACGATAACAATATCCTGAGGACGACTCATTGTTGACTCCCTTGTTGGGCACCCAAACACCGGCCCAACAGCAGGCCGGCGGTGTTAGGTGCAGCAAATTTGCACTCTGTTGCTGCCACTTTGACGTTTACGCGAACGTAAGGCAAGTACTAATTAGTCTAATACAGGCTCTGTTTATAGGTATTTTTGTCAGGGAGGATTTACAGCAGGATGACAGCTTGTGCCCTGAAATAAAGCCAAAACACTACGGCTTAGAAAAGGTTAGGGAAGGAAGTATCAGTTTGAGGAAGCATAGGCAGTAGAGGCCGACGCCATCTGGCTTAATATGAGCTAAGCCCTTTAGGACTTAGGGAAGGTGCGAATAAGTCCTAGTGGCCTTCTCTTATGTAGAGAGTGGCTTACACAGCAATTGGCGTTCAAGGCATCTGACTGAAGGCATGCCGGGGCCTGGCGAAGTCGGATAACGCAGAGAGCCGGTTGCTGTGAAAGCCCCGAAGGGCGTGGCTTACAGGCCTGCCTGCTGTGTTGTGCCTCTAGCAAAGGACTCGGGCCATTTGCTGCGAACCACGCCTTGCATCCAGGCCCGTAAGCCGGCGCAGAGCACACATGGGACTTGTTCGCACCTTCCTTGAGTCACAAGATTGCGACTCCCGCCAACAAAACGTTTGGCATTTGCAGCTCAGCTACTCTGCTCCCAGGGAGTAATAGCACTGAGATCCGATAAGTCATAAGGGGTTAACTGGTAGACATAATAGTTGAGCCAGTTACTCACCAACAGACTACCGTGACTATACCAACGAGCTATCGCTTCAGCCTCTGGGTCATCGTTGCGGAAATAGTTTTGCGGGATCTTGGGCGCCAACCCGGCTGCCAGATCTCTTTGGTACTCATCTTTAAGGGTCGACTTGCGATACTCGGGGTGCCCCATCACAAACAGGTTGCGATTGTCCTTACTGATCACCAGATAGGCACCGGCTTGGTCTGACTCGGCCAGCACTGTCAGTTCGGGATGCGCCTTAAGCTCGTCCACATCCATTTGGGCATAGCGGGAGTGCGGAGCATAAAACTCATCATCAAAGCCGCGCAGCAAGGGCACATGGGCGCGAATACGCCTGTGCTGATAAACCCCGGAGCATTTTTCAGCAAGGATTTTACGCTCGAGTTGATACAGGTGATAAAAACCAGCGTGGGCCGCCCAGCAGAGAAACAGTACCGAGGTAACATGCTCCTGTGACCAATCGATAATCTCGCGGATATGATCCCAATAAGTGACCTCCTCGAAATCCAGCTGTCCCAGGGGGGCGCCAGTGATGATCAGGCCGTCATAGTTGCGATGGCGTACATCTTCAAAGTCACGGTAAAAGGTGTTGAGATGATCGCTCGGCGTATGTTTCGACTCTTTGTCGTGGATCCTGAGCAGGTCGATATCCACCTGCAACGGAGTATTGCCCAACAGCCGCAGCAACTGGGTTTCTGTCTCAATCTTGTTGGGCATCAGATTGAGGATCAACACCTTCATCGGCCGTATATCCTGCATCGCCGCCCGGCTCTCGGACATAACGAAGATATTCTCCGACTCAAGAACGCCGGCGGCTGGCAGGTTATCGGGTATTCTTACGGGCATAAAAGCGCCTCTCCTGAACTATCCAGGGCAAGGCGCTTGGCTTGGTATACCTGTTAGCGCCCTACCTTTTGCACCATGACTGATACCGGCTCAGCCTTGTCGATATCGACAAGATAAGCCTGGGTATTGATAAAGAGTAAGTCATCCTTGAGAGTGATCCTGGCACTGACACTGTAGCTGTGGCCACTCTGGAACTGGTCCCGGGCAAGAATAAACTTAAAAGGCGTTGGGCTGGTCACGCTGTCGCGCTGAATAACCGCCAGCACTTCTGCCGGAGCATCCGCCTTGGAAACGTCCTGAACCTGAACCGTCAGCACGGCTTCCGGTGGCAGGGCAATACGTTCGCGGTACCAAACATCGCCATCAATTTCGACTGTGGCATTCGGGGTCGCACAACCTGTGAGTGCCATCATTCCTGCTACAGCCGCCATCATTGGCAGTCGCAGCCAGTTGCCTGTCATTTTCATTGCTAGCTCCTAATCATACACAAAGACTTCTGGATGTCTATACATCCAAGTTTAATCATTGAGAACCTGGGAGGATAATCCTATCATAGGACTCCATTTTTGAGTTCAAATATCCTTATGACACAAGCAACTGCGATTATTGTGGGCGCCAGCTCACTCCTCAGCCGTGAAATAGCCCGCCGCCTGGCCGATGAAGGCACTAAACTGGCATTGCTGGCACAGGATCCCGACTCATTGAAAGAGTTTGCCGCCACCCTGGCAACCGAGGCTCAGGTGTTTGGCCTGGACATAGATAAACCACAAACCTTGATAGCCGAGCTGGAACAGATTTGGCAACAGTTGGGGGGTGCACATCTGGTGTTGGTCAATACCGGACTCAACTCCTATCACCCGGATCTGCCTTGGCAGTTGGAAGATGAGATCATCAGTGTCAATGTCCGTGGCTTTGCCGCCGTTTGCAACACAGCTTTCAGGCTGTTTCGCGAGCAGGGTTATGGCCAGCTTGCGGCTATCAACTCCATTGCCGGTCTTCGCGGTGGTCCCAGCGTAGCCTTTCATGCCTCCAAAGCCTTTGGGATGAACTATCTCGAGGGTCTGTCCATGCATGCCCAAAGGCTCAAACTACCGATCACTATCACGGATATTCAGTTGGGTTTGCTGGATAAGGCCGCGCTGCAGCAGAGCAGGCTATGGCTATCCCCCGTAGATGTGGTTGCCGGGCAAATCATCCGCGCCCTGCAAAAAGGCAAGCGCCGGGTCTATGTCACCAAACGCTGGGCGACGGTTGCCTGGCTCACCAAACTGCTGCCCGAGTTTATCTACAATACCCGCCACTGGAAGGTGAAGAAACGCAAGGGGCAAGCGGAATAATCTTTTAAAGCGACAGCCGCTGTTCCAATTGCCGGCGAATGGTTTCCTTAAGCCAGCGCAACTTGGGATTGTGGCTGTTGCGTTTGTGCCACATCAGGGTAAAGAGAATGGTGAGCTTTTCCCTATCTTCCGCAACCATTGGCAATGGCCGGGTCACCAGCTCAGGGCATGTCCTGGCCGCATAGGTCCGGCAATAGCCTGGAGCCGTGGTTAACAGCTGCGACCCGGGCTGTGATGCCAGCCATAAAGATTGCTCAAACAGGGAAACCGACAACGCGATATCCCGCTTCAGACCTTTTTCAGCCAGCAGGCTATCCAGAGCCCAGCCCTCACATTTTTCCCACTCGATATTGATTTGCCGATACTCAAGGAATGTCTCCAGGCTCCAGACTTGTTGCAGTGCGGGATGATCTTTCCGCAGATATACCAAGGGCTCGTCGCTGAACAAGACCTCATAATCCACGGCCGCAGGCAAGAGTGCCAGCGTCTCCCGCGAGCCGGGATGAGTCTCACGCCCCGATAGCCCCAAGTCAGCCTTGCCGGAAATAATGGCGTCCAGGGAGTCATAGTCCCAATTGCGGATCCGCACCACGGAATCAGGGAAATGGGCATCAATCAACCCTGGAAGTTCAGGCAACAATTCGAGGTAGAATGGTGACTCCAACATCAGCTGAAACTCTACCCCTTTGGGGACTTCAACATTGCGTTTGGCCACTATACTGCTGGCCAACTGAAACAGCTCGGCCAACTCTTCGGCCAATGCCAACGCCAATGGCGTCGGCAGCAGGCCTTGGGGAGAACGAACCAATAGAGGGTCATCAAACCAATGACGTAACTTGGTCAAAGATTTACTCACGGCAGAAGGTGTTACCGACAGGCGTTTGGCCGCTCTGGTAACACTACGCTCACTGAGCAGGATCTGCAGCGTGACCAAGAGGTTAAGATCGAGGCGATGTAAGGCTCTGTTCATCTTGCTTCCATTGGCTATTGGTCTTAATTGGAGCGCGCGAGGTAAAATACAGGAGTATGATGCTGCCCAAAGCGGCGATCAGCAAGCTCAGTATCAACATGGTGCTCGCCGTCAATCCAAACCAGGCACTTATCGCAATGAAGGCTCCAGACCAACTTATCTGGCAGATCCCCAATATGGAACTTGCCAGAGCCGAGCGCTGAGCAAAGGGGGCCAGAGCCTGGCTCATAGTGACCCCGAACCCCACAGAAAAACCGGCGCAAACAAAGCCAATGCCCAGCAAATATAGCCAAAGCTCTGCGGCCAGAGACGCAGCCAACAGCAGTACAGTGGCCGCCAAGGCAAAAGCCAGTTGCGACAGTTGCAACATGCGTTGTTGGCCAATCGAATCTATTAGCCAGGGAGAAACAAAGGCCATAACCATGCTTATCAGTGCCAAACCACCCATGGCTGAGGCGTAGCCACCACTGTCGAGCCCTAACTGCTCCATCAACAGCATGGGCGAAGTATTGACGAAGGTGAGTATCGCTGTCACGGCCAGACAACTGATCAATAAGCGACAGACGAAAGTCACACAGAGCAAGGATTCACCGGCTATCAATTCTCCCGCCGTCTTGGCCGGAAGCGACTCTTGCAAACCCAAACACAAAAACAGCGCCGCCGCAGCCAACAAAGCCATCAATACAAACAGCGCCGGCCAGGGAAAATACAGCAAAACCAGATGCCCCAGCACAGGCGCTAAAACCGGCACTATGCAGGTAATTCCATTTATCATCGACAAGACTTTGGCTCGTCTTTGGTCATCAAGCACATCCCGCAGAATGGCAAAGGTCACCAGATAGGCCGCTCCGGCACCTATACCCTGTCCGGCCCTGGCAAACAAAAACGCCGTGATTGATAGAGTAGTGGCGGCCCAAATCGACGACAGCACAAAAATCAACGCTCCGCAAAGGGCTACCGGCTTGCGCCCAAGCCTATCGGCAAGATGCCCACCGAGCAACATGGCCAGAGCCATGCCCGCCAGATAACAGGAAAAGGCGTTGTGCAATTGAGCCTCATCGGCGTTCAGGGTGCGGGCTATCTCGGGCAAGCCAACCAAGTAGAGATCGATCCCCAATGGATAGAGTAAAACCAAGGCAAAGGCACAGATAAGGTAATAACGCATGATCAGTTGATAGAGCAGGAATTTGCTTGTCAGCATAAATGCCCGGACTGATGCCAGCGAGTTGCCATCAAGACAAGAGTATTTTCCTCAGAGGAAAAACATACAGCTGACGTCAATGACAAAAAAGGCGCCAGAGGCGCCTTTTCAATAGTTGGGAGCTTTGGGTTGGGAGCTGGGTTTGTGGGAGATCAGAAGGTGTAACCTATGCTGACCATATAGACCCAAGGATCGATATCAGTCTCGATTGTCACAGCGGCAACTTCGCTGTTGCTGGTGCCATAGTGGTAGTTGAACTTAACATCCGTGCTGATCTTGGCATACCACACAGAAGCATTCACCAACCAGTTATCGTTGATCTGATAATCCAGACCCACTTGTGCGGCCCAGCCCCAAGAGTTACTCAGGCTCAGATCAGAGAGTTTGCCACCGACGTCATTGGTGAATTCATTGTCGAAGAAATTGGTGTAGTTAACACCGACACCCACGTAAGGACGCAGCTTGGACTCGGCATTACCAAAGTAGTACTGGGCCACCAAGGTAGGCGGCAGATGCTTGGTTTCGGCAATCTTGCCCAGCTCTCCGAGAGATACGTCATGGCTGAACGGGGTCGCGGCCAACAATTCGATACCAAAGTTATCTGTCAGCATATAGCCGAAGTTCAGACCCAACTGGGTGTTATTGTCCACACTAAAGGTGCCAAGATTTCCCAGATCCGGGGTAACAACATTTTGGCTGGACTCGTCCGGGGCTACCACAACGGCACCGGCACGAACGATAAAGTCACCGGCCTTGTGGGCCAATGCAGGGGCAGCAACAGTAGAAAAAAGGGCGGCGGCAATCAATCCTGATACGATATTTTTTTTCATCATCTCACTCCGTAGCGACAACACAGCGCTTTGTTTTTTATTACATCCATAACAACTGAGGCCACACTGCCAGATTTAATTCTTCACATTTTTGATCTGCATCAAGCGTTTTAAGAGGTACCCAGATTTAGATACAACAAGCGCGAAACAGATCACATAAAATAAAGATTTATTGATATTACACCTTTAAAATAAGTGAGCCAGTTCAAAACTCCACTAACCCCAAAGTGAAAGAAAAGTACATTTTTCGAGCAATGACGCTTGAGCCACTCACAACCAAAAATTAACAATCAGTCACAGTAAGATATGCTGACCAGCACTTACAGAATGGTGTTTTTAACTGGAGAGAAAAGGAAGCAGAGGATGCCAGATAACTGCAATCGGCAAGATAAATGTGTCAGAGAATGCTTGAGAAAGTACTCAGTAAAGCCTCTTCAGCAACGGATAGTTTGCCAACCAGTTCTTAGCCTTGAGCCGACTCTCGAATACGCCGGGAGTGCTCTTGGGATTAGGACTGAGTTCCAACGCCAGTAATGGGCCAAGCGGGAACAGATTGAGCAGTTGCAGCTCCCCTGCCCTCAACCTGACAGCCAGGGCCGTTTGCTGCTCTGGCCAGTAACTCATGGCATCAATCACTGAAGTATAGGGTTTATGGTGGTTTTTAAGGTGCATTCTGGCCTGGTTCTTTACCGACCATGGTAAGTCGAGTGCTGTGGCCAACTTGGCCTCATAGGCCCTGTCGGTGACTTCCGAGCTGTCGTTTGGCTCAAAGTAGAGCACATCTATGTCGCTGAGCCTGGATACACTGCCGTGCAACTTGTCCCACACCAGATTACGGACAAATCCCGCGGCTACCCAGGCATCAATAGGCCCAAGGTTTGCAACACACTCAAGTGCCTGCATTCGCATCCTGTCCTGCCTGAGCCAGTTTTCAATCAGCTCAGCCGCCTCACTTTCACTGACCTGCTGCGGCCCTCTCGACTCAAGCTTATCATTTGCCACCATAGCCCCCTTAAAAAGACAAAAGCCCCCGCAGAGCGGAGGCCTTTGAGTTTAACTCAAGCTATCACTTCTCTTCAGTGTCTCTATCCATGTTCTCTGTATTTTCCAACCAGAGAGCATTAATGATACCGAAGGAACAAGCCAATAAAATGCCGAGTATCCAAGTGAAATACCACATAATTCAGGCTCCTTAGTAAAGTGATGTGCTGTTGTTTTCAATGTGCTGACGGTTCAGACGGCCATACATCTTGTAGTAAGTCCAGCAGGTGTAACTCAACACTGTTGGTACAAAGATGATCGCAACCCAAGTCATCACAGTCAGAGTCATCTGGCTGGCGGTAGCATCCCACATGGTCAGACTGACGTTAGGCTCCTGTGATGAAGGCATCACGAATGGGAACATAGCCGCGCCACAGGTCAGGATGATACCGGCAATGGCCAGTGAGCTGAACAGGAAGGCGAAACCGCTACGCCCCATACGGCTGGTCAGCAGCACCAAGGCAGGCGCTAACAGGCCCAAAGCAGGGAACAGCATGGTTACTGGGTACTTGTCGTAGTTGGCCATCCAAGCACCGGAAACAACTTCAACTGTCTTCATGGTTGGGTCAGATACAGCGTTAGTATCCAGAGCCGAAGTCACCACATAGCCATCAATACCGGTAGCCAGCCACACACCGGCTGCACCGAACAGTACAATCAGCAGCAGTGCGGTCAACTGTGAAGCTGCAGCGGCGCGATTGCGCAGCTCACCTTCGGTCTTCATCTGCAACCAGCAAGCCCCCTGCATCATGAACATACAGGCACTGACCAGACCGGCCAACAGGCCAAAGCCATTGAGCAGACCGAACAGGCCACCATCATAGTGGGCACGCAGGTACTCGTCGAAGCTGAAAGGCACGCCTTGCAGCAGGTTACCGAAGGCAACACCTATGATCAGCGGAGGAACAAAACCTGCGACAAACAATGCCCAGTCCCAGCTCTTGCGCCAGCGTGGATCTTCTATCTTGGAGCGATAGTCGAAACCAACGGGACGCAGGTACAGCGCCAGCAACACTATGATCATGGCCACGTAAAAGCCGGAAAAAGAAACGGCATATACAGTAGGCCAAGCGGCGAACAGGGCACCGGCACCGGTGATCAACCACACCTGGTTACCATCCCAGTGAGGAGCAACCGTGTTAATCATCACCCGGCGCTCGGTATCGTCCTTACCCAAGATTGGCAGTAAGGCACCTACCCCCATGTCAAAGCCATCAGTAATAGCGAAGCCTATGAGCAAGACGCCAACTAACAACCACCAGATAAATCTTAATATTTCATAATCAAACATAATGAAATCCCTCTGCTCAGGCTTCTAGTTTTTCAAAGTGATAACGGCCGGTCTTGAGACTGCTTGGACCCAGGCGCGCAAACTTGAACATCAGGAAGAGCTCGATAACCAGCAGCACTGTGTAGAACAGAGTAATGCTGATGATACTGAACCAGAGATCGGCCGCCGTCAGGCTGGAAGCAGACACAAAGGTCGGGAGAATCTCGGAGATAGTCCATGGCTGACGACCATACTCGGCCACAAACCAACCACACTCGATGGCGATCCAAGGCAGAGGCAAGCTGTAGAGCGCAGCTTTGAGTACCCACTTCTTCTCTTCAATCTGATGACGGGTGCTCTGCCAGAAGGCAGCTGCAAACACTACCAGCATGACGAAACCAAGGCCCACCATGATACGGAAGCTCCAGAACAGCGGTGCTACGCTTGGAATAGAATCCCTGGCGGCCGCCTTAATCTGCTCTTCGGTGGCATCGACCACTTTATCTGTGTAGCGCTTCAGCAACAGACCGTAACCCAGGTCAACTTTCTGCTCTTCGAAAGCCGCGCGAACCGCAGGATCTTCCTCAATAGCAGGGTCAGCCTTGGCGGCACGCAACTGCTCAAGCAGGGCATAAGCCTTCATACCGTTGCGGATGCGAACTTCGTGCTCGGCGATCAGATCCTTGATTCCTGTCACTTCTTCATCGATAGAACGAGTAGCTATGATACCCATGGCATATGGGATCTTGATGGCATAGTCGGTATGCATGGTTTCCTGGTTAGGGAAACCTATCGCAGTAAAGGCTGCCGGAGCAGGCTCTGTGTGCCATTCAGCTTCAATCGCCGCCAGTTTCACCCGCTGAGCTTCACCAACTTTATAACCGGATTCGTCACCCAGTACGATAACAGACAGGATAGAGGCCATACCAAAACTCGCCGCAATGGCGAAAGAGCGGCGGGCAAATGGCAGGTCACGCTTCTTGAGGATGTAGTAAGAACTGATAGCCAGAACAAACATGGCACCGGCTACATAACCGGAAGCAACAGTGTGAACAAATTTAACCTGAGCGACTGGGTTAAATACCACTTCTGCGAAGCTGGTCATTTCCATGCGCATGGTTTCATAGTTGAACACGCTACCCACAGGGTTTTGCATCCAGCCGTTGGCGACCAGGATCCACAACGCAGACAAATTACTTCCCAAAGCAACCAACCAGGTCACAGCCAAGTGTTGACGCTTGGAGAATCTGTCCCAACCGAAGAAGAACATACCCACGAAAGTGGATTCCAGGAAGAAGGCCATCAAGCCCTCAATCGCAAGAGGAGCACCGAAAATGTCACCCACGTAGTGTGAGTAGTAGGACCAGTTGGTACCGAACTGGAACTCCATTGCCAGACCTGTGGTAACCCCCAGGGCAAAGTTAATACCGAAAAGTTTGCCCCAGAATTTAGTCATGTCCTTGTAGATCTGCTTATCTGTCATCACATAGAGTGATTCCATGATTGCCAGCAGGAAGGCCAAACCCAAAGTCAAAGGAACAAACAAGAAGTGATACATGGCTGTCAGCGCGAATTGTATGCGCGATAGCTCAACGACTTCTTCAACTATCATTTGTGACTCCTTACATGGTGCTCCGCCCGTTGTCTTCAGATCCCCATCAAAGACAACAGGTGGTGAGTTGGATAGCTTAGTTCATTAATTTCTTATCTACCCGGAAACCCGGATAAACCACCCAAATGATTCGCGTTGCTGCGCTTTAACTCACCAAAAGCTTAAAAATCGGTTTTTGGCGGCCTTAACGAGAGGCGAATCACGCTTTTGCAGATTTATGCGATCAGCATCAGCATTTGCCAGTGTTCCAATATTTGCAAATTATTTAATATCAGGCACTTGCGTTATTAGTTCAGCTAAGATTTGCCCTGATTTTATACCACTTGAATTTGACGCAAATCAATCAAACTCCGGGCTTTAGCTGGGTTTTGCGGAGGGGCACACAGCCACCAAGGATGAGTATTGACTTTGTGGCAAAATCCTGTTAGAGCATTTGCACCAACTATAAATAATCCATCATTTTGGATGCTTTAGGCAAAAACATATACAAACAAGCTAAAATAAACTTTTTAACAATTTTCAAGGTTAAATATGCTAACTCAAATCGTGTGACTTCGATCTCATTATTTTTTAACCTTTTGATTATGGTGAAATAAATAAAAGCCAATTAACCAAACATAAAAATCACCAAAAATTCAGATTAATTTTTCTAATCTCATATCATATTATTTCTCGTTTGATAAAGCCGCCAGGGTTGACTAATATGTAGCCTGTGTTAAGGAGACGCTCGGGTCGGCCGACATCAATATCTGCAGACCTTCCTCCGCGCACATTGACTGAACTTTGTGTGGAGATATCGTTATGAAAAAGTTTTTTGAACGTCTGGTTAACTGCTACAAGCCTGTTTTTGTTGAACTTTACAAGTCTCAACTGGTTTACTAATCACAGCTGAGCAACTGCTTGTCTTGAAGTTTTGTTAGCGCAAAACGGCCCCATAGGTATTCCTATGGGGCTTTTTCGTCTCTGCAGCCATTAAAGAGTGATTCCAGCCTTAGTCCGGCTTTAGCCTGTTAAGCGCTGTAAAGCCTGCATTTTGACACTTCAATACATAAGAATATATTGAACAAAGTGCAACCTATTGATGATTTAAAGTTTTTACTGTAGGGCAAAAGTTAAATAAAAAAGGCGGGTTATAAATACCCGCCTTTTTTTACCCTTTATGGGATGATTTTTAACCTTATCCCAACTTCACTCTGGCGTTACGGAACATTCTCATCCAAGGGCTGTCTTCACCCCAGTTTTCCGGATGCCAGGAGTTGGCGACTGTGCGGAACACCCGCTCAGGGTGAGGCATCATGATGGTGACTTTGCCATCCAGGCTACAGATCCCGGACAAGCCGTTGGGCGAGCCGTTGGGGTTCTGTGGATACAAGCTGGCCACCTCACCTTTACCATTGACATAACGCAGCGCCACAGTGCCGCTCTGCTCGGCAGCCGCCATGGCGGCAGCTGAAGCAAACTCGGCACGCCCTTCCCCGTGGGAAACGGCAATCGGCATTCTGGAGCCGGCCATACCGCTGAAGAACAGCGATGGGCTTTGCTGCACTTCCACCAGGCTAAAACGCGCTTCAAAGCGTTCAGAGCGGTTACGGACAAAGTGCGGCCAATGCTCGGTACCCGGAATGATCTCCTTGAGGTTGGAGAGCATCTGGCAACCGTTACAAACACCCAGAGCAAAGCTGTCGGCACGCTCGAAGAAGCGGCTGAAGTCCTCACGGGCACGGCTGTTGAACAGGATGGACTTGGCCCAACCTTCACCGGCGCCCAATACATCACCGTAAGAGAAGCCACCACAGGCCACCAGCCCCTGAAACTCTTCCAGGCTGATACGGCCACTGAGGATATCCGACATATGCACATCGCGGCTTTCAAAACCGGCACGCTCGAAGGCGGCTGCCATCTCGATATGCGAGTTGACCCCTTGCTCACGCAAAATCGCCATCTTGGGCGCAGCGCCCTTGAGGATATAAGGAGCAGCAACATCTTCTGCCGGATCAAAGCTTAAGTTAACCGTCAGGCCGGGATCGGTTTCATCCAGCTTGAGGTCAAACTCTTCACGGGCACACTCAGGGTTGTCCCTGAGCGCCTGCATTCTGTAGGTGGTTTCAGACCAGAGCTTACGCAGCTCGGTACGTGAAGCACTATAAATTTCAGCACATTGATCCTGGATACGGATGCGGCCATCGTCGCTCAGCTCTGCTATCGGATGACAATCCACACCGGCATCAGTGTAAGCCTTGATAATCTCGGCGGCTTGGTCTTTGCTCACCTGCAGCACGGCGCCCAACTCTTCGTTGAACAGGCGCGCCAGGGCGCTGCCGGCCAGCGCAGAAATATCCACATTCAGGCCAGTGTGACCGGCGAAGGCCATTTCCACCAAGGTGGTGAACAGACCGCCGTCACTCTTGTCGTGGTAAGCCAGCAAGCTCCGCTCGGCCACCAACTGCTGAGTCACCTCGAAGAAAGCTTTCAATACGGCTGCCTGATCCAGATCCGGCGCGATATCGCCAAGCTCACCGAACACCTGCGCCAGGCAGGAACCGCCCAGACGAGTCTTGCCCTTGGCCAGATCGGCCAGCAACAATACAGTTTCGCCCTTGTCGGTACGCAGCTCAGGAGTCACGGTATTGCGAATGTCGCGCACCGCACCGAAGGCAGAGATGATCAGCGACATAGGTGCGGTAACCGCCTTCTGCTCGCCCTTGTCTTCCCAGGCGGTCTTCATCGACATCGAGTCTTTGCCCACGGGAATGGTCAGTTCAAGCTCAGGGCACAGCTCTTCACCCACTGCCTTGACCGCCTCATAGAGGCCGGCATCTTCACCCGGGTGACCGGCTGCAGACATCCAGTTGGCCGACAGCTTAATGCGCTTCAGTGAGCCGATATCGGCACCGGCCATGTTCAGCAAGGATTCGGCCACGGCCATCCGCGCCGAGGCGCCAAAATCCAGCAAGGCCAGCGGAGTGCGCTCGCCCATGGACATGGCTTCGCCCACATAGCTGTCGAACGAGGCGGCGGTAACGGCGCAATCCGCCACAGGTACCTGCCAGGGGCCGACCATCTGATCGCGGTTCACCAAGCCGGTTACCGTGCGATCGCCTATGGTGATCAAGAAGCTCTTGTCGGCAACGGTTGGCAGAGTCAGCACCCGCTTAACGGCTTGTGCGAGATCGATGGAAGCTTCATCCAGCGCCGCAGACTGCGCCTTTTGACTCACTACATCACGGCTCATCTTCGGTGGTTTGCCCAGCAAGACTTCCAGCGGCAAGTCGATAGGCTTGTTGTCAAAGTGCTCGTCGCTCAGGCTCAGGTGCTGCTCGGCAACCGCCTCGCCCACCACGGCAAATGGCGCACGCTCGCGCTCACAAATGGCGGCGAAGGTATCCAGGTTTTCGGCTGCCACAGACAGCACATAACGCTCCTGGGATTCGTTACACCAGATCTCCAGCGGGCTCATGCCTGGCTCATCGGAAGGCACGTTACGCAGCTCAAACTTACCGCCGCGACCGGCATCGCTGACCAGCTCAGGGAAGGCGTTGGACAAACCACCGGCGCCCACATCGTGAATAAACTGGATAGGGTTGGCATCGCCCATCTGCCAGCAGCGGTCGATAACCTCCTGACAGCGGCGCTCCATTTCCGGGTTTTCCCGCTGCACCGAGGCAAAGTCCAGATCTTCACTGGACTGGCCGGACGTCATGGAGGAAGCCGCGCCGCCGCCAAGGCCAATGTTCATCGCCGGGCCACCCAGTACAATCAGCTTGGCGCCTAAGGAGATCTCCCCTTTCTGTACGTGCTCTTCACGAATGTTGCCAAGGCCGCCGGCCAGCATAATAGGCTTGTGATAACCGCGCACCTCGACACCGTTGTGGCTGCAAACCTGCTGCTCATAGGTGCGGAAGTAACCCAGCAGGGCCGGACGACCGAATTCGTTGTTGAAAGCGGCGCCGCCCAGAGGGCCGTCGATCATGATGTCAAAGGCAGTCACAATCCGGTCCGGCTTGCCGTAGTCGCCTTCCCAAGGTTGCACAAAGCCCGGGATCTTGAGGTTGGATACGCTGAAGCCGGTCAAACCCGCCTTGGGCTTGGAGCCGCGGCCGGTAGCGCCTTCGTCACGGATTTCACCGCCCGAGCCGGTGGCAGCACCAGGATAAGGACTGATGGCGGTCGGGTGGTTGTGGGTCTCCACCTTCATCAGAATATGCATCGGCTCTGTGTGATAGCGATAAACGCCGTCACTGTCGGGGAAGAAACGCCCGGCTTCAAAACCTGTCATTACTGCGGCGTTGTCTTTATAGGCCGACAACACATAGTCCGGGGTCTTCTCATAGGTATTCTTGATCATCTTGAACAGCGACTTGGGCTGCACTTCGCCGTCAATGGTCCAATCGGCGTTGAAGATCTTGTGACGACAGTGCTCTGAGTTCGCCTGGGCGAACATCATAAGTTCAATGTCGTTGGGGTTGCGCTCAAGGCGCAGGAAATTGGTGACCAGGTAGTCGATTTCATCATCGGCCAGGGCCAGGCCCATTTCGCGGTTGGCGATTTCCAGCGCCCGGCGGCCTTCGCCGAGAATGTTGACGCTGACAAA
Organism: Shewanella sp. Iso12; assembly: GCF_012030025.1. Classification (NCBI taxonomy): domain Bacteria; kingdom Pseudomonadati; phylum Pseudomonadota; class Gammaproteobacteria; order Alteromonadales; family Shewanellaceae; genus Shewanella; species Shewanella sp. Iso12. The sequence goes on from NZ_JAAUHW010000001.1 coordinate 455,849, forward strand.
AGGCTTGGGCTCAGTGCGGGCAAACAGCACATCGGCCGCTTCAAAGCTGTCCAGTACCACTTCCATCATGCGGTCGTGCAGCAGCGCCTTGAGGCTCTTGAGCTGTTCGCCGCTCAGAGCGTCGGATTCCACATAATAAGCCAGACCGCGTTCCAAACGTTTTACCTGCTTGAGGCCGCAGTTTTGGGCGATATCGGTGGCTTTGGAAGACCAGGGAGAAATAGTACCGGGACGGGGAGTAACAAAAAGGAGAGTGCCTTGGGGCTCGTGGGATTCGATGGCCGGACCGTAGGTTAGAATCTTACTCAACTGCACTTGGTCATCGGGGTTGAGCGCTTCGCTCAGATAAGCCAAATGAACATATTCGGCATAGATTTGCTTTACCGGAAGCTGGGCGGCTTCACAGGCCTGCATCAGCTTTTGCACTCTGAATGCCGAGAGTGCGGGGGCTCCGCGGATGATCTCCATCACGTCTTATCACCTTATTATTTATAATTACAGGGTCAGAGGTGGCGCTATTATAGGTAAATGCGCCCTACAAATCACCTCAGACTTTGCTTAAAACAGTGTTTCCTGTGATATAAAGTAATCCTATGGGGTAATATACCCTCCGGTGCCTGCCCCCATGGTTCAATCATGGGGATACCAGGCCTGCAACCAAGACGCAATTTATTGAATTTATTTGTAAATTAATCAAACAAAAGGAATAACCCCTATCTCAGCGGCAAACCACAGGCTAAGGGCTTTTACCGATAGATAATGAAACGATTCACCGCGACTCTCACCCTGATAATCTTGCTGGCAGGCTGCCGGCAAGCTGTCGTGGATGAAACTCAGGTAATCCCTGCGGTGAATGAGGCCAAGGAACTCAGGGTTGGCACCCTCTATGGCCCACAAATCTATGTTTCTTCCACCCAGGGCAGTGCCGGGTTTGATTATGAGATGGCGGCGCGTTTCGCCGACTTTCTCGGCAAGCCGCTGGAGATGAAGCCCTATGGCAATATCAATGAGCTCTACCAGGCGCTGAAACAAAACGAGATAGATTTGATTGCCGCCGGGCTGTCGGATACCCGTAGCCGCAGACAACAGTTTCGTCTCGGGCCACCGCTTTATCGGGTCAATCAGGTGATGGTCTACCGCGCCGGCACCCCTGTCCCCAAAGATCTCAACGCCCTGGATGCACCTGTTACTGTGATAGCCGACTCGTCGTTTGTGGAAACCCTGAACCGACTCAAGGCAGATAATCCCAACCTTGAGTGGCAACAGGTCGCAGATAAGGATAATGAAGAGCTACTGAGCATGATAGCCAGCGGCGAACTCAGCTACACCATTTCAGATTCCACCAGCATCAATATCAATCGCCGTTTTATGCCTGAGCTGAGATCCGGCCAGGTGCTGGAGCAGCAACAGGCTGTGGTCTGGCTGTTGCCACCCCGGGGAAGCGATCAACTGATGAGCCAACTGCTGCGTTTCTGGCACCAGGAACAAAGAGACGGCACGCTGGAACACTTGGTGGAAAAGTACTTCGGCCATGTCAAACGTTTCGACTATGTTGACACCCGCGCTTTTATCCGCGCGGTCGACAGCAAGCTGCCCAAGTACCGCCATCTGTTTGAAACCTATGCCGGTGAACTCGACTGGCGCAAGCTGGCCGCCACCAGTTATCAGGAGTCGCACTGGAACCCCAGGGCCCGCTCACCGACCGGCGTGCGCGGCATGATGATGCTGACCCTGGCAACCGCCAAACAGTTGGGAGTGGAGAATCGCCTCGATCCCGAGCAGAGCATCCGTGGCGGTGCCCGCTATCTGAGCGACATTTTGGTGCGCCTGCCTGAGTCTATTCCGGAGGAGGAGCGGATGTGGTTTGCCCTCGCCTCTTACAACATAGGCTATGGCCATGTGGAGGATGCCCGTAAGTTGGCACAGGCCAAAGGCCTTAATCCCAGTGCCTGGAAAGATCTCAAGCAGGTATTACCCTTGCTGCAAAAGCGCAAATACTACCAACATACCCGCTATGGCTATGCCAGAGGCAACGAGGCGGTGCATTATGTCGACAGCATTCGCCGTTACTACGACACTCTGGTGTGGATAGACAATCAGGCCAAACTGGAAGCCCTGGCCAGGGAGCAGGCTCAGGAAGAGGCTGCACAAAGAGAAGCGGAATCCCAGGCCGGGGAAGAAACCGAACTCAGCGGTGCCCAGCCCAACTGAAAACCCCGCACACGACTCATTTTCGCGCCAAACAGTCTTGCTTTGATGCGCTGCCCGCCATTTGGGGCTGGCGCAAGCTTAAATAAGCTGTTAGCTTGTCATTGATGCCAAAAAACTAACAAAGACATCTGAATAAACTAAGGTAAGCTTATGAAAAGAAAGACCATTAACAATGCAATGGCCCGTCGCCGCAGCCTGGTTAAAACCCGTCACAAACGCATTCTCAACCGTCACAAACTCTTCTTCAGTTTTCTGCAGCAGGCGGATTAAGCTTCCTTGCCTGCTTCAATGTCTTCTGCTCCTGTCTGCGTCGCCTGAAAAAGGCGCTCAACTGTTCGCTGCACTCCTGTTCCATCACCCCGGCACTGACCGCCAACTTGTGATTGAACAGGGGATGACGCACCAGATCCAGCACTGAACCGGCCGCGCCTGTCTTGGGATCCGCAGCCCCGTACACCAGTCTCCCCACCCTGGCATGCACCATGGCACCGGCGCACATGGCGCAAGGCTCCAGCGTCACATAGAGGGTAGTATCCAGCAGACGGTAGTTTTCCAGTTGACTGCCCGCCTGCCTGAGGCAGAGGATTTCTGCATGGGCACAGGGGTCGTTGGCGGCAATAGGTTGATTCCAGCCGCAGGCAATAAGCTGGTCATCTTTGACCAGCACCGCCCCTACCGGCACTTCCCCGAGGGCCTCAGCCTTTTGCGCCATCTCCATGGCCAACTGCATCCAATGTAAGTCGCGATTCTCTGTCATTTTACCCATCCGTTCTCAATGCGGCGCCAGTATAACTGGCATGAATACCAGTACCAAATCCGAGATCCGCGGATATCGACTCTTTCGGCGCCTGCATGCGGCATAGACTCAAGGCCGCTCCAGGATCCTCGGGCCCGCGCCTTCCTGACCCAGCACATCATCTGGGTTTCTGAGTGGACATTCGGCCAGCGATAAACAACCGCAGCCTATGCAGCTGTCCAGCTCGTCCCGCAGCCGGGTCAGCTTCTTGATCCTCTCATCCAGCGAGGCCCTTAACTCGGCGGAAATGGTCCGCCACTGCGCCGCCGTCAACTTGGCGTTGGTGCCGTATTTGGCCAGTGCCTGCTTTATCTCCTCCAGCGGCACTCCGGTGCGCTGCGCCACCTTAATGATGGCAATCAACCTAAGCACAGTCGAGGGAAAGCGCCGCTGGTTGCCACTGCTGCGCTGGCTGCTGATAAGCCCTTTGGACTCATAAAAGTGAATAGTGGACACCGGTACCCCACTGCGTTTGGCGACCTGGCCTATGGTCAGAGCACCGCGGGATGACACTTCGTCATCATTTTCAGGTTCGGCAGTAAATTTTGTGTTCATTGACTATTGACCTCAAGTTAACTTGAGGTTTTATAGTGCCGCCGAAGGAATAAATCAACCCCCGCCAAGGATGGCCCCTTTACATAAACGACAAAAAACACAGGAAACTTGTCGCTATCATGATCAACAAATCCCTATCTCTGATGCTTGGCCTTTCGCTGCTTCTCGGCCTGGGTCTTACCTACGGCCTGAAAGCCGATGATGAGGCTGACAGTGGCGGCCATGGTTATGGCCCTGTGGCTGTGTCATTGGCCAGCGTGCAACAAATCAGCCTGCCACAGCAACTCGACGCCGTTGGCGAACTTGAAGCCGCGGCCCAAATCGCCGTCGCTGCCGAGACATCTGGCCGGGTAACGGCGCTGCACTTCGACTCGGGGCAACAGGTTAAAGCCGGTGAACTCTTGGTGCAGCTCAATGATGCGGTGGAGCAAGCCGAACTGTTGCAGCAAGAGGCGCAGTTACTGGCAGCCGAGAGTGCCTATCGGCGTCTCGTTAGCCTGGCCGCCGATAATCTGGCCTCCAGGGAAGCACTGGACAATGCCCTGGCCGAGCGCGATATGGCCCGCGCGGCTGTCGCCCGAACCCAGGCTCTGATAGCCCAAAAGGCCATCAAGGCCCCCTTCTCCGGTACCTTGGGGATCCGCAAAATTCACTTGGGCCAATACCTTGGCGCCGGTGAAACCATCGCCCAATTGGTGGATGACAGTCAGCTCAAAATCAACTTTGCGATCAGCGAAGCCCAGGCCGATAAACTTGAGCTTGGGCAGACATTGCAACTCTGGACAGACTTACGCCCCAATGAAAGCTGGCCCGCCAAACTGAGCGCCATAGAGCCGATTGTCGGCAGCTCACGAATGCTGCAACTGCAGGCGATATTGCTGCCAAAACCTATTGATGGCGAGCCTGATGATAAAGAGCGAGTCGACGACAAGCCTGCCGAAAAAGCGGCCAGCTATCCAAGCCAGAAGAATGGTGCTGCCAAGCTGAGAGCCGGCATGTTTGCCCGCGTAGCCTTGGAAAAGTCCAGACGCCAGGCGCTGATGATCCCCGAGAGCGCCATCACCTATAACACCTGGGGCGAAACCGTGTTTCGGGTCGATGCCGGAGAACAAAGCCTCACGGCCCACAAAGTGGCAGTTAAAACCGGCCAACGTCAGAATGGCTGGGTCGAGGTCATCTCCGGCCTGTCGCTTGATCAACTGGTGGTCACCTCCGGGCAGCTCAGGCTGAGCGATGGCGTCCAGGTCAGCAGCACGGGCCAGGACAGCCTCACCGCAGCGCTGCTTTATCAGAGCAAGGGGCAATCACAATGAGATTCACCGACCGTTTTGTCGAGCGTCCGGTGCTGGCACTGGTGGTCAGCAGTCTTATCCTGTTGCTGGGGCTGTTCTCCGTCGGCAAGTTGCCGGTGCGCCAATATCCGCAGCTGGAAAACGCCACTATCAGTGTGACAACCCAATATCCCGGCGCCTCGGCCGAGCTGATGCAAGGCTTTGTGACCCAGGTGCTGACTCAGGCGCTGTCATCAGTGGAGGGCGTCGATTTTATCTCCTCATCCTCCACCCAGGGCCGCAGTCAAATTCAACTCAGAATGACACTCAACAGTGACTCCACCCAGGCTCTGACCGAAGTGATGGCCAAGGTCAGTGCCGTGCGCTACAAATTGCCCAAGGATGCCTTCGATCCTGTTATCGAGCGCTCCTCGGGTGAATCCACCGCCGTGGCTTATGTCGGTTTTGCCAGTGACAGCCTGAGCATTCCGGCCCTGACCGACTATCTGTCGCGGGTGGTCGAGCCCAGATTTGCCAGCATTACCGGTGTGGCCAAGGTCCAGCAGTTTGGCGGTCAACAACTGGCGGTGCGCCTGTGGCTCGACAGCGACAAGCTTGCCGGACGAGGCCTGACGGCCGCCGATGTGGCCGATGCGCTGCGTCGCAACAACTTTCAGGCCGCTCCCGGTGTGATCAAGGGCCAGTTTGTTGTCGCCAATATTAAGGTGAATACCGATATCACTGATGTCGCAGCCTTTCGCGAGCTGGTATTGAAAAACGATGGGCGGGACTTGGTACGCCTCGGTGATGTCGGCACTGTGGAACTGGGCGCCGCTTCCAAAGAAAGCAGCGCCTCCATGGATGGTCAGGCAGCTGTGCATCTGGGGCTATTTGCCACCCCCAAGGGCAATCCTCTGATCATAGTGGATGGCATTCGCAAGCAGTTGCCGGAGATCCGCAAAACCTTGCCGCCGGGTGTTCGGGTGGAGCTTGCCTATGAAAACGCCCGCTTTATTCAGGCATCCATAGATGAAGTGCTGCGCACCTTGCTCGAAGCACTGTTGATAGTTGTGCTGGTGATCCTCTTGTGTCTCGGGTCGCTGCGCTCTGTGCTGATCCCCATAGCCACCATTCCCCTATCCATGCTCGGCGCCACTGCACTGATGCTGGCCTTTGGTTTCAGCATTAACCTGCTCACTCTCTTGGCCATGGTGCTGGCCATAGGCCTGGTGGTGGATGACGCCATTGTGGTGGTAGAAAACGTCCACCGCCATATCGAAGAGGGGAAACATCCGGTCGCAGCGGCCCTGATAGGCGCCCGCGAAGTGGCCGGCCCTGTGATAGCCATGACCATTACTCTGGCGGCGGTTTATGCCCCCATAGGCTTGATGGGCGGCCTCACCGGCAGCCTGTTTCGTGAGTTTGCCCTGACCCTGGCCGGTGCTGTACTTGTCTCCGGTATTGTCGCCCTGACCTTATCGCCGGTGATGAGCTCAATGTTGCTGCAACCTAAGCAGAGCGAAGGCCGACTGGCCCGCGCCGCCGAGCATTTTTTCGAGCGCTTGGGCGATAGCTATGGCCGTTTGCTGAAATGGTCACTCGCCCACAGAACCCTTAGCTTGGGCTTCGCCCTGCTGGTAATGCTTGCACTTCCATGGCTCTATTTGCAGCCGCAGCGGGAATTGGCCCCCACGGAAGATCAGGCCGGCGTATTAACCGCCATTAAGGCGCCGCAACATGCCAATCTCGAGTATGCTGAGCACTTCAACCGGCAGTTGGATCAAATATTTACCCGGATCCCGGAAACCCAGGGTACCTGGATAATCAATGGCACCGACGGCCCGGCGGCCAGTTTCGGCGGTATCAATCTCAGTGACTGGAGTGAACGCAGCCGCGACGCCAGTGCTATTCAGGCCGAGCTGCAGCAACTGGCGGGCACTATCCCGGGCAGCAGTATCTTTGCCTTCCAGTTGGCACCCCTGCCCGGTTCCACCGGCGGGCTGCCGGTGCAGATGGTATTGCGCTCCCCCGGCGCTTACCCCGAGCTTTATCAAACCATGGAGCAAATCAAGCAGGCGGCGCGCCAGAGCGGTTTGTTTGTCGTGGTGGACAGCGATCTGGATTACAACAACCCAGTGGTGCAACTCAGTGTCGACAGGGCCAAGGCCAACAGCTTAGGGGTGAGGATGCAGGATATCGCCGAGTCATTGGCGCTGCTGGTAGGCGAGAACTATGTCAATCGCTTCGCCATGGATGGCCGCGCCTATGATGTGATTCCCCAAAGCCTGAGGGAACAACGCCTCTCGGCCGAAGAGCTTGGCAAACAGTATGTACGCAGCACTGATGGCACTCTGGTGCCCCTCTCCAGCTTGGTCACACTCGAGCGAGGAGTCGAGCCAAACCGTCTGAGTCAGTTCGGCCAGCAAAATGCCGCCACCTTGCAGGCGATTCCAGCGCCGGGAGTCAGCATGGGGCAAGCTGTGGCCTTCCTCGAGCAGCAGCTTGCAGCACTGCCCGCCGACTACAGCCATGACTGGCAGTCTGACTCGCGCCAATATGTGCACGAAGGCAACAGTTTGGCCTTTGCCTTTATCGCTGCACTGCTGATCATCTATCTGGTGCTGGCGGCGCAGTATTAAAGCCTGATTGACCCGCTTATCATTCTGATCACTGTGCCTTTGTCCATCTGCGGCGCCCTGCTGCCACTGGCGCTAGGGTTGACCACTCTCAATATCTACACCCAGATAGGGTTGGTCACTCTGATAGGCCTTATCAGTAAACACGGTATTTTAATGGTGGAGTTTGCCAACGAGCTGCAACAGCAAAAACAGTTGAGCCGTCAACTGGCGATACTGGAAGCCGCCAGGATCCGCCTGCGGCCGGTGCTGATGACCACGGCCGCCATGGTATTTGGGCTTATCCCCATGCTGTTTGCCAGCGGCGCCGGTGCCGCCAGTCGTTTCGGTCTGGGCCTGGTGATCGTTTCCGGCATGTTGATAGGCACGCTGTTTACCCTGTTTATATTGCCGACCATCTACACCCTGCTGGCACGGGACCATACCCGCATAGATGAAAGACAGCAGCAGTTGGCGCCTGTATTGCAGAGCCAGTAACTCGGGCTCGCTATAGAAAGACCAAACTGCCCGCGATTGCGGGCAGTTTATTATTCGCTGCGCTCCTTAACTTCACCGCATTCGATTTTGCGGCATGACGATTCCTTAGCCTTGTGCTTCCTGAGGCTGGTCCGCTTTATCTTTGGCTTCCCTGCGCCGTTTCAATTCGGCTCGCATCCAGGCAGCCGATTCGGCCATATCCCGCCTGAGCTCGGCTATCTCCTCATCCGTGAGCCGCCGAACCAGCGGCTCATCTCGCTGAGATATTGAGTTTGGCTTTGCCGTTTCCTGCTGTTTGCTCATGGTCATTATTCCTTTTTCTGGAGCAGGTCCATGTCTCCAAGAGTTTATCTTGCAAGCCAATAAAACCAAAGGGCCCCATTCACTCGGTAAAAGTGAATGGGGCCCTAAATCAGTTCTCTTTATTCCGCTCTCTTTAACAAGCTAAGGTTGCGGCATGGCACACAAGAGGCTGTTAGCGGAGGATCATCTGCGCCCGCTCCGGGCCGACAGAGATCATTTTTACCGGTACGCCCATCAGCTCTTCAACCCGCTGCACATACTTTTGCGCCGCCAGAGGCAGGCTCTCAAAGGTGCGGCAAGCCGTGATGTCTTCGCTCCAGCCTTCCATCTGCTCATAAACCGGCGCCAAGGCTGAGGTTTGTGGCCAAATCGGGTTTTCGCTGTGATCGCCCTGATAATCGATGCAGATTTTCAGATCCTGCATCCCACTCAAACAATCCAGCTTGGTCAGCGCCACTTCGGTAGCTGCCTGCAGCTCGACACCATTACGGGTGGCCACGGCATCGAAATAGCCCATATCACGGGGACGCCCGGTTACCGCGCCATACTCATTGGCGGCTTCGCGGAAGCTGTCCTGCTCTTCCATGGCGGTGATCAAGGTGCCGGTTCCCACTGATGAGCTGAAGGACTTGGCTACGGCAATCACCCGCTCGGGGCGCAGTGCCGGTAAACCACTGCCGAGACCGGCATAAGCGGCGGTCACGTTGGAAGATGTAGTCCAAGGGTATTCACCGTAAACCAGGTCACGACCCGCGCCCAACTGGGCTTCAAACAACAGGTTTTCATCTTTTGCCTGCAGCGCTTTCAGTGGCTCGCTCACGTTGCAGATGGCATCACGCCAAGGGGCAGACACTTCCAGCAACCAGGCTGTCATCTCTTCTGCGGTTTGCGAAAATTCAAAGGAGGGGTACAGCGCCTTGAGCTGCGGCAGTTTCCAGTCCAGCATAAACTGGATACGTTCACGCAGTACTTCAGGCTGCTTCAACCAACCCACCAGAATGCCTTTTTTCATTACCCGGTCACCGTAAGCCGGGGCAATGCCCTGGCGGGTAGAACCGTAAGCGCCGTCACCGAGACGCTCTTCTTCCAGAGTATCTTCAATGGCGTGGATTGGCAGGCACAGAGTCGCCCGGTCGGAAATGCACAGATTGACATTGACTCCGGCGGCTTTTACCTCGGCAATCTCTTCGGAAAGTGGCGCCGGGCTTATCACCATGCCGGGGCCCAATACCGCCAAACAACCAGGATTGAATACGCCGCTAGGCAGTTGATGTAGTTTGAATGTACCAAAGTCATTCACAACTGTGTGGCCGGCATTGTTGCCGCCCTGAAAACGTATACTCGCCGCTGCGCTATCTGCCAGATAGTCCACGATACGGCCTTTACCTTCATCACCCCAGTTTGCACCAACTACAACGATAGACGACATTTCCAGTTCTCCTAAACAAAAACCTGTCTATCCTATGACCACTGCATAAATAAGAAAAATTAATAATCATTATTGGCTTGATAAGAAATCCATATCGGGATATTTTGCATCGGAATCGAAGATAGCGGGCAATTGTCGTGACCAAGGCCATGATTAAGGCCATGACTAAGACCAAGGCCAAGCCGCCAACCATAAAGCGCCTGCCCCAAAGCTGCAAAAGTACCGCTTAAAAAACTCTTAAAGAGGCTGCTATGCTCGAACTCCACTGGCTTAAAACCTTTGTCACCCTGGCCCGCCTGGAACACTTCGGCAAGGCGGCCAATGAGCTGCATATGACTCAACCCAATGTCAGCTTGCATATCAAACAGTTGGAGCAAACTACCCGAGTAAAGCTGATTGAGCGTAATCCATTTCGGCTGACCCAAGCCGGTGAGCGCTTGCTAAGGAGTGCGCACAACACCCTGATGGAGCTGCAAAGTTGCCAGGCCGATCTCAACGCCATCAATGATCTGTGCCAGGGCACCATGACCATAGCCGCCAGCGATATTATTTCCAGATGGCTGCTGATAGGCCCGTTTCAATCGTTCAAAACCGAATTCCCCGGAATCGACCTGACTCTGCTGAATACCACCTCCTCACAGGCGGCAGACCTGGTAAAAAGTGCCAAGGCAGATCTCGGCTTTGTGATGGCGCAAAAAGAGAGTCAGCCGCTGCATTTTACCGAGCTGAAACAAGTGAAATGGTACGCCTTGGGCAATGATCTCAAGGCCTGGCAGAGAGGAAAAGTCCCCAGCCCGCAGGAAGCACCGACCTTGATACTGCTGGGACACGACACCCGCACCCGGGATCTGATTGACCCGGCACTGCCTGAGCTCAAACTGCCGGAATACCGCATCATGGAAGTGGGCAGCGTGGATGCCCAAATCGACTGGGCCGAAGCCGGCTTCGGCATCGCCATAGTGCCGGACTTCGCCCTGCACCCGAAACTCAATTTGCAGTCCAGCATTACCCCACTGCCCAGCTTCCCTTCCGCCAGCCTGGGTTACATAGTGCGCCAGAACCAGGTGCTATCCAAAGCCATCAAGAAACTGCTCCATTGGGTGGATGAAGAGATATTGCAGTCGCCGAGTGTGGGTTAACTGTGTGAAGGTAACAGGCATTCAACGACTTCCGGCTGCAGGGAAACTTAACAAGCCGGCGTCAGATGGGAAAATAACCATTGACGCCATAGCCATTTGTTATGCTTGCCTTTTCGCCATTGGATGCTCAGGATTCAACTGAAGTAAATCCCAAAGGTTGCCATACAAATCTTTAAATACCGCTACCGTACCGTAATCCTGCTCTTGGGGTTCACGTACAAACTCGATACCTACTGACTGCATACGCTCGTAGTCTCGCCAAAAGTCATCGGTATTCAAGAAAAGGAATACACGACCACCCGCTTGATTACCAATGAAGTCTAATTGCTCAGGTTTTGAAGCCCTTGCCAACAACAAAGCCACTCCGTGGGAATTGGGCGGCGCAACTACAACCCAGCGCTTATCCTGCTCTGGTTGGTAAGTGTCTTCAATAAGCTCAAATTGAAGCTTATTGGTATAAAAATCGATTGCTTCATCGTAGTCTTTTACTACCAGTGCAATATGGACAATGTTCTGTTTCATCTTCTTATTCTTACCTTATATGCTGAACTGACTTGGACATGATGTAACCCCAGATTTTATCCCCTCATATTCCTGCAGCAGGGGAACCAATGAACCCTGTCGGCTTATACCTTATAAATTGGGTAATCGATATAACCTTGTTCACCACCACCATATAAAGTTAGCCTTGCATCTGCATCGAACTCAGCCAATGGCCAGTCATGGGTAAAACGGGCAACCAAGTCCGGATTGGTCACAAAAGGCGTACCAAAGGCAACAAAGTCGGCATACTGTTTGTCGAGTAAGCTCTGCGCTGTTTGCTTGGTCAGCTTGCCCGCCACCATAATAGGATTGCTATATACACTGCGAACCTGGCGACGAAATGCCTCGGGTACTACCGAGTAACGGGAGATATTCTCCGAAAAGTGCACATATGCAAGATTCATCGGCTGCAACTTTTCCAGCAAGGCCAACGTCAAGGGCACGATTTCCGGGTCCTCGCCGGCAAAGCCTTCGTTAACATAAGGGGATAAACGTACAGAGACCTTGCCTGCGCCAATCGCCTCACAGAGTGCCTGTAGCGTTTCCAACAAGAAACGCATCCGATTCTCTTGATTGCCGCCATATTGATCTTGTCGTTGATTACTTTCCAGTGTCGAACAGATAACCATGTGCGGCGTGCACTTCAACGCCATCAAACCCCGCCTCGATTGCATTTTGGGCTGCTTGCACAAAATCTGCGGTAGTGGCTTTAATCTCTGCTTCTGTCATCGCTTTTGGTTGTTGTGTTGCCACCATACCGAAGCCGCCTTCAGCCAACGGGCCAAACACCTGATCTGGAATGCTAATCGCCGATGGTGACAAAGGTTGCGAGCCGGCGATATTAGCATGGCTGCGACGCCCCACATGCCAAAGTTGAACAAAGATTTTTCCCCCTTGCTGATGGACAGCTTGAGTGACTTTTTTCCAGCCTTGGATCTGCTCAGGGGTATAAATCCCGGGGGTCATCGAATAGCCTCTCGCGATGGCTGAAACCGGTGCTCCCTCGGTAATAATGAGCCCGGCACTGGCGCGTTGCCGATAATACTCAGCCATCATCTCATTGGGAATGTCTCCCGGTTGAGAAGTACGTGAACGTGTCATGGGAGCCATGACGATGCGATGGTTGGTCTTTAATACTTGACCATGGAATGCTGTTAACATGCTACCCCCTATGCCTGATAACTTGGATAATCAATGAGCCCTGCTTCACCGCCCCCAAATAGGGTGTTGGGATCATGTTCAGCCAAGGGATAGCCCCGTCGTAACCGCTCCGGCAGATCTGGATTGGCAACAAAAGGCCGACCAAAACCTATCATATCGGCCAGGCCAGCGTTAATGGCTTGCTCTGCCTTCTCCAAGTTATAGCGTCCGGCATAAATCAACACTCCTTGATAGGCTTCACGGAGCGCTTGCTTGAACGAAAGCGGTGTATCGGGTGCATCGTCCCAATCCACTTCGGCAATATGCAAATAAACAATACGATGTCGATTGAGTAGTGCAGCAGCAGCGGTATAGGTTTCAATAGGCTTTGCATCGACTGTGCCGTTGAGTGTAGTCAGCGGTGCCAGACGCACCCCGACGCGATCTGCCCCAATGGCGTCAACCAATGCCGTAACCACTTCATCAAGAAAACGAAGACGGTTTTCAAGGTTGCCACCGTACTCATCACCACGATTGTTTGCTTCGGAATCAATAAACTGGTTAATCAAGTAACCATTGGCGGCATGTAATTCAATGCCATCAAAACCGGCTTCAACAGCATTGAGCGCTGCTTGACGATAATCAGCGATAACTTGCTCTATATCGGCCTTTGTCATTGCCCTGGGCTGAACCACATCGACAAAACCGGGTTTGTCGCTGCCATTATCGACGAACACTCTCACGTTCTCAGCCTTAATGTCTGATGACGAAATAGGCTGCAAACCACCAATATTGTCCGGGTGAGTCACTCTCCCCACATGCCACAACTGCGCAAAAATCGCACCGCCTTTGGCATGTACAGCCTCAGTCACTCTGCGCCAACCGGCGATCTGCTCGGGAGTGTAGATCCCCGGCGTCCACGCATAACCTTTGGCCATGGCGGAAATCTGTGTACCCTCTGAGACAATCAAGCCCGCACCGGCACGCTGCGCATAATAGGTTGCCATCATCTCGTTGGCCACATCGCCTGGTTGACTGGCTCTTGAGCGCGTCATAGGTGGCATGACAACTCGGTTGTTGAGCAGTAGCTCACCCAGCTTGATCGATTGAAAAAGTGATTGCGTCATAGAAAAGCCCTCTCATGTGATGGCCGGCATAGTAACAAACCCAAAGAGAGGCATTGAGAGCAATAAAGACAAATCATTTTTGCCATATACGCAAAAATCACCAAGTAACATGAAAGCCCAATGCCAGATAAGGAAAAGCATTCGACTCCCTTGAACCATGAAAGGTACAAATAACGTTAGGGAAGACTGGATTACCGCCGACGCAAACCGCAAAGAGAGCTTGCCCAAATCCGAATCATAGCGTCAATTTAGGCTGAATAAAGTCAATAAAAGCAGAGATACGCTTGGCAACATTGGAGGATTTATAATAAACGGCATTAATCTGCTCTCGTCCTATATTGGTGATTTTTTCCCTCTCCAATAACGGGATTAAACGTCCCTCACTGATATCTTTCTTCACCATAAATCCCGATAAGCAAGCGATACCATTGCCCTGTAATGCCAGTTGCCTCACCGTTTCACCGTTACTCGATGTTATTGTTGGGGTGATACGACCAATCCCTTTGAGCGGCCAATCGTTAAGGGTTTTAGGGCTGGAAAAACCCAGTAAATCGTGATGAATAAGCTCACTGCTTTTATTGATAAATCCGCGTCTTGCGAGGTACTCAGGCGAAGCGACAACATAGAGCAAACTCTTACCGAGCGGCCGTGCGTGCAGAGTCGAATCGCTTAAAGAACCTATTCGAATCGCTAGATCTGTTTTCTTTTCCAACAGATCAACAAATCCTTCGTTGGATGTCAGTTCCAGTTCAATATCCGGAAAGGCTTGCATAAAGGGCTGGATAAGCGGCACCAGTTGGTGAAACACAAATGGACTTGCGGCATCGACGCGTAAACGCCCCTTGGGTAATGTCCCCCTGGTGATAATCTCTTCTTCTGCTTGCTGAATTTGCGACAAACCAAGACGAACTGTATCAATAAACTGCCGTCCCTCCTCGGTTAATTCTATGCGGCGCGTAGTACGATTGAGTATTGAAACCCCAAGCTGACTCTCAACCTTACTTACCGCCCTTGAAACCCGCGAGACCTGGATATCCAAAAGCTCAGCTGCCGGAGAAAAGCCACCATTGTCTACAACCGCCAGCAGTATTGCCAAGTCATCGGAGCGTGTTTTCATCACTCTTACCTAAATACATCACAAGAATTTTTTCATTTATAGCAAATATCACCGGCTAAAACAGTTATTTTTGACAAACTGATTTCTACGGATAATGCTCGCAAACGCCGGGGGCCTCCTTGGGTATCGTGCCCATAGGCAGCAAAAAAGGCGCCGAAGCGCCTTTTTTAACCACTATCCCGAGAAGGTTTATTCCCACTCAATCGTTGCCGGTGGCTTGCCTGAGATGTCGTACACCACGCGGGAGATGCCGTCGATTTCATTGATGATGCGGTTGGATACCCGGCCGAGGAAGTCGTACGGCAGGTGAGCCCAATGGGCAGTCATAAAGTCGATGGTTTCCACGGCGCGCAGAGACACAACCCAGTCGTACTTGCGGCCATCGCCCATTACACCTACGCTGCGAACCGGTAGGAACACCGTGAAGGCCTGGCTGACACGGTCGTACAGTTCGGCTTTACGCAGCTCTTCGATGAAGATGGCATCGGCGCGACGCAGCAGATCGCAGTACTCTTTCTTGACTTCGCCGAGTACCCGTACACCCAGGCCTGGGCCAGGGAATGGGTGGCGATAAAGCATGTCGTAAGGCAGGCCCAGCTCCAGGCCAATCTTGCGTACTTCGTCTTTGAACAGTTCACGCAGCGGCTCAACCAGCCCAAGCTCCATATCTTCCGGCAGGCCGCCGACGTTATGGTGTGACTTGATCACATGGGCCTTGCCTGTGGCGCTGCCGGCAGACTCGATAACATCAGGGTAGATGGTGCCCTGGGCCAGCCACTTGGCGTTAACGCACTTACCGGCTTCTTCGTCGAAGATTTCCACGAATACCCGGCCGATGATCTTGCGCTTGGCTTCAGGGTCGTTTTCGCCTTTGAGGGCATTGAGGAATCTGTCTTCGGCTTCAACCTTGATGATGTTGAGACCGAAGTGGTCGCCGAACATCTCCATCACTTGCTCGCCTTCGTTCAGACGCAGCAGGCCGTTGTCGACAAACACACAGGTAAGTCTGTCGCCGATGGCGCGGTGCAGCAACATGGCGGTAACAGAGGAGTCAACCCCACCGGAAAGCGCCAGGATCACTTCGTCGTCACCTATCTGCTTTTTCAGGCGCTCAACGGCGTCTTCGATGATGGAAGCGGGTTTCCACTTGGCTTCACAGCCACAGATTTCCAGTGCGAAATGCTCCAGCATGCGCTTGCCCTGACGGGTATGGGTCACTTCAGGGTGGAACTGCACGCCGTAGAAACCTTTGGCTTCATTGGCCATGGCGGCGAAAGGGCAGGTTTCGGTCTTGGCAACCGCGACAAAGCCTTCAGGGATGGCCGAGACCTTGTCACCGTGGCTCATCCATACATCCAGCAATGGACGACCAGCTTCGTTAACGGCATCTTCGATGTTCTTGAACAGTGCAGATTCGGCCAGCAGTTCGATTTGCGCGTAACCGAACTCGCCCTCGCCTATGCCCTGGATAACTTTGCCGCCCAGCTGTTCGCTCATGGTCTGCATGCCGTAGCAGATACCCAGTACAGGCACGCCTGCGTTAAACACATACTCAGGGGCACGGGGAGAATTGTCGGCGGTGACACTCTCGGGACCACCGGCCAGAATAATGCCCTGAGGGGCAAACTCGCGGATCTGCTCTTCACTGACATCCCAGGCCCAGAGTTCACAGTAGACGCCAATTTCGCGGATACGACGGGCAATCAGCTGGGTATACTGGGATCCGAAATCAAGGATCAGTATCTTGTGCTCATGAATATTGCTCATTGATAACCTTTATCTCTTTAGTTTGATTGCAGTGCCTGCCGTAACAGGCACAGTTTTTATCTGCTTATAAACCAAGGGCGACACTCATGCCGCCCCGAATTTGTTAAACGCCTGAACGGTAGTTCGGCGCTTCTTTGGAGATAGTCACATCGTGAACGTGGGATTCGCCCATACCGGCAGAAGTCACCTTGACGAACTGGGCCTTTTCACCCAATTCCTGAATGGTGGCGCAGCCTGTCAGGCCCATACAGGAGCGCAGACCGCCCATGTACTGATGGATAATCTCTTTGATTTTGCCTTTGTAGGGAACACGGCCTTCGATACCTTCCGGTACCAGTTTGTCGGCAGCGTTGTCGCTCTGGAAGTAGCGATCGGAAGAGCCCTGAGACATGGCACCCAGTGAGCCCATGCCGCGGTAAGACTTATAGGCACGGCCCTTGTAGAGTTCAGTTTCACCTGGAGACTCGTCGGTACCGGCAAACATGGAACCGGCCATGATGCAAGATGCACCGGCGGCCAGCGCCTTGGCCAGATCGCCCGAGAAGCGGATACCGCCATCGGCAATCACAGGGATACCCAGATGCTTAACGGCAGCAGCGGCATCGGAAACCGCAGTGATTTGCGGTACACCCACACCGGTAACGATACGGGTAGTACAGATGGAGCCAGGGCCAATACCGACTTTAACGGCGTTCACACCGGCTTCTACCAGCGCCAGGGCACCTTCGGCGGTCGCCACATTGCCGCCAACGATTTGCAGATCAGGATACTTGGCACGGGTATCGCGAATACGCTGCAGTACCCCTTCAGAATGGCCGTGGGAAGAGTCAATCAAGAGTACATCGACACCGGCTTTTACCAGTGCATCAACACGCTCTTCGTTACCGGCACCGGCACCAACAGCGGCACCAACACGCAGACGACCCAGCTCATCTTTACAGGCATTGGGCTTACGCTCGGCTTTCTCAAAGTCTTTAACAGTGATCAGGCCCTTGAGCTGGAATTCATCATTCACAACCAGCACTTTTTCAATGCGGTTGGAGTGCATCAGCTTTTGTACTTCATCCAGCTTGGTGCCTTCAGGTACTGTCACCAAACGCTCTTTCGGGGTCATGATTTCAGAAACCAGGCGGTTGGTATCGGTCACGAAGCGCACGTCACGGCCGGTGATAATACCCACCAGTTCGTTGGCGTCATTGATTACCGGATAGCCGGCAAATCCGTTCTTTGCAGTTAATACCTTAAGCTCGGCCAGTGTCGTGGAAGGCTTCACTGTCACAGGCTGTTGAACCACACCTGCTTCATAGATCTTCACTTTACGAACTTCTTCGGCCTGCTGTTCAATACTCATATTCTTATGAATAAAGCCCAAGCCGCCTTCCTGCGCCATGGCGATTGCCAGACGGGCTTCGGTCACTGTGTCCATTGCAGCGGACACCAGGGGGATATTCAGTTCGATTTTGTCGGTCAGACGGGTCTTGAGATTGGCGGTATTAGGGAGAACGGTCGAGTGGGCTGGAACCAGCAGCACATCGTCAAAGGTAAGCGCTTCTTTAATTAATCGTAGCATTGCAACATCTCCCCGGGGGTCAGATTTGAAGGTGAAATATTGCGGCGGCATTATACCTTGCAACCCCGGGGTGGTAAATGGGAAAATAGAGAAAAATTCCAATTTGAACGCAAATTCCATGCCAGAGCCCAAAAAACAGGTATATACCGTCTCCCGCCTCAATGCCGAAGTTCGCGCCTTGTTGGAGGGAAACCTCGGCAGAATTTGGCTCAATGGTGAAATTTCCAACTTTGCCAGCCCAAGCTCGGGCCATTGGTATCTGACGCTCAAGGACAATCACTCACAAATTCGCTGCGCCATGTTCCGTGGCCGCAACCAGAATGTGACCTTTCGCCCGACCAACGGCCAGCAAGTGCTGGTGCGGGCAGCCCTGAGTGTGTATGAGCCAAGGGGCGATTACCAACTGCTTATCGAAACCATGCTGCCTGCCGGTGATGGCCTGCTGGCGCAGCAGTATGAAGCGCTGAAGCTGAAGCTAGCGGCCGAAGGCCTGTTCGCCGCCGATACCAAGCGGCCACTGCCGGCCAATATCCAGCGCATTGGGGTGATAACCTCCCCCACAGGCGCCGCCATTCGCGATGTACTGCATGTGCTGAAACGCCGCGATCCCTCCATCGAAGTAGTGATCTACCCCTCACAGGTTCAGGGCGGTACCGCCGCCAACCAGCTTATTGAGGCGCTCACACTAGCCAACCAGAGGCTGGAAGTGGATCTGTTACTGCTGACCCGCGGCGGTGGCAGCCTGGAAGATATGTGGTGTTTCAACGATGAAAATCTGGCTCACGCCATCTACAACAGTGCCCTGCCGGTGATTTCGGCGGTGGGCCATGAAGTGGATACCTGTATCAGTGACTATGTCGCCGATCTGCGTGCCCCTACCCCATCGGCCGCCGCCGAGCTGGTATCCCAGGATGTCGACAACAAGCGGCAAAAGCTGACCACGGCCATGGCCAGGCTGCGCCAGGGCTGGCAACACTGGCACTTGGCCAAACGCCAACAGCTGTCGCTG
Organism: Shewanella sp. Iso12; assembly: GCF_012030025.1. Taxonomy (NCBI): domain Bacteria; kingdom Pseudomonadati; phylum Pseudomonadota; class Gammaproteobacteria; order Alteromonadales; family Shewanellaceae; genus Shewanella; species Shewanella sp. Iso12. Next base: position 474,939 of record NZ_JAAUHW010000001.1, read on the forward strand.
CTGGATCACAAGTTGCAGCGCCAGGATCCCAAGCGGCGGCTGGAGCAGCTGGTACAGCAGTTTGATGAGCAGCAACTGAGAATGACGGCCGCCATCAACAATCGTCTGCACCGGCTGGAGCACAGACAGCTGCAGCTCAAGAGCCGCCTCGAAGCCCAGAGCCCGGCCCACAAGCTGAGCCTGGAAGCCAGCAGGTTGAATTATCTCGGTCAACAGTTGCAGGACGCCATGGCCGATAAACTGAAAGAGGCTAAGGCACGCCTGGGTGCCAGCGCCCATTCGCTGGAGAGCGTCAGCCCGCTGTCGACCCTGTCCAGAGGTTACAGCATCAGCAAGAACGAAGCCGGTAAAGTCCTGGAAAACAGCCAGAACGCTGTGGTCGGCGAGCAAATGCGCACCCAATTGAAACAGGGTGCGCTGCTCTCAAGAATTGAAGCCATTATTGAGGACTGAATCCAGCTGTGCTGATTGGACAAACTTCTATACCCACGGCTTGCAACATTGAGGTGTACAACATTTTGGGCTCGACTTACAGAGCCTCCACATAGCGAACGAAATTGTCCAGTATCGCTTGCCAACCCTGACGCTGCATCTCTTCAGAGTTGGTCTTTTCGGCCTCAAAGGCTTCGCTGATAAGCACTCCGGCGTCAGTTTGCTTAAACTCTGTGGTCACTACCCGACCATCGTCCATGATGAACTCCAGTAGACTGCCCGGGACTATCCGGCTGTAGACACCGCCAAAATCAAATCCCACGCTACCATCCTTAGCTTCCATTCTTGAGCTCAAGCGACCACCTTGGCGTAAATCCACCTCGCAACTGACGGTATGCCAGTCGTCAGAGGCCGCATTCCAACGGCAGATATGCTCAGGGTCATTCCAGGCTCGCCATACCAACTCGGGGTCAGCCTTGGCCAAGGCATTCACTTTGATGATCATAGTGCAGCTCCTTTTGCATTGATTCGGGCGTTTATGAGTATAGCCACAGAGACTCAATATGCCTTTGAATACCCGGTTCAATACTCCCAAGTTCAACACTCCCCCAGTTCAACACTCAGGGCATTGCCCCCTGTGTGAGCCCCGCACTGAAGCTGCTTGACCCATTTGCAATCGCAGCCTGGCTATGAGTTTGATATGCCAAATGCCAAAGAGCGCTCACCGGACTCTCCCCAAAGATTGACGGTCGGAAACAACAAAGCCGGGTTAAACCCGGCTTTGTTTTGCGAAAATCCTATCAGGATTTCTTGTTCTTGATGTGCGCCATCATCCGCTTGCGGCGTCTTTCCTGGCTCAGGGTCAGTTTCTCCCCCTTGCCTTCAAAGGGGTTGGCCCCCTCCTGGAAGCGCAGCTGAATGGGCGTACCCACAACCTTCAACGAGCGGCGGTAGTAGTTCATCATATAGCGCTTGTAGGAATCCGGCAGCTTGGATACCTGGTTGCCGTGTACCACCACGATAGGCGGGTTGTAACCACCGGCGTGGGCATACTTGAGCTTGACCCGGCGACCATTGACCAGAGGTGGCTGATGGTCGTCCTGCGCCATCTGCATGATCTTGGTCAGCAGCGAAGTGGATACCCGTCTGGTAGCACTGTCGTAAGCTTCTTCGATGGACTCATACAGATGACCCACGCCTGTGCCATGCAGCGCCGAGATAAAGTGAATGCGGGCAAAGTCGATAAAGCCCAGACGACGATCCAGCTCACTCTTGACCCTTTCCTTGACGTCATTGTCTATGCCGTCCCACTTGTTGACCGCAATCACCAGCGCGCGGCCGGCGTTGAGGGCAAAGCCCAGCAAGCCAAGGTCCTGCTCGGCGATACCTTCACGGGCATCGATAACCAAGAGCACCACGTTGGCGTCTTCAACCGCTTTCAGGGTTTTAATCACCGAGAACTTTTCAACGACTTCATGTACCTTGGCGCGGCGACGCACCCCGGCTGTGTCTATGATGACGTACTCGCGGCCTTCACGCTGCATCGGAATATAGATGGAGTCACGGGTGGTGCCCGGCTCATCATAAACCACCACCCGCTCCTCACCGAGGATACGGTTGGTCAGGGTCGATTTGCCCACGTTGGGCTTGCCGATAATCGCCAGTTTGATAGGCAGGTCCTGCAGTCTGGCCTGTTCGGCTTCGGCTTCCTCTTCTGTGTATTGACGCTCGTCGACCTTCTCTTCCTCGGGTGCATCGGGGTTAATCCCCATCGCCTCGGCAAAAGGAGCCAGCGCATACTCAATCATATTGGTAACGCCGCGACCGTGAGCCGCCGCCATCTGATACACCTCACCCAGGCCCAGGGCCCAGAATTCGGCGCAGGCGGAGTCGGCATCGATACCGTCAATCTTGTTGGCCACCACGAAAGTGGTCTTTTGCCGGCTGCGAAGATGTTGGGCTATGGCCTGATCGGCCGCGGTCAAACCGGCGCGGGCATCTGTCAGAAACAGCACCACATCGGCTTCTTCGATAGCCGCCAGCGATTGCTCGGCCATCTTGGTTTCTATGCCTTCTTCGGTGCCGTCAATACCGCCGGTATCCACCAGGATGAATTCGTAACCTGACAGATAGGCACGACCGTATTTACGATCCCGCGTCAAGCCTGGGTAATCCGCCACCAGTGCATCACGGGTGCGGGTCAGACGATTGAACAGGGTCGACTTACCGACATTGGGTCGCCCTACCAGGGCCACTACAGGAATCATCTTTTTGCCTCTTTAAAACTTCTCAATAAAAAGCCCCCGGAACGCACTCCCAGGGGCTTGGCAGTATCAAAGCCTGGGTTCAGGGCAGAGTTACTGTGGCAATTTTGCCATCCCGGGTCTGCAGATAGATTTTGTCGTCAACCACCAGAGGTTGACTGAACAGGCCCGAGCTGTCGACCTGCACCCGACCCACAATTTGGCCGTTACTGCGATCGATAAAGTGCAGATAACCTTCAAAGTCACCTACCACTACATAGTCCTGGAACACGGCCGGAGCAGTCAAATCCCTATTGGTCAGGTCCGAGTTGCTCCACAGCTCCAGACCGTTACGTCTGTCCACTGAGTATACACGGCTGTGATCGTCCACCAAATACAGACTCAAGCCCGCAGTGTCCAGCTCGTGGAAACTGGAGTACTTACGCGACCAGACAATACGGCCGCTGCGCATTTCCATGCTGACCAGGTTACCGTTGTAGCTCACCGCGTACAGGTTGTCACCCAGCAACAGCGGCGTCATATCGACATCGGCCATACGGCTGAACTCGTTGCCACCTTTAGGGGTGTAAATCGGTTGTTCCCAAGCGGGTTGACCATTGTTCTTGATAACAACAGTGACCTTACCATCGGCCGTACCGACAAAGAAACCGCCCTGGGCATAAGCCGGAGAGCTGGTACCGCGCAGAGTCAGGTTCGGCAGGGACGCTTCATAACTCCAAAGCTTTTCACCTGTGTCGACATTGAAGGCATCCAGCGAGCCTGAGCTGCTGTTAACCACCACCATGTCTTCGGCCACTGTGGGCAAGGACAACAGCTCGCCGTCGGCTACCGCATGCCAGAGCACTTCACCTGTTTCGGCATCAAGTGCTGCCAGCAGGCCACTTTCACCACCGACAAACACCTTGTTACGGGCCGCTGTCACGCCGGATGCCAAGCGGGCACCCTTGTTCTTTTTCAGGGCGCCATCACGGAACGCCTCGCTGAAGTCTGTGCTCCAGACCTTCTCACCGCTGGTCTCGTCAAAGGCGGTTACTTCACCGTAACGGTCGGCAACAAAGATTTTGCCGTAACGCACTGCGGGACGCAGACGGGAGTAATAATCGCCAACACCACTGCCAACCGAAGCGCTCCAGCTGACCTGTGGGAATACGCTGGCATTGATCTCCAGCAGCGGGCTCACAGGTTCTTCTTCCACATCGCTGGAAGCACAACCTGTCAGTGCGCCTATGGCCATGCCACAAGCCAAAAGGGTTTTACACCACGACTTCATTGGCCTTCCTTATGCCTGATTCAGGTTATCGAGTTTCATCTGCAGCGCCGGACTGGTTGTCACGCCACCATTTTTAACGGCTTCCTGATAGGCCAGTCTGGCCTTGTCGGTTTCGCCCTGACGCAGCAGCAGATCGCCTTTAAATTCATCTCTTTGGGTAGAAAATGCGCTGTTCCTAACCTGTTCCAGCGTGGTCAAAGCGGTAGCAACCTGGCCCTGCTCAGCCTGAATACGTGCCAAACGCAAGGTGGCAACCGCAGTCAGGGCATCGCCCGGCTTGGCGGCAATCACGGTTTTGAGTGCGGCTTCGGCCTTGGGCAGGTCGCCTGACTCAACTGCGCTTTTGGCAACAATCAGTTGCATCAGCGCCGAGTAACCGGCTTGGGCGTGCTGCTTGTCAAATTCGGCAGCGGCAGCCATCACCGCGGCTTCATCACCGCTTTGCATCAAGGCCTGATTAAAAGCCTGAGAGGCGGCTTCGGCACGTTCCACTTTGACATCGGAGTAGTAGTTCCAGCCATAGAGGCCACCCAGACCTATTACGACACCTGCGACTATCGAAGTGCCATAGTCTTTCCAGAACTGCTTGATCGCTTCGACTTGTTGTTCTTCTGTGCTGTAGATTTCCACCCGCACTTCCCCTCTAAATTATTTAATCAGTTCTGCCAAATAGTCGGCCAGGGCCTGGCGTTCAACATCCTGCTGAGCCCCATCACCCCGCAGCGGTTTCACCGCCACCTTGTTATTGGCCAGTTCGGTCTCACCGATAATCAGCGCAAAACCCGCGCCGCTCTTATCGGCTCTTTTCATCTGTTTCTTGAAGTTGCCACCACCGCAGTGACTCATCACCTTGAGCTTGGGCAGCTTCTCGCGCAGTTCCTGGGCAATTTTCATCGCCTCGATTACGCAGTCATCGCCCATGGCGGTCACGTAGACATCCACTTCGGCAGCAACATCGGCGTTCAGCTCCAGGGTTTCCAGCAGCAGAACAATCCGCTCCAGTCCCATGGCAAAGCCCACTGCCGGCGTTTCTTTACCGCCAAGCTGGCTCACCAGACCATCGTAACGACCACCGGCCAGTACTGTGCCCTGAGCGCCCAGGCTGTCGGTGACCCACTCAAATACGGTGCGGTTGTAGTAATCCAATCCGCGTACCAGGCGTGGGTTAACCCTGTATTGGATGCCAACGGCCTCCAGGAGTTCACACAAGCGGGCAAAATGTGCCTTTGAGTCTTCACCCAGGTAGTCCATCAGCGCCGGAGCATCGGCCAGCAAGGCCTGAACCTGCTGATCTTTCGAGTCCAGCACCCGCAGTGGGTTGCTGTACATGCGCCGCTGACTGTCTTCGTCCAGCTTGTCTTTATGCTGCTCGAGGAAGGCCACCAACGCCTCACGGTAGGCAGCGCGCTCGTCGCTGTCACCCAGAGTGTTCAACTCGAGGGAAACGTGTTCGGTCAATCCAAGCTTCTGCCACAAAGAGGCTGACAACATCAACACTTCGGCGTCAATATCGGCGCTCTTGATGCCATAAACTTCAACCCCAAACTGATGGAACTGACGATAGCGCCCTTTCTGTGGCCGCTCGTGGCGGAACATGGGGCCCATATACCACAGACGTTGTTCCTGGTTGTACAGCAGGCCATGTTCGTTACCGGCACGAACTGTCGAGGCGGTGCCTTCCGGGCGCAGGGTGAGGCTGTCACCGTTGCGATCGGCGAAGGTGTACATCTCCTTCTCAACAATATCTGTCACTTCCCCTATCGAACGCTTGAACAGGTCTGTGTTCTCAACGATAGGTGTGCGGATTTCACTGTAACCGAAAGAGGCAACAGAGGCGCGCAATACCGCCTCAACTTTTTGCCATACGGGGCTTTGGGTTGGCAGAATGTCATTCATTCCGCGAATCGCTTGGATCTGTTTTGCCACTATCTCGACTCGTTTTGCTCTGGGGCTAAAAATTCAAAAATGCCAGCCATTATAGGCGCTTCACCGGCAAACGTAAAACTGGCCAGCGCTGGCCAGTTCACATTCACATCATCGGGGATTATTCGGCTTCTTTGACTGAAATACGGTTTTCCATCATTTGCGCCTTGGCGCGAATTTTGGCTTCGAGGGCATCGACCAGATTGTCGTTGTCGAAGCGCTCTTTCTGACGCTCACCTTCATCGTAATAACCGCTCTTGCGGTTACCGCCGGTGAGGCCAATATGGGACACCAGGGCTTCGCCGGGGCCGTTGACCACACAGCCTATAATGGAGACATCCATGGCTGTGGTCACATCTTCCAGGCGCTGCTCCAGGGCGTTAACCGTGCCTATCACATCAAACTCCTGCCTTGAGCAGGATGGACAGGCGATAAAGTTAATCCCGCGGGAGCGAATGCGCAGCGACTTGAGGATATCGAAACCAACTTTGATCTCCTCTACAGGATCGGCTGCCAGCGATATTCTCAAGGTATCGCCTATGCCTTCTGCAAGCAGCATACCCAGGCCCACTGCCGATTTAACGGCGCCGGCACGGGCGCCACCGGCTTCGGTGATGCCAAGGTGCAGCGGCTGCTTAATCTGTTTCGCCAGCAAACGGTAGGACTCCACCGCCAGGAACACGTCCGATGCTTTCACCGAGACCTTGAACTGGTCGAAGTTGAGCCTATCGAGAATGTCCACATGGCGCATTGCCGATTCCAGCAAGGCTTCCGGGGTGGGCTCTTTGTATTTGTCCATCAAGTCTTTTTCGAGACTGCCGCCGTTTACCCCGATACGGATGGGGATATTTTTGTCACGGGCAGACTCAACCACGGCGCGAATGCGTTCTTCATTGCCTATGTTGCCTGGATTAATACGCAGACAGTCGGCGCCGTATTCCGCCACTTTAAGGGCGATGCGGTAGTCGAAATGGATATCGGCCACCAGCGGCACCTTGACCTGCTGTTTGATAAGCTTGAACGCTTCGGCGGCATCCATGGTAGGCACAGACACCCGCACGATATCGGCGCCTACGGTTTCCAGCGCCCGAATTTGCGCCACTGTAGCTTCTATGTCTGTAGTGCGGGTATTGGTCATCGACTGCACTGCGATGGGAGCGCCATCACCAATGGGCACATTGCCAACATAGATGCGGGTGGAGGGACGGCGTTTTATGGGATTTTCACTGTACATCGTATTCTGCTCTGTTGACTCGGCGCCCTGTGGGCGCCACTTCAATTATCCTGCTTGATACTATTATGCCTGTGGCAGGGTCAATCTGGCTACCCGACCGTTGGGGAAATCGGCAAGGCTCACGGCCTGGCCGTTAAATGTCAGGCTAACTGTCTGCGGCGCGCCCAAGACCAGTTTAAAAGGCGCTTTACCCTGTACATTGATGCTTTGTCCTGGCGATCTCAGACCATCTATCAGAGTCTTGCCGTTGGCATCTGTGAGTTTGATCCAGCAGTCACCGTTAAGCTCAATACCGACCGAAGCCTGCGCCGGGTCAGTTACCGGCTCCAGCTCTGCCGCCTCAACGCCGACGATAGCACCGCTGGTGTTGCTCTCGGCACTGTCTGTGTCTGTTTCAGCGCTCTCAGTATCACTCTCGTTTTCCAAGACTGGGTTTGATGCCGCAGAGGCGCCCGGCTCATTATCCGGCAGTACATCAACGGGCTGCTGCGACGTGTCCTGTTGTTCCATTTGTGCCTGACGCGATTCAAACTCTCTGGCCTGCTGCACCTCTTCTGCCGTCGGTTTGGAAAAGTCGACATCGGAAACCACAGAAGGCTTTTGCAGCCACCACACCACCAGCAGAGCCAGCAGCAGAAAACCGATTAGGTAAGTCACCAGCATCAAACGGCTGTCGGTAGCCTGACGGCTGGTCTTGCGCGAAAAGCTCTGCATCGCAGGTTCAGTCACCTTGGGGACCTGCCGCGCCAAACAAGCGTTAATGGCTTCTTTGTCTACATCCAATATGCGGGCGTAGTTCTTCACATAGCCGCGGACATAGGTGGAGGAATCGATATTGCTGAAACAATCGGCTTCAATATCGGCCACGATACAGGGACGCAAATGCAGCCTGGTAGCCGCATCTTCTATAGTGATACCTTTTTGTTCGCGTGCGCTTTTCAGTAATGACCCGAGCGTATCCTCTTGCCCGGGAACCTTTTGGCTCTCGTCTTCATCCTTGTTGACTTGGTTATTCAACTCTGTCATCAGTGCATACTTGCCCGGTATTGTTTGGCCTGGGGAGACGCTGGAAATTTGGCCTGCAGCAGTATTCCGTAACGCTTGGCGGCCGCGTCATCATTTAACCCTTGCTCAATGCTAATGCCCAACGCCAAACTCTCCGCTGTTTCGGGAATCACCCTATGAAGGCGTTCCAACTGCACTCTGGCCGCGGCGTAGTTGTGGGCGTCAAGCTCCAATTCTGTCAGTTCCAGTAATGAGACCTGTCTTCTGGGCTCATACTTTAGCGCCATCTCAAAATAGTGTCGCGCTTTTTCTATTTCCCCGGCATCCCGGCTGCAAATACCCAGGTTTTCATAGCTGGAGGCAGTGCGGGTATATCTGGGGTTGTCGATTGCCTTCAGGAACATCTTCTCTGCCTTGGCATATTTCTTCTGCTGGCAGAGAAATACCCCAAAGTTGTTCATCGAGTCGCCGCTGGCATTGCGGGTATCTATGGCGGCTTCATAGGCTTGCTCAGCCTTCACCGCTTCACCCACGGTTTGATAGTAATAGGCCATGGCAATATGCACTTCCTCAAGATGAGGGGCGTATTCCATGGCCTTGTCGAGATTAAATTTGGCTTGTTGGGAGTTACCCTTTTGCAGATAGGTCAGGCCTAACTGCGTCCGTTCCTTGGCGGCGGCAATTTTATCAAACTGGCGTTCCGAGACCGGAATGTCCGTGCCGGCATAAGTTCGCTCGGTCACACATCCGGGCAACGTGGCCCCGAGCAGTAACGCGAGCGCTAAACCTGGCAATCCGTGCTTCATTGGCAAACCTATAAATCTGGACAAACAAAGAGTTAATCCATTGTGACCGAAATTTGATTGGCTTGCATGCGTTTTTTCGCCAGACGCTTGGTTCTGTCACGTATATCTCCGGCCAACTGGCCACAGGCGGCATCGATATCATCGCCGCGGGTCTTACGCACTATCACGGTAAGGCCGTATTCCATAAGCACTTTGGCAAACCTGTCGATACGGGAATTGGAAGAACGCCCGTAAGGAGAGCCAGGATAAGGATTGAACGGGATAAGGTTGACCTTGCAGGGGGTATCCTTCATCAACTTGGCCAGCTCATGGGCTTGCTCTGTGCTGTCGTTGATATGATCCAGCATCACATATTCCAGCGTGACCCGGCCGCGGTTGGCGTTGGACTTGGCGATATAACGGCGAATAGCGGCCAGGAATTCGTTGAGCGGATACTTCTTGTTGATAGGCACCAGCTCGTTTCGCAGCTCGTCATTGGGGGCATGGATACTGACCGCCAGCGCCACATCGAGAGCGTCGCCCAGTTTATCCAGCGCCGGTACTACGCCGGATGTGGAAACCGTTACCCGCCGTTTGGACAGGGCAAAACCAAAGTCATCCAGCATGATATCCATCGCCGGGATCACGTTGGCCAGGTTCAGCAAGGGTTCACCCATGCCCATCATCACCACATTGGTGACCGGGCGTTCACCGGTTTCCTTCTGGAAGCCGAGGAAATGGGATACCCGCCAGATCTGGCCGATAATTTCAGATACTGTCAGGTTACGGTTAAAGCCCTGCTGCGCCGTGGAGCAGAAAGTACATTCCAGCGCACACCCCACCTGAGATGAGATACACAGAGTCGCCCTATCATCTTCAGGAATATAGACGGTTTCCACTTCCTGACCTTCGCCGACATTGATGGCAAACTTGATGGTGCCATCGGCCGATTTCTGATAGCTGGAGATCTCCGGCGCGACCACTTCACAGCGCTCTTTCAGCTTGGCCCGCAGGTGCTTGTTGATGTTGGTCATCTGGTCAAAGTCACTGATCCCGAAGTGATACAACCACTTCATCAGCTGTTCGGCACGAAACGGCTTATCGCCCAACTCGACGAAAAGCTCACGCATTGCCTTACGATCAAGATCCAAAAGATTGATCTTTTTTTCACTCATTTGACTTACCTCAACACCAAAACCTGCAGCAGGGCGGCGAATTATACAGATAGGCCGCCACTATAGCCAGTAATTCAGCGGATCCCCTTATACCCTACTTTCTCTCTACCAAGCAGAAAATTAAGCTTCAGCTCACAAGCTCTATGATAGAATAGCGCTGGGCTAATGTTGGCCTTTGCATCGGAGTGATAATTCCCCCCTTATGCTAACGCTTATCGTTATTGTATTGGTCGCCATCGGCGTCTCTTTTCTCTGTAGTGTGTTTGAAGCCGTGCTGCTTTCGGTGACTCCCAGCTATATTGCGTCGCTGCGCCAGTCCAACCCGGATGCTGCCGAACGTCTTCAAAAACAGAAAGACAATGTCGAATCTCCCCTGGTCGCTATTTTGACACTCAACACCATAGCCCATACCGTAGGTGCGGCCGTGGCCGGTGCTCAGGCTGCCAAAGTGTTTGGCGATGAGATGTTGGGGGTATTCTCCGGGGTACTGACCTTCCTCATTCTGTTCTTTTCCGAAATCATCCCCAAAACCATAGGTGCCAACTACTGGCGAGCCATGGCCCCCAGTGTGTCTGTGGCTCTGGTATGGATGGAACGCATCACCCTGCCGCTTATCTGGATGTCCAATAAGGTTACCCGTTTGCTCGGCAAAGGTGACTCTGGCCAGTATATCCGTCAGGAAATGAGCGCCATGGCCAAGATAGGCCATGAATCCGGTGAGCTGGATGAGCAGGAAAGCAAAATTCTGACTCAGATGCTGAGCGTCAAGGAGATGCCGGTTACCGCCATCATGACTCCAAGAACCGTGATGTTCACTCTGCCGGCCGCCCTGACTCAACATGAGTTTGTCAGCCAGCATATCAATAAGCCTTTTACCCGGGTGCCTATTTTCGACAAGGATCACGACGACATCATAGGCTATGTGAACCGTACCGATGTGCTGCTGAGTGAGCGGGATAATCCCGATGCGCCCCTTGGGAACCTCAAGCGCAATTTGGTGATAGTGCCGGAAACCGCCCGCATCCTGCCGCTGTTTGAGCTGATGATCAAACGCAACGCTCAGATAGCCATGGTGGTGGACGAGTACGGCAGTGGTCAGGGGCTGGTGACACTGGAAGACATAATCGAATCCTTGCTGGGGCTGGAGATTGTCGATATCAATGACCCGGCCACCGACATGCAGCAACTGGCAAGGCGACTTTGGAAACGCCGCATGAAAGATAAGGGGATCCGACTCTCGGATGACAGAGAGCCGGTCACTGACTCCCAAGGGCTCTGATTTCAGAATATTAATTCAGTGCTTTAATACAGGTGTCATCCAAGTGGGAGATAGTTTGACAGGCTAACGACCCACCCATCAATACAGTCATCATTTTGGGGGAGCTTGAGCTCCCCCTTTTTCATCCGCCTCTGGAGGTGTACAATCCCCGCTCGCAGAATGAGGATGATATGCACACAGATTATGTTTTAAGACTTGCCCATCTCAACGATACCCACTCACACTTGGATCCCAGCCGGGTTCAGTTCAAGATTGACTCTCAGGGACGCGAGTTTGATCTTCACAGCCACAGTGGTGGCTACGCGCGGATCTCGGCTCAGGTCAAGGCAGCAAGAGACGCTGCCCAAGCACAAAACCAGCCTTTTATCCTGCTCCACGGCGGCGATTGTTTCCAGGGCACCTTGTATTACAGCCAGTTCAAAGGCCGGGCCAACGCCAAACTGCTGAAGATGTTGGCACCCGATGCCATGGTCATAGGCAACCATGATATTGACGATGGCAACGCTCTGCTGGCCGGCTTTATCAAAGAGGTCGGCTTCCCTGTGCTGGCGGCCAATATGGATCTCAGCGGCGAAGCTGAAGATAAGCCCGGGCGTCTTCGAGGGCTGGACAACCTCTATGATCTGGATACCGCCTCAGGTATCGGCCGCAGCCTGATAAAGCCTTTCCACGACAAGCAACTGGCCATAGTCGGTATTACTCTGGATCAAATGAAAGCCATCGCCAGGCCGGATCCCGATACCGAGTTTGCCGATGCCTTTGCCACTACCAGGAAGACTGTTGAAGCCCTCAGGGCCAAAGGCATAGTGCATATCATAGTGCTGAGTCACTTAGGGTTGGAGCAAGACAGATTACTGGCCGAAACCATCCCAGGGATCAGCCTGATAGTCGGCGGCCACACCCATACCCTGATGGGTGATTTCCGCGGTTTTGGCCTGCCATGCCTGCCCTATGGTGAAAACATCAACGGCGTGCCTATCCTCCATGCCGGCAAACATGCCGAAACCCTGGGGCTCGCCGACATTCAGTTCGATGATGCAGGCCGGGTGATCCGGCTCGAAGGCAGTAACATCTTTATGCTGGACAGTCAGTTTCTGCTGAGCGGCCCACAGGCGGCCAGCGAAGCCGACTATCAAGCCGCCAAGGCGATATTGGAACAACACCCAGGGATCCACTGGGATGATAACGATGAAGCCATGGAGCAAGTGATTGCCAACGAGTTCCGTCCAGCGATCAGCAGCATGGAAAATCAGGTGCTGGCTCTGGTACCCAAGGCCCTGGTGCATACCCGCCTGCCAAGCCGCACCCTGCCCCACGGCAGTGAAATTGCCCCCTGGGTCAGCCGCAGCATGTTTCTGGAGTCCAGAGCCAAAGACCAAAGAGTGGACTTTGCGCTGCATAACGCCGGTGGCGTGCGTCAATCTGTGCCCCAGGGACAACTGACCAAAGCCGACGTGCTCGGGCGTCTGTTGCCGTTTGAATTGCCGCTGGTTAAATATGAAATTGCCGGTGAACACCTCTACCAGGCACTGGAGTCGGCCATTAACGCCGCCACCAACAACGGCGTGCGTGGCACCGGCGCCGGCAGTTTCCCCTATACCTATGGGCTGAGATATTTCTATGATGGCCGCAAAGAGCAGGGAGAAAGGCTATTGCGGCTGGAGCTGTTGCGGGCCAATGGCCTGTGGCAAGCACTGGCGCCAGAGCAGCACTATATCGGGGTTTCCACCTGTTACACCTCAGCCGGGAAAGAGGGCTATGAACCCCTGCTGCAAGCCCGCTGGCAGGAGTCGATGCCGTCGCTGACATTACCGGGCGCCTTTATCAACTTCCTGAAAAAGGCCCCCAAACTGGATGAGTTGCTATTGCCCCATGTGCACTATACCAGCCATAGGGCCGAAGCTGCCGGCGAATAAGCCGGTAGTATTCACAGCAGTTTTGCCTCGCCCCTTTTGCTGACAAAGCAACCATTCAAGGTCATCAGCCTGCATGCTAAACCCAGGTTATAAGCCATTTTATAAACCGCTTCATAAACCACGTTATAAACTGCTTTATAAGCCAAAGTCACTGCCTTGCAGGCGCTCGGCAAACCAGCCAAGCGCCTTTCCCATCTCCCCTTTTCGCCAGGCCATATAGATGGGCAGTGAAGGCCTGGGCAAGGCCACTTCGCGCTGCACCAACTCACCTTTGGCCAAGGCCTCCCGGATCAAATGCAGCGGCAAAAAGCCCACCCCTATTCCCATCTTCTGTGCGGTGATCTTGGCTTCCATCGACGACACCCGGATAAGCTGGCGACTGTCAAACACCCCACTGGAGCGCTGACTCAAGGAGCGCGAGGTATCGGCCACTATGATGGATGGAAATTGCAACAAGGCTTCAGAAGCTATCTCAGTGTCAAATTGCGCCAAGGGATGCTCAGGCGCCACAACAAACACAAACTCCAGCTCACCAAGCTTTTGCAGTTCATACTGACCTCTTGGCAATTCACCCGTGACGCCTATGGCGATATCGGCGCGGTTGGAGTAAAGCGCATCCCAGCCGCCGCCAAGAGCCTCATGGGTCACGCTGACGGTGAGCTGTTTACCCAGCTCGGTGAATTCCTTAATTAATGAAAGCAGCGGCGCCTGTGGCAAGACGGTATCCAGCGCCAGTGTCAGTTGCGCCTCCCAGCCGGTTTCCAATTGCCTCACGGCATCCTCAAGCCGGGCGGTGGCCGCCAGGATCTCCCGCCCCTGGGTCAACACCAAACGCCCCACTTCGGTAAGTTGAGCCCGAGTGCCCTTACGTTCAAATAATCTGCTTCCCAGCTCGCTCTCCAGCTTTTGAACCTGATAGGTCAAGGCAGATGGCACCTTGAAAAGCGCCTCGGCCGCTGCCGAAAAACTACCTTTTTTATCTATAGCATCCAATACTTTAAGCGCATCCAGGCTAATGACAGAGTGCATGATAAAACCTATGTTCAATTTTTTTGAAATTAAATATCAAAATGTTCCGATTTTCAGCCACAAAGGTCAAGGATAAACTGCACAGCAACTGGACAGGAAAGCCTATCCACCCTATTCAAATTCATTGAGGACACCATTATGAAAGACCTGATTATTAAACTGCTCCGCACCGATGCCGGTTTCGCTCCTCTGGCGCTGCGCCTGCCTATAGGTATCACTTTTATGGCTCACGGCGCCCAGAAGCTCTTTGGCTGGTTCGGCGGTTACGGCCTGGAGGGCACAGGACAATGGATGGCCTCTATCGGCCTGACTCCCGGATATTTGATGGCGCTGATGGCCGGCTCCAGTGAATTTTTCGGTGGTCTGCTGCTTATCATAGGTCTGTTGATTCGCCCCACTTCAGCTGTGTTGGCATTCACCATGTTGATGGCGATAGTCACAGTGCACCTGGACAACGGCTTGTTTATGTCCAACAACGGTTACGAGTTTGGTCTGGCATTGCTGGCCGCCACTATATCCCTGACGATTTCCGGCGCCGGTAAACTGTCCATCGACAGCATGATTGCCCGCAAGACACATTAATTCTTGTAAAGCACACATCTTGCTTTAAGCCATTCACTGCTTACAGGCCTTGCATCCTGGCCTGTAAGTCCGTGAAGAGCACACAAAAGACTTGTCTGCACCTTCCCAGCAGGAGAACTGAATTATGATTTATGTACGTCATGCCGACGAACGCGGCCGGGCCGACTTCGGTTGGCTCAAAAGCCAACACAGTTTTTCATTCGGCAACTATTATGATCCAAGATTTATGGGGGTCTCTGCCCTGAGAGTCATCAATGATGACAGAGTCGCGCCAAGCGCCGGCTTTGATACCCACGGCCACAAGGACATGGAGATCATCAGCTATGTGATTTCCGGCACCATAGCCCATAAAGACAGCTTTGGTCACGTGAAAACCTTGCCGGCCGGTGAGTTCCAACTTATGTCTGCCGGCACGGGGATCTATCACAGTGAGTACAATGCCTCGGCAACTGAACCACTGCATTTCCTGCAGATCTGGATCCAACCGAGCAGCCAGGGTGACACCCCGGGTTATCAGCAAAAAGCCTTTGCCCAGAGTTCGGCCCTGACCCCGGTTGTCACTCCCGATGGCCGCGATGGCACCCTGTCCATCAAACAGGACGCCAGCGTCTACCGCCTGGAGCTGACCGCTGCCGAGCAGACGAGCTTCAAGCTGGCAAAGGGACGCAACTTTTATGCTCAAGTGGTGGAAGGAGAGCTGCAATTGGCAGGTGAAACCCTGCAAAGTGGCGATGGCATTCACATCAACGAACTTGAGGAGTTTGCCATCAAGGCCGGCAACAAGCGTGCCGTCGCCCTGGTGTTTGATTTGCCATAACAAGCAGCATTTCTTGGCGTTTGTCCATAGGCCGCCCTTGGAACTTCATTTGGGTGATTTTCCAGGGCGGCTTGGGTTATAACTGCAGCTGCATACTGAAATTGGTCAGCACTTCCCCGTGGCGTTGATGCTGATTGCGCTTCAAGGTTGTAAAGCCCTGCTTGCCGAAAAACGCTTTGGCATAGAAAGAAGCCTCTACCCTCAAACACTGCACCCCGGAATCGACGGCGTATCTCAATAGCTGCCGGTAGAGCTCGGCGGCAATCCCCCGGCGCTGGGCATTGGGGTGAGTAAAAAGGCAGTCTATCTCGGCTTCACCCGGCGCATTCAAAGGCTTTAGGTTAATAAATCCGAGCAAATTGCGACCATCTTCGGCAACCCAGAGCGCCGTCCCCTGCAAACGATTCCGCCACTCATCTTCGCTGCGCTGTGCAGGTGACCAAGCCTGGCATTGCGCCTGGCTGTAATGCTCAGTACTGGCGTTTACCACCAGATGAAACAGCTCGGCGATGGCCGCGCTGTCCTCGGGGCGACCTTGGCGAACAATAAAGCCGTGCTCGGCTTGAATGGGCGTTGGTGAAATCATAGGCTGCTTAGCTCTTGTGCTCCAAAGGCGGCAGTATCAGCTTCATAAAGTAGCTGCCGAACATTTGGCCGGATTTTTCCTGGTAGCTTTTGTGATGCAAACGAAACCCGGCCCGTTCAAACACAGGTTTGGACAGTGCCGAAGCATCTGTTGTCAGGTGATGATAGCCTTGGGTGAGTGCCCACTTCTTGGCGGCTTCAAGCAAGGATGAGGCAACACCCTGACGCTGGCTATCGGGCGCCACATAAAGGCAGGCGATGTAACCTCGCTCACGGAAGGTGGTCTCCAGCAACACAAAGCCGACACATTGAGGACTTTGCTCGCTGCCTTTGAGCATCACCCAGGCCTGAGCCCGTTTGAGCCTTAGCTGCCAGTATCGCCCCGAGCGCGGCGCCGCCGACCAAGCCAGACGCTGAGCCGCGCTATAGCGGGCATCATCTATGGCAGTAACGGCACTGTGGTAGAGATTGGCTATCTGCTCCCCCAAGTGCCTGTGACGAGAATGAGAGTAAACCTCTACCCGCAACATGAGAATTGGTACCAACACAGTTGAATTGCAGGCATTTTGCCCGACATTTGTGCTCAGGCAAAGCCCTTAAGCGCAAATAAAAAAGCCGCGAACAGAGTCGCGACTTTAACAGAGAGTGGATGAAATCACTTCTTATCGATTTCACCAACAAACATCAGCTTGTCAAAAGTCCGGTTGAGGGTCTTGCTGGTGAAGTTGGTCATCCACATCTGCTCGGTAACCTGCACCTTATCACCCTTGGCCACCGCTACCTGAGGGCCTGCCGCCCAGAATGTCTTATCGGCTTCTTTAATCTGCACATAGGTATAACCGCCACTGTTCATGGTGTCGACCACTGTGCCTTCATGTACCGCACCTTGCGCCCAGGCTGAAGATATACCCAGAGCCAAAGCCGCGGTCGCCAAGATCTTTGCCAATTTTGCCATTGTCTGTTGCTTCCTGTTGTCGTTGGAAATACTGCGCCATTAAAACATGTGTTATTTCATAAATCGCTAATAGGGTTCACACTTTTGACAGCTTCACGGACGTAGTAAGGGCCGCAGCATAGACTCAAGTCCATTGAGCTTCACCTCATAGATAAGCGCCAATTGCTGCCCAAGTTTGCCCTCGGGGAACCCCTTGGAGTGAAACCACACCAGATAAGGCTCGGGAAGCTCCAATAACTTGCGTCCGGCGTACTTGCCAAAGGGCATGGTCTGATTGATGGCTTCCAACAACTGCTGTTCCGGCTGCATCTTCTCTCCGTTTCAGGCTAAAGTTGCCAGTATACTCCGGAAAAGTAAACTTGAGTGGAAAGCTGGCCAATCTGCGCAGCTCATGAAAGCAGGATTAATCAATTTTGGACGAACAAAGATGAAAATTGGTGAACTGGCACAGAAAACCGGCCTGGCTCCCTCGCGGATCCGCTTCTATGAACGTATTGGGTTGCTGAAAACCGTCAACCGTAAAGCCAATGGTTATCGCAGCTATCCTCCCGAGGCCGTGATACTTCTGGATATGATAGCCACAGGCCAACAAGCCGGTTTCAGCCTGGATGAGCTCAAGGCTCTGCTGCCGAGCGAACTCGGTCAATGGGACCACCAGCAACTGCTTGGCTCACTGCACAGGAAGATAGCCGATCTGGAGGAGATTGAACGCAAAGTGGCCGCCAGCAAGGCCAAACTCTTGCAGGTTCTGGCCGAAATAGAAGCCAAGCCCGATGACCTGGACTGCAGCAGCAATGCCAAAAGAGTCATGTCCCAGTTGGGTTGGCAGATATTGCCCCGCAGCAGTGACAAAAAGTGATTTTCCCATTCTCCAGGCTATATCCAGCAGACACAGCAGAGCCTTGCGGCCAAACCACGCGCCGATTCCAGCAGCCAGCGGCTTTCAGGGCAGCCAGGTTAATCATAAAGATTCCCTCTTGACCTTAAACTTAACTTTAACCTTAGGATAGTCAGGGTAAGAGCAAGTCCCGGCTAAACTGACGCGAAAGCCCTGCTCTGGATCAGGGGCCAGAGCCCAATAGACCACGACTTGTTCGCACTATCCTTAACCTCACAGCAAAAGGTAAGCTGAATCATGCAAACAATACTGGGTGCCAATGGGCAGATAGGCAGAGAGCTGGCCTTGAGTCTCAAACGCGACTTCACCGACACCATACGCTTGGTCAGCCGCAGACCACAAAAGGTCAATGACAGTGATGAGCTATTTCAAGCCGATCTCCGAGATCCTGAGCAAACACTGAAGGCAGTAGCAGGTTCAGAAATTGTCTATTTTACCGCGGGGTTACCTCTGGATACCCAGATTTGGCTTGAGCAATGGCCTGACATGATGCGGAATGTTATCAACGCCTGCAGTGCCCACGGCGCCAAGTTGGTGTATTTCGATAACACTTATATGTACCCGCAAACCTCAGTGCCTCAAAGTGAAGATACACCTTTTGTGCCCAACGGTCCCAAGGGGTTAGTCAGAGGCCAAATCACCCAGATGCTGCTGGATGCGATGCAACAGGGAAAGGTAACAGCCATGATCTGCCGCGCGCCTGAATTTTATGGCCCGGGTAAAACCCAGAGCTTTACCAACACCACCGTAATAGACAGACTGATAGTGGCCAAAAGTGCCAAGGTGCTGCTGAATGACAAGGCTAAGCGCAGCCTCATTTACACCCCGGATGCCAGCCGGGCGATGGCGCTGCTGGGTAATACCCCGGATGCCTATGGCCAAACCTGGCATCTTCCCTGCGACGATAACCTTTTGACCTTCCAAGAGTTCATCTTTCTGGCGGCAAAGGTTTTCGGCACTCCGGCCAAGTATAAAGTGCTCAAAAGCTGGCAGCTGTGGCTGGGCGCCAAGTTCAACCAAAAACTCAAAGATACCGCCGAACTCTTGCCGCGTTATAAGGTGGATAATCTCTTTGTGTCCGATAAATTCAAGGCGCGCTTCCCGGACTTTCAAATCACCGGCTACGAACAGGGATTGCGTGAGATATTCCAGGAGCGAGTTTTCCAGGAGCAAAGCCACCGGGCGGGCAATCCTTAGCGGTCACTCAAGCAGCAACCGAATGCCTTGCCTCATGGCCAGACACAAGCAACTGATTACAAAATCTTTTTGGAGCAGAACCATGACAGACACAGGTTCAAACAAGCAGGGAAACTGGATGATTTACGGTGCCTACGGTTACACGGGTGAACTTATCGCCCGGGAAGCCGCACATCGAGGATTGCGCCCAGTACTCGCCGGGCGCAACCGTGAAAAGACCCAGGCACTGGCCAAGGAGTTGCGGCTCGAGTCAGCTGTGTTCGACTTGGATGATATCCCACGCCATATAGGTGACATGAGCTTGATACTCAACTGCGCCGGGCCTTTTTCGGCAACGGCTGGGCCTATGATGCAAGCCTGCTTGGCTGCCAAGGTGCACTACTTGGATATTACAGGGGAAATTGCGGTGTTCGAGCTGGCGCAATCACTCAAGCAGCAAGCCCAAGCCACCGGGATTGTTATCTGTCCGGGTGTCGGTTTCGACGTGATCCCCACAGACTGTCTCGCCGCAGCCCTGAAAAGTGCCTTGCCCGATGCCAACCACTTATCACTCGGTTTTGACTCTCGCTCGGGCTTATCTCCCGGCACAGCCAAAACCTCGGTTGAAGGCCTGGCCCAGGGCGGCAAGGTACGTAAACAGGGTAAAATAATCTCTGTGCCGCTTGCCTATAAGGTGAGAAACATAGATTTCGGCGATGGTGAGAAACCGGCTATGACAATTCCCTGGGGCGATGTGGCAACCGCTTTCTACACCACAGGGATCCCCAACATAGAGGTCTTTATCCCGGGCTCGGCCAAGATGATAGCCAACACCAAACGGGCCAACTACATCAGACCCTTGTTGAAATTCCGCTGGCTGCAGAAACTGCTCAAGGCACATATAGGCAAGACGGTGACAGGGCCCGATGGAGCAGCAAGGGCAAAGTTGCCGACCTTTGTCTGGGGTGAAGTCAGTAATGCGCAAGGGGAGCGGCGCACAGCGCGGATAAAAACTGCCAATGGCTATAGTCTGACGGTTTTGGGTTCGCTAGCGGTTGTGGATTATCTGCTGCAGCATAATCATGATGGCGGCAGTTATACGCCATCACAACTCATGGGCGCCGACTTGATAACTCGATTACCGCACTCGGGTGAGCTGCAGCTGATTTAGACTTTCAATTCAACCTACGCTTCTCAGCCAAAGATTTCCCGGCACACTGTGGCCGCCTGGCTTAAACCCCAGGCGCTGCGCCAGGACTTCGTCTCCCGGAAGCACCTCCAGCATCAGTTGCCGCTTAGGCGCTCCCAGAAGCGATAATCGCTCAATAACCGCCTCCAACAAAAAGCTGCCGAGTCCAAGATGGCGAAATTCGGGCAACACCAGAAAGTCCTGCAACAGATAGTGCTCCTGTTCCTGACTGGGTTCAGCTGCAGAGCCGCTACGCACCAAAGCCAAGGCCACCAGTTGTCCCTGCTGCAGGTTTTCCCCGCCGGACCTTTCCCTGATACATAATGACAGCAGCGGCTTGGCAGGCAAACAACTGTCATCCAGTCCATGCACCGGCAGTCCTGCCCTGTCCCGGAGCAACAAGAGTTCGTGGGTTGCCAGACAATACTCCATCACTTCAAAGCGACTGGTCTGGTTGAGTACATGGCCCATAAATGCCTCCTTGCATAAATACTGATGGTCGAAACGCCAGGGTATCCCCAGCCAATACGCCAACATGGCAGAGTACTGTGGCAAGCAGATGACAGTTGCAACAACCTGGGTGACAAGATAGAGCAGAAAAAAGCCGGCACCCCAAACGACTTAAAGGCACACCAAGAGTCTGATTAATGGACCAATCGACAAAGATCACATTTATTTATACTTTTTAGGTCTAATAAAAATATTTTTAATTCCTACAAACGGTATCTACTGCGTCATAAAAGAAGCTCTGCTGAAACTTACCCTGTGGCAGTGCAGATTTAACAAATAAATGACGCGGAAACATTTTTTTAACAGCATAATTTTATTGATAATTTCCTCGGCCACCTCCCCTCACCGGCAACACTGCCATTATTACGGCAACCCAAGGGGCAACGCCAAAAACATGACGCAACAAAAACAATAAAAACCAATAAAAATCATCAAGTTGACCAAGAACAATTTAGCTTTTACATTTGTTTTACCGTTCACTGTTCACCTCCGTCAGCAACAACTTTTCGGAGTGCAGAAAAGCAGCGACACGGCAAACATCAGGTTGGGAACACTCCCGAACCAAGGAAAGTTGTAAGCCATCAGGGAAAGAGCAAATAACTTAATAACAGGCTTTCAGAGGGCAAGACAATGATCATACTCGTTGGCGGTGAAAAGGGGGGCAGCGGCAAGAGCTGCCTGGCACAAAACATTGCCGTTTTTCTCACGGTGGAATGTGGCGCATCGGTGATCATGGTGGATTGCGACCCTCAGCGAACCACCTCTGATTGGATCCAGGCCCGCAACAACGACAGCAAGCTAGCCGGGATCAACTGTGTTCAACTCTATGGCAAAATCCGCAACGATCTGTTGAGCCTGGAGCAACACTATGACTATGTGATAGTCGATTGCGGCGGCCAGGACAACCTGGCGCTGCGTGCCACCATGTCAGTGGCCTCCCATGTACTCATGCCCCTCAGGCCCAAGCGCCGCGATCTTAAAACCGTCAGCCATATGGACGACATTGTCGCTACCTGCATGATGATAAACCCCAAGATGCGCGCCTCTTTTGTCATCACCCAGTGCCCTAACCTGCCCAATCAGGCCAGCCGTATTCTCGAGGCCAAGGAAGTCTGCAAAACCTATGATATCAATGTGCTGGACGCCATTACCTACAGCCGTAACATCTATGATGACAGCGAAGAGTCTGGCCGCTCGGTAATTGAATTCGAGCCCAAGGGCAAGGCCGCCGCCGAGATCCGTGCCATCGCCTGCGAAATGCTGCAGGCACAGAATGCCACTGAAATCCGCAGCCGCCTGATGACCAATCAACTCAACAGCATGAGGACTCAGTATGGGACTGGCCGATCTGAAGAAAAACGTTACGCCATCTGAGGTCGATGCCCGTAAGCGTATGTTGGCCATGCAATCCCTGGATGAGTTTATCGACGGTGCCATCTATTACGCCATGGGGCAAACACAGCAATCGGCGGCAACTATGCCGGTTGAGCAGCGGTATTCCAATACAGCTTCCACCCATCAGGAAGCCACTCAGCAAAAGCTGATACCCAAACGCCGCCACGAACCTTTTCGCAAGGCAACTTTCACCCTGAGTGAAGCGGCCATCAGCCACCTGGCCGAAATGGCCAGCGACTGTGATATTGCCAAGTCACGCCTGATACGTTTGCTTATCAAGCATCATCACAGCCTGACACCGCAAGAGCGCCGCGAGTTGGAGCAGAAGTTTATGCCGGACTGATTCCTTTCCCTTGAAATGTGTGGACGGTTTGACACTCCCACCCTTTGCTGACAGCCGATAACAGGTTTCAACCTCTTTGCTGTCAGCTTTTTTTTGCTTGTTTTTCATGCGCCAAGCTTGAGTTATTCCCACTGAGCCCCCACAGATCTGATTAGACTCTTTAGCCATGGAGCCGGATCATGCTGGCCATTCTGATCACCCTTGCCGCAGGCGCCAGCGCCATAGGTTGGATCCTCAGCCAATCCTGGCGGGATCGCAAACGCAGAGACAAGATACGCGCCAAGCCTTTCCCCAAGGAATGGCGCACTATTCTGAAGAAACGTATGCCCTATTTCCGTTCCCTGCCCAGTGACCTGCAACTGCAGCTCAAGAAACACATCCAGGTGTTTCTGGCGGAAAAGCAGTTTGTCGGTTGCGACGGGTTGGAGATAGATGATGAAATCCGCCTGACCATAGCCGCGCAGGCCTGTCTCTTGTTACTCAATCGCCAAACAGACTATTACCCTAACCTGAGACAAATTTTAGTGTACCCATCGGCCTTTATCGTTCGCCAGCAGCAGCGGGATGCCAATGGCCTGGAATGGCACAGCCAAAGGTTATTGGCGGGAGAATCCTGGGGTCAGGGGAAGGTCGTCCTTTCCTGGCAAAATACCCTGGATGACGCCGCCGATCCGGCAGACGGCCGGAATGTCGTGATCCATGAATTCGCCCATCAACTGGATCAGGAAGCTGGCGATGCCAATGGCGCTCCCAGACTCGGCGAGTTCAACGCCTACCCTGTGTGGTCGCAGGTACTTGGCCGAGAGTTTGCCAAACTGCAGGCTCAGGCCGCCAGTGGTGAGCCCAGCCTATTCAGTTACTACGGCGCCACCAATCCGGCCGAGTTCTTTGCCGTAATAAGCGAGGTGTTCTTCGAACAGCCGCAGCAGATGAGAGCCGATTATCCGGCACTCTACCAGGAGCTGAGCCGCTTCTATCGTCTCGATCCCCTGAGTTGGCACTAGCCCAGCTTTCAACTGCATAACTGGATAACTGCATGCCTGCAAACAGAAAACCCATTTGGCTCACATCTTGTGCCCAATTGGGTTAAGCTGGGGCCAACAATAAAAATTTATAAGAGGAAACATTATGTTGCACCTTAAGCCTCTGTTGCTGACTACAGCGCTGCTACTACCGATTTACGGCCATTCAGCCTTGGCAAATAGCCTGGAAGCCGGCAATCAAAACGGCCAGGAGCAAAGCGGCCAGCTCGATGATAGCCAAGCTCAGGCCGCTTCGGTATTGGATAAGCTGCACCAAAGTGCTGCCAATGCCGACTGGGACAGTTACTTTAGCCTCTTCAGCCCCGATGCGGGGTTTATCGGTACAGATGCAAGTGAATACTGGAATATGGTTGAATTTGAGCAGTATGCCCGTGCCACCAAGGGCTGGACTTACCAAAGTTCCTCGCGCCGCCTGGTACAGCACGGCGATGTGATAGTGTTCGATGAACTGCTGGACAGCCAGTCCTATGGGCTTGGACGGGGCACAGGCACGCTTGTCAAAACCGAACAAGGCTGGCAAATACTGCAATACAGCCTGAGTTTCCCCATTCCCAACGCTCTGGCGCCCAGAATTACCGATCAGATAAAACTGTATCGCAAAAAGCAGAAATCAGTGCCTGAAGGCAACTGAGAAACAGATGTTGGCCAACTGCACGAAGTGGCCAAAACTGTCAAAATCTTCAGGATGAATGTCCCGGCCCGAACTGGCCTTGTCGGCGTAGTAGACGCCTATTACCTTATTGTCCACTTTCAGCGGTGCCAGCATAAAACCACTGGCGGGGACTTTTCTCGCCAGCTGTTCTCCCAATACAGCTTTGTCGGCCCCCTCGCCCTGCCAGGCCAGTTTCTGATTTTCAATACAATCCCTCAGCAAGGTGCCGCGGCCTTCCAGCTCGAGAATAAAGTCGTTTTTCATCTCCTCGGCGCCGTCACCAAGCGCGATTCTCGGCTGCAACATGCGCCTGCTCGGTGACAGCAAGAGCACGGCGCAGCGGTCAAGACCAATACCCTCGAGTATTCCCTCCAATGCCGTGGTCACTACCTTATTGAAATCAGTCTTCTCGACGGCAAAGCCGGTCAGCTCTCTGAGTTTTTTCAGCTGGAACGCAAGATTTGCCTCGCGCACTACAACCTCAGCCACTCTCTCCTGAGGCAGCAGCTGATCTGTGTCCGGCAGATACTCGATAAGCACCTTGGCGCCATAGGCTTCGGCTAACTTGACGGTAGCGTTGGAGCAGCGAAGGACCCGGCCACGAAACTCATCTGTATCCAACTGCAGCATATCGGCGGCTTGTTTAAGGCGCCGCTCCAGCTCCTCGGGTTTGAGTGCGGCGCCGGCCAGCGCTTCGCTGAGTTTATTGGCCAGAAAAATACTGCGAATTTCCGGCGTGCGTTCATCGGGATTGCTGAGCGACTTGCACAATAGTTCACCCAGGCCCCAACTGCGGGCCAGCCCCTGGCTGAGCTGATTGAATGAAGCCCCGAGCGCCTCGCGCACCAGATTGAGCCTATTTACGGCATCACTCTCGGCGCTGAGGGCCAAATCCAGCTCCTCGGCCAGTTCGGCTCCCGTGCTCCAAAAGGCACTCTCACCCAAGTGATAGAGCAGCGCGGCAATAAACACCTCCTCCTGCAACTCCTCATCGTAGCCATCGAGCATCATCTTGGCCAACATGGCGGCCTGAAACGCCTGAGCCATCAGCCTAAGCAACCTTTGATAAACCGAGGGCGCCAGATTTTTGCTTTCCAGCAAACTGGAGAGGAGTTTGGCGGTAATGCAGATATTGCGGATGGTGTCGAACCCCAGTACCACGGCAGCGCGGCTGACCGTTGTAACAGGGCTTATCCCCTTGTTATAGATGGCGCTGTTGGCCACCCGCAAAATACGGGAAGTGAGCGCATTGTCGTGCATTATGCTGCGCCCCAGAATCGCCATGGAGGACACATCGTCCTTGGCGAGTTTTTCCAATGTCCTTATTGTTGAGCAAAGTGCGGGCATTTCCTGATCACTGATCCTGCGGGTCCAGTAATCCACCCCCTTGTTGGCTGATTTCAAATACGACTCAACTCTTTCAGGTATTGGCCCAGTGGTGGGCTTGAGAATGGAACTCTTGTTATGAATAAAGCACAAACTTCAAAGAAATAACACAATTACAACAAAAAAAGGCGACTCAATGAGTCGCCAAAACACAAGCAACAAGGCTCAAATGACTGGGAAGTCACAAATTACCCCCGAAAATGGCGTAGGTTCATTTCCGGGGAAGTGGCGCCCGAGGACGCCAACACAGGGGATTAAAACTGCTCTTCTTCGGTCGAACCACTCAGAGCCGTGACAGAGGACTGGCCGCCCTGGATAACATTGGTCACCTGATCAAAGTAACCTGTACCCACTTCCTGCTGATGCGCCACAAAGGTGTATCCCTTCTGCGCGGCAGCGAATTCGGCTTCCTGAACCTTCTCAACATAGTGCTTCATGCCTTCGCCGCGGGCATAGTCGTAGGCGAGATCGAACATGTTGTACCACATGTTGTGAATACCGGCCAAAGTGATGAACTGGTACTTGTAACCCATGTTGGCAAGCTCCTGCTGGAACTTGGCAATGGTGGCGTCATCCAGGTTCTTCTTCCAGTTGAACGAAGGTGAACAGTTATACGCCAACAGTTGATCCGGATACTGGGCATGGATGGCTTCGGCAAAGCGGCGCGCCTCTTCCAGATCCGGCTTGGCGGTTTCACACCAGATAAGGTCGGCATAAGGTGCGTAGGCAAGCCCGCGGGAAATGGCTTGATCCAAACCTGCCTTCACCCGGTAGAAACCTTCCTGGGTACGCTCTCCGGTGATGAAGTCGCGATCATAGGGGTCGCAGTCTGAGGTCAACAGATCAGCGGCGTTGGCATCGGTACGGGCAATCACCAGAGTATCCACTCCGGATACGTCGGCTGCCAGACGGGCCGCCACCAGCTTCTGTACCGCTTCCTGAGTCGGCACCAAAACCTTGCCGCCCATGTGACCACACTTTTTCACCGAGGCCAGCTGATCTTCGAAGTGCACCCCGGCGGCGCCGGCGTCTATCATGGACTTCATCAACTCATAGGCGTTCAGCACGCCACCGAATCCGGCTTCGGCATCGGCCACAATCGGCAGGAAGTAATCGACATAACCCTCATCTTCCGGGTTTTTGCCCTGATTCCACTGGATCTGATCGGCGCGGCGGAATGAGTTATTGATCCGCCCCACTACGGCAGGCACAGAGTTGGCCGGATAGAGTGACTGATCCGGATACATGGTGCCCGCCAGGTTGGCATCGGCCGCCACCTGCCAGCCTGAAAGGTAGATAGCCTCGATACCGGCCTTGGCCTGCTGCACGGCCTGACCGCCGGTCAAAGCGCCGAGAGAGTTAACATAGCCCTTCTTCGCGCCGCCGTTAACCAGTTCCCACAACTTGGCTGCACCGCGCTTGGCGATAGTGTTCTCAGGAACCACTGAACCGCGCAATGCTACAACTTCTTCTGCGGTATATGGACGGCGAACGCCCTGCCAACGTGGATTTTCAGCCCAATCCTTTTTCAAAGCTTCTATCTGCGCCTGACGTGAATTCTGTGTTGCCTTGGTCATTTTGACTCTCCTTCGTAGGGTAATTTGGCAGCCACCCAGCCCCCGCGGGCAGCAGCCGTTAATGGTTATGGGGTTATCGGGTAAGCAGCTCGTAGCCCGGCAAGGTCAGGAAGGTCACCAACTCATCGGCTGTGGTGATCTCTTCCAATAAGCTTGCAGCCTGCTTGAATTGGCCGTTATCGAAACGCTCGCTGCCGATCTCTTCACGCACATTGGCCAACTCTTCTTTCAACATGGCGCTGAACAGTGCCTTGGTCACCGGCTTGCCGTTGGAAAGCTTTTGCCCGTGCTGGATCCATTGCCAGATAGAGGCGCGGCTGATTTCCGCTGTGGCTGCGTCTTCCATCAAGCCATAGATGGGTACACAACCATTGCCGCCAATCCAGGCTTCTATGTACTGCAGCGCAATACGAATATTGAGTCGCATCCCCTCTTCGGTGCGCTCACCATCACAGGGTTTGAGCAGCTCGGCCGCCAGGATGGGTGCGTCCACGTCGCGGGTGATATGCAGCTGGTTGGCGTGCTCTTCACCTATATATTCGTTGAAAATCCCCATGGCGGTATCAGCCAGGCCAGGGTGTGCCACCCAGGTACCGTCATGGCCGTTTCGGGCCTCAAGCTCTTTGTCCTTGCGAACCCGCTCCAGCACCTGGGCATTGGTTTGCGGATCCTTGGCGGGAATAAAGGCCGCCATGCCGCCCATCGCCAGAGCGCCGCGCTTGTGGCAGGTCTTGATCAGCAGGCGTGAATAGGCGCTGAGAAACGGCTTATCCATGGTCACTTGCTGGCGGTCCGGCAAAATACGATCGGGATGCTTCTTCAAGGTCTTGATATAGCTGAAAATGTAATCCCAACGGCCACAATTGAGCGCCACTATGTTGGAGCGCAGCTCATAGAGGATCTCCTCCATCTCAAACACGGCCGGCAGAGTTTCAATCAGGCAGGTGCACTTGATGGTGCCGCTCTGCAGGCAGAAACGCTCTTCGGCGAAGGCAAACACCTTGGCCCACCAGCGCGCCTCGAGATGGCTCTCGAGCTTGGGAATGTAGAAGTAAGGTCCACTGCCCTTGGCAAGCAGCTGGCGATAGTTATGATAAAAGTACAAAGCAAAGTCGAATAAGCAGCCGGGAATAGGCTTGCCGTTGAATTCGACATGCGCCTCCGGCAGGTGCAGCCCCCGCACCCTGGCAATCAATACCGCGGGGTTGGCCTGCAATTGATAGTGTTTGCCGGTTTCCGGCGCGGTGAAATCAATTTCACCGCGGACGGCGTCACGCAGGTTAATTTGGCCCTCGACCACCTTTTGCCAGCTGGGTGCCAGCGAATCTTCGAAGTCGGCCATAAAAACTTTTACATTGGCGTTGAGCGCATTGATGATCATCTTGCGATCCACAGGCCCGGTGATCTCGACCCGTCTATCTTTAAGATCCGCCGGTATACCGCGAATTTGCCAATCACCATCTCGAATGGCTCGGGTTTGCGGTAAAAAGTCCGGCAACTCGCCGCCGTCTATCCGCTGCTGACGTTGCTCACGCTTTTCCAGCAAGCTGGTCACTTCCGGAGCAAACTCCCGACACAGAGCCTCGAGGAAGTTGAGCGCACCTTCAGTAAAAAGGCTATGCTGCTGTGGTATTTCGGCCCCCTTAATACTGAGCCCTTGCTGTGCGACTGTCTCTGCTATCATGCTGCTGTCTCCCTGGATGGCAGATAAGGCTGCCAAACCCTGCAAATGTTCGTTTCGTACTAAAACCTATCGATAAACATTTGTATTTGCAACAGTCGGTATGTCGAAAAAATCGTCAAAATCTAGGCTTTAACTTGACTCAAAATTGGTATGACCAAGCCAAAAGTCAAACAACAATTGATTGATTTTAAATTAAAAAATATCAAACCACAAAGACTCATGCTGCAGATTACAGAAAAATGTCAGACAACTTGACCACAAAAACGCCAAAGTAATTTATTACGTAATTAAATAACAGTAAGGAAAAATAAATTTCCACAAAATATCATTAAAACTTAGGTCTAATCCGCGAATATCCGTTTCGAACTCTCGTCAGGGTCAACTTCAAATAACCAACAAAAATAAATAGTTAACAATAATGCAACCACGATGAATATTAAACGAGCGTTTAATTCTAACCTTTACGTAAAGGTTAGAATTAAATGTGATCGAGATCCGTTTTTCACGACTTGCGTATAGTGATCAACACAGGCCGACTCTTTGGTCAGCAGCAATAAAAAAACGATTTTTTTTAAATTTTTTTCAAAAACTTGCCTATTTTGCTCCCGAAACAGGATCCAAGTGACTTAGTCAAAAAATATCCATTCGGTTGACACAGTTTGAAACTTTTGTTGCAAGACAAATAAAAACCATTATCATTCGCACCCTACTTTAGAGGGGGATGATCTCAAATGCAGCAATCCGCAATATCTCTGGCGGTGACGGCTTGTTTGTCGCTGACCATGGCACAGGCCGCACAGGCAAACCAAGCGACTCAGTCACAACAGGTATCACAGGATGTGGAACGCATTACCGTTTATGGCAAACAAAACAAAGTGGTAATGAATTCAGGGCTGGCGACAAAATCAGATATGTCGCTGATGGAAACCCCGGCGGCCTTGGTGGTGATAGATAAAGAGCTGTTTGCCGCCCAGGGGGCCGACTCTCTGCAGGATCTGGTGCGTAACATCAGTGGTGTTACCCAAGCCGGCAACAACTACGGTATAGGCGACAACCTGGTGATCCGTGGCCTGGACGCCAACTACACTTATGACGGCATGTACGGCGGCGCAGGACTCGGCAACACTTTTAATCCCACCCGCTCCATGACCAATGTGGAAGCGGTTGAGGTGCTCAAAGGCCCGGCGACCGGGCTCTATGGTATGGGCAGCGCCGGCGGGATCATCAACCTTATTGAAAAGAAACCTCAATTTCAGGACAACACAGAAGTCAGCGCCGAAGTGGGCTCCTGGAACAGTTACAGCCTGGGGCTCGACTCAACCGGAGGCTTGAGCGACACCCTGGCCTATCGACTGGTGGCCAAACATGCCCGTAGCGATGGCTATCGTGATATCGGCAGCGACAGAGATGAAGTCTATGCCTCGTTGAAAATTCTGCCTTCAAACTCTCAAGATCTGGTGCTGTCGGCCGCTTGGATTAAAGACTCTGTGCAAGTAGACTCTGTAGGCCACCCGATACGTATCTACAACGCCGCCTCTACCGGTGGCCTGAGCGGCGCACAAGTCAGCTGGCAAGATTTGGTTAACGACCCCAATGGCGCCGGCATTCAACTGACTGAGGCGCAGCGGCAACAACTGGCCGACTCCCTGGTGGCGAGCGATGGAATCGAACCCTTCGACATAGGCGATACCAGCCTGGCCTCTCCCATCAGCAGGCCCAATGAAGGCGAAGAGTGGCGCTTCAAGCTGAACCACAACATCGCCCTCAGTGACAATCTGCAGCTCAATCAGCAGTTACAGTATAGAGACTACCAGTCCGGGTTCATCCGCCAGACTGGCGCATATAACTATGTTTACTGGAAACGCAAGGTCAAATCCGTAGACGTGATCAATGCCGATCCCCGCGCGCCACTGGTGATTGATGATGTCCTGTATCCTTATGCCGCCAGAAGACAGGAATACCGCAAGGTAGATGCCCACGAGAAGTCCTGGCAGTACTTTGCCGATATGCGCTACAACTTCAGCCTGGCAGGCATAGACAGTGAGCTGTTGCTGAATGCCAATCTGGAAGACAGAGATATCGCCTACAAGAGCTGGGCACTGTACGACAAAGATGGCGGCGGTGAACTGCCTTATATTCTGGATATCCGCAATCCCAACTGGGGTGACAAAGCCTTTGAGGACTACAACCCGGATCTCAAGGACAACTACAACAAACAAGTCCGCGCCTGGGGTCTGGGCATGCAGTATGTGGGTTACCTGAGTGAAACCTTTACTGCCAGGGTGGGTGTAGCGTTCAATGAGATTGAGCAGAAGTACAGCCATCTGGGCACCCCTAAAAAAGATCCGACCCCGGAGCAAGACACCAAAGATCACGGCATTACCTACAACCTGGGGTTAACTTATATGCCGACGGATAATCTGTCCTTCTTCGTCAATCATGCCAAAGGACGCACGGCCTACAGCGTGCTCGGTGCCGTAACGGGTGCTGAGAGCGGCGGCGCGGCGGACAGGAAGGATTCTGAATCCCTGAGCTATGATCTCGGTATGCGCTTCAAGGGCTTTGACGATCAGCTGCTCGGCTCCTTGGTCCTGTTCCAGAGCGAGCGCACTAACCTGCGCTACGGTAACCCGGAATACAATGACAAAGAAGGTGCACCTGACTACAACATCTCAGTGCCCGAGTTCTTTTACGATGGCAAGGACAAGACCACAGGTGCCGAGCTGGATCTCAACGCCCACCTCAATGAAGAATGGTTGATAAACCTCAATGGTCTGTATCAGGATGCACGCAACAAGAATGACCCCAACACCAGCAGCTACAACAGCCGCCAGAAAGGGGTTCCTCAGGTCAGTGCCAGTGCCTGGGTCACTTACAGCCATCAGTGGCAGGCGCTGCCGCAACCCTTGTCCGTCAGCTTTGGAGTTCGTTATGTCGACGAGCGCAGCACCAACTCGGATTCCTTCGGGATCCCGGATGGCAAAGTGCCCGCCTACACAGTTTGGGATTCGGCCATTGCCTACAAGGCCGATGACTGGAGTGTGCAGCTGAACCTCAATAACCTGTTCAACACCCACTACTACGACAAGGCGATGTTCCTTGGCGGCATGCCGGGGGCCGAACGCAATGCCAAGTTGAGTGTCAGCTACCGCTTCTAAACCGCAAAAGCGCGCCGATTGGCGCGCTTTTTGTCTCCGGACAGAGCCCTTACAGGCCCTTGTCTTTATCCGCCCGCATCAAAGACTCCAGCTCCGCCCTGCCCTTGTTGGACAAACGAATAAGCGCCTTGAGATCGTCCTTATGTTTGGCCCCGGCCTCGACCTGCGCCTTATCATGCTCGGCAAATATCTTCACCCGCTCATTGGCCTGTACCTGACTCAGACCCAGCGTATGCAGCACACTCTCACTGGCACTGAGCGCCGAACCAAAGGTTTCCCGAAATACCGAAGTCACCCCCAGGCTCATCAAACGATAGGCATGGTTACGGTCACGGGCCCTGGCAACTACGGCCACATGGGGGAAGTGAGTCTTCACCTGAGTCACTATTTGCAGTGAGTCTTCCACATTATTAACCGCCACCAGGATCACCCGCGCCTTGGGCAAACCGGCCGAAAACAGCATATCGAGTCGCTTGGCATCACCAAAGTACACCTCACCACCAAACTGGCGCACCACATCCACGTGGCGGGCGTCTTTATCCAGCGCCACAAACGGGATCCCGGAGGATGCCAAAATACGACCAGTTATCTGCCCCATGCGACCAAAACCGGCGATCACCACTTCACTGTCAGCCGCTTCTATCACATCCGGCAGACGGCTGGTTTCGGCCGGTTTACCGAGTTGCTTGAACAACTTAAGCAGATAAGGGGTTATCGCCATCGACAAACCTATAGCCAACACTAACATCTGGCTGATTTTTTCAGACAAGATCCCCGACAGCTGCGCCTGGGAAAGCAGGACAAAAGCAAATTCACCGCCTTCTGCCAGGATCAAACCCAGCACCATGGCACTGCGCCAGGTATGGTGCCTAAGCTTTCCAAGCAACATCAGCACCAAAGTCTTGACCGCCAACATGCCAAAGAGGATCCCCAGCAACGCCAAAGGCTCCTTCAGCAGCAATCCAAGATCCATGGTCATGCCCACGGCCATAAAGAACAGCCCCAGCAGCAAGCCCTTGAAGGGTTCTATATCGGTTTCAAGCTGATGACGGTACCCAGAGTTGGCCAACATGATACCGGCCAAAAATGCCCCCATACCGGCCGACAGCCCGAGCCAGGCCATCAGCGCCGCACTGCCCATCACGAGTAACAGCGAAAATGCCGTCAGCACTTCGCGGACACCACTGGCCGCCACCAGCTGCAATACCTTGGGAAGCAGGTACTTACCTACCAGCAAAAAGCCCAAGAGAGCCACACAGGTCCAATACCAGGGCACGGCATGATGAGCCGGATCGGCGCCGCTCGGCGACAGGTAGGCAATCAGCAGCATCATGGGGATCACCGCCAAGTCCTGCATCAACAATACCCCAAAGGCATCACGCCCCACTGGAGTGGTAAGCAGCCGCTGTTCATTCATCAGCTGCACCGCAAATGCGGTAGAAGACAATGACAGCGCCGCGCCGATAATCACCGCCGCTTCGATGGAAAGTCCGACACCGAATGCCAAGGCGCTGACCGCAGCCCAGGACAGCAGCAACTGACCACTACCGAGGCCAAATATGGCACTGCGAAGCTCCCAGAGTTTGCCCGGGGTTAACTCCAGCCCCATCACAAACAGCATGAGGATCACCCCAAGTTCGGCAAAATGAAGCACGGCGGCAGGCTCAGACACCACGGCAATACCACCCGGCCCAAGCAAGACGCCGGCGGCGAGGTAAGAAAGAATGGGGCCAATACCAAAGCGTTTGCCCAGTGGGACCAAAACCACGGCAGCGAGCAGAAACATGAGCACTGAGGTAAAGATGCCGGCCTGTTCCATCAAGACTCCTTAACAAATGGCGATAGAGGGCTGTTGTTTGTCACTCTTATATTCCGGGATGCACTTTGCCACTAAGACCAAGTTCAGCCCTAAAAATGCATGGATAATCGAAACGGCCCAAACCAGATTTTGCTCAGGCCTATCACGGGAGTTTCAGTATAGCCAGCTTTATAGACCTTGATAACCGAAATTTTGAGCAAATATAAAAATAAGTCTTTTAAATACAAATAGTTTTCAATGCTGCAGCAGGCTTATTGCAAGCCGGTAAAGCGATTTCAAATTTCTTGTCAGTCTGTCAATGGTGCGTTTGGCTATACCAGAAAGAATCAGCCGCCCCCCGTTAACTTATTCTATTTGCCGGATGTTAATTTGAGCCAAGACAACAATTTGGCAACAGAGAGACGAACCAAGTCACTTTTATGTTGTCGAAGCCTCAAGCGCCGAGTCAATAGCCCTTGTCAGCACGGGCTGGGCTTGGGTATTATGGCCGACAGTTTTTCATGAAGTAGCACATTCAATGTCAATTAAAAAGCAAAGTCTAACCCTGCTGAGCGTCAGTGCGCTCACCCTCTCACTCAGTGCCTGCAGTGTCTTTGACTGGCTGGTGTACAAGCCTGATATTCCACAGGGCAACTATATGGAGCCTCAGCAGGTGGAAAAGCTGCGCATCGACATGACCAAGGAACAGGTGGAATTTGTGCTTGGGCGTCCTGTGCTGCGTGACAGCTTCAAGGATGATACCTGGTACTATGTTTACCATTACAAGAGTGGTCGTGATGCCAGTATTACCCATAAGGAACTGATCCTACACTTTAACGGTGATCAATTGGCCAAAGTCACAGGGGATTATGAACTGAGTAATGAATTCAATACCCCGCTGGAGCAAAGCAGCCTGCCAATGGCCAACAGCCCAGAGCTGACGCCGCAGATCCCGCAGCAACGCGGTGATGAAAAGCCTCTGGTTGAAGAGCAAGATCCCGCCAAGATGAATAAGCACGAGCAGGACGGTAAGTAATTCCGAATTCCAAGCTTGCACAGACAAAGACATTAAAAAAGCGCCAACAGGCGCTTTTTTAATGTCTTGCTGTTACTCAAGTCACTCAGCTGATTTTGGCGCCGGTCACTTTATTGATCCGCCCTTCCTCGGCCGCTTTTTCGGCGCGCTTGCGGCGCACCTCTTTGGGGTCGGCAATCAAGGGGCGATAGATTTCGATTCTCTGCCCGGGTTCAACTTCTTCATCGTGTTTGACCTGACGGCTGAAGGTGCCGAGTTTCACCGTTTCCAAATCAATCTCTGGGAAAAAGGCCTGGATGTTACTCTGACGCACAGCCTCAATAAAACTGGTACCCGGCGTCACGGAAACACTGATCACCTTCTGTTGTGTCGGTAATGCATAAATGACATCGACACTGAATTTTTCCTGTTCACTTGCCACTGTATACTTCCTTCGCCCGTTGAGTAAAAGCCGTCACCATAGAGGTAACCAACTCTTTGAACACCTTGCCGAATGCCATACCAACCAAGGAGCTGGAGAACTCAAAATTCAACTCAAACTCCACCTTACAGGCGTCCTCGGCCAATTCGGTAAAATACCAATGGCCGGTCAAATGCTTGAAAGGACCATTCTCCAGTTGCAGCTCGATACTCTTGCCTTCCACCACCTGATTACGGGTGGTAAAGGTTTTGCTGATCCCGGCCTTACTGATATCCACCGATGCCAGCATGGTTTTGCCATCAAACTCCAGCACCTTACCGCCAACGCAACCGGGAAGAAACTCTTTATAAGACTCGACATCATTGACTAGCTGGTACATCTGCATCGCACTGTAACGCACCAGAACACTGCGGGAAATCTGTGGCATCCGTTGGTTGATACTCTTGGCTGACTCAAAAACAGACCCGGATTTTAGCACGCCGGCCGAAAAACGCATCCTTTGTTCCACCGCAATGGGAGCGGCCACCATAAGCGCTCAAAAAGCCAGCAACAAAACCCTAAGCTACTGCCCACAACTCAAAATATTCTTCCAGGCCAATTCCAAATTGGTGGCTGCTGCGTATAATAGCCAGCCTATGGCTAAGAAGAATGCAAAAAAATCCGCAAACGCTCCGGCAACCATTGCCCGGAACAAGCGTGCGACCTTTGAATATCGCTTCGATGAAAAATTCGAGGCCGGTCTGTCCCTGATGGGATGGGAGGTCAAATCCATCCGCGCCGGCAAGGTGAATCTGTCGGAAAGCTTTGTCATGCTGAAAAATGGCGAAGCCTTCCTGCACAACTGTAATATCACCCCACTCAGCGCGGCGTCGACTCATGTGGTCTGCGACCCGACCCGCATGCGTAAACTGCTGCTCAATCGCCGTGAGCTGGACCGTCTGGCCGGCTTGGTTGAAAGACAGGGTTACGCCATAGTGCCCATCTCCATGTACTGGCGCAAAGGTGCCTGGGTCAAGGTTGAGATAGGCTTGGGTAAAGGTAAGAAAGCCCACGATAAGCGCGATGATATTAAACAACGTGACTGGGCTATCGAGAAAGCCCGGGTCATGAAAAGCAAGTAACTGATATTTGCCGTTATTTCGCACGCAAATTGTGCGGATAACCAGCAAGTGATTGTCCTTTGCCAATTAAAGCCTTGGTAAGCCGGCGGTAAAGGGGTTACAATCAAAACATCACGGGGGCGATTCTGGATTCGACGGGATTCGCGAAACTCCGGGAGCATGCCGAGGGGCGGTTGGCCTCGTAAAAAGCCGCACAGTTATAGTTGCAAACGACGATAACTACGCTCTAGCAGCCTAAGGCCGCTAGCCATCTACCACAGGTCTCGCACATGGGCAGTGGATTTGATGGTCACCTTACATAGTGCTAGCGAGGGAACCTTGTCTGGGGGTGAACCGCGAAACAGTACCAGGCTCACCGTTTGGAATCCTGTCTTTCGGAGTTCAACCGGTTAAACAAAAGAGAGACTAAGCATGTAGCGCCTTGAGCGTAGGTTTTTCGGACGCGGGTTCAAGTCCCGCCGCCTCCACCAATTCAAAGTAAAAAGACGTCTTCGGACGTCTTTTTTATTGCCTAAAAAACAACAAAATCAACAGATTGCGTACCACGACGTATCAAGTGGTCTCACTGAATCTCACAGCTTTAGTATCCCAAACGGTATTCCAAGGTGATTTGACTTACTCTTGGAATACCATTGACCTTTCCCCGAGATTAGTACCAATATCTTGATGAGATTTTCCAGCTTATGCCGCTTGCTTGGCATACGCAACAAGCGGCATGTAGTTCAGTGAACTATGTGGGCGAACATGGTTGTAGTGTTCACGCCATAGCTCGATTTCATATCTGGCCTCGTCCAAGGTTCTGAACCAGTGCTGGTTCAGACATTCGTTCCGGAATTAGTTGACCGCTACAACCGCTTCCAGCTCACGGTTTGGCAACACTCCCTATGGTCAGTGACCTTGGCAGTTCAATTGCCAAGTAACAAAAAAGGGCCATCCTTACGGATAGCCCTCAGGGGTTAATTGGCAGATAAGCTTACTTATAAAAAGCTTCGACTGTGCCTTTGATGGTCATCAGCAGGGGCTGGCCGCGGCGGTCGAGCGCTTTGTGAGAGGCGACTTTAATCCAGCCTTCGCTGATGCAGTATTCTTCCACGTCATTGCGCTCTTTGCCATTGATGCGAATACCCACATCGAACTCAAACACTTCGGCCACATGGTGTGGGCTGCGTGGGTTGATAGAAAGGCGATCCGGCAGAGCGGGTGGTACTTTGGTATCGGTCATAATCTTCATCTTGGGTAAATAAAACTCGCGATATTGTAGGCAATACCCCAATCTGGCTCAATAGCGGCGAATGGCTTTATCCACACGGTTTATGCCCTTTTTATAAATCCAATCAGCCAATTTGGTTGTTCGGCTATGGGCTAAACTTTATCTGACTCGATTGCACGCCCGTTGATATGTGAATCAATAGAGTCAGATTCCAAACGATTAACGGCGTATGCGACGAGCCGGCAGCTGAAGTTGTTCTATTGGCCAAATACCTTATCCCCAAATCCAATAGAAATAGCGCTTGGGAAAGCCCCAAGAAAAATCGGCGCAAAGTCAAAGCCTGCGCCAATTTCATGGGGTGGATTATCCCCTCTATTACTTGTTTACATCAGCCGTCAACGACTACTGCAAATCGAATCTATCCAGCTCCATCACCTTGCTCCAGGCTTTGGCAAAGTCCTCAACGAAGCGGGTCTTGCCATCGTCTGCGGCATACACTTCAGCGACGGCTCTGAGTTCTGAATGGGAACCAAACACCAAGTCGACAGGCGTAGCCGTCCATTTGAGTTTGCCGGACTGACGATCAAGACCCTGATAGAGACCTGGCTCTTTGCCCTTTTCCCAACGAGTGGACATATCCAGCAGGTTAACGAAGAAATCGTTGCTGAGCTTGCCAGGGTTTTGGGTGAACACCCCATGTTTGCTGCCACCGCTGTTGGCATTCAGCACTCTGAGACCGCCGACCAATACCGTCATTTCAGGAACCGTCAGGTTAAGGAAGTTCGCCTTTTCAATCAGAGCTTCGGCCGGTGATGCCGGGCTTTGTTCACTGAAATAGTTTCTGAAGCCATCGGCCTTGGGCTCCAGCACGGCAAAGGAATTTACATCTGTTTGGGCCTGAGTCGCGTCCATCCGCCCGGGATGGAAGGCAACATTGACTTTAACCCCGGCATCGGCCGCGGCTTTTTCTATGGCTGCACTGCCACCCAATACAATGAGATCGGCCAGCGACACCTTTTTACCCCCCTTGGCTTTCTTGTTGAAATCATTTTGGATTTTCTCAAGCTTGCCAATGACTTTCGCCAATGCCTTGGGGTCATTTGCCGCCCAATCGCTCTGGGGCTTCAGGGCGATTCTGGCACCATTGGCGCCGCCACGCATATCTGTGCCACGGAAAGATGACGCCGCGGCCCAGGCCGTTTTCACCAGCTCAGACACGCTGAGGCCTGAATCCAAAATGGCCGCTTTCAGCTGTTTGGTATCGGCCGCGTCGATCAAAACATGATCGACCGCTGGGATAGGGTCTTGCCAGATCAGATCTTCAGCAGGCGCGTCTTTACCCAGGTAGCGGGTCTTCGGCCCCATATCTCTGTGGGTCAACTTGAACCAGGCCTTGGCGAAGGCCAGCTCAAACTCGGCCGGATTATTGAGGAAACGGGTCGTGATTTCGCGGTAAATAGGATCTTCCTTCAGCGCGATATCACTGGTGAACATGATGGGAGCATGACGCTTGTCGGGGATATGGGCGTCAGGCACCAAATTGGCGGCCTTGCCATCGGCAGGGATCCATTGAATGTGGCCGGCCGGACTCTTGGTTTGTACCCAATCGAAGGTGTAGAGCCAGGTTAAGTATTCCATGGTCCACTTGGTGGGGTTGGAAGACCAGGCACCTTCAAGGCCGCTGGAAACCGTATCTTCCGAATGACCTTTACCGCAGCGGTTTTTCCAGCCAAGACCCTGCTCCTCTATTCCGGCGGCAGCGGGTTCTGCGCCGACACACTTGGCAGGATCATGGGCGCCGTGAGCCTTACCGAAGGTGTGACCACCGGCTATCAGCGCCACGGTTTCTTCATCATTCATGGCCATACGGCCAAAGGTATCGCGGATCTCCTGGGCGGATGCCAAGGGATCGGGCACGCCGTTGGGACCTTCCGGGTTCACATAGATGAGCCCCATCTGGGTGGCTCCCAAGGGTTTGGCCAACTCACCCTTTTCATTGCGGCGTTTATTGTCGAGCCACTGTTTCTCGGCGCCCCAGTTAACCTTTTCGGCTTCCCAGTCATCAGTGCGGCCACCGGCAAACCCGAAGGTTTTAAAACCCATGGACTCCAGGGATACGTTACCCGCCAGTACCATGAGGTCGGCCCAGGAGATCTGGCTGCCATACTTTTGTTTAATTGGCCAAAGTAGGCGGCGAGCCTTGTCGAGACTGACGTTATCGGGCCAACTGTTGAGAGGTTCAAAACGTTGCTGGCCACCACTGGCACCGCCGCGACCGTCAAAGATGCGATAAACACCGGCACTGTGCCAGGCCATACGGATAAAGAACGGGCCATAGTGGCCATAGTCGGCGGGCCACCAGTCCTGGGACGTGGTCAACGTGGTTTTGATATCGGCTTTGACGGCGTCCAAATCCAAAGAGGCAAAGGCCTTGGCATAATCATAATCGGCGCCGTAGGGATTGGATTCAGCGCCGTGCTGGCGCAGTGGCGATAGATCCAGTTGCTGGGGCCACCAATAGGCGTTGGTTGTTGCGGCCTGAGGTTGAGCGGCAGATTGCGACTGCGCCGCTTGGGTAGCGGCTGCGCCAAAAACCATGGCTATAGACAACGCCACCGCGGTTAGAGATGGGATACTTGATTTCATGTTGGAAGTCCTCTTCCTTGGTGAAGGGCGTGGGATAAGCCACTTTCCCGATTCAAGTGCCGCGAATGCCGGCGCCTTTGGTTAGCGCGCCTTAACAAACGGGCACAGTTAAACAGCGGCGAATACGGCCTGCCGCTGTTCACTCCAAGGTAGTGAGGAAACTTATTCGCGACTAACGATTAAATCAGATTGTCGTAATCTAAAAAGAAGTATCAACTAATTTAGAGAATAGTATTCTGTAGTTACCCAACTATCTCCGGTACATTCCTAACCCGGTGAGATTGACGCCATTTCAGCCATCTCAAAAACACAAACCTGCTATTAAGCCATTCTGCTTAACCATTCTCTAAGCCAAAGATTGGAAGTCAGTAATTGCTATCAAATATTCGTGTTTAAACCCACTTTTGAGCGCAAAAGGGCCTGGCCTGTCTGTCTTTGGCAGAGAGTAATGGCTCACCCTGTGCGATATTCAGCGGCCAGTCTATCGCTAAGTCAGCATCGTTCCAGACAATGGCACCTTCATCGCCGGGCTGATAATAATCGCTGCACTTGTATATCACCTCGGCCGGGCCCTTGGTCACATAAAAACCATGGGCAAACCCTGGTGGGATCCACAGCTGACAGCGGTTCTGTGCCGATAAATACAAACCGTGCCACTTTCCAAAAGTGGGAGATTGGGGACGAATGTCGACGGCGACATCGTAGATCTCACCGCTGATAACCCGAATCAACTTACCCTGGGGATATTGGCGCTGAAAATGAAGCCCCCTAAGCACTCCCGCGCC
Organism: Shewanella sp. Iso12; assembly: GCF_012030025.1. Classification (NCBI taxonomy): domain Bacteria; kingdom Pseudomonadati; phylum Pseudomonadota; class Gammaproteobacteria; order Alteromonadales; family Shewanellaceae; genus Shewanella; species Shewanella sp. Iso12. Next base: position 516,218 of record NZ_JAAUHW010000001.1, read on the forward strand.
AGAGCAACTGTGATTTTCCTGCACTAAAGTGACAGCAGCCTGACCGGAATCCATCAAGGCTTTTTCAAAACCGGAGGCTCGAAAGCACTCCATAAAATAACCCCGGGTATCGCTGAAGATCTCGGGCGTAAACAATATCAGGCCGGATAAAGGGAGAGATTGAGCTTTCATCAAGAGACACAAAAAACGGTAATTGGAGGGATTGTAGCAGGAGTCGCAGTCATAGCACGATAGCCTTTCCATTGCATTGCGTAAACAAGCCGGTTACGTGACTGAATATGCTCTGAACCGTAACCCAGATGGTGTGACAAAAGCCTTACTACCGCCAAAAAAGCTGTGCTAGCCTGAAGGTCAACTTAGGTAACTTAAGGGAATAAACCATGAACAAGTCCACTATTTTTGCGTTATTGATGACGAGTGGTATGGCGCTTGGCTTGGCGGCTTGCCAAGACCAGGAGACACAATCTCCGGCCACTAACGGCCAAACAGAACCGGCTACAGCCCCCGCTGAGCAAACAGCGCAAGTACCAATGGGTGATACCAGCCAAAATGCGCTGGATTGGGAAGGAAGTTATAAAGGGCTGCTGCCCTGTGCAGATTGCTCAGGAATAGAAACCACGCTGACGCTCAAGGGAGACAACAGCTATCGCCTGCAGCAAGTGTATCAAGGTAAGGACGAGAGCATATTCAGCGAAAGCGGCAAGTTCACCTGGGATGCCAGCGGCGGCAAAATCACCCTAGAGGATGGCAGTAAATATCTGGTAGGGGAAAATCAGCTGTTTATGCTGGATAGAGAAGGCAACCGCATCACCGGCAGCCTGGCAGATAACTACAGGTTGAGTAAAGAACAGTAATTGGGGCAGTGTTTAAGCTAATACAGCCAAGTCAAGCCATAGCGCGCTTCAGATCTGAAGCGCGCTATGGCTCTTTTATCAATAAAAGGCTTTATACCAATCGGCAAAAGCCTTCACCCCTTCACTGATCCCAACTTGTGGTTTGTAAGCCACAGCTTTAAATAAATCTTCGGTATCTGCCCAAGTGGCCTGGACATCACCATCTTGCATAGGCAGCATAATTTTTTCGGCCTTTTGCCCGAGCGCTACTTCAAGCTCGCTGATAAAGTCCAATAAACGAACCGGGCTGCCATTGCCTATGTTGTACACGCGATATGGAGCACTGCTTGTTGCCGGAGTGCCCTGCTCTACCGTCCAATCACTTTGTATCTGTGGCACTTTATCGGCCACTCTGATAATGCCTTCGACAATATCATCAATAAAGGTGAAGTCACGGCTCATATCCCCCTGATTAAACACCTTGATGGGCCTGCCAGAGGTAATGGCATCGGCAAACAGCATAGGTGCCATATCCGGGCGCCCCCATGGGCCATAGACGGTGAAAAACCTCAGTCCCGTTGTTGGCAAGCCATATAGGTGCGCATAGCTATGAGCCATCATCTCATTGGCTTTTTTGGTCGCGGCATAGAAAGAAACCGGATGATCAACCGAATCCGTTGTCGCAAACGGCATCTTCTTATTGAGGCCATAAACAGAGCTGGAAGAAGCGTACACCAAATGCTCTATGCCGTGATGGCGACAACCTTCCAACACAGTAAGAGTGCCGACAAGATTACTGTCTGCATAAGCATAGGGATTTTCAATCGAATAACGGACACCGGCTTGGGCACCCAAGTGGATAACCCGCTTGAAACCGCCTTCGGCAAAGAGTTCAGCCATGGCTTCCCTGTCGGCAAGATCAAGCTTTTGGAATTGGAAATGGTTAAAGTCAGCCAGCTTTTGCAATCTGGCCTGTTTTAAACTGACATCGTAGTAATCATTGAGATTGTCGATACCAACAACTGCAAACCCCGCTTCACACAAACGTTCGCAAACTCGGGCACCGATAAAGCCAGCAGCTCCGGTAACCAGATATTTCATTTTGTTGATCTCATTCAACTTGCAGCCCTTCTGCGGCGTATTCAATCATTTCCAAACAGGTCCCGGGTATAGACTCTATCGGCAACATCTTTTAGCTCATCGACCATGCGATTGGAAATAATCACATCAGAGATCTGCTTAAACTCAGCCAAGTCGCTTATCACTCGCGAACGGAAAAACTCATTCTCCTCAAGTACCGGCTCGTAAACCACCACTTCAATCCCTTTGGCCTTTATCCGCTTCATCACACCTTGCACTGCAGAAGCGCGGAAGTTATCTGAGCCAGACTTCATTATCAGCCGATATACCCCAACCACTTTGGGCTTTCTGGCAATAATAGAGTCCGCAATGAAGTCCTTACGAGTTCTATTGGCATCCACTATGGCCGCAATCAGATTGTTGGGAACCTGGTTGTAATTGGCAAGCAGTTGCTTGGTATCTTTCGGTAAACAGTAGCCACCATAACCGAATGATGGGTTGTTATAGTGACTCCCAATCCTGGGGTCCAAACATACACCATCGATTATCTGCCGGGTATCCAGCCCATGGGTTTCAGCGTAGGTGTCAAGTTCATTAAAATAAGCCACACGCATGGCCAAGTATGTGTTGGCAAAAAGCTTAATGGCTTCGGCTTCTGTGCTGCCGGTAAAAAGTACAGGAATATCTGGTTTTAGCGCGGCTTCCGCTAGCAGATGAGCAAAGCGCTCTGCCCGCTCAGAACGTTCGCCGACAATGATCCTCGAAGGATAGAGGTTATCGTATAAGGCTTTGCCTTCTCTCAAAAACTCAGGTGAGAATATGATATTGGCCGAGTTGTACTTCTCACGTAATGCTCTGGTGAAACCAACTGGCACAGTTGACTTAATTACAATGCAAGCAGAGGGATTAACAGCGACAATGTCCCGCGTCACCTCATCAACAGTACTGGTATCGAAGTAGTTAGTCTTAGGGTCGTAATCCGTTGGTGTTGCAATAATGACATAATCTACACCGCGATAGACTTCTTTGTCCGTTGTGGCAGTTAACTGCAACTTATTGCTCACCAAGTGTTGCTCAATAAGCTCATCGGCGATGGGCGAGTGCCCGGCATTGACCATTGCCACCCTCTTCGAGGAGACATCCAAAGCCCACACCTGGTTATGTTGTGCCAACAACACCGCATTTGACAAACCCACATAACCCGTACCAACAACCACTATCTTCATTTTATTCCCCAATGGCTTATGCTGTACGCTAACTTAGCACAGGAGAAAAACGACTGATACAAGACAGAATTCATAAATCGAGTAAGGAGCAAAGATAGGCTGCATATTCATTGCTTCCCATAGATATCGCGTGTTGCCTGAGTTGTTCTTTGGATATCCAATGTTGTCGCAAGGCTATTTCCTCAAGACAAGCAATCTTTACTTGCTGCAATGTTTGAATACTCTGAACAAAACATGCAGCCTGGTGGAGTGACTCTACGGTACCGGTATCAAGCCAAGCAAACCCTCGACCCAAGCACTCAACATCTAGGACGTTTTCCATCAAGTAATGATTGATAAGGTCTACTATCTCGAGCTCGCTTCGCGCAGAAGGTTGCAAGCTCTTGGCAATATCTGATGCTCTTCCATCTAAAAAATACAAACCTGTCTGCGCCCAATTAGATTTAGGCTTCAAAGGTTTTTCTTCAATCGATAGAGGCTTTCCAGAATCATCAAATGTAATGACCCCAAAGCGCTGAGGATTTTTCACTTGGCAAGCAAAAACAGTTGCGCCTATATCTCGGGCACGTTTCGTCATTACATTATTTAACTGACCGGTGAACCCTTGGCCGTAAAAGATATTGTCGCCAAGGATTAGGCAACAAGGTTGCTGCTTCAAAAAATCATCGGCCAAAATCAGCGCTTGAGCAATCCCTTGGGGCTCATGCTGAACCAAGTACTCAAGTCTAATCCCATAAGCACTTCCATCACCAAGTAAACGCTCAAATGCGGTCCTATCCTGAGGAGTGATTATGATGAGAACTTCACGAATACCCGCCAACATAAGAACCGATAAAGGATAATAAATCATCGGCTTATCAAATACGGGCAGTAGCTGCTTGGATATCCCACGAGTAGTAGGAAACAAACGGCTACCTGTACCGCCTGCTAATACAATGCCTTTCATGGCTACCTTTTTATCTGCTGAAACCGTTCCAGCACACTCGTTACGGTCACAATATTACTGTCCACAACTTTTACAACGATTGACATACCAAGCAACTGTTTTACGTAAACCTGATTCAAAAGACTCATAAGGTTGCCAACCTAACTCCGTTTGAATTTTGCTGGAATCTATAGCGTAGCGCATATCATGACCAGGCCTATCCGAAACATAACTAATCAGCTGCTCGTACTGCGTCAAACCTTTGGGCTTGTTAGGGGCAAACTCTTCCAAAAGAGTACAGATAGCCCTCACAACATCAATATTTCGCCTCTCACTCTGCCCCCCTATGTTATAGGTTTCACCTATACACCCTTGAGTTAGAACGCTATACAATGCTCGTACATGATCTTCAACATAAAGCCAATCTCTTACTTGCTCCCCTCTTCCATATATTGGCAAAGGATTACCTTCCAGCGCACAGGATATCATCCGTGGAATTAACTTTTCTGAGTGTTGATAAGGGCCATAGTTATTGGAACAATTGCTGATAACTACAGGTAAGCCGTAGGTTTTATGCCACGCACGCACCAAATGATCACTGGAAGCTTTGGATGCAGAATATGGGCTACTTGGTGCATATCGATTGTTTTCAGTAAATGGTGAATCTAACAAATCTAGCTCACCATAAACTTCATCTGTGGAAACATGAAGAAAACGAAAGTTAGCCTTTTGAACACCACAAAGACCTTGCCAATAGCTACGAGCGGCTTCTAATAAAGTGTAAGTACCCACTACATTGGTCTGAATGAAAGCAGCAGGGCCATCGATTGAACGGTCGACATGGCTTTCCGCAGCTAGATGCACAACGGCGTCTGGTTTAAATTGCGAAAACAACTTATCTACAGAGTCACTATCACAGATATCACCCTGAGCAAATTGATAACTCTCCCCTTTTCTTACATCCTGGACTGAATCCAAATTAGCGGCATAAGTGAGCTTGTCTAGGTTTAATACCCTATGACGTGTATGAGTCAGCAGATAACGAACCAACGATGAACCAATAAAGCCGCATCCACCTGTAACTAGAATTTTCATCATCTATGTCACTTATAACAATACGATGTAAAGAAGCCGCCATCCTAAATAAGTGTTCTTAATTATGCTACACCTTGCAGAACCCTTGTGGTGCAAGAGTTTCCGAACATGTGTTCTTGAAGCCCAGCTCACCAGGCTTAGTGTTCTAACTGCGTCAAGTTACTATTAGGAGACGATATCGGTGCAGTGGTCTACTATTTCGAACAGTTATTTACTATAGGGTTCGAAGCACAATTGTGCTAACAGCTCGACTTTGAGACAAATCAGCTTAGTGACTTACGTTTAGGAACAGCCATTTAGCATTTTTTTAAACAGCATTAAGGGTGAAATATAGCAAATTTACAATTAATCAAGGAAACATTATCTCCGCTAACTGTTGAGAAAGTTGTCCATATTCATATTGTCTTACCGCTGCACTGTGGCCATTCGCCCCTATGGCCAACCTCTGCTCGATGGGCATGTGATAGAACTTTAACACTGCCTCTGCTAACTTTATAGGGTCTTCGGCTGGTACTTGTATGCCTGCATTAGCAGAAATAATTGGGTCTGATGAACCGGAATAAGCGTGCAATATAGGTTTACCGGAATAGAGATATTCAGGGATTTTATTAGCACCGATACCAAATCGGTACAATTTCTCATTTAGCCAACCAATATAACAGACATCAAACCGGCTTAACATAGCTTGAATTTGAACCTTAGGTATAGTGTCAATAAATAGAACATTTTTAAGCCCTTTATCCGCAGCACGTGATTTAAGCAACTCCTTTAACTTACCGCCGCCAACAAGCACAAACACAATATCTTCGTAATCACGTAACTTTTCAGCGGCGTCAATTAAGCTATCGAGACAATTTGCAACCCCCAAAGTGCCGGTATAGCCAACTAAGAACTTTCCTTGAGGTAACTGCTTGCTGACACTTTCGGGCAATAACACCTTTTGATTGACTTCATCGAGCGAAAAACCATTTGGAATCCAGCTAAATTTATCAGGACTTAACCCGCGGGAGATCATATGCTCGACCGAGTTCTTTAAGTTTGAGATCACTGCATCAGATTTCCGATAGGCTCGATCTTCAACCCATTGCATAAAGCGGATAAATGGATGATTAGTTGAATATCCACCGATTTCAGTCAATGTAAGCGGCCAAATATCACGCACCTCGAATAACAAACGCGATTTGAATTTATTTGCTAGCCACTCAGCTCCTAAAAATGCAATTGGTGAGGGAGAGGAATATAAGATCGTGTCAGGTTTAGACAATAGCTTAGTTAGCCTCTGTAAGCGCCATGAAAAAATAAACCAATTTAATGCTCGCTGCTTGCTGTGTGCTTCAGCATAATATGGCATTTTTACCCAGACAAAATTGATACCATCAATCTTTTCTATTAGGCAAGCATTCTTCACATCAGGTTGACGATTAAGGAGATGATTTGCAGATGATGCAATAAGATAAACACTGTAGCCCTGCTTAGCCAATTCGCGAGCCAAATAATAGTGTCGACCTCCGAATCCTGTTACAGGAGTTGATGCATACTGATTAATAATCCATGCCGTTTTACTCCCGCTTGGGGAAATATCATTATTTACTAAAATATCCATTAAATTTCACATCAATAATTCAACAAACCTTAGGAGGCCGTTAGATGAGATTAGAGATCCATGACTATTGCTTACTATGTTTAGATACTTACAATGTAAGAAAAGCACATGTAAAACCAAAAATCTATAAATTTCATTAAGTTCTACACAAGAAAACATTCATAAAACACTTGATTTTTAAATCGGCAATAAATCTCTACTTAAACTAACCAACCAAAATCTAAGAAGATTAATACTGAGAAAAGTGTAGAAAAAATTTTTATATAGAAAAACAAAATATGAATTACATGACTTAATCATATCGAAAAAATTCAGAGATAGTTAGATTTACACTATAAATAGAACTCACAATGTTTGATAAAACTCTAAAAACTTACGTTCTTCTATTCCCCAATTATATTTCTCTTGTACAGCCTGTTGACCATTACGTCCCATTTTTTCTGCTATATCTGGATTACTAACTAGATAATCGATAGCATTAGCTATTGCCTTTTCATCAAATGGGTCAACACATAGACCACACTGATTATTCTCTATAACTTGTCGCCAAAGAGGGAAGTCAGAACAAATTACAGGAACGCCAGCACTCATATACTCGAACATCTTAATCGGTTGAGATTCAATATGATTAGGTGAAGGTAAGAGTGTTACCAAACCGCCTACACAACGAGCCAGCAAGTCGCGTACCTCTTCACGGCCAACAAAGCCCAAAGGATCGACGCGCTGCCAACCTAAGTCTGCTCGTGCAGCTTTTTCTATTGAGACTTCACTAAATTTTCCCGCTAACTGCAGTCGAGCGTTTGAATCAACGATTCTAAAGGCCTTAACCATTTGTAAAATGCCTCTAACTTGACTAATCCCGCCAACGTAAGCTATCTGAGCCTCTTTAATTGACCAATCAATTGAACCGAGTGTAGCGAGCTCTCCCAATATAGGATAATTGCTAATATCAATAGACCTAACACCAATGCTAATATATTTATCCCGGATAAAAGGAGTTGCCGCCACCACAGCATCTAGCTTACGACACGCCCAATATTCAAAAAAGGCAAACCCCTTTGAGAAAATCCACCTTGCAGGTCTATTTAAATAAGGCTTACTTAATAGTTGCTTAGGGACATCCTCGTGTGCATCAAAAATCACTGTCTTCCCAAGTTTTTTTAGCTTTAGGCCAATAGGGATCAACTCTGGATCATGGAGATGATAAATATCGAAATCAAGTGCCAAGGCTTTCTCAAACACCCGAGTAGGTGCATTTCGAATTCTATCTATTCGGCTTTTCGAGGCTCCCACATCATAAATAGATACGCCATTACGAAGCTCATCCCCCTTTCCATCAGCAACAACTAATGAGGTAACATAACCGTGATTTGCCAGCGAAGTACATTGCTTGAGGAAAATACGGGTATCATAGCGCGTATGTGCTGAAGTGAGGTGAACAACTTTACGAGTAGTTTTTAACATTTCGACCAAGCACCTTAGAAACAAATGACTGGATCCCTTTCATCAAAGTGTAACGGGAATCCCAATTTGCATATTCTGAATATAAATGTCCTGGAGAGTTAACATATCCATCGAGCTGCTCAACACTAATACCTAGCTTTTTCGATATAAAATGTTTATCTTCACGCAGCTCCGTCTCGTCATATAAGGGCTTGTTTAGCTCATCAAGTGCTCGGTCACGAGTAATTAATCCGGACAAAATCATACTCGACAAATGAGGTTTTCTCTTATCCATATTAAACTTTACAGGCAAGTAATGATTCTGAAAGAACTTAGTAAAGCGTGATTCACCATGTTTTCTAGCATATGGTTTATAACCGACTTTTTCAACTAATTCTTGCAGAGCTACTTCCTTACTATATGGCATGTAATTAAGAGGACGAACAGCTTTCATTTTCTTTATAAAAGGATAATATAAATAATATTCCAGAAAGCTAATGGTTTTATAATCTTTTAATGGTAGCTTACCAAACCTCTTGTGAATGGCTTTTAAATTTATCGCATCCATGGCGGCATGATGCCATTTTTTTGGGAAAACAGCTTCTGTTGCAATATTTCCACCACTTATAACATAATCAATTTTATTTTCTACGGCGAAGTGATAAAGTGAAGCAAAAAATGCATGATCTTGTACAACATCTTGATTTGCAACTCCAGCTTTTAAATAAGCTAATTGTAAATCTCGTATCTCAGGCCAACTCATTACCCGTGTATGTAAATCGTAACCACAATACTTAACTATTTTTTCAATATTATAAACAGCGGTCTCACTGTTCCAGCCAGCATCGACATGTACAACCAAGGGCCGCATGTCATATTCTTTCATAATTAAAGCCAGATAAGAGCTATCTAGTCCCCCACTTAGACCAAGAACACAGTCATATTCAAAATTTTTACGCTCATGTTTAATCTGGTCAAACATTTCTTGCAATTTGACCTTACCTTCTTCATTTGGGAACCAACGCTTACTAGTCTCACTATCAAATGTATGACAATGATTACAAACACCTTCACTATCAAAAGAAATTTCGGGATCAGTTGTATCCATCACACAACGTGTACACATCTTATATTTTTGTGCAGTCATTACCGTCTCATTTTTTAAATAAGTTTTCAAGTTGATCATAATCAGGATAAGTTAGCAAAACCGCTCGATGCTTACCGTGAAAGGTAAAAAAAGTTCCCGCAGCTATTGCCGAAGCACCACCGATTTTAACCCCATCTCGTATATGTTCCAAACTTCCCACACCACCTTGTGCGATCACGGGTATTTGTACCGTATCCACAATTTTTCTAACTAATTCCAAATCAAGTCCAGAACCACTTCCTTCACGATTTATAGCAGTAACTATTATTTCACCCGCTCCAAAATCCTGAGCTTGCTTGGCGTATTCTATAGGACTTAAATCCGCCTTTTTAGTTGCACTGTAAGTATATGCCTCATACTTTCCCAACAAGCTCCTTTTTACATCAATTGAAACCACTATACTCTGTGAACCTGCTATAATACTGCATTCTCGAATAAAGTTAGGATCAGAAACAAAAGCGGAATTGATTATAACTTTCTCCACTCCAGAACGAAACAATCGTTCAACCTGATCAAGTCGACGAATACCTCCACCGTAAGCAATTGGCATAAAAGCTTCAGAGGCCATATCTTCAATAAGTGCGTAGTCAGGGTCCTTAGAGCTTAGACTTGCCGAGATGTCGACAAAAGCAAGTTCATCCACTTCTTTTTCATTAAATATGCGAACAGAGTTAATAGGGTCACCAACATACCTATGCTTCTTGAATTTCTCACCTTTAACTAAACCACCATCTTGCAGCAACAGTACAGGAATCACACGAGACTTTAACATTTGACCAACTCAATAAATTTAGCTAAAAAATGTTTACCAAATTTATGGCTTTTCTCTGGATGAAACTGCACACCATAAATATTATTTTTTTGAACTGCACATATAAAATCATAACCATAGTGACAATAGGCTAATATATTGTCACTAGGAACATTTTGAGCGTGAAATGAATGAACAAAGTAAAAGCGATCATATACACCTGAAATTAAAGGATCCAGCAAATTGTCTTTTTTACTATTGGCCCAGACTTCATTCCACCCCATATGTGGCACAGCTAACTTTCGGCTACTTTCTGATAATTCAAAACTGAAACGTTTAACTTCTCCATCAATCCAACCTAAACCAGCAAGTGTTCCTTCTTCACTTCTTTGTAGTAAAAGCTGCATCCCTAAGCATATTCCCAAAAAAGGAACTTTTTCATTAAGAATTTTCTTCTCTAGGATGGGTTTAAAAGCCGACAATTTTTTAATACCATGGTCAAAAGCCCCTACACCAGGAAGAATAATAGCATTTGCATCAATCAACTCTTCAGGTTGACTCACTATCTGCGCATCAGCTCCTAAATAACGAAGCATGTTCTTGATAGAACCGCAGTTACCCATTCCATAGTCAACTATTTTGATCATAACCAAAACCTTGTATTCATGAGAGACTCTCAAAAAACTTTATTGCATAGCGTTGGCATACAATGAATCCACTACTTTAACGTACTCACGTTCACTAAACCGTTCAAGAGCATTATTCCTCAGTTTTTCAGCATCATATCTATCATAATTCTCGAAAACATATTTCATCGCCAAACTGAGTTGTACTTCAGAACCCACATCAACCAAAACTCCATTTTGATCATTTATAATATCCTCTGGCCCACCTGATTTAGTAGCTATCAACGGTAACCCAGAAGCTAATGCTTCAATCAGTACCACACCAAAAGTTTCATAATTACTAGGTAACACAAAACAATGAGCTTTAGACATTTCCTTACTTACTTGATGACGTTCTAATCTTCCCATAAAAATCACTTGAGAGTCGATGCCTAAATTAATAGATAGTGACTTTAATTTTTGAGTCAGAGGTCCATCGCCAATTATCTTAAGTTTTACCTTTTTCCCCAAAAATACTTTGGCGAAAGCTAGTAATAGCAGTGCTTGATTTTTATTACTATCTAATGAGCCAACATTAATAAATGTAAAGTCACCCTTACACTTCAAAGACACATCATTATTAAAAAAACGAGTATCTACCAAATTACTTAATACTGAAAAATCATGTTCTAAACGGGCAGACAAAATGCCCCTAAACTTAGAACTAACACAATTAAGTTCGCTTGCTTCGTTACAAATATCTTTCAGATAAGGGTCATATTTAGATTCAACTAATCCACGAGCATATGCGGAACTATGTTCTGTCAATACGAAAGGTATTCGATACTTTTCTTTAGCTACTTTTGCAAGGTAACCTGCATACAAAAAATTATGAGCATGAATAACATCTGGCATACCACAATCAACAATGTACTGTTCTAGTTGATTAAGAAATAAATTAGAGTATTTACATGCCAGCGAGCTAAAATCTAATACTCTATAGGGCAACAACAATCTCTTATATTTTCTATATATATTAACGCCTTCCGTTGATTCAACTTTTTGATAGGGGTACTTTTTTAATAAGTACCTTGTAGTAATAAAGCCAACAGATATCACCCCAACTTGATGTCCAGCCCGCTTCAAAGCTAACGCTTGTTCATATTGAAATATTCCTGCCAGTGGGTTTATTTCCGTAACAAAATGTTCAGATGGCAATATTAGTATATGCATGCTTTGTCTCTAAAATATTGCTTAAATAAATTATAAAAATTAGCGTAATCCATATAGGATTAAATCCGGAAAACAAAATTGTTTCAAACATCCCTGTCAGTAACAGTGAAAATGAGGATACAACAAAAATATTAACTTGACGATATCTTACAAGGTTAGAGAGAAGTAAGCTAAAAATGAACAAAACCAAAATAAGTGTAGATAAAAATCCATAGTTAGCAATATGGTTAATATAGGAGTTATGCACGCTAATATCTTCAGAAGCACCATAACTTAAAATCAAGTTATTAACACCCACTCCAAACATGAAGCTTCCAATATCCTCTGTCAAAATATTATAAGCTTTAAACCATAATTCAGTACGGCCACTAGTCCCTGATTCAAAAAGTCTAGCCATAATATGTGAAAACAAATCTGGATTGGCCAGTAGATACGAGAAAATGAAAGTCATTAGAATACCATAAATAACTATCACCCACCAACGATACAAAGACCAAAAATAAAATGTAATTATTATGGTTGCAGCAAGAAGACTCGCTCTAGACTGAGTCATCACTATAACAATAGATAAGAAAAAAACTAAGCTCGAACTTATTAAGTTTTTATTTCTATTAGTAACTACATTCAAAGTCAATAGTGCCAAGCTAGACATGGCCGTTGTATTTTGATTTAGAAATGGACCTGTTAAGATAAAAAATTGGTTAAACTGTTGCAGACCTGAAAAGTAGTAATAATAAACAATAAAAATAAAAAGACAGGAAACTAACCCTAATAGCTTGTTTAGTAATATAAAATCAATGCTATTTTTCTTGACTGCAAGCAAAATTAATGTGAAAGAGTATATGAAAAACGTAATTATCCCACCAGGATGTTGGGTATTCACATTTATATTAATACTTATTAAATTAACTACAACTAGAAACAATGCGATATAGAAAAACTTATTTAAACGCGAGTTTATTGTTACAAGAAAAAGAAAAGCTAAAATCAGCAGGTTCAAAAAAGTAGTGCCAAAAAGCTCAACAAATACCGTTTCTCTAATAATAGATAAAGAAATAATTATAGCAATCAAAAATTCCATTTTATAACCAATATCAACTTTTAAGGCTTTTGAATATGACTACTTTTTTGAAAAAGACAATATAAGACCGTCTAAACAAAACGAAACCAAACACCATAGAAATAGTATAAATTGAGACTATGACAAAATAATAGTCCCTAAAAAATAGATGTAAGCTTGCCATTATAATTAATATCACCGTCATAGAATAAACTCTTGCCCTAGGCATTGGACGCCAAACATAACTAGAAAATTCTGTCCTTAACAAGAAGAAAAACCAAAAAGATATTCCTGTTGAGAAAGCAGCTCCTACAGCGCCATATGTAGGAACCAGAATAAAATTACTTACTAAACAGATAATTAAAGCACCAATCGATGCAAGCATCGAATAACTAGTTTTTCTGGTCAACAGAATACCAATAGATGAAACTTCTGATAGAGTATAAAGAAGTGGGCATAACAAAGACATGGGAAGTAAACTTTTCACTATCCCGTAATCATTAGGTAGCAGCAATGTAATAATCCAAGAAAAAATTCCAGATAAAACAGATATAAAAAATACAACTGCCAATAGATTCTCGTAAACACTGTTGACTTTTTTTAAGTCTACACCTTCACTTTCCCATTTAAATACTAAAGGAGCCCATATTGTATTGAAGACACCAGCTAGAATTGCTACACCTCCAGCTATAGTAACGGTAAGTGAATACAATCCTAATTCTTCCAAGGTACTCATAGATTTCAAGAAAAATCTATCAATCGAAGTTAGCCCCCAGGAGGCTAATCCTCCGATAATTAATGGCATACCAAATCTTATATAAGTATTTAGCTTCTCAAAATTTATACTTCTTGATATAAACACTTCACGTAACAATATTCGATTCTGCCAAATCAGGTAGCAGAAAATAGTTGCTATTGAAAAAAAATAAACAAAAATCAAGCTATAAAAAGTTAGATTCTCGTCAATAGCTAGTAAACATAATAAAAGCAGAAATAAAAGCAGTTTCGGCAACAACTGACTCATGGAATAGGCCAATGAACGCTCTTGCATTCTTAAACTAATTGCTAAAAAACGAGAAAGGAAATTTATAATAAAACAGAGTAGCGTTAAAATTGACAGGTATTCACTTGGAATATCGTATAAAAAAGATGAAATTATTTTTGGTTCGAATAATAAAACTAGAAATGAAAATGAAAGCAAAGTAAAAGCGCCAGGCATGGTAACTGAAGTAAACAGGCTCGCCTTATTTTCTTCATCATAGTATTCTCGACCGTAAACTTGATCTAATCCGAGACAGAAGAAGATAATGATAAAATTAATTGCCAACTGCAGTATTGATAAACGTCCAACATCCTCGACAGAAAAAATCCATGCCATCAATGGCACACTAATAAAACCAACTAAAGCGGCACCAATTGGGCCAATACAATACTGCAATATCGTTTTTGCATTCATTCTACTATCTTAATCACTTTTGCTGGTACTCCTGCTATAATACAATCATCTGGAAAAGATTTAGTCACAACAGAATTAGCACCGACAATAACGTTATCACCGATACAAACACCCTCTTTGATAAATACACCGTCACCGATCCAACAATTGTTCCCTATTTTTATATCCTTTTCAAGGTGTTCAATATCACCTTCAGAATTTCGCGTTGGTTTTCTTAAAGAATGTGTTTTTGCTTTAATCGATACACGATAACCTATTGCACAACCGCTGCCAATTTTCACAGTTGATTTTTCACCAGCCTCAATATGAGCACCATTAATATAACTGTATTCAGAAACGTAAACATTAGCATAGGGTCCTGAAATTATAGACCCCACTCCTATTTCCACACTTTCATCTATATTAATATAACGTTTAATGTGATGATATTTTACAGTTTTCAACGCCCAATTATTTACATAGTTTATTAACTTAGCTAACAAATAGAACACATTTAACATTTTTCTGCCTTACTTATGACCTAAAGCGATAAGTTCTCACTCGTGAGTTAATTAACGTCTATTTCAATTAAGAATAATCTGCACTCCATAAGCCAATATGGATATAGAGTGCAAATATATAAAGAAATCTCTTATCTACTCATTTATAACATAAGTGGTAACTAGCTTGTTAATGTATTGACTACACTTAGGATGTCAGATTCCGTCATATAAGGATGCATTGGTAAACTAAGCACTTCCTCTGCTATCGCATCGCCTACTGGCAGATGCACAGTATCGTCAGCTACTGCAGGCTGCTTATTGAGTGGAATAGGATAGTGCACAGCAGTAGGAATCCCTACCTGATTCATTTTTTGCTGAATCTGAGTACGATTTTTAACACGAATAGTGTATTGCGCCCAAGCGGAGGTATTATGTGACTCTATAAACGGAGTTGCATCTATACCAGCTTCATTAAGTAAGTATTGATAGCGGCTAGCTACTTTTTCGCGCAGTTGTAGCTCTTGGGGGAAAATATCAAGTTTAGACAATAGGATAGCAGCTTGTAAAGTATCGAGTCTACTGTTGACCCCAACTCGAACATGATGATAGCGGCGATCTTGGCCATGACGTGCAATTTGTCGAATAATCAATGCCAACGAATCATCATTAGTAAAAATAGCCCCACCATCTCCATAGCAACCCAAAGGTTTGCTAGGGAAGAAACTGGTACAGGCTACCGTACTCAAATTGCATGACTTCTTCCCTTTATAGCTGGCCCCAAAGCTCTGCGCTGCATCTTCAATTACTGGAATACCATATTTGGCGGCAATGGCATTTACTCCATCGAAATCAGCACATTGACCGTAAAGGCTTACAGGAATAATCGCCTTGGTATTTGGTGTAATAGCTGCTTCGAGTTTAGCTGGGTCAAGATTATAGGTTTTAGGACAAACATCTACGTACACCGGCTTAGCACCAAGCAAAGCAACAGTTTCCGCAGTAGCAATGTAAGTAAAACCAGGGGTAATGACTTCGTCACCAGGACCTATGCCAAAAGCCATCTGCGCAATCTGCAATGCATCTGTACCATTGGCAACTGTAATGCAGTGTTTAACTCCAGTGAATGTAGCAAGTTTTTCTTCTAACTCAAGGACTTCCGGCCCCAAAATATATATTCCATGTCGCAGTACATTCTGAATCGCCAAGTCAATCTTATTTTTTATAAGCGCTTGTTGTGCACCTAAATCAATGAATTGCATGATTCCCTCTACTTTTCAACAAGCTCGACATAATCGCCGTGCAATATATATTGATCTCCAGTATGTGGACAAACTGCTTTAGCATCACCACTCAAAGGTAGTGAAAGCTGTTCACCATACTTACTAATCCAGCCGATTTGTTTAGCAGGTACTCCAACCACTAAAGCAAATGCCTTAACGTCCTTGTTTACTAAAGCACCAGCACCGACCAATGCATACTGACCTATTGTAACACCGCACACAATTGTACAATTAGCACCTAGCGTAGCTCCCTTTTTTACATATGTGTCACGATACTCAGATTTTCGTTCAATAAATGAACGAGGGTTATAAACGTTAGTAAATACTATACTTGGACCACAAAAAACATCGTCTGCCAGATGCACGTTATCGTATACCGAGACGTTATTTTGCACCTTAACATTATTCCCGATAGTTACTTTATTGCCAATAAATACATTTTGTCCGAGAGAACAGCCTTCACCTATATTTGCACCACCACATACGTGAGTAAAGTGCCAAACTCGTGTTCCATTTCCAATTTTAGCACCATCATCCACAATGGCTGTTTCATGTAATTGATAGTTTACAGACATTACTTTAGAACCTTAGCTAGAAGTGGGTGGGCATTTTCACCTGAGGTAACAATTGACGAAATACGGATTTGTTCAACAGTTTCAATTGCCATACGGTTTTCATCAACACCAAAACCATTACCGTCCAAAATATTTTGATAGCTTTGCGTATGAAGATCGGTAAAACCACCTGAGAACTCAAGCTCTTCATCACCTATAGTAATGCTACGATAAGTAAGCTTTTCACCTTGAACCGCATTTTCAGGCAAATTATTAGCATCTATAGAAAGAAACCAACGAACGCGTGCACGCTCGTATTCTAAATAACCACTCGCGGTTTTTTCATCACGATAATGAACTTCGTTATGCTTAAGTTTACCAAATACAAAGTGCAACATGTCGTAGAAGTGTACACCAATATTTGTAGCTACCCCGCCTGACTTATGATCAAAACCCTTCCATGACTTCATGTACCATTTACCTCTAGATGTCATGTAGGTCAGGTCAACATCAAATACATAATTAGCCGGAGCTGATGCAACCTTTTGCTTTAACGCAATAATAGCTGGATGTAGACGTAACTGTAAT
The DNA here is from genome assembly GCF_012030025.1 of Shewanella sp. Iso12. NCBI lineage: Bacteria > Pseudomonadati > Pseudomonadota > Gammaproteobacteria > Alteromonadales > Shewanellaceae > Shewanella > Shewanella sp. Iso12. The sequence goes on from NZ_JAAUHW010000001.1 coordinate 533,579, forward strand.
ATTGAGTTTATTCTCGCACCGTACTTATCTTCATACTGCTTCAACTCATCCATTTCACTTGACTTAAGAACCAATGGCTTTTCACAAATAACATCTATGCCATTTTTAAGAGCATATTTCATGTGAGGTGTATGCAAATAGTTTGGACTACATATAGCAATGTAATCTAGTTTACTCCCCTTTAATGCTTGATCTTCTACAAAAGCAGCAAAGTCCTCAAACTCTGTATAAAATTCTGCATCTGGGAAGTGACTATCCATAATGCCTACTGAGTCATTAATATCCATAGCTACAATAAGATCATTCCCAGTGTCTTTGATAGCTCGGAGATGTCTTGGAGCTATATAACCGGCCGCGCCGATTAATGCAAATTTTTTCATTAGCAATCTATCCAGTTCAGTTTAAAGACGAAAGACAGTGAAACCGAGATTTTCTAAATATTCTCTATCATGCAAGCTTTTTACATCAGCAATAACTGGTTTTTCTGTTTTAACCATTAATTTGAGCCGCTCTAATGGCAAGGTACGATATTCTCTATGTCCGACCGCAATTACAAGGCTATCTAAATCGCGAGCAGTTTCAAGATTTTCTAGCTCTATATTGTACTCTTCACGCACTTCCTCACTAGAAGCCCAAGGGTCAAAAACAATAACCTTAACTCCCCAAGATTCGAACTCTCGAATCATATCTATAACTTTACTATTTCTGATATCTGGACAATCTTCCTTAAAGGTAATACCAAGAATACCAACAGTGGCCTGTGAAATATCAATACCATTATTTGCCATTCGTTTAATGACATTTCTCGCAACATATCTTGCCATGTTGTCGTTAATACGTCTTCCAGCTAATATAACTTGAGGATGATATCCGACCTGTTCAGCTTTATGTGTCAAATAATATGGGTCAACACCAATGCAATGTCCTCCCACTAGGCCAGGTCTAAATGGCAAAAAATTCCACTTACTTCCTGCAGCCTCTAAAACATCTAGTGTGTCAATTCCGATCCGTTCGAAAATAACTGAAAGTTCATTAACAAGTGCAATATTCAAATCTCTCTGAGTATTTTCTATAACTTTAGCTGCCTCAGCGACTTTGATAGAACTGGCTTTAAAAGTTCCTGCTTCAATTATACTTGAGTACAAATAATCAACAACATTTGCAATCGAGGGAGTTGAGCCGCTAGTTATTTTACGAATTTTAGTAAGCGTATTAACTTTATCGCCTGGATTAATACGCTCAGGACTATATCCAGCAAAGAAATCAACATTAAATTTCAGTCCAGAATTTTTCTCCAAGACAGGAACACATACTTCCTCAGTTGCCCCAGGGAAAACTGTCGATTCATAAATAACGATATCGTTAGCCTTTAGCAATTTGCCAACTGTTTCACTTGCTCTAATTAATGGTTGTAGATCTGGCCGATTAACTTCATCTACTGGTGTAGGAACTGTAATAATATATACGTTGCAGTCAGCTATATCAGCAACATCACTGCTATAAGTAAGCTTTGCAGCTGACATTAAATCTTCACTCGAAACTTCTAACGTTGAGTCTACCCCATTTGAAAGCTCCGCAACCCTATGAGGATTTATATCAAATCCTATAACAGAATAGGATTTACTAAACTCCACAGCCAAGGGCAATCCAACGTACCCAAGACCGATTACTCCTAACTTATAATCACTTTCACTAAAAGACATATACCTACCTTTAATATTATTTATCGATTCAAGTATTGCACCAAGGTACTATATGTTAAACTTCCAGATTATAAATCTTCGTCCGTGAAAATAAATACTGATGAATACTTTAACAAAAATCCAGATTCCAATATCAAACAAATAAGAGAAAAAGCCTTACTATAAAATATACACCTCGGCTTTTTAACTCGTAAAAATTATAGTATTGGATTATCAATCCATAAATTTAATCCATGGCAAACATTCACAACACAGTATTACAAGAAAATGACTTACCATCTATTTTAATCGCTGGCATTGTGTACTATACAATCAAATCCACGTAACACCTGCATTAACACACTATGTTTATTTGTATATTATTTAACAGAAAAAGTTACTCTACAGCTATTTCTACACAACTCTATACAGCACCATCTCCGACTAAATATCAAAATTTAAAGAAACATATGCTAAAAAACACTTCCATCTTTACAGGATGTAATCATTATCTGCCCATTCCAAATAATACTACCTTTATAGTCCTAATTAGTATTTTTATATCTAACCAAGTGCTATGATGTTTAATATAGTATATATCATACTTATGCTTCCAAATCGCATCCTCAACTGATGCACCATAAGGATAGCTCACCTGAGCTAATCCTGTGACTCCCGGCTTAACCGCATGTCGGAAACGATAGTATGGTATTTCTTTCTCTAACTCTGAAATAAAGATTTCTCTTTCAGGCCTAGGCCCTATGATGGACATATCACCTTTGATAATATTGATGATTTGGGGCAATTCGTCTATTCGAGTCTTACGAATAAAATAACCAATCTTAGTCACTCTAGCATCATCCTTAGCAGCCCATTGTGCTCCTGATTTTTCAGCATCGTTTCTCATCGATCGGAATTTTATCACTTCAAACTCTTGATTATATTGCCCCGTCCGTTTTTGCCGATAAAAAACTGGTCCAGGACTCTCGAGTTTAATAATGATCGCAGTAAGTAAACCAATGGGGAAACCGACAATACCCAATAGCAATGCAGCCACAATATCAATTAATCGTTTTGCTAGTTGAGTACGCTGTGTTGACAATATAGAAAAAGCTTTTTGATGTAAAAAATACCCACTGTGTAATAATCGAACTTCAGTATAACCTAGCCGTGAGTCTAGATAACTTACTAATGGCTCAACCCAAGCACCCACCTCAGTAGCTTTAACTAAAAATTGCCTTTGTTCTTTAGTAAGCATTGCACTTTCAAAATGACAAATCACTTTGCAATTCAAGTCTTGGAGGTCATAGTCATTCATCACAATATCAAATGAATAATCTTCTACTATCGAACCTATCTCAAGTTCTTTATCCTCAGGACAATATACATATATAACCGACTGACACAATGCTTGGTGCTTTGACTTAAAGCTCTTAATTGGCTTAAATTGGGGAGGAATATCAAGTTCATCCGAGTCTATTACATCTCTGGAAATCAAACTCATATCAATACTCTCTATTCGTATAAAAATGTCTTAATAATACGAAAACCAATGCCAGCATACCTCCTAATAAGGTACCTAGAATACATATCAATGCTCGTTTTGGCTTTGCTTTAAGTTCTGGAATTAAAGCTGGATCAAGAGTTTTAAACACATACTCATCACGAACTTCAGCGAACATTATTGTTTTAGCCTGTTCTTCTATCAATTTATATAGAATGGTCCGAATGTCGGCAACATTTGTAAGCTCAATTTGCTTATTCAAAAACTCAGTACTTCGCATAGCTTCGGCTACATCACGCTCTTTCATCTTAAGATTAATGTCAGCGACCAACCAGTCGACCCATTCTTTAGCGATAAAGGGAGACTGATGTTCTACTGATATTTTTATCATTCCTGTTTCTGGATCTTTATTAATGGAAAAAGCTTTCAAAAACTCTTTATAGGCTTCCTGTAATGAAGGTTTCGGTTGAAATGGCGGTTTTACTTCACGCACCCAAGTTTTACTTTGTGCATTATATAGCTTTTGATCAAATGAAAGGCTGTTGTCTTCCATATGCCACTTATCGACCGCCATTAATTCAGGCAATATTTGATGTTTCTCAATAAACTCACCGATGAACTGCCGCGATTTTAATACTTCGATTGCTAGTAAGGTCTTATCTGTACCTGCCTTACCGGCTAAATTAATCCCCGCCATACTGGCAAGGCCACCAAACTGAGAAGCAAGCCCGGCTAGCCCTCCAGCCCCCTGTTCTTCAGATGCCGGGGCTAAAAGCGCCTCCGATTTATAGATATTCGGCAGCATAAGTGCGATAGCCACAGAAGCAACGGCAAATACCAGAGTGACACCGGCAATTAACCATTTCCCTTGCCATATTACCGAAAAGAGCTCACGGAGATCTATTTCGTCATCTCTCATCGAGTTCACAGCAAACTGTGCATTCGGATGCTGTTGAGGAGTAATTTGTGAAGTCATATTTATGTCTATTTAATACTGTATTAATTTTGTTCTAGAGCCTGAAACCACGGCTCTAGAACAAGTTTGTTATTAAGAATTACAACCCAGAGATTGTCGCAACAGCCACAGCCGTGTTGTAAATGATCTGGGTGACTTGACTCCAGAGCGTCAGGTTATCCTTATACTCTGTATCCAGCGGAACTATGATGGTATCTCCTGGTTGCAGATTATCTTCACTGCTAAACCACATGGAACGTTTGGGCATCATCACAGAACCATCTGCTTTAATCACATAAGTTCTGTCTTCATCTGCACGCTTACGGGCTCCGCCAGACATATTCAGATACTGGTCTAACGTGAGACCTTCCTTATACCTGTGAGTCGATGCATGTTGAACTTCTCCCATAACAGCTATGGTCTGTTTGGTTGAAGGCACGTAGAGGACATCCTGATCTTCGAGCTGAAGGTCGGCTTGGGTAATGCCCACGGAGATAGCAGGTAAGTCAACAACCAGTCGGCCAACAGCTTTAATGCCTTCAAGATCTTTAAGCATCAACTGAGCATCTGCATAGTTGACTACATTGCCATCTTTGGAAACGCCTCGAGTGGCAATATCACGCCGAAGTTGATCGGCCAGTTTTTTGATTTCCATCTGCTCTTGTTTGCGAACAGACTCACGCACAAACACGGCTGATGGAAGATAGGCGTATTCGGTAAAGCCGCCAGCTCGTTGAATAACATCCTGTAGTGTTTCGCCGCGGCGGATGTTGTATACGCCAGGGAACTTCACTTCACCGCGTATTTCAACAGTTTGATGTTCCTGCCAATCAGGCGTAGTCATCACTGTCAAAATATCCCGCCCTTCGAGAGCCAGATCAGCTGCTTTGTTACCTTGTAGAGCCGAAGTCAGATCTACAGTCTTATGCACTATTGATGAACCAGTAGCATCTGTAATCGTGCGGGTTAACTCAGCTCTGGCTGTGTATGCACCTTCCTTTAGGCCGCCAGCGGCTTCAATTAAAGAGCTGACAGATGCATTGACACTTAAAGGATACATACCTTCGTGGCGCACTTGGCCGCTGACAGCGACTATTTTAACGCTGCTGCCTGCGCGAGCCTGTGCGTTAAGTTTGCTGATAACCGGATACAAAAGCTCACTGCGGTTCATCATATAGCTGTACTTTACCAGATCTCTATCATCGAAAAGATTGGTAAGCATCTTGCTCACTTCTGCTGTAACAGCTTCCTGTTCAGCCTTTTGTGCTTCTTCTAATTCGGTATCACCGGTCGCTCCATCATTAACTACGACGCCGGCAAGTTCAGTACGCTTGTTGAGGCGCTTGTTTTGCAGGTCGCTGAACCCCGCCTTGAAAAGATCTGAACCCAGTAACGAATCGCCGGTAAGGGAAGTAACCTTAGCAACTCTTTCTTTAACCAGCTTGTTCAGCTCATATCTGTTGATACTGTCATCGCTAAAGTTAAATATGATCAACTTATCTCTTGGTTGCAGCGCCAGGTTCTCACCGACGTCCTGATGCACTATTGCTTTGCCAGGTGCGAATTGATAGACCTCAATATTGCCATAATCATCTACTTCACGAAGCAGGATGGCGTAATCTAGATCTGCTGAAATTTGTAAATCGGACCAAATAGACTTGAGGATGTCATTGACTTTTAAGCCTTCATGCCATTGATATTTCCCCGGCCGAACCACAGCACCAACCAAGGTAATTGCATTATCATATTGGCCCGAGGTGCCTTTAACTCGAATAACATCACCGGCCTTGGCAAGCGTTTTTTGCCCTTTAGCAGACGTCAAATCAACCGTGAGCAGCGACTTAAGCCCCTGGTCATTGTAACGCTCAACCACACTGCCTTTAGGATAAGAACCCGGTTTAGCCCCGGCAGCCATATTAACGACATCACCAAGGGTTTCTCCCCCTTTGAGCTCATAAATTGCCGGACGGCGAACTTCACCGGCCACGCTGACCAGGCCACCTACTGGAGGAATGAAAACCACATCACCAGATTGCAGACGCATATCGCCGGAGGCATCGCCGCGCATCAATAAATCATAAAGGTCAAGAGTACCAACCAGCTTACCACCACGCTTGAGTTGCACTTTACGTAATGAACCAATTTCGTTGACGCCGCCGGAGACAAACAGCGCCTGTGTCATGGTTGACAGACTGGATACAGTATAAGAGCCTGGTTTATAGGCATCACCGGCCACAAAGATACGGATAGAACGCAACTCTCCCATGGTGATATTGGACTCAATGCCTATCATCTGATGCTTGATGCGCTTTTGCAGCGTGTCTTTGGTTTCCGCAAAGCTCAAACCCGCCACACTAATTGGGCCAAGCTCAGGGAATTGCACTGTACCGTCACGGTTAACAGTAAGAGTAAACTCCCGATTATCTTTACCGAAGAGTTGTACATTCAGAGTGTCTCCAGGCCCCATAAGGTATTCACTGGGAACAGGTACATCTGAAACTGGGGCAAAAGTGCTGGGTTCACCTTCAAACAGAGAATAGCCAAATCGTTCTAGCTCTGCCTTGTCTGCCGCAGCGGTAAAATCCAAGCTGTGCTTATCTTGACTGCGGCGATTATTCAGCTCTCGCCCTTGGCCATTTTGATATTGCCAATTTTCTTGATCATTACCTTGAAAATTCTGCTGTCCTCTGGGGTAAACCAACTGTGGGTTTTCCAGTTTCTGACTGCCGCTGTTACTGCTACCTCTAAGCATGGCGGGATCAATACCATACTGTTTGGCTAACCTTTCCTGCTCAGCACGAGGCAAATTTTTGAATTGTTCAATCATCTGAGGAGATGGCGTAATTGCCTGAGCTTGCGAGCCAAGCAAAGCCAGTGCTCCTATGCTCGCTATGATGAGTTTTTTGGTTTTCTGTAACACCAGTTGTCTCCGTAATGGTGAGTAACACTAAAAATCAAATGAACCTTGCTACAACAATAAAAACCGGTTCGGGTGTAGTAACTCCCCCAACCAGGCCTTCATCTCAGGTCAATGTTCCCCAAAAGTGGATTCTGTATATCAAGCATTGGTAATTAGATAGGACCTGTTGCCATCTGGAGAGTATGGAAATTGTCCATACTGATAGCTTTCAGGCACACAACCGTTCCGCGTGGCGCCCAGACGGCTTCGGCGTTCACTAAGAATATGAAATTATTCATATTCTTGTCTTTCAGACACGCTACCGTTCCGCGTGGCGACCAGAGGGCTTCGGCGTTCACTAAGAATATGAAACTATTCATATTCTTGTCTTTCAGACACGCTACCGTTCCGCGTGGCGACCAGAGGGCTTCGGCGTTCACTAAGAATATGAAACTATTCATATTCTTGTCTTTCAGACACGCTACCGCCCATGGATTTCGGCCTCCAAACTGCCCTTTGCAATGCAAAAATTTATATTTTTTAGTAAGTTAAGAATGTCATTCAAATAAAATAACATTCCTACCCTGTACCGGCTCTTACTTTAACCGGGGATTATACCCCACACCAAGGTGTGACACAGATCGAAAAACGCTCAACTCTCAGAGCACCGAGTAATTATTCAATTTGTATTCTAAAACAAGGATGGCTTGTCCAACCAGAATCCATAACAAATTGATTTCCATACAAAACGAAATACGGTTTCAAGATTAACAAACGTTGGATTTGTGTAACAATGGCAAATGTCTCACATACCAGATGGCTGATTACGCACATACGGCTCTGATTGCACTTTGTTCAACTGTGATGCTCTTATGCTGGCCAAGGAAGGTGAACAATACCTTGCAGCGGGTATCACCACACTTCTCTGCGAAAATTCCGTCAAAGTCTGCGAATGGCCCTTCGGTGAACTGTATTTTATCACCAGACTGCAGGGGCTTTTCTGTGATCAAAGGCGTAGCCAATTCACGTTGTTTAAGCTGAATGATCAGTTGTTCATCTATTGGCAGTAGTTTCTCGCGGCAGTTGACTAAATCAGCAACACCACGAGTAGATCTGAGCTGACGAACACTGGTCTGCTCAGGATCAAACTTGATGAATATATAGTTGGGGAACAGAGGTTGCTTACGAACGACAGTCTTGTTTTTCTCTTTTTTTTCGCTCCGCACCATCGGCAAATAAGTCTCCAGCTCTTGGAGCGTTAGATTCTGTTGTGCCCTCACTTCGCTGCGAGGTTTACAGTACAAAAGGTACCAGGCCTTCATGGTGTTCTCACTACTTGGTTTCTGTCGGGTGACGTCCTATCACAGCGGGCAATCATATCAGACATGAGTTTGCGATTGAAAGCGAATTTCAGACCACGCCTTCACCCCACTTTAGTCTAATTGAAATTGCGAACTATTCCAGCACAGCTCCGACCACTACCAGCCTAACAATTGTTCACAAAGCAGCCGCCTCGGGGGGCTAAAATTGACTTTGTTGCTGAATCCAGAGTATATAGGGTGGGCTTTGTTGCTTTTGATGAACAAATTACAATACAGAAAACCAAAGCCTCAATCACAGCGCATTAAAAGATATGCCCATAACACTTTACAAAACAGTGTGATGTTAACGGCAATACAGCTGGGATAAAAACAATCGCTTTCTGTGTCGACTTTTGTCACACGGCCAATTAACAATTTAAGGTGGAAGACTTCATGAGCTTAGCAAAACCCAAGGGGACGATGCTCGGGCATCCCAAGGGATTGTTCCTGCTGTTTACAACAGAGCTTTGGGAACGATTCAGTTATTATGCGATGCGAGCCATTCTGGTTCTGTATCTGGTTGATCAGGCCAACTCTCAAGGCGGTGGACTGGGTTGGACTCAGGCCGATGCACTCTCACTCTATGGTACCTTTACCGCGTTGGTTTACCTTACGCCTCTCATCGGCGGCTGGCTCGCGGACAACTACCTCGGACAACGTAAAGCGATTTATATTGGTGGTGCCTTGATGGCTATAGGCCAGTTTACCCTGGCAACGCCTCACAGCATGACTCCCGGCCTTGAAACCATGGTGTTTTACATAGGTCTTGGCACTCTCATCATAGGTAACGGTCTGTTTAAGCCTAACATTTCAACTATGGTGGGCGATCTGTATGAAGAAGGTGATCATCGTCGCGATGGCGCCTTTACTATCTTCTACATGGGTATCAACTTAGGTGCGGCGCTTTCTGGTTTTGTCGTTGCCTGGGCCTATACCAACTTTGGCCATAAAGAAGTCATCGATGGTGTTGAAACTACCATCAACAACTGGCAAGCAGGTTTCATGTGTGCCGGTATCGGTATGGTATTGTCGCTGATTATTCAATTCCTGTTTGCCCAAAAGTTATTGGGCGACATAGGTACAGTACCTTCTGCCAAGCTTGAACGTGAAAAAGACTTGGCCCGCGGCCAGGTACGTAAAGAACCACTGACCAAGGTAGAACGTGACCGCATTAAAGTGATCATGGTGATGGGTCTGTTTACCATCATCTTCTGGGCGGGTTTTGAACAGGCCGGTGGCTTGATGAACCTATTCACCAATGAGTTTACCGACCGCTTTATCGGTGCCTGGGAAGTGCCGACAACTTACTTCCAGTCGCTAAACGCCATTTTCATCGTGGTTTTTGCCCCGGTTGTTGCTTCTATCTGGATCCGCCTGGGTGATAAGGAGCCTAACTCACCGGTGAAATTTGCCCTTGGTCTGGTTCTATTGGCTATCGGCTTCCTGTTTATGATTGGTGCCGTACTGGAAATGGGTGGCGACGCCTCAGCCAAGTCAAGCATGTGGTGGCTGGTTGGTGCCTACTTCTTCCACACCATGGGTGAGCTTTGCCTATCCCCTATAGGCCTGTCCATGGTAACCAAACTCGCTCCCCTGCGTATTGTATCTCTGATGATGGGAGCATGGTTCCTGTTTATCGCCATGGCCAACAAGATAGCCGGTGTAGTCGGTTCCTTTATCGGCCACGGTGGCGAGAAAGAAGAACAGCTGGCCAACGCCATGTCTATCTTCTCCGGCATTGCCATCACCGCTGCTATTTCCGGTGTGATCCTTTATTTCATGGCTGACAAGCTGGTTGACTGGATGCACGGCGCTGAAAGCAAAATCCATGATCATTCTGAAGAAGAAGCTCTGGAGCAGGAAATGGCTGTAACCGGCGAGCACGAAGCCATTAAACGCTAATTCTGATATATACAAAGAAGGCTGCAAAATCTGCAGCCTTTTTTTATTGGAATTTTTCACAGTTTTAAGTTCAAGCCAATTAAGCCTCAGTTTGAAAAGCAGAAGGTGCTTTCTCTCACTATGAAAAATGGCACTCTTACAATGTCGATACAAAACTAAAAATAGTGAGACAAACATCGGCTCCCCACTCAAAAACAACTTTGAACGGAGACCAGAGAAATACCTAGTCGGCATTAAGGCCATTAAAAGGCCAGTTGCAGGAATCCACCTTGAGGTATTTTAGGGTTAAAAGTCAGCCCCAGGAATTTATCTTGCTGAAGCAGTTGTCTGTGCTCTGCCTCACTGGTAACAATGCAGAGCCTTTCACCTGGCATTAAACTCCGGAACTGAGTCGCCGGCTTGCCCCACTCCAATAACCCCAACTGCAGTGAATCTGCCAACGCCAGAGGTGTAAGACCATCCTGGTTACGAATGTAGCATCTCAGCCCCCTGCCCGCCTGGGCAATAGCCGCCCGATAACTATCAAGCTCAATCGCGATGTAAATCATATCGCAATAGAGATCCAGCCCCGACTTGACCAAACGGTCATTCAAATAGCTGAGCATATTGAAAGGTTCTATCACCACAGAACTGACACCATTGCGATTCAGTTTCAGCTTTTGATTAACGAAACTACGCATCAACACGCTGGCAAAGGCGGCCCTGTTGTCTTCCGGGTGAAAGTGGGCCAGGTACATGATGAGGTGGTTATTCCCAACCATAGCCGAGTCGATGAAGTAAGGGCTTACCTGCTCATGTTTGAACAAGCTATAGTCCAACCTGGCCTTGGGATATTCAATACGGCTTGCGGGGAATAGCTGTTGCTGTACACACCTGGCCGCTTCAGCGTTTTGCTCCAGCAATGCCAGGTTTTCGTTCAACTCCATAAAGGAGAGCTCTTCCACATCTCGATTAAGAGTATTTTGTTCCTGCTCAGGAGCCGCAAGACACTGATTAATCGCGTGCTCTATGCTGTAGAGATCCGATACGGGTTTAACCAGATAGTCACTGGCACCAATTCGCAGCGCCTCGACAACATCGGCCATAACCTGGTTTCCGGAAATCACAATGGAAGGAATGGCAGGATTGATACGCGACATGGCTTTGAGCATTTCCAATCCCCCCATTCTGGGCATGGAGAGATCGGCTACAACCACATCATACTTTTGGCTTTTAAAGCTTTGCAGTCCTTGTTCACCATCCTCGGCTTCAACAACATTAGCGCCTCTCCCGGTAAGAAAGGCAGCAACGATATTGCGAAAGACGGGATCATCCTCAACCAGCAGTACATTGAGACTGTTCAGCGCCATGGTCAATTCCCCGCAGGTTTCAATCGCCGGTAACGAGTGACCGTATCAACCACCTGCGGGTAAGCAAACAGATGGTGGGTTACTCCAGTTCCTGCATATATTCATCAAGCAACTCGTCTTCGTCCTCATTCGAAGGCACATTGCCATCGTACACCTTATAATCCATGTGCTGTATATAAGCGTCTTTAACAAAAGTGTATGGATCGAGCGCGTTGTCTACTAATCTTTCTTGATCTATGGCAACAGAACGGGCGTGGAGATTCTTCAGGCCCCACTTGATAACTGACTGCCACATAGTTAATTCAGACAATGGAAAGTATAGACCATCCACCCAATCTGAAGCGAGTTCACGGGTGACGTAGGGGCCGAAGAATGGCGCCATAAAGTAAGGACCATTGGGCACTCCGTAGTAACCGAGCACTTCGTTGAAGTCATCCTGTTTACGGGGCATCCCCATCATATCGGCGACGTCAATCAAACCAAGCAAACCCACGGTCGAGTTAACGGTAAAACGGCCACCGGCATTCAAGGCCCAACCCCACTTGCCCTGCAATGTGTTGTTGACCAAGCTGTGGGGCTCTTCCAGGTTGAGAACAAAATTGTTGAGACCTGACTTGACCGGCATAGGCACATAGTCGTTGTAACCATGAGCAACCGGACGATAGAGAAATCTATCCAGATACAGATAGTTGAAGTCCCACATGACACGGTTGAACCCTTCTATCGGATCCCGCGGGTCGTTATAACTGATGCGCACACCCTGTGTATTGTTGCTTTCGCCACTCCCTGCAGCCACTGCCGAATGCGCACTCAGAGCAGCCACAACCATCAGAATCCATTTAAACTTCATATTGCTCTCTTTGTAAAAGTACCGCTGTAATCCAACCGAAAAACAGTTAAAGCTTTGATTACCATAGGCCGATAACCTGAGTATACCTATGGCGACAGTCAAATTTCTGTCTAATGTCGATTTGGACGGATAAGGATACTTCGCTGTGGAAATAGATCAAATTTAAATTTACGATTGCCTACAGATAAAGCAACTTGAGGAGTGGGGTTTGCAACAATGGATCCAGTGAATGGTACAATCCCCCCCTCAGGGTCAAGCCCAACTCCTCAAGCAAATGCATCCATCCCTCTGCTTCCGGTAACCACAGTCGATGTGGGTAGCGAGCTCAGACTACAACTGCAAAATGCACAGTATCAATTGCAGCTTGCCAATCAAGAGTCCAACGCTCAAGCCAAAGCCCTGTTGCATCAGGCCAATACTACACTGCTGGAGCTGACTCGCCCCTTACCGGAAATCGTTCAGGGCAAAACAGCTCAATTGCTGTTGCTGGCCAGTGAAGTCCAGATAAAACTGCCGGACGCTTTGATGCAGCTGGCGGCCAAAAATGGCATCAGTCAAACAGCACTGCAGCAGTTGGCAGCCAGGCCACAAGGTTATCCCTTACCCATGTTGACTGTTTCCCAGGGTGAAATGCGTTTTGCCAATGGTACAAGCATAGCCTTCCCACCGCAGTTACAACTACCTGCCGGAGAATACGTTGCCAAAGTTGTCAGCAACAATCATGGGCTACAGCTGCAATTAAGCCCCATCAATGCCAGATTGGAAGTAAAACTGACGCCAGTAGCAAATCTGCAACCCGCTGCCCCAACACAGGAAAGTGAGCAACTTATAACCAAGCCGGAAGTCGCCCAAACCTATGCCAGGTTGATAAAACTCCTTGAGCAGCAACCCCAAAGTAAAGGGGAATCAGCACCATTGAGGGAAACGGCGGTTGATCTCAAAGCAGGCTTGTCTCAAACAGTTGCCAGCGGCAGCAAGTTGCCAGCTTCTGTCTTATCTCAGTCAACACAAACATTTGATAATGCCCAGTTGCAGCAACCGAAAAATGCCCCGCTGCCGGGGACAGATAAATTCAGTAACCAAGCACTTCAGCAGGCGACTCAAGCCAATACGGATAAGCCTGTTGGCACAAGTGCATCCAATAAAGTTGCCGGCGAAACAGCCAAAGCGCCCGAGCTGAACTTTCTCCAGCGCGCCTTCAATAAGGCCGGCGCCATGCCAAGGGCTGAGGCTATGACACTGGAGGTGAAACATAACCTGGCCGCTGAACTGCTCAAGCAATTGCCGGCACTGTCGCCTGTGCCCCTGAGCGAGCTGACAGAGCCGTCCCAACTTCGAAGTGAACTGCTTGGGCTCACAGGGTTGCAACTGACCAGTCAGCAAACGCAATCCCAGCCTTCAACTCAAGCCAGTGCCATTACCACCTTGTTTCAGCTGTTGCTTGGCGTTAGGGCCGGTAACCAAAACCTGAGTGTGCCGCAACGCCTGAAGCAATACCTGGAAGGACTTCAGAGCCGGTCCGGCCTGCAAACTCATCAGTTAGCTTCACTGGAGAAGAGCGGCACTCTGGACGCGCTGCAGCAGATGTCCCAGGCTGTCGCCCTATACCAGCAAGCCAATACAGACAATAGTGGTCAATGCTGGTATTTCATGCTGCCCTACTATCTCAACCAAAGAAACGAACAGTTGGAAGGCAAATTCGAACACAACAATCAGGATAAGGACGCAGACAAAGACAAGGCCTGGCAGTTGCAACTCAAGTTTAATCTGGGCATGGGCTCCTTGCTCGTCAAGGCGCAGGTGAAGGATTCCAAGGTCGACCTGCAGTTTATCGGCAGCACCCAGGCGCTGATCAGCAGGGTCAGCAACTTCCTGCCCCCCTTGTCGCAAAAGCTGGTTCAGTTAGGACTCACTCCCAATGAATTGAACGCCCACGTTGCCCCTGTGCCGGCCACCCTGCTGCCCGGCGATCACTATCTGGTGCAACTGAAAGCCTGAGGAAAGACTATGTCCATGGATTCAAACGACAAGCAAGCCAAACCTCGTCAGGCAGTGGCCCTGAGTTATGATGGCAAAACTGCGCCCAAGATAACGGCCAAGGGCCAGGATCTGCTTGCAGAAGAGATCATTGCGTTAGCACAGGAGGCCGGGGTTCATATACATCAAGACCCTTACCTGAGTGACTTTCTGCAGATGTTGGAACTGGGGGAAGAGATCCCCAAGGAGCTCTATCAACTAATCGCCGAACTGATAGCCTTTGTCTATATGTTGGACGGGAAATTTCCCGAGCAGTGGAATAACCTGCATCAGAGAATTGTCGACAAGGTTTAGGGAATCCGACTTCGACAGGCCCCGGCATGCCTTCAGTCAGATGCCTTGAGCGCCAATTGTTGTGCAAGCAACTTTCTAAACAAGAGAACGCCACGAGGACTTATTTGCTTTGCACCTTCCTTTAGTAACGGATAACACAGACAAGCCGTTACCCTGAGAGCCAAAACGGCTTGAGGTTTCTCGCATTCCTTTCAAATAGAAACAGAAAGAGCGCATCTCAATGCGCTCTTTCTTTACTCAGGCAAAATATCAAGCCCGGGCCGTTTTACCGTGCAGACGGATCAAGAGTTCAGCTTCCGCCTTGGGCAACTCGCACTCGCGGATCAGTTCATCGACACCGGCTCCCAACTGCACCATCTTCATGGCCCGGCTGTAAAGCTTGGCCTGAGGATCCTGTTGCATCGATTCATCGAGACGGGCATTTTGCTGCGCGAGGCGCTTCTCAAGCTCCAACACCCGCCGGCCAACGCCTATGGTGCCACTACGCAATTCTTGCAACTCCCGCTTGAAGGCATCTCTTTGCCTGTCGCTTTCCTTGACCAGAACAGTTAACGCCTCAACCTTGCTTCTAAGCTTGTTGCTTTGTTTTTGCAGGTACAGCACCAGTCCGAGACAGGCAATGACATATACCAGCGCAGCGATAAAAAAAACATCGCCCATCATCGGTTAAAACTCCTTTTCCCGCAAAAGCCTATCAGATTTGCGCCAACTCGGCCCATTCATCATCTGACAGCAGCTTATCCAAGTCCACCAGGATCAGCAGTTCGTCGCCACGGTTGCTGACACCCTGAATAAACTTGGCACTCTCTTCGGTTCCCACATTCGGGGCGTTATCGATTTCAGAGCGGCGCAGATAAACCACTTCGGCCACACTGTCGACCAGAATACCTATCACCTGCTTTTCCGCTTCGATAATCACGATTCGAGTAGAATCGTCCACTTCAGAGGAGGGCAAACCAAAACGTGAGCGGGTATCAATAACGGTAACCACATTACCGCGCAGATTGATGATCCCCAACACATAATGAGGAGCTCCCGGAACCGGAGCTATTTCGGTATAACGTAATACTTCCTGAACCTGCATCACATTGATGCCATAGGTCTCGTTATCCAGCCTGAAGGTTACCCACTGGAGAACGGCATCGTCCTTGCCTCCGGATACCGCTGCTACATTTCTTGAATCAGTCATATTTACCTCAGTCTATCGGATCCTGACAACCTAACCCGGCATTGAGCATTTCAATCAATGCCTGCACGTGCAAAATGCCACACATTTGTTCTTTCACTACTCCGGCCAACCAGGGGCGCTTACCTTCACTGCCACGCCAGTTGACCTGTGACTTGTCAATCTTGACCGCATTGACCAAAGATTCACAAGCCAAACCCCAATTACTGTTCTCTAATACTACAAGATATTGATAATTTACGGATTGCGCCAGTTTATCATCATATTTTTCCGGCATAACCCAGGCGCAGGTATCAACGATATTCAGCTGAGAGTCCCGATAACCCTGAACCCCCATAAACCATCCTGGCCGCCCAAAGATATGATTGATGCGCTCTATTCTGACTATGCCGCCCAGGTTTATCAGGGGCACGGCCAGCGTGAGTCCCGCCACCTTGAAGAACAATACTTGAAATTCATCTTCCAGTTGTTCCTTGAGCGGTTCTATAGGTGCCGCCGGCGCGCCGACTTGTGTTTCGAGCTGAACCTGTTCCAGAACCTCAGGCTCAGTCACCTCTTGGACTTGAATCTGCTCGCGCTGAGCAGCATCGGTCTGAGTATCCACCTGTCCGGTTATGGGCTCGCTTTGCAGCGAAGCAGCTGTGATGGTTTCCGACTGAGTTTCTGTCGGCACCTCTGTCTGCGTTACCTCGGCAACCTGCTCTTTAAACACCGGCGCCAGTAGCTGTTCCAGCGCATTACGGTCGAGTCTCGGCTTATCTGGCTCTGCCGGGTATTGCTTGGCAGTACCGTCCGCTCGAGAAAGCGGCGCTTTCTTGGGTGCCGTATCAACTGGCACAGCGATATCGTCCCGTAACCTAGACGTTGCCGGCGGAGTCTGCTCAGTTCTTGCCTCAACTACAGCTTGCGCTTTTTGTTCAGGCTTAATCGCAGATTGCGCCTCGGATTTAACCTCGGGTGCCGGCTCAGTCAGCAGAATGCTGAAATAATCAAAAACAGTTTCATCAACCGATTTTGACATGGTCAAACTCCCCCGCCAGCAGATAATCCAGCAAACGCTCGTAGGCCTTCACTCCGCGCGAGCTTGGGGCATAGTGGGACGCCGGTAGATGAGCCAAACTGGCGTCGCGAAACTTGGTATCCACAGGGATCACATCCGGCCAAAGCGTGTCGCCGTAAACCTCACCAAGATGTTGCAGCGCCGCAGGTGAAGCCTTGGTACGTCTGTCATACATGGTTGGCACTATGGAATAACTGTAGCGGGTCTTTTTCGAGCGCCCCATCAGTTCCATGGTTTTAATCATTCTATCCAGGCCTTTAATCGCCAAAAATTCGGTCTGAACCGGGATCACTATGTGTTGGCTGGCCGCCAGTGCATTGACCATCAATACCCCCAGCACCGGGGGACAGTCGACCAAGGCAACATCGTAGTCATCCTCAACCGACTTGAGAATATTACGCAGCACCAGCCCCATCCCCTCTTGATGACCAAGGGCACGATCCAAAGTGGCCAACGCCATGGTTGCCGCCAAAAGATCGACTCCCTCAACAGATGTGGGAACCGCGTGTTGCTTTACCAAAGAGGTATCAAGATTCTTATGAGCCAGAAAGAGATCATACAGTGAGCCGGGCACCTCTTCCGAATCTATGCCCAGGTAATAACCCAGCGAAGCATGGGGATCTGTGTCTATCATCAGAACCCGCTGACCACGCTTGGCCAGTGTGCCCGCCAAACTGGCAACTGTTGTGGTTTTGCCCACTCCGCCTTTTTGGTTTGCAATGGTCCAGACTTTCACTTTCCGCCCCTTATTCTCGCCTTATCGGCCAACTAGTGTAACGAGCCACTATTATTGTCGTTCTTGTCTTGTACGGCTACTCATTACCCTCTTCACGGGTAGTGACACGGATCCCACCGTGAGGTAAACGTATTACTTTTACGCCATTTTCCAGCTCTGTCACCCTGGTATCTTCAGTCTGAGCAGGCAGTGGCACTGCGGCCCCAGCCTCGCCCGGGGTTCTCTCTGGCGAAATATCACCCGACGGGACTGACAAGTTGGCTGAAGTCGGAGCCTCTGGCCCCGTCCCGGATGTCACCTTAGGTCGAATCACATCCAATAAGGATGCTGTCTGTTGTGGGTGACGACTCATCCAATCGGCAATAATCGCGGCCTGTTCATCCGGCACCATCAAGAGGACCTGGGACGATTCAAGCTGGGCGACTTTCTCACTCAGTTGCCGATTTTTTTGTCGTAAGTCCCAGTAAAGCGCCGCCACTACCACCAAGGCGACCAAAAACAAAAACAGCGCCAACCGGTATCCCAGCAGGCGCGTCTCTTTGTCAGCCACGAGCCGATTCTCTCAATATCGCCTCTGCCATATTATCCAGTGAGATAGACTGGCTGGAGATACCGGCCGCCGTCACTGCCTGTGGCATGCCATAAACGACGCAAGAGGCTTCATCCTGGGCCCAGATGGTGGCACCAACACCTTTGAGCATGCGCGCACCTTCTCGGCCATCGGCACCCATCCCCGTCAAAATAACCGCCAGTACATCTCCGCCAAAGGCCTTGGAGGCTGAAGCAAAAGTGATATCGACACAGGGCTTATAGTTCATCTCTTCATTGCCGGCAAGAATTTTAATCCTGCCTCCAGCGCCGGAGCGCTCGAGCATCATCTGCATACCACCGGGCGCGAGATAGGCACAGCCTGGTCTGAGCATATCGCCATTGACCGCTTCTTTGACTTCTATCTTGCACAAGCCATTGAGCCTGCTGGCAAAGGCCGGAGTAAAGGCTGCAGGCATGTGCTGTACCAATAAGATAGGATGCGGATAATCTGCCGGAAACTGGGTCAAAATTCGCTGCAATGCCACAGGGCCACCAGTGGATGTGCCTATAGCCAACAGCTTGTATTGTTTACCACTGGCTCTGGCAGGGACCGCTCCGCCGCTGCGCCTCACCGGCTGGCGACTGGCGGCAGCACTTTCAGCTGTGGCAGCTTGACGCTGCAGACTGCTTGGCGCCGTGGGTCGGCTTGGGGTGGTTGCCGGCGTAGGCGCCACACTCGGACGGACTATAGGGCGGAATATACGCCTGCGTCCCAACGCCTTGACTCTTTGCTGAAGCAGTCGAATCGCTTCGTCCTTGTTGGTAGCAATGTCCTCAAAGCGTTTGGGCAGAAAATCGAGAGCCCCGGCGTCCAGCGCATCCAAGGTCGCCTTGGCTCCATCATGGGTCAAGGAGGAAAACATCAGGATAGGTGTCGGATGAGAAGCCATTATCTGCCGCACGGCGGTAATCCCGTCCATGACAGGCATTTCAATATCCATGGTAATCACCTGAGGCTTGAGCTCGGCGGCCAGTTTAACGGCTTCGGCACCGTTATTGGCCATACCTATCACCTCAAGCTCAGGATCCTGATTGACTATCTCGCTGACACGTCGTCGAAAGAAGCTCGAATCATCGACAACCAAAACTTTAATGGTCATTTAAATCCTTATACGGCACTTCAACGCTTGGATTTGGCGTAGTGCTTCAATAATCCTGGTACATCGAGGATCAGCGCGATTCCGCCGTCCGACGTAATTGTGGCCCCGGCCATACCCGGTGTGCCATGCAACATGGAGCCCAGAGGTTTAATTACCACCTCTTCCTGACCTATCAGGGCATCTACCACAAAGCCTATCTGCATGGTGCCAAGCTGAACTATGACCACATGGCCATGTTTCTTGTCACCATGCTGGAAACTCATCGGCTTACGGCTGAGCCAACGCTCAAGATAGAAGAGTGGCACAGCTTTGTCCCGAACGATCACTGTCAATTGCCCATCTACAATATTGGTCTTGGTCAGATCCAGATGGAAAATCTCATTCACGCTGGAAAGCGGCAAGGCAAACACCTGCTTGGCAACTTCCACCATCAGAGTGGGCATAATCGCCAAGGTTAAAGGTACCTTGATCTCCAGACGAGTGCCTTTACCCTTGACCGAGTCGATATGCACAGAGCCGTTAAGCTGAGTAATACGGGTCTTGACTACATCCATCCCAACACCTCGGCCGGAGATATCGGAAATCTCCACCTTGGTTGAGAAGCCGGGAGCGAAGATCAGGTTATAGGCTTCCTGATCGGACATTCGGGCGGCGCTGTCTTCATCCAGCACACCACGACTTATGGCAATCTCTTTGAGTTTGGCAGCGTCCATACCGGCGCCGTCATCCTCAATTTTAAGCAGGATATGGTCACCTTCCTGACTGGCCGCCAAGGTAATAACCCCGGTTCTGGGCTTACCATTGGCCTCGCGCACATCAGGCATTTCAATACCGTGATCCACAGAGTTACGCACCAGGTGCACCAGAGGGTCGGCAAGGGCTTCGACCAGGTTCTTATCCAGATCCGTGTCTTCACCTATCATCCGCAGATCTATCTCTTTATTGAGACTGCGGGCCAAGTCGCGAACCACCCGAGGGAAACGACCGAATACTTTCTTAATCGGCTGCATCCGGGTCTTCATCACGGCACCCTGCAGATCGGAGGTCACCAGATCCAGGTTGGCCAGCGCCTTGGACATCTCTTCATCTTCACGGGATATCCCGAGGCTGACCAAGCGGTTACGTACCAATACCAGCTCACCGACCATATTCATGATCTCATCCAGGCGAGCCGTATCTACCCGAACCGTGGTTTCCCCCTGAGGCACACTGGTCGCAGCCTTGGCCGGAGCAGTGTCTTTAGCAACAGCAGGAGCCTTGGCCTGAGGTTTGGCGGCCGCTTTAGGTGCCTCGACTTTGGCAGCAGCTGGAGCCGCCTTCGGCGTAGCAGCTGCATTCGCTGCCGGTGCTTTGGGTGCGGCTACTTGAGATGCAGATGCTTGAGATGCAGCAGGCGCTTTGGCAGTTGCATTACCCGCAGCAGGCTCTGAACCACTGGTGTTAGCCCCAGGACCGGCGCCTTTGCCGTGCAACTCATCAAGCAGCTTTTCAAACTCATCATCGGAAATTTCATCAGCATCGACACTGGCAGTAGGCGCTTCCTCTACGGCACTGTTGGCCGCAGGTGCGGCAGCAAACTGGCCTTTGCCGTGCAGCTCATCGAGCAGCTTTTCAAACTCATCGTCTGTAATGTCATCGGAAGAGGTGTTGGCAGGTGCACTATCGCTGGGCTTGGGAGCATCACCACTCGGGGCCTGAGTACTGTTGGCAGAAGGCCCTTTGCCTGAACCATGCAGGGCATCCAGCAGGGCTTCAAACTCGGCTTCATCGATTTCATCTATGCTGCCTTCAGCCCCTTGGGCCGGAGCCTTGGGTGCTTCAGGAGTTGGCGCGGCCGGTTCATCAAACAGTTCCACCCCAGCGGCGCTGTCGAGCATGCCGTCAAACAGCTCATCAACACTCTCATCACTGGGTTCTACTGCAACAGGAGTTTCCTCCTGAGCCTGCTCGGAGGGCAAAGGCGCCCCTGAACTGAGCAACTTGAGTTTGTCCAGCAAGACTTCATCCGCGGGCTCTTGCTCCTGACCGGACTGAGTTTGGCCGAACATGGTATTTATACTGTCGAGCGCCTGCAGAATGATGTCCATCAATTCAGAGCTGACGCTGCGCTTACCGGTACGCAACAAGTCGAAGGTGTTTTCTGCCTCGTGGCATACATCCACCATGGGGGCCAATCCCAGGAATCCGGCACCGCCTTTGACCGTGTGAAATCCCCTGAAGATGGCGTTGAGCAGATCCGTATCTTCCGGATTGTTTTCCAGAGACACCAACTGTTCCTGCAACAGCTCTAGGATCTCGCCTGCTTCAATTAAAAAATCCTGGAGTATCTCTTCATCAACATCAAAGGCCATTAAATTGACTCCTATTAGAAACCCAGACTCGAAAGCAGATCATCTACTTCATCCTGACCGTTCACCACGTCTTCGCGTTGCTCTGCGTTCAGGATAGGCCCTTCTGCCTCTATGCTCTTCTCTTCCTTGCCGCGAATTTCATCCAGCGGCTGCTCACCGAATACTGTCAGCATAGAAACCAAGCTGTTTTCGACTTCCCGAACCAGTTCTATGACCCGGCGAATCATCTGTCCGGTCAAGTCCTGAAAATCCTGGGCCATCAGAATCTGATTCAGCAATTCCCGCAGGCGACAGGCATCGGCTTCGCTCTGCTGCATAAAGTGCTGTACGTCATGACACAAGCTCTTGAATTCATGCAAGGCCAGATCGCGGCGCATCAACTTGTCCCAGGCGGGCTTAACATTTTGCAGGTTAGTACTCAGAGCATCCGACAGCGGCAGACATTCCTCAACCGCGTCCATGGTCTTGTTGGCGGCTTGCTCTGTCATATCTATGACATAAGTCAGTCGTTCTTTGGCATCGGGAATATCAGTATTGGCAAGCTCAATAAGCCGGCTATCCACTTGAAAATCCACCAAGGCGCTATGCAACTGGCGGGTCAACTTGCCAACTTCATCAAACAGATCCCGTTGCAGGGGAGCCGCCAGTTCCCGAAGTAATTCATCGGCCTTTTCCTGCTCGCCCTGACTGAGCAAGGCCACTAATTCCTGCGCCTGCTCCAGTGTCACCAGCCCGGATGTCTCTGCTTTCATCGCATCACCCCACTCAACCGAGCCGTTCGAAGATCTTATCCAACTTCTCTTTCAGCGTAGCGGCAGTAAAAGGTTTAACGACATAACCATTCACACCGGCCTGAGCAGCCGCGATGATCTGTTCGCGTTTTGCTTCGGCTGTCACCATCAATACAGGGATATGCTTGAGGTGCTCATCGGCGCGAATCGCCTTGAGCAGGTCAATCCCCTGCATACCTGGCATGTTCCAGTCGGTTACGACGAAATCAAAATCGCCCTTTTGCAACATAGGCAGGGCTGTTGAACCGTCGTCTGCTTCCTGGGTGTTGTTGAACCCCAGGTCTCGCAACAAGTTCTTAATGATCCGTCTCATCGTTGAAAAGTCATCAACGATAAGAATCTTCATATTCTTGTCCAAGGTTTCCTCCGGTGAGCTGACATACTTAAAAGTTGCTCAATCATTAATTACGCTTGTGTCCAGTGCTTGAGTTTGGCTTTCAGCCTCAGCATGGCCTGACTATGGATCTGGCTCACCCGGGACTCACTTACCTCAAGAATGGCACCAATCTCTTTTAAATTCAGTGCTTCATCATAATATAGCGACAAAACCAAGGCATCGCGCTCTGGCAAGCGCTTAATTGCATCGGTCAAGGCTGATTGGAATTGGCTTTGGGCCAGATCCTCAAAAGTGTCGTCGGCCGGCATATCTTCCGACACCAGTACATCGGGCGCTACCCCCAGGTCTTCTATCCCTATGATTTTGCCGGTAGAAACATCATTGAGAATATGATGGTATTCATCCAGCGACATATCCAGTCGCTCGGCAATTTCACTATCACGGGCATCCCGGCCCAGCTCCTGTTCGAGCTCATCCATCACCTGAGCTACACGTCGGTTGTTGCGATGAACCGAGCGTGGCACCCAGTCGCCACGGCGTATTTCATCTATCATGGCACCACGTATACGGATCCCGGCAAAGGTTTCAAACTTGGCACCTTTGCTGCCATCAAATTTGGATGAAGCTTCCAGCAGTCCCATCATGCCGGCCTGCAGCAGGTCATCGAGCTGAACCGATGCAGGCAGACGCGCGAGCAGGTGATGGGCTATTCGTTTTACCAACGGTGCATATTGCTCAACGATCTGTGTCTTATCGTTTAAACCTGAGTATGCAGCCGCTTTATTCACTCGCACCTTCCTCCTGGTATTCAGTTCTTTGTACCAAACGTTCGACAAAGAACTCGAGGTGGCCTCCCGGTTGCTGAGGTATAGGCCAGCTCATAATCTTGTTGGCCAGCCCATGGTAGGCGATGCTGGCCGGAGATTTGGGATAAGCTTCCACTATCAGTTTCTGCTTTCGCACCGACTTGCGCAGGTTCTCATCGAACGGAATAGTTGCTACAAGTTCCAGTGCCACATCCAAAAATCTGTCGGTTACTTTACTGAGCTTAGCAAATAACTCCATACCTTCCCGCAAACTACGTACCATATTTGCGACAATTTTGAAGCGGAACACACCATGCTCACGACTGAGTATCTTAATCAGTGCATAAGCATCGGTAATTGAGGTGGGTTCATCACAGACAACCACGAGTACATCCTGTGATGCACGAGAGAAGCTGAGTACCATATCTGAGATCCCGGCGGCCGTATCGACTACCAAAATATCAAACTGGGTTTTCATTTCGCTGAAGGCGCGGATAAGACCGGCGTGTTGGGCCGCAGTCAACTCGACCATGGCCTGGGTGCCAGAGGTGGCGGGAATAATGCCAATTCCTTTTGGGCCACGAACAATAATATCATCGAGTTCAGACTCACCCGAGAGCACATGGGATAAGTTACGTTCGGCGCGCAGCCCGAGCATCACATCCACGTTGGCCAACCCAAGGTCAGCATCCAATACCAGGACGCGTTTGCCTTTCTCTGCCAGAGCAACCGCAGTATTGATGGAGACGCTGGTTTTACCCACCCCACCCTTGCCTCCGGTCACGGCAATCACTTTTACTTTTTCGTTATTTGGTTGATTCATCATTCGTAAACCGCTCGCTTGGTCCCGGGTCATAGCTTTACTCAAATGCATAGGTCATCTCTTCTGACCTGGCTTTATTATTAAAATGGCTTGCTTCTGTCTTGTTCAATACGGCCAATGCCTGCTTGGCCAAGGTCAGGGTATCGGCTACCTGCATATCCTCAGGAACCCTTTGACCGTCAGTAATATAACTTAATGATAACCCACTTTGGATCAACACGCTCAGCGCGGCGCCCAAAGAGACGGACTCATCAAGTTTAGTTAAAACCGCCCCTGCGAGATCAATTCGCTGGAAATGACTTACCGCCTCTTCAAGCACCCGGCGTTGACCGGTTGCCGAGAGCACCAGATAGCTACGAATAGGCAAACGGGTATTGGCGGCAAGGTTATCCAGTTGTTGGTACAGGCGCATATCCCTTTGTCCCATACCTGCGGTATCTATCAAAACCAGTTTCCGGCTACGGAACTGATACAGTATCTGCTCCAACTCATTGAGATCATGAGCTTGCTTCACCGGACATCCCATTATTTTGCCATAAGTTGCCAATTGCTCAAAGGCTCCGATGCGATAATGGTCCATGGTGACCAACAATACAGAATCCGGGCCATGATGGGCAATGAAACGGGCCGCAAGTTTGGCCAATGTTGTGGTTTTACCAACACCGGTAGGACCGACCAACGCGACAATGCCGCCCTGGCGCATTAAATCATCACCTTGATTATCAAGCAGGTTTGCCAAACTTTGCGGCAAGGCACGGCCAAGTTCAGCGCTTTGATAGTGCTGGCTTAAAGATGCCAGGCGCTCGGCAACATCAGGGGAGAACTCGGCTTCCAGTAATTTACGCTTCAACATGGCACCGACAGGATCTGTACGGCTGCGCTGATCCGACATCAAACTGGAAAGCTGATGGGTCAACAAACCACGCAGGGAAGCCAGCTCTTCACGCATGGCTTCCATCTCTTGCTGTTGCTTGACGCTGTTGCCCTTGCTTGCCCGCTCAGGCGTTTTTTCACGCAGCTGTGGCGCTGGCTTGTGCTCTTCAGCAAGCCCTTTGGCCCAAGCAGGCATATCCAAATCTTTGGCGCTGTTTTGCTGCCCCAGCTGTTCATTCAAACGGCTCTGTTGCCGCTCAAGCAAAGCTTGCAGAGAATCGGCAACAGGCTCCGGGTTGGTCTTACTATTGCTGCGCACATGACCACTGCCGAGGGAGACTTTGTCCTCACCCAACTCCATAAAAGGCGATGCGGTTGGCGCCGCAGCAGGCTTGGGAGAGTCGTAATCAACCGCCGCCACTATCTCTATGCCGCCGGTAACCTTCTTGTTGGACATGATTACGGCATCTGCCCCCAGAGTCTCTTTCACCTGAGCCAGCGCAGCACGCATATCTTTGGCAAAAAAACGTTTAATCTTCACTTTCGGTTACCCCTGTTGGCCAACGGCTGACACTATGCGTATCTGTTTCTCATCGGGAACCTCCTGATAGGAGATCACCCGCAGATTGGGAATAGTGTGCTTAACAAAACGTGACAGAGTAGAACGCAGCATGCCGGATGTCAGCAATATGGCGGGCTGACCTACCATTTCCTGCTTCTGGGCCGCTCCGGCCAGTGACTGCTGCATACGCTCTGCCAGTCCCGGCTCGATATTCGGACCTTCGCCCCCTGTCGCCTGCATTGACTGATGCAACATCTGTTCCAACTCTGGCGCCAAAGTTATGACGGGGATTTCCGGCTCAGGACCGGCTATCTCCTGCACTATCATGCGTTTAAGGGCAATACGTACCGCGGCGGTCAACACCTCGGTGTCATTGCTCTTGGGACCGTACTCCAGCAGGGTTTGGACTATGGTGCGCAGATCCCGAATCGATACCCCCTCGTTAAGCAGGTTCTGCATCACCTTAACCACATTGCCCAGGGTCATCACATCGGGAATGAAGCCATCGACCAATTTGGGCGAATGCTTGGCCAGCATATCCAGCAACTGTTGCACTTCTTCGTAACCCAGCAGTTTGGAGGCGTTGTTGGTCAGAAGTTGGCTGAGATGAGTGGCCACCACAGTGGCGGCATCCACAACCGTGTAGCCCAGAGTCTGGGCGTGCTCTCTGAGCTCGGGGGCAATCCATACCGCATCCAGACCAAAGGCGGGATCTTTGGTTTCTATGCCATCCAGCTTACCGAATACCTGTCCCGGGTTAATCGCCAGTTCACAATCGTGACGTACTTCGGCTTCACCACTTGCCACCCCCATCAAAGAGATGCGATAGGCATTGGGAGAAAGGTCCAGGTTGTCGCGGATATGTACTGCCGGCACCAGGAAACCCAGTTCCTGAGACAGCTTCTTGCGCACCCCTTTGATACGGCCGAGAAGCTCGCCACCCTGACCTTTATCCACCAAAGGAATAAGGCGATAACCCACCTCCAAGCCAATGGTGTCCACATGACGAACATCGTCCCAACTGAGTTCTTTGGGTTCGTTGAGGCTCTTCTCTGTGGGCCCTTTCTTGGCGAGCTCCAGCGCCTGTTGTTTGTTCTTTTCATTACGTTTGTAGATAAAGAAGGCGCCCACTGAGGCCAGCAAGGCAAAGGTTAAAAACGCCAGATGAGGCATGCCGGGCACTATCCCCATCACAAAGAGTACCGCAGAAGCGATGAGCAATGATTTGGGGTTGTCGAACATCTGCTGCACGACCTGCTGCCCCATATCGCCGGACTCATTCTGACGGGTCACCATCAGCGCGGCAGCGATGGACAACAACAGCCCGGGTATCTGCGCTACCAGGCCATCACCTATGGTCAGCAGGGTGTAAATCTCTACCGCTTGGGAAAAGCTCAGTCCGTGCTGAACTATCCCTATGATGAAGCCACCCAAAATGTTGATCACCAAGATCAAAATACCGGCAATCGCATCCCCTTTCACAAACTTGGAGGCACCGTCCATAGAGCCGTAGAAGTCGGCCTCACGAGTGACTTCTTCCCGGCGTACCCTGGCCTGCTCCTGATTGAGGATCCCGGCATTGAGGTCGGCATCAATCGCCATCTGTTTACCCGGCATGGCGTCCAAGGTAAAGCGGGCACTCACTTCCGAAATACGCCCGGCACCCTTGGTTACCACGGCAAAGTTGATGATAATCAGAATGAGGAACACCACCAGACCTACGGCATAGTTACCGCCGATCACCACAGAGCCGAAGGCCTCAATCACTTTACCGGCAGCATCACCGCCGTTGTGACCTTCGAGCAATACCACCCGGGTAGAAGCGACGTTAAGCGCCAGTCTGAGCAGAGTGGCTACCAGCAAAACGGTCGGGAAAGCAGCAAAATCCAGTGGCCTTTGAGTGTAAACAGCCACCAGCAGCACCACCAGTGCCAGGGCGATATTGAAGGAAAACAGGATATCCAGCAGAAAGGCCGGCATAGGCAAAACTATCATGGCCAGCGTCGCCAGGACCAGAAGCGGCGTGCCTACGCCCTTGAAGTTTGCCGGTTTTACTTGCCTCAGTTGCCCGAGCGTCGCTTTAACATCCATTCACTATCAGCCTGAAGTTTGACACTTAGACCAAGTTCAGCAAGTTTCGCGCCAAGTTAGCTTCAATACTGCTTGTATTCATCCGGGATGGGTTGATTGAGAGGGATAGGTTTGGGCCGAGTGCCCTTGCCTTTTTGGTATTGCCTGAGCTGGAACACATAGGCGAGCACTTGGGCTACAGCGGTGAACAGGCCTTCGGGGATCTGCTGATTGAGCTTGGTAGTATGGTAAATCGCCCGCGCCAGAGGCGGCGCCGACACTATGGCAACCTGGTGCTCTCTGGCAATTTCACGAATTTTAAAGGCCACATCGTCAACGCCCTTGGCAAGCACAAAGGGCGCAGGTGACTTGTCTACATCGTACTTTATCGCTACCGCGAAGTGCTCGGGGTTAACCACTATTACATCGGCCTTGGGCACTTCACTCATCATCCGCCGCTGGGCCATCTCCCTTTGCAACTGGCGAATACGGCCTTTGACCTCGGGCTTTCCTTCGGTGTCCTTGTACTCGTCTTTGACTTCCTGCTTGGTCATCCGCAATTGCTTGGCGTGGTTCCAAATTTGAAACGGCACGTCAATGACCACTATCACCAGGGTGGACGCACTCAGTAGAATAAACATCCATACCAAGAGATCCAATGCATGGCGTATGTTGCCCGGCAGGTGATCCTGCGACAACCTGAGAATATCTTCAAAGTAGAAGCTCAGCAGCAGATAGGCTGACAGTGCCACCACGGAAAACTTGGCGATCCCCTTGGCCAGCTCCACCAGCGCCTGTACCCCGAACATCCTTTTAAAGCCGGTCATAGGGTTCATCTTACTGCCCTTGGGCATAAATGCCTGGGTCGAAAAACTGATACCGCCTAGAACAATATTACCGACAAAGGCCACGAAACCGAGAAACAGAATAAAACCGGCCATAGGCCAACCCAGCTCGGCGGCAACTATACCCCAGACATTGAACATGCTGTTGGTATCGAATATCTGATCCCGTTCCATGGAGAAGATACGGCTCATGACAGAGGCCAGACTGGCGGCCAGACTTGGCCCCAGCATGGCAAAACCCACGGCTGCGGCCAACAATACCGCCGAGGTGCCCAACTCTTTTGACCTTGCAACCTGCCCTTTCTCTCTGGCCTGTTGCAAGCGCCTGGAGGTTGCCTCCTCGCTTTTTTCCTGCCCGTCTTCGTTCTCTGCCATCAGGGGACTCCATCCAGATTACAGGTCAGCTCCAGCATGTCACACAGCAACAGCTGCGCCGCATGCCAAACCTCATCGAAGTGAGCCATCACAGGCCCCAGTGTCAACCAAAGAATAATCAGGCCACCTATCATGGTAACGGGAAAACCTATGGCAAAAATGTTCAGCTGGGGTGCCGCCCGGGTCATCACCCCGAAAGAGAGGTTAACGGTAAGCAGTGCGATAATGGCCGAGATAGACATGGTCAACGCGGCGCCGAACATATAGCTGCCCCACTCAGCCAGGGTGCGATAGTTGGCAATTTTGATCCCTTCGCTGGATACCGGCAAGGTTTCAAAGCTTGCCACCAGCATACGTATCATCACCAGGTGGCCATCTACCGCCAGGAAGATCATGGTGGTCAGCAGCAAAAAGAAGTTACCTATCACAGGCGTCTGCTGCCCTGAGCTGGGATCCACCATGGAAGCAAAGCCCAAACTGGTTTGCATGCCGATTATCTGCCCGGTCAGCACAAAGGTTTGCATGATGAGCAAGGTAACAAACCCCATGGCGGTACCGATAAGAATCTGTTGAGTAGTAATAAATACTGCTGCGAGAGAGAAAAGATCCACTCCGGGCATGGGCGGCAAGACAGGCGCTATTGCCACAGTCAAGGCCAGCGCCAGCAACAAACGGACTCTGGCTGGCGTGGTATTGGCGCCAAAAACCGCCATCACCATCAACATGCTGGCCACCCGAAACAATGGCCAGAGGTAGGCGGCCAGAGTCTGTTGGATGCTGTCGAACAGTATCTCCATGGCTCAGCCCACCACTTGCGGGATCCTGTGAACCATCTCGATAAAGAAATCCATCATGGTGCGCACCAGCCAATGACCGATAAACATCAGTGCAAACAGGGTCATCAAGAGCCTGGGCAGAAAACTCAGAGTCTGTTCGTTAATGGAGGTAGCAGCCTGAAACACTGCCACAATCAAGCCTATGATCAACCCGGGCACCACTATGGCCGAAACCATCATCACGATCACCGCCAGGGCTTCGCGGAAAATGTCGATCAGTGACTCGGGGGTCATCTGCGCCTCCTATAAACCGAAGCTGCCGGCGAGAGTGCCCATCACCAGGGTCCAGCCATCAACCAGCACAAACAACATGATCTTGAACGGCAAGGAAACAATCATGGGGGATAGCATCATCATACCCATGGCCATCAGAATACTGGCCACCACCAAATCCAGCACAAGGAAAGGCACAAACAGCATAAAACCTATCTGGAATGCGGTCTTGAGCTCACTGGTGATAAAGGCCGGGATCACCACTGTCATAGGAGCATCTTCAGGGTTGTTGATGTTCTGGTAGCCGGAGATCTCAATAAAGGAGTTGAGATCCGTGGTGCGGGTTTGTGACAACATAAACTTTTTCAGCGGCGATTGTCCGGCATCGAATGCTTGCTGCAAGGTCATGCTGTCATTCATGTACGGCTGCACCGCGTCATCATAGATGCGGTCAAACACAGGCGCCATGATAAAGAAGGTCATAAACAGGCTCATACCGATAAGAACCTGATTGGAAGGGGTTTGTTGCAGGCCTATAGCCTGCCGCAGGATAGACAAGACCACTATGATACGGGTGAAAGAGGTCAGCATGATCACCATGGCCGGCAGGAAACTCATGGCGGTCATCAGCAGCAGGATCTGCATGGTCACCGAATACTGAGTCGAGCCATCCGGCCCGGTAGTCACGGTTACCGCCGGAAACAATGCATCCTGAGCCTGGGCAAAGCCCGGCAGCAGCATCAGAGGTAATAGCAGCAGTGGCCAATATTTCATGATGGTTTCACCCTGGCCTGCCTGAGCTTGGCGGCGAAGCTCTCATTGTCTATGGTCACCGGCCGCTCCAGCTTATCTACCAAAGAGACTTGCGCCGCGGTGACTCCCAGCAGGTATTGCTGCCCATCCAGTTCCACCAATACCAGCTTCTCTTTCTGCCCGAGCGGGGTAACTGCCAGCGTCTTGATAGCCGATTGGCTGCCCGGCACCAAATTGAGGCGTTTCACCAGATAGGCCAGCACAAAAATCAACGCCAGCACCAGAATAAGCCCGCCCATCATGCTGGCCATGGTCGCCAGGCTGCTGCCACCGTCGTGAGTCAAGGCGGTTGCCGCCTGGGTCGTCGTTTGAGTCATGGCCACCGGCTTATTTGAGTTTCTTGATACGTTCGGTCTGGCTTATCACATCCGTCAGACGAATACCGAACTTGTCGTTGACCACTACCACTTCGCCGTGGGCAATCAAGGTGCCATTGACCATCACATCCAGAGGTTCACCGGCGACTCTATCCAGCTCCACTACCGAGCCCTGGTTGAGCTGCAACAGATTGCGGATACTGATAAAACTGCGCCCCACCTCCATGGAGATAGTCACGGGGATATCCAAAATGGTATCCAGTTTGGCGGCTTCCTCTTCAGACAAGGGTTTGGCATCGCTCTTGAGCTCATCCAAATCAACCGCCTTGGCCTCCTCTTCAGCCTGCTCGGCCATGGCGGCAGCCCAATCGTCCATCTCTTCAGTACTCATTCTCTATCACCTTATATATCCGAGATATCCTTGGATTTACCCTTGCGGGTTACCAGCTGCAGTTCGGTCTTGACCGTTTCCGGACGCGGGATCTTGTCGCAGATCTTCAGCGCCAGGTTTTCCCTTACCCGCCCCAGCTTACATCTGTAGGTAGGCAAGTCCTCAATCTTCATCACTATATGCTCAGGCAACTCAACCGGGATCACATCACCGGCCTTGAACTCCATTACTTCCCTGAGAGTCATCTCTTTTTCAAGCAGACGTGCATCCAGCCCCACTTCGACATCCATGATCTCGTCTTTCAGCGCCTGAGACCAGCGCATATCGGTATCTTGCTTGTCGCTTTGAACCCCGGCATCCAGCAGTTCCCGGATGGGTTCAATCATAGAATAGGGCATGGTAATGTGAAAATCGCCACCGCCGCCGTCCACTTCAATATGGAAAGAGTTGACCACAACCACTTCGGTTGGGCTGACAATGTTGGCCATCGCCGGGTTAACTTCTGAGTCCAGATAGTCGAATTCGACATCCATCACAGGCGCCCAGGCATCTTTGTAATCTTCAAAGATAATCTTCAGCAACAGCTGTACTATGCGCCGCTCTGTCGGGGTAAATTCCCGCCCTTCGATCTTGGCATGGAAGCGGCCATCGCCACCAAAGAAGTTATCCACCAGAATAAACACCAATCTGGCTTCCATGGTAATCAGCGCCGTCCCCTTGAGTGGACTGAAGCGCACCATATTCAAACTGGTTGGCACAAACAGAGTGTGCACATACTCACCAAACTTGAGCATTTGCACGCCGTTAATGGAGACTTCGGCTGCCCGGCGCATCATGTTGAACATACTGATCCGCAGGTGACGGGCAAAGCGCTCGTTGACAATTTCCAGGGTCGGCATCCGGCCACGGACGATACGATCCTGTGAAGAAAAGTCATAGGATTGGGCGTCGTGTCCCGACTCCTGGGCATCCTCTTCTTCGACGTCGTCCACGCCATGAAGCAGCGCATCAATTTCGTCTTGGCTTAATAAATCACTCACGATATTGCCTTCGCCTCTTGTCCCTGTTACTGCATCACAAAGCCGGTGAACAGCACTTTCTCAACGACTTTACGGCCGGTAACCGGTTGCAGTGTGTTTTGTACATTGAGCAGCGCCAACTGTCTGAGCTCATCCTTACCTGCCTGGCTGCTGAGCTTTTCAACATCGGCACCGCTGAAAGTGGTCAGCAGTGCATCTTCAATCAAGGGAATATGCTTCTTGAGAGTGACATCGTCATCACTGCCACGCACCATGAGCTGTACCTTTATCTCCACCAGCCTGGAACGGTTAGCCCCCGGCAGATTGAACAGAAATGGTCTGGGCATGGCCACATAGAAGGCTTCCCTGCTGTTATTGGCCTGAGCTTCTTCGGTTACCTGCTCACCTTCGGCCGCATCGACCGCAGTGTCATCTGAACCGCCCAGGAAAAACCACAAGCCAGCACCGACCAGCAGCAACACCACCAAACCAATGCCGCCGAAGATAAAGAGTTTCTTTTTGCTTTTGGGCGCCGGCGCCTCTTGCAGCTCAAGCTCTTCTTGCTCTGCCATTCTCTACCCTTTCCCTTAATCAACCGCAATGCCCGCGGAAAAATACCATCCCTATAGGTTACCTGCTCAGGCGTAATAATCTATACCCGAGCCATAACTTGTTGTGTGATTTGTGCTTTGTGCCGTTTCTTCGGCGGAAATTTCACCATTGGCACCCTCTTGGGCAAAACCACCGCCATTGCCACCATGCTGCTCGCCTTGCTCCCGACCACCTTGAGAGATGTGGCTATCGGCCAGGTTCATTCCCTGCTCCTGCAGCATTTCTCTCAATCTGGGCATGGCCTGTTCCAGCATATCCCGGGTTTGTGGTTGGGTGACATGGAACTGCACCTGAGTCTGATCACCATGCACCTGAACCCTGACCATCATGGCTCCAAGCTCTGGTGGGTCGAGACGAATCTCAGCCTGCTGCACACCATTACTGACCATGGTAATCAACTGCTGCCGCATCACGGGGGCAAAACGCTGCACCATATCGGCGGTTTGCAGTGATTGCTCCATCCCCTGCCTCAATGACAGTTGATATTGGGCCATCTCTCCCCTCTGTGGAGGCTGCAACCCTTGTTGATGCAGCTGTTGCTGAAACGGGCTGATATCTGTCTGGGTTGATGCCGCATCGCCCTTGAGCGCCTGATGTATGGCGTCACTCACAGGGCTTCGTACCTCGGCAGCAGTCTGAGTACCTTTCACCTCAGCCTTAAGTAAGCTGGCGAGAACATCCTTGGCCGTAGCTTTGTCACTCTTGCCGTCAGCGCCGACAGACGTTGCCGCCGCGGCCACCGCAGCACCCAACTTGCCGGTAGTATCTGTCTTGGCCTTCTCGGCAATTGCGCTTTGCGCCAAGATCTTGTCACTCTTTTCCTCAGCGGCATTGAGCACAGCTTCACGAACCACAGCAGCCATACCATCCTGAGTCGCCGCCTTACGCGCTGACTTATCAGCATCCGGCCAACCCATTTGTTGCTCGCCTTCCTGAGACTTGGCCTTTTCCGCTGTTGCAGCCGCCTTGTCGAGAGCCAGCAAAGGAGCATCTATAGTTTCATCCTCTGCTTTGCTATCGCCTTTGCTTGCCGCTTTCTCATCAGTATCGGCCAGTTTGGCACTGTCTTCTTCACTCTCGTCGCCTTCGTCAGCGGCAATCACCTCTGCGCCTTCCAGACTATCTGTCACTACCATGCCAAGCTCGGCACTCCCCTGCTTGAGGTTTTCCAAGAGCTTCATCTGCTCTTCGGGAGACATGGCCTTGATCTCATCTTCTTTGAGCCCGGTGAGAGCGGCAATCTGTTTCAGCAGGCTCACCTCATCCACTTCGGTGACTATGGTGCCGTCTTCAGACGGCAATTTCTTGCCCATGGCTATTTGCCCCAGAATAAGCGAGACATCGACGGCCTGCTCAGCTTGAGCACCTTCTCTGTTAAGACTGCCAGCGGTAAATCCCGGCTTGGCGCCTTGCGAGTCGAACGAGAACTTGGCCTGCGCCTGTTGATAAGCGGCGAAAAAAGCTTCGTTATCAGTAGATTGTAGTGCATCTGTGGCGGAGACTCCCTTGCCGCCCGCATTGCCGATCAGGATATTGGATAACTGCTGCATGCCTTCCTCCAGCACCTAGGCCCTCAATAGATAAAGATAGGCCGAGTCAGAATTAATGTCTCTGTCTCAAACAAAGCAAAATTCACGCCAATAAAAAATTTAGAATGAATATTAAGGAATTGTCCGGGAATGGATGTAGGAATGGGCTCAATGGTTGAGCTTACGACGGAAAAACTGCTGGGAAGCAAACTCATCAATGAGTTTCTGCTCTTGTTTGGCGGCTTTGGCTTCGGCCTGCAGGGCTTTTTTCTCCAACAACATCTCCACCGCCTTACGCTTTTGCTGCTTCTCCAGCCAATGTTGCTGTCTATAGCCCCGCTGCTTATCGGCCTCGGCGACCACGGCAAGTTGTTGCCCTATGGCATCATCTACCTGACGCACAAATCGATGAAACTGCTGGTAATAGGAGGCGCCAATGCTCTGCCCCTGCTGGGCATCGAGTTGCTTCATATAGTCGAGACGGTATTCCTGCAGCGCCTGCAGCTGAGACTTACGCCTCTGGCATTCCATTTGCGCGGCTTTAAGCTGCAGTGCTGCCTGCTCTTCGGCTTCGACCGCCAGTTTCAACACTGTGTGCAAAGGATCGGGTTTCGCCATCTGTAGTATTATTCCTTAAAATTGCCTGCCTTGCGGGCCTTAACCCGGCGCTCTATTGAGATCAGGCTACCCCCCTATTGTCACTGAATTTTTTATCGAGCACGCAAACTCCTGCACTGAATTGCATTACACCTTACATTGGGCAGCAAGCTGCCCCAACATCTGCTGGCAATCGCTGAAACTGATGGCATCGCGCATCCCCTGCCGCAAAAAGGCGTTCATGGCGGGTTGCAGGCGTATGGCGTTGTCGATACGCGGATCCGAGCCTTGGGAATAGGCACCAATGGAGATCAGATCCCGGTTTTGCTGGTAGAGCGAATAAACCTGCTTGACGCGCCGCATCGCTTCCAGGTGCGCCTCGCTGATCACCATGGGTGCCACCCGACTGATGGAAGCTTCAATGTCTATCGCCGGATAATGCCCTGAGTCGGCCAAGGCCCGTGACAACACTATGTGACCGTCCAAAATGGCCCGCGAGGCATCGGCAATGGGATCTTGCTGATCGTCCCCTTCGGTAAGCACAGTATAGAAGGCAGTGATCGAGCCCTGACCTTCACCACCATTACCGGCGCGCTCCACCAAACGGGGCAACTTGGCAAATACTGAAGGCGGATACCCTTTGGTTGCCGGCGGCTCACCGACCGCCAGGGCGATTTCCCGCTGCGCCTGGGCGTAACGGGTCAGGCTATCCATCAACAGCAGGACGTCATAGCCGAGATCGCGAAAATACTCGGCTATCCGAGTCGAGGTTTCGCAGGCACGAAGGCGCATCAAGGGGGAGGTATCGGCCGGGGCGGCTATGACCACAGAGCGGGCCCGCCCCTCTGCGCCCAGGATCTCTTCGATAAACTCTTTCACCTCCCGGCCACGCTCCCCCACCAGGCCAACCACAATAATGTCGGCCGTGGTGCCGCGGGTCATCATGCCAAGGAGCACACTCTTACCCACGCCGGAGCCGGCAAAGAGCCCCATACGTTGGCCCTTGCCCACGGTAAGCATGGCGTTGATGGCTCTGACGCCTACATCGAGCGGTTCGGTAATCGCCCGTCTGGCCAAGGGATTGATTGCCGGGCTATGGCGCGAGGCTTGTTCGTCTGTGTGCATGGCGCCCATACCATCGAGCGGCTGGCCGTTACCGTCCAGCACCCGACCAAGAAGACTCAAACCGACACTGAGCCCGGTTTGCTCACCGAGCGGCATCACTTTGGCTCCGGGGAGCACGCCCCTGAGTTCTTCCACCGGCATCAGATACAATAGCTCATCGTCAAAACCTATCACCTCGGCAATAAGCTTACCCGCCATGGTATCTATGGCGCAGAGACTGCCGACCGGCGCCCGGCAACCACTGGCTTCCAGCGTCAGACCAACCACCCGCACCAACTGGCCGCTGGCAACCGCTTGAAACGGCGCCTGCTTTTCGGCCAAGTGTTTGAGTTCACTCAGCAGTTGGCTTCGGCGCTGCTGCATCATGAGTGTCTCCTTCGCTGGGCTGTTCGCCCTCTTGGCTTGCGGTCTCGGCCTTGTCGCTCATAGCGGCTGTTTGTTCATCGGCAAGCGTTTGCTCCTGCTCGCTGTCCTGTGGCGGCGGGCTTGGCCTATCGTCTATTGCGGCCTGCTGCTGGGCGGCCTTTTTCGCCAACATGGATTGTTCGGCTTCAAGATTGGCAAACACCCCTTCCAAACGGGTTTCCAAGCGCATATCCACTTGCGAGCGTTGGCTGTCCACCACACAATCGCCACGATTGAGGCCGGGATCGGCTTCCAGTGTCCAGCGGTTACGTGTCAGTTGCTCTTCACCGTAGAGCTCGCTGACCAAAGCCATATCTTCCGGGTGCAAACGCAGATTCACTTTCTGCTCTTTGAGTGGCAGGGCATCTATCCCTTGCCTGAGCGCCGCCAGTATATGTTCCGGGTGGGTCTTCAGCTCATGGGCTATGAGGTTGCGCGCCAAAGTGCCGACCAAGGTCAGTAACGATTCTTCTATCTGGGTATCCAGCAGCGCCAGCGGCGCCTCGAACTGAGCAAGCAAGGCATCGAAACGCTCTATCATGGCGGCGGCCTGTTGCAAGCCTTCTTCCCGGCCTTGCTCAAGCCCCTGGGCAAAACCTTCACTGTGCCCCTGTTCCAAGCCCTGAAGACGGCCTTCCTCCAGGCCTTTGGCCAGCCCTTGTTCCTTGCCTTCGGCAAAACCTTCCTGCTCGGCTTGCTCGCGGATAGATTCGATTTCAGCCAAAGTCGGTGGTGATACAGCCTCTTCGGCGGCCTTGGGCTCTATGCGTCCAGGCTTATAGCCAAACAGATTACTCGGCTTAAGCGGCATGGCGTCACCCACATCGGGCAACTGCCAATTAACAAACTCGTCCGCTTCATCCGGCGGTAAAATGTTGTGGGACACCTTTTTGTCTGTCATTCAAACTCGCCTGTCAGAGGAATTCTTCACTGCCGCCGCCACCGAGCATAATCTCTCCGGCATCGGACAAGCGACGGGCGATGGACAATATCTCTTTCTGGGCCACTTCCACTTCGCTGATACGAATTGGCCCCATGGCCTCGAGATCGTCACGCAGCAATTCGGCGGCACGTTTGGACATATTGCCGAGGATCTTCTCCTTCAATGGCTCGTCAGCGCCCTTGAGCGCCTTCATCAGTACATCCTGCTGCACTTCCCGCAGCAGCGTCTGAATGCCACGGTCGTCGACATCGATCAGGTTTTCGAACACGAACATCAAGTCCTGGATCTGCTGCGCCATCTCTTCGTCGGACTCGCGCAGAGTTTCCATCAGTTGGCTCTCCACCCCGGTATCCAGGTAGTTCATAATGTTGGCAGCAGCCTTCAAGCCACCCATCTTGGCGGCCTGGGCGCCACCCTGACCGGCAAACTGTTTCTCCATGATGTCGTTAAGCTCCTGCAGTGCTGCAGGTTGCACCTCTTCGAGGTTGGCGATACGCATCATCAAATCGAGACGGGTGTTTTCCGGGAACTGGGCAAAGATTTCCGCCGCCTGATCCGGTTCAAGATAGGACAGTACAATGGTTTGGATCTGCGGGTGTTCGTTCTGGATAATAGTCGCCACCTGTCTGGCGTCCATCCACTTGAGCGAGTCGAGGCCTTTGGCGCCACTGCCCATGACAATCTGCTCGATAAGATTACCGGCCTTGTCTTCACCCAATGCGGTAGTCAGTGCCTTACGCACAAACTCTTCGCTGTTAAAGCCTATGGAGGAGTATTTCTGGATATCATCCAGAAACAGCTTGTGAACCGCAACCACCTTCTCCTGGCCGAACTCCTGCATGGCCGCCATGGCCATACCCACCTTTTGAACCTGTTTGGGTTCCAAGTGTTTGAGAATAGAGGCCGCATCGGCTTCACTGAGACTCAGCAACAAAATGGCGGTCTTCTCAATCCCGTTGAGATTCTTGACATCGAAGCCGCTCTCGGCTGGTTTATCCGCTTTTTTTTCAGGCATCTTCTTGCAACCAGTTCTTCACCACTTGGGTGGACAGTTCAGGCTCATTGGCCACCAGAGCACGTATGGCCTTAATCATATCATCATCTTTGTGCAGATCCGGTATCAGAATCGAACCGTCATCGGCATAGCTGTATTCACTTTCAGGGCGGTTGAGCATACCCAGGGTGTCGGCAGCGTACTGATCTTCAATATCTGCCAGCTCGTGCCCCAGCGCAGGTTCATCCGGCATATTCTGGCCATCGGGATAGATGAGGCGTTTGAGCATGGGACGCACCACGAACAGGATAAGCACCAAAATCACCAAGGCACCTATGCCGAGTTTCATCGCCCGCCAGAACCAGGGCTGCTCCCACAGAGGTGGCTCAGGCAGGTCTTCAACCAGCTGATCCATAAAGGGCACAGTCACCACTTCTATCATGTCGCCCCTTTGGCTGTTGAAGCCAACGGCGCCTTCCAGCAAGCGACGGATATTGGCCATCTCTTCACCTGTGCGAGGCACTCTGGCGACCTGACCATTTTCACCGGCAGCACCTGCCTTGTAGTCGACCGCCACTGAGACACTGACCCGGCGTACTACACCTATCTGCTGACGGGTATGGCTGATGGTGGTATCCAGCTCAAAGTTACGGGTCGCTTCCCTATGGCTGTTGCCTGACGTAACACTGCTGCTTTCTGTAGCATCGGCAGCGTTTTCAGGAATATTGGACTCCATCGGCGGCTGATTGGAAAGGGCTCCGGGGATGCCGCCACTGCTGCCACCAACGCTGTTATTTTCCACTGTCATTTCACTGCGAAGTGATGGCAGATCCGGATTGAAACGCTTGGCAGTTTGCTCGACCGCGGTGAAGTCCATGCTGACATCCACCTGGGATGTGAAGTTTTCCGGACCGAGGATCGGCATCAGAATCGAGTCAATCTTGGTGCGGTATTCGTTTTCTTTTTGCTGCACCAGCTCAAGCTCGCGTCTGGCGCGGGCAGATACCCCATCCTGACTGCCTGAGTTCAGCAAGCGGCCGTTGGAGTCTGTCACTGTAACCCGGCTGGGTTCCATGCCATGAACCGCTGAGGCAACGATATCGACTATCGCATCAACCTCTTCCTGTCCCAAACCGCCCCTACGGGTATTGACCACCACTGTGGCACTGGGTTTGGCGCGATTGCGGGCGAACACATTTTCCTTCGGCAGCGCCAGGATCACCTTGGCACGGCTGACACTATTGAGCTCTTCAATCGCCCGCGCCAGGTTCATCTCCTGACTCTGCTTCAGCCTGGCCTGTTCCATCCGCTGACTGACACCAAAGCCGGAATCCTGGCTCAGATAATCCTTGGCCTCGGCACTGGAATCTATGCCGGCGCGGCTCAGCATCATCTTCACGTCCTGATACTTGTCTTCAGGCACAGTGATCACATCGACTTCAATCTTGTACGGTACCCGGTTCTTATCCAGCACATCGAGTACCTGCACCATCTCCTGGGTATCCATCTTGCCCAGTGGCCGATATTCTGGCTCCTGGGCCCAGATCATCACAAATACCGCCAGAGCCAGACAGATAGCCAATGCCAGGATCATGGTGATCTGCCGCAGCATATCCACTCCCCCGAGGGAGCCCAATACACCCGACTTGTTTTCCTGTTGGACCCCTTCCAGCGTTGTTCCACCGGCGGAAACATTGGATCCTGCTACTAATTCTGTGCTCACGGTGCGTTCCTGTTATCCGGGATCTGTGATGCAAGCATGCCTTAAACAGGCATGCTCATAATCTCTTTGTAGGCTTCGACCAGCTTGTTGCGCACCTGCACTGTGGCCTCGAATGCGACGCTGGCTTTCTCGCGGGCAATGACAGTGTCAGACAGAGACACTGTGGTGTCGCCCATCTCCAGCCGGGTGGCCAGATTGGATGATGTGCTTTGCAACTCACTGACATTGCCTACGGCCTGGGCCAGTAATTGGCCGAAATCAGTTCCTGTGGTATTGCCCACCTGGCGTACAGGCGAAGACTGAAATCCCGTTGGGGCAATTTCACCTTTAAGTGA
Organism: Shewanella sp. Iso12; assembly: GCF_012030025.1. NCBI lineage: Bacteria > Pseudomonadati > Pseudomonadota > Gammaproteobacteria > Alteromonadales > Shewanellaceae > Shewanella > Shewanella sp. Iso12. The sequence continues at coordinate 574,770 of NZ_JAAUHW010000001.1, forward strand.
TTGCATTTCTTGCAATAAAGAATTGGCACCTATTTGCATCTTCTCACTCCTGTCGTCAGCGAATTGACGAAAAATCTGGGTTACCAGACTCTATGCAATTAGTTTGCCAAAAATGGAATAGTCAAAGTTAAGCTAAGTAAACGCCCTGAATTCACCCAGGGCCTGAAGAAAAACAATGGAATTGGAAAGCGGCCTAACGGCCGCTTTGGAGATGACTCAGGCGGGCACCTCTATGCCCATCTCGCGCATGCGCGCCATCTTGTATCTGAGAGTGCGGGCGCTGATCCCCAATTTCTCTGCCACCAGTTTGCGACTGCCCTGACACTGGGCCAGAGTCTCGAGAATAATCACATGCTCCTGAGCCTTGAGCTCATCACCGAGCGCTTCAGGCGTTTCCGGGGCCGTGGTCTCTCCCAGAGCAACATCCTGCAAATCGATAATAATATCGCCCGCTTCTATCTGCCCTTGACTCAAGATCAACGCCCGCTGGATCACATTATCCAGCTCACGGACATTCCCCGGCCAGCGGTGGGCCAACAAACGTCGCACCGCAGCATCGCTGAGAACTGGCACCGGGTTAATCGCCGCGTTTTCAGCGTGACGCGCCAACAGATGTTTGGCCAACGGGATGATATCCGCCGGTCTTTGGTTCAGTGCCGGCCAGGCAAGCGGAAACACATTGATCCTGTAATAAAGGTCTTCGCGAAACTCGCCCTTGGCCACCATCTCTTTCAGATCCCGGTTGGAGGTTGCCAGCACCCGGACATCGAGCTTGATGGTCTTGCGGCCTCCCAAACGTTCAACCTCGCGCTCCTGCAGCACCCGCAGCAGCTTGGCCTGCAATGCCAGCTCCATCTCGGAAATTTCATCGAGCAACAGAGTGCCGCCATGAGCCTGTTCAAACTTACCGGGGCAAGCCTGATAAGCCCCGGTAAAGGCGCCTTTCTCGTAGCCAAACAAGGTGGCTTCCAGCATATTTTCCGGGATGGCGGCGCAATTAATCGCCACAAAAGGCCCGTCAGGCCTTTGGCTGTGCTGATGAATGTAGCGAGCCAGCACTTCTTTACCCGAACCGCTGGGGCCACTTATCATCACAGAGGCTTCTGAGGCGGCCACCCGCTGCGCCAGTGCCAGCAAGGCCAGGCTCTTTTCATCGGCCACCACTGGGCCGCCGCTAACCACCTTGGGACGTAAATAGCGACTCACCTGATTGAGCAATACCTGAGGGGCAAACGGCTTGGCGAGATAATCCACGGCCCCCAGCTTGATTGCGCTGACGGCATTGTCGATGGTGGCATAGGCTGTCATCAACAGGATCGGCAGCTGCGGATGTTGCTGACGCAGATAATCCAGCAGCCCCATACCGCCGATACCTTCCATCTGCACATCGCTTATCACCATATCAAAACGATTACCTTTCAAAGCGGTTATCGCTTCTTCGGCGCTGGCGACATCGACGCACTCATAACTGGCGAGCAGCAAGGTATCGAGCAGTGCTTCCCGAAGCGCGGCATCGTCTTCCACCAACAAAATTTTTGCTTCGCTCATGCCACGCCTCCTTGAGAGTCTGTCGTTAACGGGAATGTCAGCGTGACGGTACAACCTGCACCCAGCTTACAGCTGAGGTCCAATTTGCCGCCGTGGCTGCGCACCACTGACTGCACCACCGCCAGCCCAAGCCCTGTACCCTGACGCTTGGTGGTGAAGAAAGGCTCCAGCACCTGCTTTTGCATCTTGCTGTCCAGGCCCTTGCCGTTATCTATCACATCGAGGCGCAGTGCCTGTTCGCAGCTCAGGCGCAAAATGACTCTTGTGGCACCGGCTTCCAGGCTATTGATCACCAGATTATTGATGGCAGAACTCAAGCCATGAAGATTGACCAGCATCTCGCTATCGCCTTCAATTTGCAGACTCAATGCAACGTTTTGCCTGGCAGCGATGGGCTCACAGTTGGCCATGACTTTTTCCAGCACCGTCGAGAACGGCACTCTATCGCAGGCTTCCTCTTGCTTACCTTTGGCAATCAACAACATATCATTGACCTGCTGCTCCAGCTCGGAAAGCCTGTCGAGTAATTTGCCCTGAAAACGCTCTCTGGAGCCGGCATCCAGCCTTGGACTGCCCAAGTTGGCGGCATAGAGTAAGGCGGCAGACAAAGGGGTGCGTATTTGATGCGCCAGAGTGGCGACCATTTTCCCGAGCGCAGACAAGCGTTCAAGGTGGGAAAGGTTTTGCTGCAACAGTCGGGTTTCGGTGAGATCGGTCAGCATAATCAGCTGCCCCTGCTCCGGGGTCAGAGGCGTAATCGCCAGCTTCACCCGGCGGCCATTACGCAGGGAAACTTCATGACCATCGTCTTTTTGCGGCGCGAAGGCGCGATTGATGATAGTCAGCCAGCGCTGACCAACCAGAGGAACACCCAACAAAGATTCGGCAACCGGGTTGGCTTCACTGACCAAGCCGTCACCGTTGAGGATAACGACGCCCGAAGGCATGGCCTGCAAAATATGCTCCATACGATTGGACATATTGGCGGCTTCCCTTATCGGGATCCATTCGCGGCCATGATGAGAGATGGTTTCGAGCTGAGCCAGTGGGCTTGCAGACATATTAACCCCGTCAAAAATACGATGCTGACAGGGTTAATGCAGAGTTTATGCCAATTTAAAAATCTAAATTATCAGTAGCTTAGTCTTTACTCATGCCGTATTTGCGCATTTTCTCCACCAAGGTGGTGCGGCGAATACCCAGCATTTCAGCGGCGCGGGCAACGACGTTGTCCTGCTGATCCAGCGCCTGACGTATCATGTCGATTTCCAATTCGGCCAAGAGATCCTTGAGATTGACCCCTTCCGGAGGCAACTCACTGGGGAAACGGGTCTCTGGCAGATCGACCGGCTCTTCGTCATTGAAGATGGATGCCAAGGCATCACGTTCCAGTTGCTCTTCACTGACCTCGACCGAATACTCGGGCACATCGATATGGCGATACTTGACCGGCAGGTCGTTAACATCGACCAGGCCGCCCGGATAGAGGATAGTCAACCTTTCTACCAGATTGGACAGCTCGCGGACATTGCCCGACCAGGCGTGTTCCTTGAGAGAGTCGATGGCGCGTTGGGTAAAGCGCACCCGTCCCTTGCCTTCGTTGAATACCCGACTGACCAACTCCTGCAGCAGCAGCGGAATATCATCCCGACGCTCACACAGAGGTGGCATTTCGATGGGGAACACATTGAGGCGATAGAAGAGATCTTCGCGGAATTCACCGCCTTCAATCATGGTTTCCAGATCTCTGTGGGTCGCAGCTACCACTCGCACATCGGCGGTAATCGCCTTATTGCCACCCACACGTTCAAATACTCTTTCCTGCAACACCCGCAGCAGCTTGACCTGCATCTGCAGCGGCATATCACCTATCTCATCGAGGAACAGGGTGCCGCCTTCGGCCAGCTCAAAACGTCCCTTACGGGCACTGATAGCACCGGTAAAGGAGCCTTTCTCATGGCCAAACAGTTCACTTTCCAACAGCTCAGGTGGAATGGCGCCGCAGTTGACCGGAATAAAAGGGCCATCGCGACGCTCTGAAAGATAATGAATATTACGGGCGACCACTTCCTTGCCGGTACCAGAGGGCCCGAGCACCAGCACAGTGGCATCAGATCCCGAAACCTGGTTAATCAGATGGCGCACATTGGCAATGCCGTCGCTGCGCCCTACCAGGCTGCGGAACAGCTTGGTCTGGTTGGCACTGGTTGGTACCTGTGGCCGCTTGACCTGACCAAAGACCTGGCAAAAATGCAACAGTTCGGTCAGTTGGGAATAGCTGAGAGGTTCTTCAATCTTGCCGAGTAGATTGGAAGGATTGGCATTGCTGTGCCCCAACAGCAACATAGGCTGCCATGGCAGTTTAAGCATCAGTGACTGCAGCGCCTCGTCCTCTATGCCGTCACTGACCAATATCATGGCCCGACATCGAGTTTCCGGAGATTGCGCGTCGATAGCCTCGGGAGCCACAACTTCCACTTGCTCACCAATAAACTCTAAAACACAAGATAAGCGACTGGTGCGCTCAGAGGGGTTTCCGACAAGTAAAATTCGTTGATCTGTATGCATCATTCAGTGGGCCGCTAAGCTTTGGCAATTATGGATTCGCATTAATTATTAGTGTTAGTTGCTCTGGAAAGTCTGGCAATGCTTTCTTCACATACTCAGCTAAATTTGTAGCAATGCTGAATATTGTATTATCGGCACGATATAAGCAAGCCTAGGATGGCTTTTCTGCCTAACCCTTCCTGATTTTAGTCCAAATTCAGCACTTAAGAGCTAATATCGTCAATTAAATGGCGCAAGTCAAAAAGGCGCCAAAGGCGCCTTTATCTCGAATGGTTAATAACTCAACGGTTTTCTTCGTGAGCCGTAAGGTGATGTTTATCAGCGGGAATGGCATCCCAGGCTTCTTTGATGTCCCGCAGCACGGCCGCAACATCATCCAGCGCCTGAACATCATTATTCAGATTGGCCTCAGAGATACGCCGCAGCATAAAGTCGTAAAGGTTGCTGAGATTCTTGGCTATCTCACCACCGGCTTCCATATTCAGGCTGTTGCTGAGACCTGTGATAATACCAATCGCCTTGTTGATGAAAATTCCCTTGGACGACTGGTCGCCTTGCTCTATGGCGTAACGACTCTGGGCAATACGCTCCAATGCGCCGTTGAACATCAACTGAATGATCCTGTGCGGTGATGCAACTGAGATTTCACTCTCCAATGACACCTTACGATAAGACTGTAGCGACCCTCTCATAAATACCTACCTATTTGCATCTATAGACTTGTAAACATTGACCTGACGTTTGTTCTGACTCCTGAGCGCCAATAGCTCCTGCCTTTGTTGGCGTATCGCTTTGGCATGCTGCTCAAAAGTGGCAGTCAGCTCCAATTGCTCCTCTAGCAACTCAGGACTCTGCACTTCCTCTATCAGGGTCTGGAGCAAAGTTTGACGCCTGCTTACCAGCTCTTGCAAATTAGAGACCAACTCGTCAGTTTTTTCATCCTCGGCGGGAATTGTCAGTAAACAATCCAGAGCCCGGCGCAACAATTCGTTGATCTGATTCAGTTCTTCAGTTACCTGCATCTTTTATCCCAATCAGCTACTCTTCTTGACGACACCCGGCAAGGAGTTCAGGGCACCGATAACGTTCTGTCCCTGTGCTGACAACTGGCCAACCACCAGATCCATGGCGTTGAACTGCTTGGTCAATCTGGCTTCCAGCAACTCCATTTTAAGGGCAAAGGCCTCACGCTGATCCGCAAGACGTTGCTTATCGCCGGTATAGGCCTGATTGCGGGTGTCTATTACACCACCGGCCTTGACGTAGGTCGTGGCCAATTCATCCATGGCGTTGGCTAGGCCGGTATCCTTGGTGGAAAACAGCGCTTCGACCCCGTCCATATTGGTCTTGATGGCCTCATCAAGCTTGGCATCATCAATCGAGAGTTTGCCATATCTGTCGGTTTTAATGCCAATATCATAGAGTGCAATAGTACCGTCGGCCGTCGCCACCCTGTCACTGATCCCGGAGCGTAACTGAGATTCCAGTGAGCGGATCATGGAGTCCCCCTGCAGCGCTGCAGCCTCTTTTTTGTCTACATCATAGGCCGAGAGCTTTTCTATCGAGGTGATCAGGCTATTGTAGGCATCAACAAAACCTTTGACGTTTTCTTTAACCGCATCGGTATCCTGAGCTATGGTCAGCTTGGTGGTCTTGTTGACATCAGCATCAGTGAGGTTGAGCGTCACGCCGGGGATGGCGTCTTTCACTTCATTGGATTGGGAGGTCAGCTTCTGGCCGTCAATATAGAGTACGGCGTTGCTGGCAGCCTGGATCTCTTCAAGATTACCGGCACCAAACATATCTGAAAGCCCGGTACCTGAAGTATCAGTTGCGGTTACGCTTATCTGGTTATCCGTGCCTTCTTTGTCGGAGCTGAATACCAAACGGCTGCCGGCATCACTGGTAATGACAGTGGCGGTAACCCCCGAATTATCGGCATTGGCATTCACTTTTTTGGCAATATCTTCAAGCGAATCTGTGGCTTCCACATCGACGCTGAAATTCTCGCCATTGACCGCAAATTGTAGGCTTCCTTCACCGACCGCGGCACTGGCATCGGCGGTGGCAGCACCGGCAACCTTGTGTTGCTGTGCCAAGGCCTCAATCTTGATGTTGTAGGAGCCGGGCAAAGAGTTTTTACCTGCAGTGGCAGTAAAGAAATCTTCGTTGCCCAAGGTGACAGTACGTTGATTCAAGGCGCCGCCATCCTGGAGCTTTTTCAGCGCATCCTGGAACTTGGACAGCTGGCTCTTGAGGGTTCCTATGGCAGAAACCTTGGCATCTATCGTATCTTCGGTCTTATTGAAAATCGCCTCTTTAGGCACTTTCTCGGCGTCAACCAAGACCTTGACGATCTCGGTAATATTGAGCCCCGACCCCAAACCTGTTGCTGTTAATGCCATATCAACCTCTATCTCACGTTAAGCCTTTTAGGCTTCCGTCTTCATCAGCAGTCCTGCTACTTCTGAAAGTTTAGCAGCCAGCTCCAAAGCTTCCTCGCTGGGGATCTGTCTTATCACATCCCCTGAGTCTACATCCATCACGCTGACAACGTGAGTACCGGATGTTTCGTCCACTTTGAATGCCAGTCCCTTGCGCATCATAGACATGGTATTGGAGAGTTCTTCCGCCACCTGCTGCAGCTGCTCGGGATCTTGCTGCGCCTCCTTGTTCTGCTCCGCCTCATCGACCGGCTTGAGCAAGGCTGTCGCCTCGGTTTCCGCGTTCTTGGGGGCAGCTTCTTTCAACTGTCCCGGCTTCACTTCTGTCCTCACTGGGACAGCATTGGATAAGGTAGTAACTTCCATCGCCTATTCTCCACTCAGTTGACCTAACTGCCTTCAATATCTTCCTTCCATGAATGCAGCAAAGGGAGATCCGTTGCCGAACCTCCCTTTTACTGACGCGATAGCTAACCTGAAAGATTACAGCAGTGACAGTGCAATCTGTGGCAGCTGGTTAGCTTGGGCCAGCATGGCCGAACCTGTCTGTTGCAGCACCTGGCTCTTGGTCATGGCAGAGGTTTCTTTGGCGAAATCCACGTCCACGATACGGCTCTTGGCGTCGGCAACGTTGGCCTGAGTGTTGGCGCTGTTGCTGATGTTGTGTGCCAGACGGTTCTGGATGGCACCCAACTCGGCGCGTTGTGAGTCGATGTTCTTGATAGCGGCATCGATCTTACCGATAGCTGAGTCACGACCAGCAGAAGTCAGTACAGTCAGAGAGTTAACAGAGAGAGTACCAGCGTTGGTGGTCTTCACTTTAACTGTTACATCTTCGCCATCCTGGTGACCTACCTGGAACTTTTTACCGGCAGAGAAGCTACCTGTCATCAGCTTGGTGTTACCAAAGGCGGTAGTGTTACCGATAGCTGTGATTTCAGTTGCCAGCGCATCCATTTCGTCTTTCAGCGCCTGCAAGTCAGCAGTACTGTTGGCACCGTTTTCAGACTGGATGGCCAGGTCACGCATACGTTGCAGCATGTTGGTCTGCTCCTGCATCGCACCTTCAGAAATCTGGGCGATGGAGATAGCGTCGTTGGCGTTACGCATGCCGACTTCAAGACCTTGCACCTGGCTATTCAGGCGGTTAGAAATCGCCAGACCTGCAGCATCATCTTTAGCACTGTTGATACGCAGACCACTTGACAGACGCTCCATTGAAGTAGCCAGGCTACCGTTGGAGATGTTCAGGTTTTTCTGAGCTTTCAGTGATGTTACGTTGGTGTTTACTGTAATAGCCATAATGATTTCCTCTTTACCTGGCTTGGAAAACTAGCCTGTCTTCGTTCGAGCCAGGCGGGTCTTACTGGTTACAGTATCTTTAACGGCACCCCTGTTTTGATCTTTAGTCATTTTTTTCAAAAAATCATCAATTCTTCTTAACTCAATGATTGTTTGAGAAAAATAATATCGCCAGTGGTGATGAAACCACTGACGATATTGCCCTTTCCACTCGATTAGCCAAGCAGAGAAAGCGCGACCTGTGGCAATTGGTTGGCCTGTGCCAGCATGGCGGAACCCGTTTGCTGCAGTACCTGGTTCTTGGTCATGGCCGAAGTTTCCTTGGCAAAGTCCACATCCACGATACGGCTCTTGGCATCGGCAACGTTGGCCTGAGTGTTGGCACTGTTGCTGATATTGTGGGCCAGACGGTTTTGCACCGCACCCAATTCAGCACGCTGGGTATCTATGTTCTTGATGGCAGCGTCAATCTTGCCAATGGCAGAGTCACGACCGGCAGAAGTCAGCACCGTCAGCGCATTTACCGACATTGATGCGGCATTATTGGTTTTGACCGTCACTGTCACGTCTTCACCGTCTTGGTGACCGACCTGGAACAGCTTGCCACCGGAGAACTCACCAGTCATCAGCTTGGTGTTACCAAAGGCTGTGCTGTTACCGATAGCGGTGATCTCATCACGCAGCTGATCCATTTCATCTTTCAGCGCCTGCAGATCGGCGGTGCTGTTGGCACCGTTTTCAGACTGGATGGCCAGGTCACGCATACGTTGTAGCATATTGGTCTGCTCTTGCATCGCGCCTTCGGCAATCTGGGCGATGGAAATCGCGTCGTTGGCGTTACGCATGCCCACTTCCAAGCCGCGAACCTGAGAGTTCAACCGGTTGGAGATAGCCAGACCCGCGGCATCATCCTTGGCGCTGTTGATCCTAAGACCACTGGACAGGCGTTCCATAGAAGTCGCCAGGTTACCACTGGATATGTTCAGGTTCTTCTGTGCCTTCATCGAGGTCACGTTAGTATTAACGGTAATAGCCATGTTGAGTTCCTCTTCCTAGTTTTAGCGCCAAGACTCGGAGCTTGGCTAAATTTGTTAACAATTTATCTGACAGACGGGTAGGTCTTTGCTTTCTGTTAAATAAAGTCAAACAGGGAAACAGAACCCACTCTGCTGAACACATTTGAAACGGCGTTCAACGCCAGCTGCTGTTTTTGAAACTCGGTTATCGCCGAGGCGTAATCGAGATCTTCCAGCAGTGACAATGCCGACTTATTCACCAGCTCTTCCTCTGTATGATTGGAGCTGTAGCTTTCGAGGCTTTTGAGATTATTCCCGGCCCCCCCTCTGGCCACACTGAGCTGATTCAAGCCGCTATCAACGTTATTCAATAACTGTGCCAACTCAGCTTTTCCTTCCGGGGTATTGACCCGGTTGGGATCCTCCAGCAGATCGATTGCCTGCTGAATGGTATCGAAAATAGGTACCTCGGCATCGGGCTCCATGGTGAAGGAATCCCCGCCAGCCGGCGTGCCGTCCAGCTTCACCTCAATGCCATTGAAACTCACGGGATTACTGGCATCGAAGTTGGCCACATTAGCCACCGCAGTGCCGCCCGAGTCCAACACTTCCAAATCAACCCCACCAGCACCATTGTCGGTAAAGTTAAAGGTGTAGGTATCGGCCACATGGGCCGCGGGGTTATCTATCTTGGCGCTGAGCACCCTGAAGTCCCCGGTTTGAGAGGCCAAATAATTGACGCCATAGTCACCCAAACCATTGGGCACCTTCATAAAGGCCGAGTCCCCCGGGATGTTGGTGCCCATGGCAACCCCTTGAGCCACCAAGGCGTCACGAACGCCGCTGTCACCGCTGTAAACCATGTTGCCGCCGGCATCAAAGGCAAAGGGTTGATTGTCTGTGCTGAATCCGGAGAACAGATAGTTGCCTGACTCATCCTGGGTATTGGCAATACTCAAGAGTTCATCCAGACTGCCGCGCAATTCATCGGCAATCATTTGCCGCTCTGACGGTGCCAGGGTGCCATTTACTGCACGCAACATTTGCTCTCGAATGCTGGTAACCAGAGTTTCGGCACTGCCGAGCTTGCTTTCCGCCATCGACAAATGATTCTTGCTGTAGTCCACATTCTTGAGATACTGCTGCACCAGCGCGTTTTGCTGATAGAGATTGTCTATGCCGATAGCCGCCACAGGATCGTCACCGGCAGTGTTGACCTTTTTACCGCTGGAGAGCTGCTCGAGGATCCTGTTGGTATCCGTTTGCTTCTGCAGAATGCTGTTTAAGTTCTGCTGGTACATCTGTGAAGTTGAAATACGCATCTCTCAAGCTCCTATCGAACCGAACTGAACAAAGTGTCGAACAGGGTATTGGCCGTGGTCATGATCCGTGCCGATGCCTGATAGGCCTGCTGGAACTGCATCAAGTTGGCCGCCTCTTCGTCCAGATTAACCCCGGATTCCGACTGCACCCTGGCATAGGCCTGGTTGTAAATGGCCTCCGCCGAACCGGCCCTCACCTGGGCGGATTTGGTTTGGCTGCCAATATCCAGCTTGGTCTTTTCAAACACATCTCCCAGGGTCGACTTGCCATTGTTCATTATCTTGCTGTCACTGAGCTTGGCCATGGCCACGGCATTGGTGTTGTCACCCGGCGCAAAGCTGAGATCGAAAGTGAAACTCTCACTGCCGCCACTGCTGCCATCGACTTCGAAGGTAAAGCCAAAGGCGCTGATCTGCGGCGGAGTGCCCGCAGCCGTCCCGGTTGCCAAAGAAGCGCCGTTGACATCAAAGACTTCATAGGTAGGCGGATTGACACTGGTATCCAGGGTGAATGTCAGCTCACTGTCAGTCACGGGGAAGTTAGCCGCGCTTCTGTCATCTATGCTGACCAACTTCACTGAAGTGCTGCCTGAATTACCTGTCCCGGCGGTGATTTTCGGCGCCGCAGCGGCAATCCCCTTGGGATCTGACATCACTACACCTATGTTGGCTGCCGCATTCGCCGTTGGCCGTATTTCAAACCTGTCACCGGCGGCCATGGCACCGGCGTCGATATTGATACTGAAACCGTTGGCGCCTTCCAAAGTGTTGCCGTTGAGCGTCAAGTTGGTCACGGCTCCCGTCTTCATATCCTTGAGTTCATAAGTACCGGCGCTGGTATAGTTCAGCTCATAACTGCTGCCGGACAGGGCGCCGACATCATCGATATTAACGCTCAAGGAAGCTGTGCCCGGATTACCCGAATAGGCGCCGACACGGCCGGCGGCAATCACAGGGTCATTGATATCGGTAAAAATAGGTTGTCCCAGCTCGCCATTGAGATCGAAGCCCTGGGACTGCATCTCGTTAAAGGCATCGGCAATCCCCAGCGCCAACTGCCCCAGCTCATGGCTGGCGGGCATCAGGGTGTTGTCACGAAAATCAAATAAGGCGCCCAGTTGACCACCGAGCTTGGCGGGGTCTGCCTTTAATTCACTGCCACCAAGGCTATAGGTCAGCTCAGGCTCATTAGGGAAGGGGTCACCTGTGGTCACGCCCATGGTCATGGCCACTTCACCGGATACCAGCATAAAGGAGCTGCCCAGCATGATGGAGCGGGCACCGTTTTCCAGCGGGATCACATTGACTTCGGCATATTGGCTCAATTCCTGGATCAGGGCATCTTGCTTATCCAGCAGCTGCGCATCGTTACCCGGCGTCTTCATCAGTTCAAGATTGATCTGCGCCATCTCTTTACTGATCTCATTGATCCTGGTGGTAATGCTTTCAATCTGATCATTGGTTTGCTGCACCTGACCACTCAGATGGCTCTGCATCTGATTGAGATTCTGCGCCAGTTGTGAGGCCGAGTTGAGCACAGAGCCGCGGATCCCCAGATCAGAGGGCAGGTCAGCCAGGCTGTTGAGGCCGGAGAAAAAGTCATTCAATGAGGCTGGCACCGCCTTGCCTATCTGGGAAAACAGCTGATCCAGCTCGCTGAGCTTGGTGTAGCTGGCCTCGGCGGCACTGAGCCCTGTTTGGCCGATACGCAGCTCTCTGGCGGCATAATCGTTGTAAATACGCTTAACTTCCTGCACATAGGTACCTGTGCCATAGAAGTTATTGCCAAGACGCATTGAGGTGGAGGTGCCCTGAATTGCCACCTGGCGGTGATAGCCTTCGGTATTGACGTTGGCAATATTGTTACTGGTCACCCCCAATTGTGATTGGGCGGCCAGGATCCCGCTGCGGGCTATACTGAACAGATCCATAGACATGGGTTATCGCTCCTGCACCTTTACTGGCCCGGCTTTGAGCCGAACTCCTGCAACAATTGGCCAAAATCGGCCTTGATGGTATCCAGCACTTTCATCACCTTGTTGGCATATTGAGGATCCGTGGCGTATCCCGCCTCGGCCAGTGCCTTGATAAATTCGCCGGGATTGGCGGCCATCTTGCGCGCCTGGCTATAACGATCGTTGTCGGAAATAAAGCTGACAAAGTCGTTAAAGCTCTGCTCAAAACTGTCATACACCCGGAAGTCCGCCTTTTGCCGCACAGCTGTTCCCTGCTCATATTCCAGGGTCGACACTGCCGCTTTCTCGCCCTGCCAACGCCTGTCGGCCTTGATGTTGAACAGGTTGTTGCTGGACTCGCCTTTATGGCCACGGACCATTTTCTGGCCCCAGCCGGTTTCCAGAGCCGATTGCGCCAGCAGCACTTCGGGTTGAGTCCCCAAAGCATCGGCAGCGGCCTTGGCATGGGGATAAAGCTGTCTGACAAACTCTTCCTGGCTGCCAATTGCCGGCCGCGCCTGCCGCCATGATGGCAATACTTTGCCGCTCAATACCTGCTGCAGGCTGTCATTGCTTGGCAGCGCGGAGGCTTTGGCCGCTGCTGCTTCAACACCGGATATCTTCTCCATTTGGCCGCCGTTTAAGGCCGCGACACTGCGGTTATCGACATCACCGCGGAGCACTGAGGCCGGGGTAATGTCGGAGTTTTCAGGTGACAACTGCTGCACCATGAGATCCGCCAGCCCCAACATGCCTTTGGAGGACAGCTCCACCGACATCTGCTGATCGTGCATCTGCTCGTAGAACTTGGTGTACTGGCTGTTCATCGGGCTGTCGGATTCAAATATCGCATTGGCATCACGCATGCTTTTCATCAACATCTGCACAAAGATGCCTTCAAACTGCTGCGCGACTTCTTTAAGCGCCGCCTTTTGATCCTGCTGCGCCTGGGCTCTGAGCTTGTCCAGCCCACCGAGATCCAGAAATTGCGAAGCATCAGCCATTTTGTTCATAGTCGATAAACCAATGTGCCATTAATCAGATGATGATGAGTTCACCATGCAAAGCCCCTGCCATCTTTAAGGCTTCGAGGATGGCCAACACATCCGATGGTGCCGCGCCGACCATATTCACCGCCCGCACCAACTCATCGAGGGAAGTGCCCGGGTTGAACATAAACATACGTCTATTGTCCTGAGCCACATCTATGGTGCTGTTGCTGGTCACCGCAGTCTGGCCACCGGCCAGGGCGTTGGGCTGAGAAACCTGAGTCGCTTCGGCAATGGTGACGGTAAGGCCGCCATGGGTCACTGCCGCCGGCAGGAGTTTTACGTCCTTGCCGACCACTATGGTGCCGGTGCGGGAGTTGACTATCACCTTGGCCGACTCATCAGCAGGCTCAACCTGAATATTTTCCAGGGTGGCCAGGAAAGATACCCGCTGCGACACATCTCTGGGGGCACTGACCTGAATGGAAGATGCATCGAGCGCCCGTGCCATACCCGGGCCGAGTAAGCCATTAATGGCATCGGCGGTGCGCTTGGCGGTGGAGAAGTCGGCTCTGTGCAGGTTAAAAGTCAGGTGATCGCCATTACCAAAGGGGCTGGCCACTTCACGCTCGACTATGCCGCCGTTGGGAATACGGCCCACGGTTGGCGTGTTCTGGATAACCTTGGAGCCATCAAGCCCCTCGGCACTGAAACCGCTGACCACCAGACTGCCCTGGGCGATGGCGTAAACATTGCCGTCCACCCCTTTAAGGAAAGTCTGCAGCAAAGTACCGCCGCGCAGGCTCTTGGCTTCACCCAGGCTCGATACCGTCACATCCAGGGTTTGTCCCGGCTTGATAAAGGGTGGCATATCGGCATGCACTGCCACCACGGCAATATTCTTGATCTTGGGCCTGAAGTTATCCGGCAAATTGATGCCGAAATTCTTCAACATGGTCTTGAAGGTCTGCTCCGTGTAACGGGTCTTCTCCCCGGTGCCCGGCAAACCGACCACCAGACCGTAGCCTATCAACTGGTTATCCCTGACCCCTTGGATATCGGCGATATCCTTGATGCGCTCGGCCTGTCCAGGCAGGGAAACCAGCAAACAGGCAAGTGCCATGATTAATTTGATTTTCATGAGCTTATCCTCAGAAAGGCCACCAGTCAGAGAGGAAGAACTGGCTCAGCCAGCCCACCTTTTGCGAATCGGCAAAGGTGCCGGTACCGCTGTATTGAATACGGGCATTGGCGACTTTGGGCGAATCTATGGTGTTCTCGGGAGTAATATCCTGCGGTCGAATAATGCCGGTTACCCGGATAAACTCGTCGCCATTATTGATGGTGATCCACTTTTCACCGCGAATAACCAGGTTGCCATTGCCCAGCACCTGCATCACATTGGCCGAGATCTGCCCGGAGAGACTGTTGCTCTGATCGGCATCGGCCTCACGATTGGTATCCATGCTGTCGCCGTAACGGAAATCCAGCGGATTGCCCTTGATGGTGACATTGCTGCCGCCCATATAGAGCGGGTTCACCGACATGTCCGAGCCTTTCTTGATCTTGTTACCGACGCTTTTCTTCGCCTGGGTCGACTCCACCAGCACCACAGTGATGATGTCCCCTACCCTGTGCGCCCGCAGATCCGAGTAAAGCGAAGACGCCTGGCTATCCTGATAAATAGAGCCGGTCGGCGCTATCCGGGTCGGCGGTGCTTCGGGATACACAGGCGCATAATAGGGATCATCGGCTATGGGTTTATTCTGGGTAGCAGTGCAAGCCCCCAGAAACAAAGCCGGAATGATAAGGAACAAGGGTTTCATCACATCACCTCATCACAGATTCTGGTTCACGTAGGCCAGCATCTGGTCTACGGCCGAAATGACTTTGGAGTTCATTTCGTAGATCCGCTGACTCTCAATCAGGTTAACCAGCTCTTCGGTCACGTTAACGTTGGAGGTTTCCAGCGAGCCCTGACGAATGGAGCCCAAACCGTCAAGCGAAGCCGTGCCCTGAATTGGGGTACCGCTGGCGCCCGTCTCCAGATAGAGGTTTTGCCCTATGGGATCCAGGCCGGACGGATTGATGAAATCAGAGATGGTCAGCTGGCCCACCACCTGGTTTTCGGCGGCACCCGGGGTTTTAACCGACACTTCACCTTCGGCGGAAACGGTAATACTGGTGGCATCGTCCGGAATGGTAATGGCAGGCTGCAGCACATAGCCGGCGCCGGATGTCACTATCTGGCCGGTATCATCCAGAGTGAACTGGCCGTTGCGAGTGTAGGCAGTGGTGCCGTCCGGCAGCTGGATTTCAAAGAATCCCGGGCCTTCAATCATCATGTCCAGCGCGTTATCTGTGGTTTGCAGATTCCCCTGGGAGAAAATCTTCTGGGTGGCCACTACCTTGGTACCTGCGCCCAGGTTAAGGCCATTGGGCAGCTTGGTGTTGGAAGCACTGATACCACCGGCCTGATTGACCGTCTGGTACAGTAAGTCTTCAAATATCGCCCGGCCCTTTTTGTAGCCTATGGTGCTGGCATTAGCGACGTTATTTGAAATCACCGAGATGTCTGTTTGCTGGGCATCTAGCCCAGTCTTACTTATCCATAACGCGGGATGCATATCAATTACTCCTAGCTAATGCGCATCAATGAAGCGGACGACTTGTCGTTCTCTTCTGCGGTTTTCATCATTTTTACCTGCAGCTCAAACTGACGTTGCAGCTCAATCAGGTTGACCATTTCATCCACGGCATTGACATTGCTGCCTTCCACAGCGCCGCTTTCCACATTCACAAAGGGATCGGCGGCGGCCGGATTGCCGTCCAGAGTGCGGAACAAGCCATCTTCACCGCGCATCAGGTTCTGATTGCCCGGGTTGACCAGCTTGATGCGGCCCACCTCTTCAATCACCTCGGCGGTTGCGCCCTGGGGACGAATGGAGATGGTGCCGTCGGTGGCAATCTGGATTTTGTCTATCGGCAACGGCAGCACTATCGGGCCGTTATCGCCCATTACCGGGTTGCCCCTGTCGTTACGCAGTAAACCTGTGGTGTCAAAACTCAGACTGCCGGAGCGGGTGTAGGCCTCGCTGCCATCGGCTGCCTGCACCGCAATCCAGCCTTGATCTTTGATGGCTATGTCCAGATCCCGCCCGGTCGATTTGATAGGGCCGGACTGAAAGTTAGCCGAGGGCGACTCTGTCATGGCAAACACCCGGGTCGGCAATCCTTCACCGAAGGCTTGCATCGCACGGGCCTGAGCCATGTCTGACTTGAAACCATCTGTGTTGGCATTGGCCAGGTTGTTACCCCGAACCGCCAGCGCATTCATGTTTTGTTTGGCGCCAGTCATGGCGACATAGAGAAGTTTGTCCACCTGCTGCTCCGTCAATCTTTTTACCTATCCAGGTAAAAGCAAACATCGTGCCAATAAAATGAGCAATCGAGCGCAGTGACAACAGAAGAACTTCAGTAACTTGGGAGTATGTACGGGGAGAAGCGGCAAGACATTGCCGTAGCGGCAATGTCTTGCGCAGGAAGGATTAGCGGATCTGCAGTACTGTCTGCTGCAGTGTGTTGTTTACTTCCAGAGTACGGGAGTTGGCCTGGAAGTTACGCTGAGCCGAAATCAGGTCCACCAGTTCAGTGGTCAGGTCGACGTTGGCCTGTTCCAGCGTTGAGGAACGGATACTGCCGAACACGCCACTGTTGGCCTCACCGGCCAGCGCTGCACCTGAATCCAGGCTCGCTTTCCAGGAGGTGTTACCTACCTGGCTCAGACCCTGTTCATTGGAGAAACGCGCCAGTGCCACCCGCGCCAAGGGCACGGTCGAGCCATTGCTGTACTTGGCTGAGATCAACCCGTCTGTACCCACTTCCACATTGGTCAGACGACCCACAGTCACCCCATCCTGCGTCAATTCAGTGGCGTTAAACTTTTCCGAGAACTGGGTCGGGTTGTTGAAGTCTATGGTTATTGTCTGGGTTCCGTCCGCCGCGGGGCCGAGAACATTGGCACCGCCAACACCCAACTGCTCTGTGGTGATCACCGCCGGATCTGAACCTATATAACCGCCGACATCGTTGAACTTGAGCACGGCGCCAGTCCAGCCACCAGCAGTTTGCGCTGTGCCTGTACCATCCGGGTTACCGTCACCATCAGTATCTGTCTGGTAGCTGCCAGCGGCGCCGCCCAGATTGACCGGCTTGTCGTCGATAGCATAATAAGCCACCCAGTTACTCTCGCCCGTGTAGGCACCATTGTCCGGACGCACAAAATAGGTGGTCAAGGTGTGGGAGTTACCCAGGGAGTCATAAATGGTCACTGCGGTTGAGTTGTTGAAAGTGTCTGACTTGGATGGGTCAAACAGCGCCGGATCTTTGGTGGCCTGGGTGGAATCCAGGTTCATGCTGATGCCGACATTATTGGTCTTCTGCGGGCTACCGGCAGTATCCGGGATCTGCACCGGCTTGGTAGTGGTCAAACTCACAGAGGTGGAGTTGCCGTCTTTATCGACGGGGAAGCTCTGCAGGAAGTTACCTGCGGCATCGACCAGGAAACCGTTTTCATCACGCTTGAAGGCACCGGCGCGGGTGAAAGAGTAATCCTGACTGCCCACATTGGGAGAGGTCACGAAGAAACCGCCACCGTTGATCGCCAAATCCAACGCATTGTTGGTGGAGTTCAGGTTACCCTGGTGGAACTGCTGCGCCACCTGAGTGGTGGTCACACCGCCGCCCACTGTAGTTCTGCCGTTGGAGAAAATCGAGCTGGCGTAAACATCGGCAAACTCGGCCCGGGATTCTTTAAAGCCGACGGTATTGACGTTGGCAATATTGTTGGCTGTGGTATTGAGATCTTTCTGCGCCGCAGCAATCCCACTCAGAGCAATGTTAAAAGACATAATTCACCTCATGATTTTCAGATACTGTCCGGCGCAGCCGGGGCAGAAACAGAATTAAACTTCGGAAACAGCCAGCACGTCGGCCAGTCTGATCCCGCCAATACCTCTTAGGTTCAACACGGCGCCACTGGCCGAGTTGAGCGATACACTGGTCACGTGGGCATAGGCACTGACAATAAGATCCTGGGACTTGCCATCGACAACCCCGCTGGCCTTCATGGTGTAGATACCGGCCTCAACGGGTTTACCGTCCTTATCCAAGCCGTCCCATTCCACGTCTATGTTGCCGCCGGCACTGCCATCCACATCAAAGGTCTTGATTACCTGGCCGGCTTCATCCTCAACAGTCACCTTGATGGAAGGCATTTTCTCTGGCGATGTGATCACCCCTTTGAGGGTCGGGTCTTCCTCGGAAACATAGCCGGTGCCCGCCGGGATCAACACTTTCTGCCCCACCAGGCCAGATGCCTGTAATGCCTGACTCGAGGTCATTACCGTGTTGAGGTTCACTATCTCCTCGTTGAGCTTGGAGATACCATCCACGGTAGAAAACGACGCCATCTGGGCAATCATCTGGTCGTTGTCCACAGGCTTGAAAGGATCCTGCATCGACAACTGCCTACTCAGCAGCGAGAAGAAATCTTCCTGGGTAAGCTGCTGATTGTTGCTCTTCTTGGTCTCCGAATCCCCTTTGACGCTTATGCTGTCGAGGAAGGGGTTAACTGAACTTACACTCATGGGCTATGTCTCCCTTTATTTGCCCATTCTCAGGGTCTGCTGCAGCATGGACTTGGCTGCATCGGCCACCTGGACGTTCATCTGGTAGGAGCGGGAGGCGGAAATCATATCGGCCATCTCTTCCACTACATTGACATTGGGTTTGTAGATAAAACCATCGGCATCGGCCATGGGATGATCCGGCGAATACTCTTTCAACAAGGGTTTATCGCTTTCCACTATGCCCTTGACCTTTACCGCAGCGCCTTGCTGCTGTTGACCATTGGCCTTGGCCAGCTCGGCCTCAAAAATGGGATGCCGCGCCTTGTAGGTCTTATCGATACTGGAAGAGACGGAATCTGCGTTGGCTATGTTACTGGCGGTGGTGTTCAAGCGCACAGACTGCGCCGACATTCCCGACCCCGCAACATTGAAGATATTGTACAAGCTCATGATTAATCTCCTTTCAATGCCTTTTTCATCCCGGCGAACTTACCGTCGAGGAACCCAAGCGACATCTGATATTCAAGCGCATTTTGCATAAAGGCCTGCTGCTCTTTTTGCATATCGACAGTATTGCCGTCACCCGTGTCCGGCTGATCCGGTACCCGATACTGCACATGCTGGGCTGTCAGCGCCTTGAGGTCGAAATGCTTTTCAGAAGTTGCCGCCATGCTCATCCCCTGTTGCCGCCCTTTTGCCGCCTGCAACGCCGAGGAAAAATCAACATCCCGAGCCTTATAATGTGGGGTATCGGCATTGGCTATATTGCTGGCAAGCACTTCGGCACGCTGGGCGCGAATGCCCAGAGTGTATTGATGTATGCCAAGGGCCTTATCGAAACTGATCGCCATAAAACCGCCTCCTCCAATGACTCGACAAAAACAAAGCAAGCTTTGTGCCAGATATAGAGTGGAGGATAACAGATAAGAAGATGATGGCCGTTGGGGTGAAAGGTAAAACAGAAAAGGCCCGTCCAAGTTGACGAGCCTTTCAAATTATTTAATTAAAAATCAAATGATTATGTGTTAATTTTTCTTTTGATAATAGATGCCTGGGTTACAGCGCACCATGTCGAATTCATCGGTCAACCCGGCAATCGATTCACTGGCGCCCAAAAACAGTATCCCCTTGGGATTAAGGGCGGCAGCAAATTGCCGCAGTATTTTTGCCTTTGCCTCCGGCGCAAAATAGATAAGCACGTTGCGGCAAAAGATGATGTCGAACTTGCCAAGCAAGGTGTAGCTTTCAAGCAGGTTGTGGGCCCGAAAACTCACCAAACGGCGCACATTGTCTTTAACCCGCATATTGCCGTTGGGCAGGGCTTCAAAAAACTGACGCTTGCGCTCTTCAGACAGGCCGCGGGCCAACGCCAGCTTATCGTATTCGGCGTTTTTACAACGCTCCAGCATGGACGGCGACAAATCTGTGGCCTGAATCATGGCGCCACCCGGCAAAGCACCCGGCTTACGCTGCTGATATTCAAGCACAGTCATCGCCAGTGAATAGGGTTCCTGGCCGGATGAACAGGCTGCCGACCAAATCTTCAACGGCCGCCCCAGCTTGGCATAACCGGGCAACAATGTATTGCCGAGCAGGTCAAAAGGATACTTGTCCCGAAACCAGAGGGTTTCGTTGGTGGTCATGGCATCGACGACTTCAGCGCGTAACTGACGCTCGGTGGGCCGCATCGACTGCTTAACTACGTCCGACAGGGATGGCAAGCCATATTTCCCCATCAAAGGCGCCAAACGGCTGCGAACCAAATACTGTTTGTTCTCACCCAATACAATGCCACTGTGCTGTTCAAGAAACAGCCTGAATTGATTGTACTCAGTTTCTGCGAGAGATTTATCTGGCACCTTAGTGTCCTAACTATCCGTGAAAACGTCGCTGCAACTCAATGCAGCGCCATTTAAAAACTGGGTCAGCGTTATACCCCAGCCCCATTTGCAACACAAGACATCAAACTCACTATAGTCATAAAAATCCACAGCAGACAGCGACTATAAACTCAGATGCTTGTTAACTGCCGATGCCAATTCATCGGGGTTGAACTTGGCAATAAAATCGTTGGCGCCCACTTTTTGCACCATGGCCTGGTTGAACACCCCACTCAACGAGGTATGCAACACCACCTTGATATGTTTCAGCTTGGGATCATCACGGATCTCGGCGGTCAGGGTGTAGCCATCCATTTCCGGCATCTCAATATCTGAAATAATCAGCGGGATCTCATCGGCGACATTGTCCATCTCCGACGCGATACTTTTCAACTTATCCAGCGCTTCCCGACCATCTTTGGCGGTATCTATCTGCAGGTTCAACGAAGACAGCGCCCGAATGATCTGCTTACGGGCCACCGAAGAGTCGTCAATCACCATAATATGATAGTGCTGCTCTCTGTCGATTGTGAGAGATTCATCGATTTCCTGACTGATGTCTGTCTTAACCGGCGAAATTTCATCGAGAATTTTCTCAACATCGAGAATTTCAACCAACTCACCTTCGATTTCGGTCACCGCGGTCAGGTAGGAGTATCGCCCTGCCCCTTCCGGTGGCGGCATGATGGACTCCCAGTTCATATTGATGATCCGCTCGACAGACTTCACCAGAAAGCCCTGCACGCTGCGGTTGTACTCGGAAATAATGATGAAGCAATCCTTGACATCATCTATGGGTTTGCCGCCGGTCGCCGCACTGAGGTCGATAACCGACACTGTGGTGCCGCGAATATGGGCCACGCCCTTAACGAAGGAGTTCAACTTGGGCAGTGCCGTCAGCGGTGGGCACTGTAGAACCTCTTTAACCTTGAACACGTTGATCCCGAACCTTTGCCTGCCGTTGAGTTTAAACAACAGAAGTTCGAGACGGTTTTGTCCGACCAGTTGAGTGCGCTTGTTGACTGATTCAAGAATGCTCGACATAAGGCTGCCTTGTTGTCTTTGTATTGATAAATACCTGCTGTCACGCAGACAGGCATACTATTTGCTTTGTCCAAGACACTGGGTCTCAGTCAAATTTCTGACTAAACCTGTGGTGAAGCCAGCACTGGGATCCGCGAATCATTGAAAGTATAGGTGTAATCTGGCGAGACAAGCTAGCCCGTTCATTATGAAAGTAAATTTTGCGTACATTTTGGCTACAATTTTAATGCCCATCCCAGCGGTGGCGGCAGAGAATAGCTTTGTTCCCAGTATATCGGCCGTAGAAAGCCTGGCTAAAGAGGCAGTTGCCAAAAAAGTGCTGGCGGCCGAGAATGCTCAAATTACCATCACCCCGCAGCGACTGGATTCGAGGCTCACGCCCCCCAGATGCAATTCGCCTTTGACGGCCGAACTTGCCAGCGACAGAGAGATAAGTCGCAACAATACGGTACGCATAGGTTGTAACAGCCCGGAGCTCAGCTACCCGTGGCAAATCTATGTCTCGGTGCGGGTGGATATCAGTTACCCTGTGGTAGTGGCTACCCAGACACTGGCCCCGGGCACTGTGCTTGGGCCGGAAAATCTGGCGCTGCGTTACATAGATGAAACCAGTTTGCGCGGCGCGCAATTTGACGATATCGCCACAGTCACAGGCACCCGCCTCAAGCGGCGCATAGCCAAAGACTATCCGGTATTTGCCGCCAATCTCTGCTTTGTCTGCAAAGGTGACAGAGTCTCCATCTATGCCCGTAACGAGAAGTTTCAAATAAAAACTGTTGGTGAAGCCCTGCATGATGGTAACCTTGGGGAACAGATTCGGGTAAAAAACACTCGCTCAGACAAAGTGTTGGAGGCTACTGTCACCAATGTGGGCGAAGTGGAAGTTCGAATGTAAAAAATGCTAAAGTTCCCCTTGGCGGTGCCGATAAGACAGCAAGGTAATCAGAGAAAAGGCTGGAGCCGAGATGGCTATGGATATTAAACAACTGCAAAATCAACCCAGGGTGAACACAGGTTCAGTCCCCAAGAACACAGCTCAGAGCAGCCAAACAGCTCAGCAAGGTGCTGCTCCGCAGAAAGCTGACTCTGTTGTGGTGTCACAACAGGCGCAGCAACTGCAAGGAGTACAGAGTAAAATGGCCTCCCTGCCGGAAATAGATCAAAAGAAGATCACCGAAATTAAATTGGCGATCGCCGAAGGCAGATATAAGGTTGACCCGGAAAAACTGGCAGCCAACATATCTCAATTCGAATCAGAACTGAACGAACTCAATAAAGGGTCCTGATGCCTGATACCCCGGATATCACCAGCCTGATAGCACAGCAGACGACTCAACTCGAGCGTCTGCTGAACTTGATCGAGCAGGAAAAAAACGCCCTGCTGGATCGCAATGCCGATAATCTGCTGCAACTGGCCAAAGACAAGGGCGACCTGCTCAATGAGGTCAAGGCGGTGGATGAGGCGCTCTCATCTCATCCTGAACAAGCCAAACTCAGTCAGCTACCATTGGCCGAACAGGTCAGTGAAGCTCGCGAACTATTGGCCGCTTGCCAACTGCGCAATCAGGAAAATGCCGGCCTGATAGAGCTGAGCATGGCCAGTATCAATCGCCTGGCGCAAGCGCTGCAGGTCAGCCGTAACGCCTCCAGCCTGACCTATGACGGCAAGGGCAAAACCTCAACCATCGCCACCCTGGGCAACGATCTCAAGGCTTGATTAAAACCCTGCTGCTGTTGCTTATAGCTTATTGCGTAAGCTCAACCCTTTAGTGAGAATCACTGCCTGTGCCCCCTGCCCTAGGCTGAACTCAAGGTGGTTACTCAGGGTACGCGACCCGGCACGCAAAGCTCAGCTCAGAACGCAAAACTCAGCTCAGAACGCAAAACTCAGCTCTCAATTCAGCAACGCATCTTAAGCCATAAAAGGCCACAAAAAAGCAGCCAAACAAGGCTGCTTTTTGCTTATGCCAATTGAAGGTGCGAGCCACTCTCTACAAAATTTACAAAAGTGAACGCCGCGGGGACTTATTCTCACCTTCCTAAAAATAAGTGATCTCTTTGACTCGCTGGGGGCGATTTTGCTGCTGATACAGATCCCACACCCGGGCGAAATCCAGCTCCAGTTCGGTCACATAATGATCTCCGGCCGGATAACTGCGCACCACCTTGGCGCCACGGATCACCCCGGAAACCGAGGCCTGGATATTATCGCCTTTCAGCATCCAGTCACTGACTTTGCTGTCGGCCGACAACCGCTGACCATAGACCTGTTCGGCCAATTCACGATAAGCGGCAATCTTGGATGCCTGCATCGCCATCAGCACCTTTTGCGACTGTTCCTTGGCCGGTTGGCTGGCCAGCGGGGCATAGCCTATTGCCGTCAACTTGGGAAAACTGCTCGGCGCCTCAGTCTCCCACTGTACATATCTGTCCTTATCGGCGCAGCCCCCCAGAATTAACGCCAGCGCCAGCGTGGCCAATGACAGTGTTTTGTTCCAATGCTTCATTACTTGTCTCCCACTATCCGGCCCTTATCCTCACCACGGCTTTCGTAGCGATAAAGCAGCCCTTCTTTTGACACCACCTTATTGGAAGGCGCCAGGTAGCCGGGCAGCTCTTGCTCCTGTACCCGCACACCGGCTGCCGAAAGCACCCGGTTGTTGTTGACGTTGACAATTCGGCTGTTGAACAGCATTTCACCTTTAGCCTGACTCATGCTGGTGACCAGTACATGCTCCACCGCAATATCGGTCGGTAGTTGCTGCCAATCACGGGTAAGGATGAAATCTCCCTGTGGCGTTACCCGCACCGCATCGGCCAGGTTCAAATCCACCAGGTTAAAACCGCGCTGATGAAAGGCCGTCATCAGCCCCTGCTGCAGTTGTGAAGCGAGCGCATTGCTGCTCTGCATGTCTTCCACCATCACAGGTGTCATCACCAATAGCGGCTGGGTCGGCTTGAGAGCGTCATTATGAGTTACCAACTCATCAACCAATTGCTGCGCCAATAGATTGACTGGCGCCGCTTGCGACTTGACCTCGGCCTGCTGTTGCGGCGAAGTCATACTGCAAGCAGGCAGCAAGAGTAAAGGCAATATACACAGGGCTTTATACATAATATCCATCCCACTGGTACCCTGGCGGGCACTTGCTTTATTGAGGAACCTGGCGACTCATGGACCTGGTGTGAACCTTGGCCTACCTGACTTATGCCGCGCTTTCTCCGAGGTTGTCATTAAGCACCACGGCTAACTCGATTAGCGCCAAGTTCCTTTCACTGGGGTAAAGCTATGCAAATAAAATACCAACCTAAGTTAGGCCTGCAGACCAAGTACAAACAGATGACACCGGCGAACCAACCCAATGGCCTGGCAGCTTATTACAGGCTTTTACGAAGATGTTTAAAGGGCTTATCTACGCCTTTTCATTACCCACACCTTCATTTGCCCCTTCAATTTACCCACTGGCGGGCAATGGGAACTTATATTCTCTGTTCCCTTATCGGCAAACTCTTGCCGCGCTTTAGTCATGGTCGCAAACTGCTCTGCATCAGCTGTGAATGGATGGCGCTGGCATAAAATTTGAATAGCAAACGGTACCAGTTTAAGTGGCGGCAAAATTCCGTCACCCTGACTCCTATTTTGAGGAACCGTCTTATGAGATTGCGCCCCTTGCTCTTGCTGCCGCTGCTGGGCATCAGCCTGAACGCCATGGCAGAGTGGACCGAGGCCCGAGGTGAAGCCAAAATAATCAATGGCAATTTGACCCAGGCACGGGAAGCGGCAATGGACAACGCCATCAACATGGCTCTGCTCTCCCGTGGCGGCAGTTTTCAGTCTACCCAGAGTGTCAGCCAGGGGCTCTTGACCCAAAACGATTTCAGCCTTTCCAGTCAGGCGCAGATAAGCAGCGTCGAACTGGTCAGCGAAATGCGCCAGGGAGACAAGCTCAAGGTGGTTATGCGGCTCGATATTCTCGATGGCCCGGATAACAAGTGCCAAAGCTCAGCCATCAAGGCCGCTATCCTGGTGCCACAGGCCAGTATTAAGGACAGAAGCCAACTGCGTTATGGTCAGTTGGAAAATTTCCAGCGAAGCCTGTCCGAGCGGATAGCGGCAACGCTGGATAAACAATCCTCCACCAGTTTTGCCCACCTGCACGCCAAAGAGCGGCTGGATATCAAAGAAGAACTTATCAATATCCGTGGTTACCGTTTGCCGACTTGGATAAGTGAAATTACCGACAGCCAGTATCTGTTGCTGCCGCAAGTCATTGATATCTCCACCGAACCGGCCGAATCCGGCTTTATGGGCCTGTGGGACAGCGAGCCTCAGCGACTGTTTCAGCTGCAGCTCAGCCTCTATCATGGGATCAGCGGCGAGCAGATCTGGTATCAGAACTACAGCATTTCCGCACCCTGGGAGTTTGCCAAAAATGAATCCGTCGCCCCCAACAGCGACAGATTCTGGCGTGCCAGTTATGGGCAGGCCATAGATAAGGTGCTGGCCAATGCCAGTAAAGATATCGATATGGCCCTGGCCTGCAGACCGCTGCTGGCACAGATAGTAGTGCGTCAACAAGATAGAGTGATACTCAACCTGGGGCGACGCAACGGCATCCGCGTTGGCGATCAGTTCCAAATCGTGCTGCAACAAAACCTGCCCGACCGCATGAACCAGATGCGCGCCGTGGCCGGAGAAACCCGGGCGAAAATCACCATAGATCAAGTCACAGAGGAAAGTGCCACCGCAGTGCTCAGCGGTGAAAATGCCGCCCTCAACATTCAGGTGAATGACATCGCGATTAAGATTTAAGCAATTAAATCCAAAGCCTTTTCATCCGGGTGAAAACCAGTATAATCACTGGCGTCTCCCTATAGCTCAACAGGATAGAGCAGTCGCCTCCTAAGCGACCGATCGGGGTTCGAGTCCCTGTGGGGAGACCAGCATTTTCCTCTTGTGCCTGCTTACACAAGTCTCAAGCTTCTTTTAGAACCCATCCACCTGCCGATTCAGGCGCTTCAAATTAATGATTTTGTTCTCTGATAGTTTTCTTTTGGGAAAACGTTGAGTTGGTGATGTGGTCATCTTGGCTTTAAAGCCCAAAGTAGCCAACCAACTTGGATTTAGCTTCCCACTAAGCAACATCCCATCACCTGCGGTACGGATGGGCAGGAAGCTCGAATGCCGTGAAGGACAGGACGTCCGAGAACGGTCCTTTTCGCACAGGCGATCCTGTGACATGGCAAGTGTTGCGCAGCAATATGCTTTCGAGCGCGTGTCGGGGATGGCGACCTGGCCGTTGTGCATGGGGATGCACTTGCTCCAAGACTTTAGGCCGCTGACAAGGCGAATATCATTGCTTTTATTCAAGTCGTGACGAATAAACTCAGACTTAACTGCCAAACACGTGGTAACCCATCACCTGCGGTGCGGATGGGCAGGAAGCTCGAATGCCGTGAAGGACAGGACATCCGAGAACGGTCCTTTTCGCACAGGCGATCTGACCTTTCCCCGAGATTGGTACTAATCTCGGGGAAAGGTCAGATCCCGTGACTCGCTGTGAACCCATTGCACTTGAGAATTTCCACTGGATCAATCGTTAGAACAGCGTATGAACTTATCGTCTTCACCTTAGTATTGACAAGTATATGAGTTACCACCACTCACAGCTCATTTATTAAGTTGATTTATCATTATTCATAAAGTAGTCTTATTAACGCTTGGCCTAGGATTGGCCGTTAAGCTCCATCCCTATACTATTAACTCAACAGGAGATGGAAAATGAAAAAACTCTCAAAATGCATCAAAAAGACCGCTCTCAAAAAACCTATTACTGTTGGTAAAAGTTGGTTCATGGTTGAGCATATCAACCGAGAAAATGGCGATTGTACGGCTGTCGTTTCAACCCCTAAACCAGGCCGTGCAGAAGGCAGTCTTTGGTTGTCTCCCCCTAAATTTCTTCCGGAAAATGAACGAGTTGAAATTTTTGAAGGGGTATATCTAACTTTTAAAGACTTATCGAAACAAAGTCGAATTGTCGTTTTCATTGAAGCAGACAAGAGTGTGCCAATATTTTCGGGCTTCCCTTATCAGTGGAAAGAAGCATTCCGTTCTGATCTAGCCTAAATCATGCAAAGCAGTTCTCTTTTTCCATTTCAGAGAGCTGCTTTATTTCGTCAGCCAATCTTTTGACTCGACTTACATTTGTTTCCTTCCTCCCCAACAATGCCGCAGTAGTGATCCCAAGCTCTCGCCTGACCTGCTCAATATCCAAGTAAGCATAGGTGCAGGCGTTAATGCTAATGTCACAGTGGCCTGAAAGCTTACTGGTGATTTGCCCGTGGTTTCAACATCAGCCACCGCGCATCACGCTTCAACTGGTGATCGACCGACGGAGATTATGAATGGTGACACTTTTGTCCTTGCCTTCGCCCGCAGTCCCGCTCTTTCAGTTATCCGGTCCTAGAAGCTGCCCTGACTGGATTTTTCGGTCACACCGCCTGTAAGGCTGTTATCTGCATAAACATCATTCCAGTATTACTGGCCTATATCTATCCCATTGATTGTACAGGGCCTTCAACTCTTGTAAAATCCGGTAGCAAGCTTGAGTGCGGGCCACTTTTGTGGTAACGGGAAGGAAAATCGGTAAATGGAATTAGTCAGCTCTTCGCATTGCGCGGCATCTTATGCTGCGCCTCCATCTGTAAATTTTGATGTCATATTCGGTGCACTTTTCGATGCACTTTACCGGGCATCTTGCAATCCATCTCGTTCCACACCTTCTGGCGCACTATCGACAGCAAATCTAGCCAAATCCGGGGCCTGTGTCCCTCTAAGCCCAAGTTAATCAGAACGATAAAACTACGGCGTTAAGCATCTGCAGCGGCCAACTGGCTAATAACCATACCCTACAATAAGTTGTTTATATTATGTCCCAATTTATAGAATCCCTCCCCGACTACTTTAATGCTGTTAAAAACAGTGACGGCTTTCCTGAGAAATTCATCAACGACCTTTTCTTGATTGGCAAATGCAGCGCAGATACCGACTGCGTGAAAGAGATCCGCCAACTGCTGAAACAGCATGCGAGCCAGGATATTCAGAATGCCTTCAAGTGCCGCAAGAAACTGATTAAAGGCGAGAAAGAGCCTGATATGAGAGATGTCTTCTGTGTCCTTTGCGAATATGCCAGCCTATCGGCCGAGCTGGATGTCGATTACCTCTATGCCAGGCTTGGACATACCATCATAGATATTCGAGCCAGTCAGCCACTGGAGGCACTCTGCGAGCGCCCCGAGCTGTTGGCGCGTTTCCCCTCGGTGACTTTTCTGGCTATCGAAGAAGTGCCCTTTTGTGGACGGCAGTTGCCGGAAAGTATCGGTAACCTGCCATTGCTTGAAAAGCTCAACATTGAAGGCGATTACAAGACACTGCCCAAGAGCATTGAAAAGCTAAAGAAACTGCAAGAGTTTAAAATTGACTCAGTGCCGCTGGAAAGTCTGGATCTTGATTTTCGCCAACTGACAAACCTCAGCAGCCTAACCTGGTACGATACCCCTATCTGCGGCGCCGAGCTGTTTGATTTACCGGCGGGATTGACCAAGATTGATTTGGCGTTTGTCCCGGATTTACAACGCCTTGGCACTAACTTGGATAAGCTGCCACAGCTGCAACACTTAAAAATCTCATGCTGTCCCCAACTTGCATCTATTGATGAGCAACTGACCTTAGCCAACCTCAATAAGCTGACACTATGGAAGAACCCGTTATTGAGTTCAATCCATGCCAATACGGTGCTTGGCAATCAAAAAACATCTTTCACTAATGGCATAGATATCCGCTTTGCCCCAAAGATATATGAAGATATAACCCGGCTTAAAATCCAAGAAAAGAAACTGTTGGCATTGATCTGTGAGCATGCTGCATGTTTTCCTAATCTCAAAGAGTTGCACCTAGGTTATGCCAGAGACTTAACCGGCATTCGCTTCCCTTTTGGGGCGTTTTCGCAACTGGAGAGCATCTGGGGGGCAGATTTCGGCGACGACGGCTTCTGGGATGAACTACCTCTATGTCAAAGCCTTAAAAATCTTAGTTTTAATTCGACCAACTCGGAAACCATCCCCGAGTCGTTTAAAAAGATAGCGGCGCTGGACAGCCTCAGCATAATGAACGGTCAAAAACTCACCATAGATGCGTCATTGTTGCCACGAAACATCAAAAAGCTGGAAATCGACCGCTGTCATCGCCTTATTGCACCAACCGAGAGACTAACCCTGGATGAACTCATTCTAAGCCATTGCCCGGTGGACAACGAACGGCAGCTGTTCAGCAATATTTCTACAGCTGTGATGAAATACTACCCTGACGATGACACGCCGGACACGGGGGAAGAGCTGTCTCAATACCTGCCTCAGCCAGAGCGACTCACCTCCATCACCACTAGACTGGCGACAGCTAAAATTGCCGATCTATTAATGCATTGCCCCAATCTAGCGTCGCTCAATATTGACCCGGCCCAAGTTGAGACTGAGCTTGAGGATGGATACGCAGACCAAAGGGAGACTTTACCTGGTTTGAATTGCCCCGCCGTTACCCAGTTGACCTCGCTGGAGCTGGACAATACAGACGTCGTTACCCTTGGCCCATTGCTAACGAGTAGCCCCAAGCTTGAGACAGTTAAACTCAACAAATTCGACAATTTCCCTGCCAATGTTTCGCTGCCACGGCTGAAAACCCTGTTGATTTCACGCAGTGATCTTAAAACCCTGGCCTCATTCGATGCGCCGGCATTGGAAACCTTGAAACTGGCCCTGTGTTATGAGTTTGGTCTGGAGGCCACCAAGGCCCTGATGAAATATACCCGCTTGCATCACCTTAAACTGATGGGAATGCACAAGAGCCTGGATCATTTCCCCATAGAGCTTAAGGCACTACCGTTAAAACGGCTTTCTCTGAGAGGCGGCGATATCAAGGTTATCCCTGATTTTATCGGTGAGTTTACCGAGTTGGATACTTTATCTCTGGAGGACTTTGTCACTGAGTCTCTGCCCGAATCCATGTTGGCGCTTGAGAAGCTGGAACGCTTGAGTATCGATTGCTGCAAATTCCTTAAACCTATCCCTCCCAGCTTCAGAAAGCTCAAGCTGAAAGTCCTTTGCTACACCATAAGCAAATTCAGCGGTTTCAACATGAACCCCAAGCTGTATCAAAACTTGCTGACCCCGAATTACACCGAGCAGACCAAGTATCTCGACGATTAAGTTATTAGGTCGATTCAACAGAGCCACTCAGCGCCCCAGTAAGACTTAAACTCGTAAAAGGTTTACAAACTGGAACGCGATTTGCTGCACTGAAGCGCCATGGAGTCATCAAAGCCATTTTTTTGACAAGCGGTTGCCAGGTGGGTAAAGCGCAAGGGATTACAGCCGGTAAACGCCTGTCGGCACTCGAAGGCCTGTGCATTGAGCCGCCAGATGCTGTGTTATGTGCCCTAATAGGCCGATTGAGGGGAAATCCCGTTTGGCCAGGGCCATTAAGCTTCCATCTTCTTGGCATACAACAAGGTGCTTACCGCCTTAAAATGAGCCGGGTATTTGAAGCTATGCTCTCTGGTACAGATTAAGACTTTGGCAAACGCTAAGTACCAAGGTACTGTATTATTTAAACTTTAGAGTCAGAATCCTATCGTCTGCCAGGCGGGGGTTACAATCTGGGTTTTGACACAGCCCATCTTCAACGAGGAAACCTCCATGACAGAGCTGTTTGCAGCCAATTTGCAAATCATCCAGTCCAGATGGCCACTGGCGGGGGCAATACTCAAACAACAAGCGCCCGGCAGCCTGGATGCGGCCTTGGTGACAGGGCAAAATCAGACCATCAGTGTCGATGGCATTCAGCTCAGCAGCCGTCACAACCGTTTGGCAGAAGCCAGACTGTATATTGATACCCTGCCAGCCGGCGCGACCGCGGTCAGTCTCTATGGCGTAGGAATGGGCGATGTACCCAGCGTATTGTTGGATAATCCCGCCATCACCAAGCTGACGGTAAATGTTCTCAACCCGGCCATTTTCGCTCTGGTACTCAGCTACACAGATCAATCCGAATGGTTGAGCCATCCGGCCGTCACCCTGGAGCTGCAGCCGGAACAACTTAAAGTGACCCAGCCTTATATCGCCCTGATAGCCGACCTTGAACTCTGCAGTGATGAAAATGCCAGGCTCAGGGATCTCTTGGTGCTCGAGCAAAATCTGCCTTATATCAACCGCCGCCATCAGGCGACCGACCCTGCAATAATCAAGCGCCTGCAGGACAATCGCCCTTTTCTGCTGCATGACCCCGATGTGATTGAGCTTAAGCGGCAGGTTCACAGTCATAAGGCCCTGGTCATAGGCGCCGGGCCTTCGCTGGAAGAACATTACGATTACCTGGCCAAGTTGCAAACGCAGCGGCAAAGGCCGCTGATTATCTGCGCCGACACCGCCATGAAGGGCTTGCTGCACCACAATATCCGCCCCGACATAGTGGTTTGCATCGATGGACTTGTCGGCGAATACCACCTGCCTTTGGCACTCAGCGAAGGGATAGCACTGGCTTATTATCCCCGGGTCGCCCCCGAAATCCTCAATGGTTGGAGAGGCCCCAGGTTTAACGCCTATGGCAATAGCCCGCTTTATGATGCGTTGGTTAAAGAGATACCCAAGACTCGCCTTTACACCAACGGCAGCGTGATCCACCCGGCGATAGATCTGGCAGTACTACTGGGCGGACGGGAAATTACCCTGCTGGGCTGCGACTTTTGCTATTGCCACAACAAGAGCCACGCCTTTTGGGATGACTTTGCCAAGACTACTGAGGATAAAATGACCCAAACTTGGGTAAAAAACACCACACACAGAATGCAAAATGCCAGCCATTGGGTGCTGGATGGCCATGGTCAAAGGGTGGCAACCGATCTCAACCTCAGGGCTTACCTGCGAAACCTGGAAACCTACATAGCCAAGCGGCCTCATGTCAGGTTTTATCAAACCAGCCTCTCAGGCGCCCGAATTAAAGGTTGCCAATACAAGGAGTTGAAACCATGATCCAAGATTCATTGGCACAACAGCTGCTCGACACGGCCACCGCGTTCAGGCTTGGCAAAGAAGCAGAGGCCTCCGGGCGGCTGAAAGATTGCATAGAGCAGATGCAAGCACGACTGGAACAGCAACAGCTGCCAAACGAAGCGTTGCAACTGGTGCCCGGCATGTTGGCCTCGCAACAACGCCATGACTGGCTGGGGCTGGCCGACACCCTGGAATATGAACTCGTGCCTTTACTGGCCTAAGCACTCAGGAATACTCTTTCAGTGCCGATAAAGCACTTGAATCACCCAAGCGGAAGAAACTGATGAAACATACGCTTTTTATTGCCGAAGTATCCAGCAATCATCACAGGGATCTGGAACGCTGCTTTGATTTTATCGCGTCTGCGGCGGCCATCGGCTGTGACGCCGTCAAGTTTCAGCTATTTAAAATTGATCAGCTGTTCGCCCCCGAGATCCTCGAAAAGAGCGAAATGCACAGAAAGCGCAAGGATTGGGAACTGCCAGTCAGTTTTCTGCCACAGTTGAAACGCTGCTGCGATAGCCACGGCATTGCGTTTTCCTGCACGCCTTTTTATCTCGATGCTGTCAAAGAACTTGAACCCTATGTCGATTTCTACAAAATCGCCTCTTACGAGCTACTGTGGGATGAACTGCTGATCGCCTGTGCCAAGACAGGAAAACCCGTGGTCATTTCTGCCGGCATGGCCAACTTCGACGAAGTTGATCACGCTATCTCTGTGTTGAAAGACTCAGGTTGCCGCGATATCACCCTGCTGCACTGCGTATCAGCCTACCCGACGCCTAAATCCGACTGCAACCTGGCGGTAATTGGCGCTTTTCGCGAGCGCTATGGAGTTAAAGTGGGTTGGTCTGATCACAGCGTATCAGCGGCAGTGATTCGCCGCGCCGTTGGCCGCTGGCAGGCCGATTGCGTGGAATTTCATATCGACCTGGATGAACAGGGCGCCGAATACGCCGCAGGGCACTGCTGGCTACCCCAGCAGATGCAGCCGGTGATCGCCGAATGCCGCGAAGCCGAGCTTATCGACGGTCAGAGCGACAAATTGCTGGCCCCTAGCGAAGCGCCGGATCGCGACTGGCGCGCCGACCCCAGCGATGGTTTGCGGCCGCTGAAACACCTTAGATAACTAA
Source organism: Shewanella sp. Iso12 (assembly GCF_012030025.1). Taxonomy (NCBI): domain Bacteria; kingdom Pseudomonadati; phylum Pseudomonadota; class Gammaproteobacteria; order Alteromonadales; family Shewanellaceae; genus Shewanella; species Shewanella sp. Iso12. The sequence continues at coordinate 608,704 of NZ_JAAUHW010000001.1, forward strand.
CGCAATTGTTACTGACAGGATTAAACAACTGAGGTGCTGCCTCTTGTTGATATAGGAAAACCATATGAAACCCCACTCCACTACATCTCGTCGCAAAAAAATCATTTTTGCCGGAGCCTATGGTATCTACAGTCACGGCGATGATGCAGCCTTGGTGGTATTGATAGACCAGCTACGTCAGCAATTTGGAGATTTTGAAGGAGTAGTATTAAGCCGCCACTTAGATCAGGATTATAGTATTTACGGGCTTCGCAGCGTAAAGAATCTTGAGTATGAAACCAAGGCAGAAAGCTTGGGGAAATGGTTTCAAGGATTTAATTATGATGATGATACCCAGGTATTGAATGAACTATTTGGCGAGATAGCAACCGCTGACTTACTGGTTCTGGGTGCAGGAAACTTCTTGGTAGATTACGCCATTGAACTCTTTCGAGGACCAGTACCTTATTTCAGCGTGCTTTCAATAATGGCAAGAATGAATGCCGTCCCCGTAATGTGGTACGGTATTTCTGTAGGGCCACTCAGTAGTTGTTACGGACAAAAATTAAGCTACTTTTCCTCAACTATTGCTGATTGTATTACCTTGAGAGATCCCTTGAGCTTACATAACCTCAAAGCTCTCGGCTACAAAGGTGAAGCCAAGGTACTGCCAGATGCCGTAATGGGCTTATTCAATGCGAAGGAACAAATCGCCAATAACCCTCTGGCTATTGAACCTGGATTTGTTGCCATCAGTGTCCGCTATCTACCTCAGTCACCAGAAGACAATCTCCTTTACCAGCAAACGCTCGCGGCATTTGCCGACTATTTGGTGGAAGAGCTTGGCAAAACAGTGGTATTCATTCCACAGCAAATTTACCAACACGGGAATCCACAGGAAGACGATCGTGTTGTTGCCAGACAGATTCACGATCTTATGGCCCATCAAACCAAGGTTGTTTTAGTTGAACAAGCACTAGATGTTTATCAAACTTGTGCAGCCTATGTTGGGGCCAACTTTGCTATAGCGACCCGCCTGCATGCCAATGTTTGCAGTGCTATTCAGGGAGTACCTTCCATTGCCATTGACTATAACCCCAAAGTAGCCTCATTTATGGAATACTTGAATGAGGAGGAATATGTGTTGGCACCAAATCAAATGAGCCTCCAGAAGCTTAAAAAGCTAACCAATCAATTAGTTGAAAATCAGCAAAAGATTAAGCAAAACCGAATCACAAAAGTAGAACAGGGGTGTAAAGATATCCTCACCTACTCAGAGTTGGCGGTTGATTGTTTGGAAGCTTCATCTTAAGGGAAAATTATGCGGTTAAAAAATCAAGTTGCCATCATTACCGGTAGCTCTCGTGGGATTGGGCGGGCTATCGCCGTTCAGTTTGCCAAAGAAGGAGCCCATGTTGTGATCAACTACCGGGACAACTTCCTGGCAGCGCAAGAAGTCAAAGAACAAGTAGAGTCTATCGGTGCTCAAGCTATTGTTATACAAGCAGATGTATCTAAACGAGCTGATATTCAGAGGCTGTTTTCCTCCACCTTGGACGCCTTCGGCAAAATAGATATCTTGGTAAATAATGCAGGTATAAACAAGCGAGGTTGGTTTGACGAAATTACAGACGACGACTGGGACCTGATAATGGACACCAACTTAAAGGGGCCATTTATCTGTTGCCAAGAGGTTTTTCCTCATATGAAGTCCCAGAATTTCGGCCGTATCATTAATATTTCCTCAGTGGCGGGTCAGTATCATGGCCCCAAAACTGTTCATTATGCGGTGTCTAAAGCCGGGCTGAATAGCCTAACCAAGGTTTTGGCTCGTTATGGTGCGGAACACAATATTATGGTTAATGCGATTGCACCTGGAATAATGTTGACCGAACAAACAGCTGATGAGCTGGCCAGTCCGGCCGGACAAAAAATTATCGATATGACTCTGGTTAAACGTGCCGGAGAGCTCAAAGATGTTGCTGCTACTTGCGTGTTTCTGGCCTCTGATGAACAAAACTATATTACCGGACAAGTACTCAGCGTCAGCGGCGGCGCTTATCTAGGCTAACTCACAACTATTTCAAATCTAAGGGAGAAACTAACATCATGGCTATTCTGGAAACACTAAGAGTGCCTGCCGACATAAAAGATTTGGGACTGAATGAGTTAGAATCTTTAGCAACAGAAATACGGCAATTTCTGATATCCAATATCAGCAAAACCGGTGGTCATATAGGTGCCAATCTGGGCGTAATTGAGCTGACTATCGCCCTGCATCACGCCTTCGATATTCGCCCCCTCGAAGACAAAGACTGTGACGCGATTCTGTTTGATGTGGGCCATCAGGGCTATACCCATAAACTGCTTACCGGCAGAATGTCATCCTTCGCCAGCCTCAACCAGATAGGCGGCATGTCGCGCTTTGTCTCCCACCATGAAAGCGACTTTGACCTGATGGAAGCCTCTCATGCAGGCACGGCAATTCCCATTGCCTGCGGTCTGGCGTATAGCAAGATGAAACAGAGACAGGGAGGCAGCATCATTGCCTTTATTGGTGACGGCTCCATGGTAGAAGGCATGGCCTTTGAGGGACTGAATTTTTCGGCCGAATACCCGTTACCACTCTACATTGTCATCAATGATAACGGCATGAGTATTCCTCCTAATCTGGGAGCACTGCATAAACTGTTTTCGGCACCAGATTGGCAACAACGAAGCCGCGCTTGGTTTGAAGGTATGGGATTTGGCTACGTCGCCATTGACGACGGCCATAACCTATCCAAGCTTTTACAAGGCATGGATGAAGCCAAGCAAAAAGGGACTATGGCAAGTCATTCCACTCCAGTAGTTATCCATGTAAAGACAAAGAAAGGACGTGGACTGGCGCTGGCAGATAACCACCCCTATAAACTGCATTTCTCTATGCCCTTTGATCCAGAAACCGGCGCCGGCGTTGCGGCAACCCTCACAGGCAAAACATTCCAGGGGATAGTGGGCGACACACTGATGAAAAAGATGGCTGCCGATGACAGCCTCTATGCTCTAACACCAGCCACCCCTTATGCCTCAGGTGTCGAGGCCTTGATGAAAGCCTTTCCCGATCGTGCCATTGATGTCGGTATGGCGGAACAGCATGCTGTCGGCATGGCTGCCGGTTTAGCCATGGCCGGCAACAAAGTCTTCATGTGTTTCCAATCCACCTTTATGCAAAGAGCATGGGACCAACTGTTCCATGACCTGTGTTTTCCGCAGCACCCTGTGACTGTAGTCAGTGCTCGCTCGGGTTTTGCCGGATTTGATGGCCCTACCCACCACGGCATCTATGATTTCGGCCTGCTACGCAGCCTGCCTGACGTGAAAATCTTCTATGCCGGCACAGGCCGAGATCTGGAAGCTATCATAAACGCCAGAGCTCAGCATGCTGAAGGCCCCATGATAGTGCTGCACCCCTACGAAACCGTGCCAGATAATGAATCCGATTACCTGCCGACCGATCTAACTCCCCTGGACGAAGTGGAGGTGATCTGCCAAGGCAAGGATGGTCTGATCATTGCCGTAGCCAACCAACTACAAACGGCCATGGCCCTCAGGGACAAGCTGGCTAATGAGCAGCAGCTGCAATTCCAGGTAGTCAACCTGCGTTGGTTGAAACCCCTGCCACTGCCCAGTCTGCTACCGCTGCTAAGGCAACACGGCAAAGTCATCAACCTTGAAGAAGGGCAAAAGGACAACGGTATTGGCGTTGCCATCAACCAGCTCATCAGAGATCAGCGCCTCAATTGCGACCTTTTGGTCAATGCGCTGGAGCAAGGCATATTGCCTGCCGGCGACAAACTGTCACTGGCAAAAATGACCCAAATAGACGCCGATAGTGTCTACCGGCAAATCCTGGCCAGATGGAATATTGCACTATGACCCAACCAGCAAAGGCCCTGTTGGTGCTAGGTGCTGGTTCTGATCAGCTATTCATGATCCAAACGGCACAGCGTATGGGCTATGTCACTGTAGCCGTGGATGCCAATCCCGATGCACCCGGACTCCAGATAGCCGATTATTCACAGCCCATCGACTTTTCAAATGTTGATCGGGTAATCCGCTACTGTGAACAATTACTGTCAGACGGGGTTAATCTGACAGGTGTATCCACCATGGGCAGCGATATCCCTCACTTGGTGGCCGCTATTGCCAAGCACTTTGGCTGGCCAGGTCCCAGTCAACAAACAGGCCTCTGGGCATCCCACAAGTTCGCCATGAAACAACGCTTTGAACAGATGGGGATCCCAGTTCCCAGCTATGCCCTGATCGACAGCGAAGCTGCCATCTTGGCACTCTGGCAACAGTGGGGCTGTGACAAACTGATCATTAAACCGACAGACAGGGCTGGCTCTCGCGGGGTGAGGATCATTCAAGATGCTGCAGAGGTGGCATCAGCGTTGGCTCATGCCAGGTCCTTCTCGCTCAATGGTGAAATTCTGCTGGAAGAGTTTATCGATGGGCCACAGATAAGCACTGAAAGTATTATCGACGGCGATCAGACTGCAACGCCCGGTTTTGCCGATAGAGCCTATGAAGGTATGGAGTGCTTTTGGCCAAATATCATGGAAAACGGCGGATGGTTGCCCAGTCGTCAATCCGCTGAAGCACAAGCTCAGATATCAGCCTTGGCGGAACGGGCTGCCAGGGCCCTTGGAATTGACTCCGGCGTAGCCAAGGGAGACATAGTTGTCTGCCCCCGCCGTGGCCCCATGGTAATAGAAATGGCAGCTCGCCTCAGTGGCGGGGATTTTTCCGCCAGCTTGGTTCCGCTATCATGCGGCATAAACTATGTTGAGACTGTCATCGATATTGCATTGAGTAATTCAGTAAGCCTTAAAGAACTGACCCCAAAACATCAGCTTTGGGTTGCTAACCGTTATTTCTTTCTCCCTCAAGGCCAGTTGCAGGCAGTTGAAGGACTGGAGTGGCTCAAAGGACAAGCATTCTGTAACAAACTGGAGTTCTACCCTCAAATAGGCTCTCAACTACCGGAAATACTATCCCATGCCAATCGCAGCGGCGTTTTTGTATTGACGGCCCCATCACAGGAAGTGCTGGAACAACAGATAGAAGCGGCTTACAGCCGTACCCGGTTTAAAGTCAACGGTTATTGGTATTCTGGACGCCCGACTTCCATGCAAGAACATCCATTATCGATTCAACTCCAGGACTGAAAAGGGATATCCCATGACCTCTGCACATTACGGCCACAAAATAGACGCTAAAGAGGGCTACGACATCATAGAGTGTGAAGTCTGTGGTTTTACCCATGTGTCACCACTACCCTCTTTCGAAGAACTGGATAAGTTCTACAAGGAAGCCTTTTATGTTACCGAAAGACCTACTCATTTCGTTCAAAAACAACAAGATGAACCTTGGCTTAATCTGCAATATGCCGACAGATACGACACCTTTGAGCAACATCTTCCTATAGGTCGCAGAAATCTATTGGATGTGGGCGCCGGCGCCGGTTATTTCCTAAAATACGGTCAAAACAGGGGCTGGGCAGTAAAAGGCATTGAGCCTTCTCCGCAGGCCGTTACCTATGCTCAGAGTATGGGAGTTGACCAAGCAGTCGGTTACCTGACCCGGGACACAGCCCACCAACTGGGAACCTTTGACGTTATACATGCCAGCTTGGTACTGGAACATGTGCCCAACCCCATTGAACTTATTCAAATCATGTACGGCATGTTGGCCGAGGGTGGGATAATCTGCATTACCACCCCCAATGATTACAACCCGTTTCAACAAACCCTAAGGGAAATAGACAATTATCAACCTTGGTGGGTTTGCCCGGATCATCATCTGAACTATTTCACTCCGAGTAGCCTTCAAGGCTTACTGGAAAAGCAGGGGTTTAGTATCATACAAAAAGAAACCAGTTTTCCTTTGGATATGTTTCTGCTTATGGGTGATAACTATGTCGGCAACAATACCTTGGGGCGAGAGTGTCATCATAAGAGGGTCAGATTTGAGACTAAGCTTGCCGCGGCCGGGAAAAACGATTTGAAACGCCGCCTCTATCAAGCCTTGGCTGAACTGGATCTCGGTAGAGAGATCTGTATCTACGCTCAAAAATAATCAAGACAACATCAATATCCAGTCATTATCGGGCCACAAGATGCCAGTCAACTGCAAACTATACACGGTTTTTCACCTCAACCTGGCGTTTTCCTCCGTTGAAACAGAGCAGCACTCTGAGGTGGTAAAACGCTGCTACTGGCCATTGTTGCAATTGGCTGAGCGGGGCATACCTGTTGGTCTTGAGCTAACTGCTTATACTCTCGAGTGTATCAACGCGGTAGACCCGGCCTGGGTCATTCGCTTCAAAGAACTGTTGGAGCAACAAAAATGCGAGCTGGTTGCCAGTGGCGACAGCCAAATCATTGGGCCGCTGATCCCGGCCGAGGTCAACTGTGCCAACCTGAGGCTGGGTCAAGAGGCTTATCAGCGCCTGTTGGGCATAAGCCCCAGACTCGCCTATCTCAATGAACAAGCGGTTTCAGCCGGCTTGCTTGATATCTACATAGATGAAGGCTTCGAAGCCGTGGTGGTGGAGTGGGACAATCCCTTTTCCCATAACCCAGAGTGGCAACGAGAGCGATTAATGCGGCCGCAATCTTTGAAGAGCGCCAGCGGCCGACAGATCAAGGTCATCTGGAACCATGCCATCGCCTTTCAAAAATTCCAGCGCTATGTTCACGGCGAGCTAACTCTGGAAGATTATCTGCAATATCTGCGCAAGGTATTGAACCCCGGCACTGTGGCATTTCCGGTTTATGGCAGCGACGCCGAGGTATTTGACTTCCGTCCCGGGCGCTACCATACCGAAGCCGAGCCAATAAGCGGCGAATGGCAGCGCATAGCGCAGTTGTTCATGGCCCTCAATGACCTGGACGGTTACCAGTGGAACCTTCCCTCCAAGCTGCTGCAACATTGGCAAGGCATAGCGCCTCTGGCACTCACCAATGCCCAGCACCCGGTTTCGGTCAAAAAACAGGCCAAATACAACATTACCCGTTGGGGGCTGAGTGGCCGCAATGATCTCCATCTCAATAGCCTTTGTTACCAAAGGCTGGCCGAGCTTAAGGCGCAGCCCAATACAGACGATGAGAGTTGGCGGAACTTGTGCCGCCTCTGGGCCAGCGATCTCAGGACCCACCTGACCCAAGCGCGCTACGAGGCGCTGGCATTAACCAAGATGGCTTCGCCCGCGCCAACATTTGCGCCCTGGCAAGCCCGCGAAGATATCTGCATTCATTATGATGAGGCCAGGCGTAGGCTGGAGGTGCAAACCCCGGACATCAGGCTGAGACTCAACGGCAACCGCGGTCTGGCGATTGATTCGCTGGCCTTTGCCAGCCATGACTTTGAAGCGGTTGTCGGTACCCTATCACACGGCTACTTCGACCATATCAGCTATGGCGTCGATTTTTACAGCAATCATCTCCTGCTGGAGCGTTTTCGCGACCGCGACAGAGTGGCCGATCTCAACCGGGTGGAATACCAGTTGGGGGAGCAAGACGGCTGCCTGATCATCTATTGCCGCCAAGCGCTCAAGAGCGGCGCGATATTAAAATGGTATCGGCTCGAAGGTGAGCGCCTCTTTAGCGGCTTTCATTTCGAAGAGAGCTGCCGCCCGGAAGCCTCGGTACGCTTGGGCTTTATGACCCTACTCGATTGTGAGCAGCGGGCCTGGTATCAAACTCGCCTCGGTGGCCACAGGGATGAATATTTCCAGATAACCAGTGACATGGATCAGGGCGCGCCAATCTCCTCGATAGTCTCCTCATCCAGCGCCTTGGGGGCAACCTCGGGCTCCATCTGTTTTGGCACCCGGGCAAGAGGCATTCGCATTGACTGGAACCCTGCGCTTTGTGCCGCCTTGCCGATGATTTCCAGCAAAAAAATCGATGAACAATATCTGAATCGGCTGTGGTTTTCGCTGGCTGAGGCCGATGAAACCCTCAAACCCGGCGGGCAACTGTTGAGCCTTGAGCTGTGCATCAGTCCAGTTAGCCAAACCTCTCCCCCTTCGGCAACAGAAACACCCAAAACAGAGGAACAGTCGCTATGACCAAGACACTTGCCATTGTCGGGGCCAGGCTCAACTCCAGTCGTCTGGCGGGAAAACACTTATTGCCACTGGCCGGCGACCCCATGATTAGCCATATTTGGCGCAGACTGATGCAATGCCAAGAAGTAAATGACTGTGAACTGGCCACAACCGCAGATGACTTTAACCGCCCACTGCAAGATTGGGCTGCTGAACATAGCGTCGAATGTCATCCCTATGAAGGCGATGTCAACGACCTGATGGCAAGGCTTGATTGCATAATCCAAAGGCAAGATCCGGATTATATTCTCTACGTCTGCGGTGATTGTCCACTGATAGATCCCGGCTTTATCGACCATGGGCTGAAAGCGCTCAAGGCATCGGGGAAAGACAGCATTGAACTGAACCCAGGCGTTGTTTCTATGCATGAAGGCATGGCCTTCTATAGCCGCCGAGGCTGGGACAAATTGATGTCGGTCAGTCAATGTGCCATGTCCAGAGAACACGTAGGCTATGGGGATAAGTTAACCCCGATACTCGAACGTTTGAGCATTCCCGACAGCGGCGACTATTCAAAAGTCCACCAGCGAATCTCTGTCGATACCCAGGCCGATTACCGCTTCATGACTGAGGTCTACCGCCGCTGGTACGCCGAGCATCCTGCAGACTCTATCGTTAGCCTCGCCTGGGTTCAGGAGCAACTGCTCAGTGACCCGGCCTTGAGTGCCATCAACGCCCATGTGCAGCAAAAAGCCGCCGATCGTCAATACGCCAAGGCCTGTATCTATTGTCACTTGGGAGCGGAGATCGGCCTGGGACACTTCAAGCGCGCCGAGTTAATCGCCGATGCCTTGCAGGAGTATCTGGCCATAGGTGCCCAAGTTCATGCGCTCTACGAAGGCTCGACACCTAACTCACTCGCCCAGACATCATCAGCAAAAGTCACTTGGTATCAAACAGAAGCGGAATGGCTTACTGCGTTGAAGGCCGATGCCAGCCCGCTGATCATACTAGATCTCCACCCGGATTTTATCGCTCTACCTGCCATCAAGCAGGCGCTGCAAAACCTAAGACACAAGGGATGCAAACTTGTCGGCATAGACAAACTGGCGCCGCTGTTACCTGAGTTGGATTGGCTGTTCATTCCCAGCTTCAATACCTCACTGCAACATCCCAAGGTATCTTCCGGCTGGCAAAACTACCTGTTCAGTCCCCTTCCCCAAAGGCCGAAGAAGCCTCAAATTTTGGTATTGACCGGCGGCAGCGATGCCCTGGGGTATGGCCAAGCGTTGCCTGGGTTACTGAGTCAACTGCATACCGATTGGCCGATAGTCTGGATCCAGGGGCCATTGGCACCGAGGCCACTATTGCCCGCCGGGTGTAATATCCAAGTGCTTAAAAATCCGGAAAATCTCAAGCAATGGATTGCCGAATCCGAAGTGGTGCTGAGCTGTTATGGCTTGTCGCTGTTTGAATCCATCTATGCAAGGGCGGCGACTTTGCTGCTGCCGCCAAGGCATCTGTGCGATGACGCCGAGCTGGCACTGTTGGAGAAAACGCAATCTTGCCTTATCAGCGACTCGCTCTCTGATGCCATTCACAAACTGGAACTGTTGCTCAGTGATGCCAAAGTGCGCGAAAATTTGCAAACAGAGGCCGCCAGGGTCTTTGCCAACCATGGCGGCATCAAGCAGTTGATGGCTGAAATCAGTTCGCTGCTAAAATAGCGACAAAGCTAGTGGCAAAAATAGTCGCAAAGAGTAAAGCAAACGGCAGCACGACAGTCTGACAATCTGACAGTCCCAAGCTGACATTTTCGAGTTTACATTCAGTAGCTTAAGACGCCGCCCTGGTATTTAAGCTGGAGGTCAACTCATCAAGCACCTTTTGCTGAGCGGTTTCATCCAGGGTCGGATAAAGAGGCAGAGTCAATATCTCCTGATAAAACTGCTCTGCAGCCGGGAAATCGCCTTCTTTGAAGCCAAGAGAGAGGTAATAGGGTTGTAAGTGCACCGGAAAATAATGTACGTGCACCTGCACGCCCCGCTCTCGCATGGTATCGAACACCTCCCGGCGCCGCCCGGCCTCCTTGAGGCGTATCATATAAAGATGACGAGCACTCACGCTACCTAGTAAAGGCTCCACACTCACAACCGGCAACTTTGCCAGCGCTTGGCTGTAATAAGTAGCCAGTAGGTTGCGCTTGCAGACAAATTCATCCAAGCGCTGGAGTTGTGAAAGCCCCAGCGCCGCCTGCAGATCTGTCATACGGTAATTGAAGCCCAGGGTATGCTGCTCGTAGTACCAGTCGCCTTCGTCTGGACGCAATAGGGTATTGGGCTCTCGACTGATCCCATGACTGCGAAAAAGTGCCATCTTATCGGCCAATAACTGACTCTTGGTCAGTGCCATTCCGCCTTCGGCGCTGGTAATTACCTTGACTGGATGAAAGCTGAAAACCGTGATGTCCGAAAACTCACAGCTACCAAGCTTATTCCCCTGATAACAACCACCGATACCATGGGAGGCATCTTCGATGATCTTGAATCCATACGCTTTACCCAGCTCGGCGATGGCCGCCATATCACAGCTGTGACCACAAAGATGAACCGGAATAACCACCTTGGGTAGAGTACCTTCTCGTTTAGCCTGCTCCAGCTTGGCCTTTAACGCCTCAGGGCACATGTTCCCGGATTCGGGATTGACATCGACAAAGTCCACTTCAGCGCCACAGTACAAGGCACAATTGGCAGAAGCCACGAAGGTAATGGGGGATGTCCACACTCTGTCGCCAGGCCCGACATCGAGTGCCAGGCAAGCAATATGCAAAGCCGACGTGGCACTATTTACCGCAACGGCGAATTTGCCACCAGTATAGTCACACAACGCCTGTTCAAACGCCGGCACCTTGGGGCCCTGAGTCAACCAGTCGGATTGCAAAACTTCAACGACAGCGTCAATATCGTCCCGGCTGATATCCTGTTTGCCATATGGGATCATACATCGGCATCCAGTTTGACTATCTCATCCCCACCGAGGAAATGAGGGTTGGTTCCCGAGTTATATTCAAATCCCATTGCTACCGGCTGGCCCTTTTCTCCCAAGGCATTGGTACAAAAGTCGGTTTCCCGGCCGAAGAAACGGATACTCGGCGTGATAACAAAGTGATCATCAAACTCCAGGGTATGATGTGAGTCATCGGCAGGGCACATGATTTCGTGCATTTTCTCGCCGGGACGAATACCTATAATCTCATGCTCCAAGTGCGGAGCATAAGCCTTGGCCAGATCGGTAATACGCACTGAGGGAATTTTGGGCACAAAAATCTCTCCGCCCTGCATCCGCGCAAAGTTCTTCAGCACAAAATCCACCCCTTGCTGCAGGGTGATCCAAAAGCGGGTCATCTCCGGATGGGTTATCGGCAAGGACTCAGCGCCATCGGCAATCAACTTCTTGAAAAAAGGCACCACAGAGCCCCGGGACCCCACCACATTGCCATAACGTACCGCCGCAAAACGAGTCTTACCGCTGCCGACTATGTTATTGGCAGCAATAAACAGCTTATCGGAGGCCAATTTGGTGGCACCATAGAGGTTGATTGGGCTGGCCGCCTTATCGGTCGATAGCGCGATCACTTTCTTCACTTTATTGCTGATCGCTGCCTTAATTACGTTCTCGGCACCGTGAATATTGGTCTTGATACATTCCATAGGATTATATTCAGCAGCCGGCACCTGTTTCATCGCCGCAGCGTGGATAACATAGTCCACATCCTGCATCGCCTGCATCAAGCGATCACTATCGCGCACATCGCCGATAAAGTATCGCATGCAGGGATCATTGAACTGTTGCTGCATCTCGAACTGCTTGAGCTCATCACGGGAAAAGATAATTAATCGCTTGGGTTTGTAGCGAGCCAGCAGAGTTCTGGTGTATTTCTGTCCGAAGGAACCTGTCCCACCAGTAATAAGTATTGTTTGGTTGTTGAACATATATTATCCAGCCCTCTGCTTTACGCTGACGATAAACCTGAATGGCTTTACGTCATCCTCTTATCCCGGTCAATATACAAAATCTGAGCCAAACCAGGCTATTAACCAACAACTTAAAGTATGCACAGTATAGGTTTCATTGTATAACAAAAACTTAGGAGACAAAGTCAAAAGCCGATTTTCAATACAGAGATCACTTCACCTCTTTGAAAACTGGCACATATCTTGAGATTATGGACTCAAGCACAGTAAAACGTCAGACAATTGGCGTCCAAGCCATCAGGGGCCCAGATGCAAAGCACTCCATCAGCCATGCTCAATACCTTTGCCGTTAGCCGTTTCAACGAAACCTACCTGCCTGCGATCAACCGGCAGATGTTTGAACAATTCGACTCGGCAAGCCAATATCGCAATAAATTCGCCAAACAACTAAGCGCTGAAGACACCCTTTACATCTTCACCGGTATGGATTCTGGCTTGTTGGCCAACTATATACTGTCTATGGAGCTTCCAGCCGGAAGCCGCTTTATCTTCGTCGAACTGCCAGAAGTGTTGAGCCTACTCAATATTGACCTCCCTGATTCACTCAAAAGTAAGTTATGGATCACCACAGAAGCCGAATTGCCCGAGATACTCAAACAAGCCGGTAATGATATTTGTATCGCCAAAGGCCAATACCGCCATTACCACTCTATGGCCGCAGCAGCCGAGACGCTTCCCGAGTATATTTTGTTAAAAAGTGCTATTGCGCAGGCATTGGATCACGAACGCTTCAATCAGGGTGTCAACTACAACCAGAAAGAGTTTGTGCAGCGACAACTGGAAAACATCTGCGATAATCACTCCCCGGCTGAGGTACTGCGAGGGCAATTTGAAGGGGAAACCGCCATTATAGTCGCAGGTGGTCCTTCAATGGATCAACAGCTTGATTGGCTCAAGGCCAATCAACAGAGAATGACCATATTCGCGGTTTCCCGCATCGCCGCCAAGCTCATCTCTCACGGGATAAAACCTGACATAGTCGTGACTGTGGATCCACAGGCATTCAGTTTTGATGTCAGCAAAGAGATGATGCAATACCCCGAAGATTTTCTCTTGGTTCACTCCTACCACGCCCACCCTTGGATAGTGGGCCAATGGGCCGGAAAAAACCTCTATCTGGGTGACCGCTTCCCATGGCAAACCCATCACTGCAATATCATCACTCAAGGCCCAACTGTCACCAACAGCGCCCTGTTATTGGCAATAGAGATGGGTTTTAGCCAAATTCTGTTTACCGGCATGGATCTGTGTTTCTCAAGGCAAGGCGTTTCTCACGCATCCGGTACTCTGGAAGCCAAACGAGGCCCCAATATTGGCGGCATTTGTGAATGGGTAGAAACCTACAGCGGCTATCTGGCAGAGACCCCTCTTCAGTTACTCCATGCCAGGCAGGCGATTGAAGATGAAATCGCCGCCCATCCCCAGCATGAATATATAAACCTTTCCGAGGACGCCGCCAGAATAGCGGGCATTGGCTTTTGCTCTCGCGAGAACATAAAACTACCACAGAGCAAAAAACCATTGTCAGAGCGGATTTCAAGCTCAGACTTGAAACAAGTAAATAAGAAAGCCGATCTGCAACTTTGTTTTCAACAACTCGAACAGGCAAAGCAAAAGTTGACCCGAATTGAAAACCTTACCCAAAAGGCATTCAAAGCCTGTCAGGCTGAAATCAATTCAAAAGCCCCTTCGAACAAACTGTTAAAGCAACTGCAGACCACCGAAGCCAAACTCAACAAAGACTTCAGTGACATGGCTCAACTGATCAAATTTTATGGCTATCGGGAATTTTCAGCATTTCTAACCGCTCGCAGCAGCGACGAGTGGACTCAAACCCAAATGCAGCAGATGAACCTGGACTACTACCAGGCTTATTGTGTCATCGCCAAGCACTTGGGCGGGCTTGTTGACAACGCCTTAATCCGGGTGAAATCCCGCCAAGAAGAACTCAGCCCGGATGCCAAACTCGAGTCACTGGCCAAGCAGTGGCAGCAGGATAACACCCCAGGCAGAGTGCATATTTGGCGACGAAGCCATCAAATACGGCCTAAGGAGCAAACTCTGGCCGATGAACTCGAGAAGAACTTCCACGGGATGTTGACTACTGCACGCCAAGTTTATCGCAAGGTCCTTGCCGCCAGAAATACTCAAGACAAGGTGTTTGACAAAATAATGTTGCTCAAGAGCCAGCAGCATCGCCACGGTCTGCAACAAATGACACTGTATTTGGAGTCCGTACTGCCGGAAAAACCCGAGCTCAAACGCCTCTATTGGCTGGCCAAGGCCAATTTGGAGGTGCTTAAACAAGCCCCGGAACAAGCACTGCATGCACTGCAACAGATAGATCATCAACAAACAACCGAAACCGAGCTCAGAATGATTTCAGTGCTGGCGCTGCAGCTCAACCTGCTGCCTCTGGCCGAAACCACTCTGGCGGAATTAAGCCACTTGAATGACAGTTTTCTGCCGCAATATGCCCACGTTTTACGTCTCAGTGGTAAAGGGCAACAGGCACTGGAAACCTATCTGGATTATCTAGGTAAATATCCGCAGGATCTGCAGGTATGGCTGAAGTTAGCGCAGTTCATGCAGGCAGTGCAGCAGGATGAAGCCGCAGTCACGGCGTTTCATAAAGTACTGGAGCTTGACCCGGATAATCTCAGCGCCAAGCAGGGATTAACTGAACTGCAAAACAGAAACTAAACGCCAAAGGCCGTTTCCTGCGGCCTTTCTTTTCCCCTTTCGCCACCGTTATAATGCCCCGGCAAATAAGCGCAGTTCCGGAGAACAAAACTTGAATCACAGCTATATTCCACTCGATCAGTATCGCCGCAAATGGATCTTCAACCATAAGGATCTACCGGTCAGTGACCAGGACAAGGCGGCCATATTGCCGCTGGATCAGAAGAGTGCCATGGAAGTGTGGAATCGCTGGATAAGCAATAAGAGCAGCTGCGCCGAGGATTTTACCAAGGGCGACTGGGCCAGCCGCAGTTCCACCTGGCATCAAACGGAATACTGGCAAAGCCATTGGGACAGTGAAGACAACAGCCTGCCGGAACCTCTGGCCGAATTCATCGACTGGCCGGCGGATGCCCCTGTATATTTCTGTTATGAAAAGTATCAGGTGATCCAAACATGCTGGGAAGTCTTCGCCCGGAACTGGAAATGCTTTCTGTTTTTCGACGATGGTCCCTTACTGATAAGCCCCAAACACAAGCAAGCCGTCTGGTTCAGTCAGGATGGCAACTTCAAAATGGGCCTACGCGGATAGTTTTGACAAGCGTTCAATCAACAATAAAACCCTTGTCAGTTCATTAAGATACAAGCGACCAAGAGAGCAAAATGAAAAAAATAGCCTTAACCGCCCTGCTGTTGGGATTGTCTCTATCCACCACAATCAATGCCCGCGAAATTGCCGGTGAAAATATCCCGGAAACCCTCAGCATTCAGGCAGCAACCCCGCTTGAGCTCAATGGTGCCGGGGTACGCAGCAAATTCTTTATGGATCTCTACATAGGCGGGCTCTATCTGCCTGCTAAGGCGACTACCACAGCCGATGTATTGGAGCAGCCACAGGCAGCAGTCAGCTTAAAGATAGTCTCGGGTCTTATCACCGCAGATAAGATGCGCTCGGCGATTACTGAAGGTTTCGATGACGCAACAGGCGGTAAAACTGAGGCCATACAGGCCGATATCGACCGTTTTATGAGCCTGTTTCAGGAAGAGATCAAAGAAGGCGATACCTTTCTCCTGTATACCAGCCAGGAAAATGGTGTCAGTGCCTATAAGAACGGTGAATTGCAGGACACCATCGCCGGAGAAAACTTTCGCCGCGCGCTGCTGAACATTTGGCTTGGCGATGAACCGGCCCAGAGCAGCCTGAAAAAAGCGATGCTGGCTAACTGAGCCTCTGAATGAATTTCCCGGGCCAATAGCTTAGCGAATGACCCGGTTTAATCGATGAAACTTGCCCGCTCCTGCGGGCAAGTCAATCAAAAACTATAGCTGAGATGGACAGCGCCAGCCAGATAGTTATCCAACTCTCGCTTGATCTCCGGCTCGCTCAACTCAAGCTCGGGGTTGATGAAGTAACCCACATAGGCGTTGAGATTGAACCCTTGTCCCAGCCGCCAGCCCAAACGGGCGAAGCTGCTGATTTCCGTCAGCTCCAGTGTCTGTTCGTTTTCCCCCACCAAAATCCGCTCAGTCCGATGAGATGACCCCAACCCCAGCTCCATCTCAGGCGAAATCCGATAACTGAACTCTATCCCGGCCGGACCGGTAAAACCTGCCTGAAATGGGTTGCCCACCCGCCATCTGTCACTGAGTTGCCAATCGATAAGCAAGTAAGGAACAGTTCTTACCTCACTGATATCATTGAGATAAGCAACCCCAAAACCCAACATGTTACCCGAATCAAACCTGTGAACCGCGCCGGCGATGACACCATAGCTTCTGGCATCAGAAGAGGAAACCTCATCACTGTAAGCATACTGCAACTGAGGCGCCAGCATCAGACTCCAATGCCGGTTCAGGGTATATCTCAGGCTGACAGAAGCCGAGTAACGCTGGGCCGAGTCAAACTGACTGGCAGCAAAAGCCATATCACTGGCGCCATTGGTTGGCAAAGCAGAGAAATCCCAATCCAGTTTGTCATAGCCAAGGCTGACACCCAGACCCCAACGTTCATCCAGTTGCCAATCTCCGCGCGCGCCCAGAAGATAGCTGCGGCGTCCCAGCTCTCCGCCACCGTCAATATCCGTATCGGCATTTTCAATGGCCGCCAGGCTCAGGGTATAGCGGGAGGTTGGAGCCTCTGCGGCCAACAATCCGGTGCTGGCACTGATAGCGCCCAGTAAGATAAATGCGGCCGTTTTTTTCATTTCATGTCCTTTTGCCGTTCAGAGAAAAGCCCAATTATAACAGTACGCTATTCCAACCTATGCGCTTTGAGAAACAATCCCGCCGTTTCAATGCAATAATCCCTGTGTTGCGCCTCGAGTTGCCCTGTATCCAGCCCCAACTCTTTTCTGAGCCGCAGCTCACCAAACAACATTAGGCTCAGCCTCACCGCGGCCTGACGCTTGTTGCCGAAGTGATACCCGCCATGACGCTCAACCTGGGTAAAGAAATCCACCAACAGACCCAACATGTACTCGGGTCCGGCATCGAAATAAAGCTGCGCCGGTTCTGGATGAGTATCCACCTGGGAAACACAGGCGCGATAAACCGTAATGGCATCCTCACTGACGATCAGCTCGCCGAAATACTCAGCAAACACCGCCAGCGCCTGCTCCGGCCGGGCAGCGTCGGCCAACAGCACTTCAGCAATCTGGCGAACCACGCACTTGGATTCAATGGCCGCCACAAACAGCTCATCCTTACAACCAAAATGAGCGTAAACCGTTTGCTTCGACACCCCGGCGGTTTTAGCCACTTCATCCATGCTGGTATTGGGAAACCCTTGAGCGCAGAAGAGCTCGATTGCGGCTTCCAGTATCTGAGCCCTCTTCTGTTCACTACGACTTAATTGCTGAGTATTCATATCGTTATAACTAGTACCTAATTCGGCAACGCCTTGGAATGCATTAGACCACAAAATAGACTAGACAGTCCAGTTCCATCAAACTAGACTAGTAAGTCCAGTTTAACCTATCAATAACAATTATCAGTCAAAGCAGGGAGAGGACGTTGCAACAGACCATCAAGGACGCCGGAAAACCCAAGGTACCCCGGCCTGAAACCAAGTACGTCAGCCACAGGAGCCTGGGCAGCGGTGCGCTGGTTGCCACCCTCACTTTGTTATTATCCCTATCCGCCTGCCAACCACAGCCATCTGAGCACAGTGAAACCAAGCCCCCAGTGGTCAACAGTGCCAATCTTGTGTTAAAGCCAGGATACACCAAGCTGCAGCAATTCAGTGGTAGCATACGAGCCGGCAATACCACAGGCATAGGTTTCGAACTCGCAGGCAAGTTGCAAAAACTCCTGGTAGATACAGGTGACAGAGTTAAACCCGGACAATTGTTGGCACAGTTGGATACCAGCTTGCTGGAAGCCGAGCAGACCGAATTACAGGCGGCACTGGATCAGAATCAGGCCGATATCTCGCTGGCCAGGGCAACGTTGAAACGCTCACTGGAGCTCAGTGCCAAACAATATCTTTCCGAGCAGCAACTCGACGAGCTCAAAGGCAAGCTGGCCAGCCTGGAAGCCGGGCACGCCAGGCTGGAAGCCTCACTGAAGGCCAATGAGCTCAAGCGGCAGAAATCGCTTCTCATCGCCCCCTTTGCCGGTGTGATAGCCGCAAGAGAGCATAATCTCGGCGAAGTAATCGCCCTGGGCAGCCCGGTCTTTACCCTGGTGCAGAGCGACAATCTGCAGGCACTGATAGGTGTGCCGCTGAATATTGCCGAGCAGTTGCAACCGGGAGCCATTCTCAGTCTCAGAGTTGCCGAACACTACTATCAAGCCCAACTGCAAGGGATCAGCGGCCAAATCAATCCGGTCACCCGCA
The DNA here is from genome assembly GCF_012030025.1 of Shewanella sp. Iso12. Lineage (NCBI taxonomy): Bacteria > Pseudomonadati > Pseudomonadota > Gammaproteobacteria > Alteromonadales > Shewanellaceae > Shewanella > Shewanella sp. Iso12. Next base: position 627,335 of record NZ_JAAUHW010000001.1, read on the forward strand.
CAGTGCAGCTCAGGTTCAGCATCACCCCCACATCGGAAACGACACCTATCAATGGCGAACTGGCTTATTTGCAGTACCGCCGTGAAGTTCCCCGTGAAGGCTACTGGGTTCCGGTATCGGCGCTCACCGACGGTATTCGCGGTCTGTGGAATCTGTACGTGCTCAAGCAAGATGTCGAAGGGTTTAAACTGCAGCGCCGCGATGTGGAAATTCTCTATACCGAAGGCGACAACGCCTTTATTACCGGTGCCATCAGCCCGGGAGAGCAGTTTGTCACCACAGGCCTGCATAAACTGGTTGCCGGGCAAAGGGTCTCACCGGGAGCGGCATTGACCGCAAGAGGTGGACAATGAACGCTGTTATCAAGGCTTTTGTCGAGAATGGCCGCCTCGCCAGCCTGTTGATAGCCCTGTTGTTGGTTGCCGGACTCGGCGCCATTTCCAGCCTGCCACGCACCGAAGACCCCCATATCACCAACCGCTTTGCCTCTGTGATCACCAGCTATCCGGGCGCTTCCGCCGAACGGGTCGAGGCACTGGTGACTGAAGTACTGGAAAATGAGCTTAGGCGACTTGAGGAACTCAAGCTTATCCAGTCTACCTCAAGACCCGGGGTCTCGGTGATTCAACTCGAGCTCAAAGATAACGTCATAGAAACCGAGCCGGTCTGGTCGAGAGCCAGAGATCTGCTGGCCGATAGCAGCGGCCGCCTGCCACAGAGTGTCAATCCGCCGGTACTGGACGATCAGCTGGGTTACGCCTACACCGCCATCATAGGCCTGGGATGGCACGGCGGCGGTGAAGCGCGCCCCGACATTCTCAGCCGTTACGCCAAAGAGTTGCAAAGCAAACTGCGGCTCTTGAACGGCACAGACTTTGTCAAACTCTATGGCGCGCCAACGGAGGAAATTCTGGTAACGCTGGATGGCGAGCGTATCAATCGTCTCGGACTGACACCGGGAGCCGTTGCCGGAATTCTCAATCAGGCCGATACCAAGGTGTCGGCCGGTGAAATCAACAACCAAAGCTTCCGGGCATTGGTGGAAGTTTCCGGTGAACTGGACTCGCTGGAGCGTATCCGCCAGGTGCCGCTGAAGACCGACAGTTTCGGGCAACTGATCCGCCTTGGCGATATCGCCGTTATCAGCCGCCAGCCCAAGGATCCGCCGGATAATCTGGCGCTGCAGGACGGTGAGCCCGGCATCATGGTGGCCGCCCGCATGCTCAACAACACTCGGGTGGATATCTGGAGTGAACAAGTCCGCCAGGTTGCTGCCGAGCTGGAACAGGGCTTCCCCGCCAATATCCGCATGCAATGGCTGTTTGAGCAAGAGGGATATACCAATGAGCGTCTGCAGGAGTTGCTCGTCAACCTGCTGCAGGGGTTTGTGCTCATTCTCCTGGTGCTACTGGTGACTGTTGGCATGCGCAATGCGCTTATCGTCGCCTTGTCGCTGCCACTGACGGCGCTGTTTACCCTGGCCTGCATGAAGTTTACCGGCCTGCCCATTCATCAGATGTCGGTCACCGGCCTGGTGGTGGCCCTGGGGATCATGGTGGATAACGCCATTGTGATTGTCGATGCCATTGCCCAGCGTCGCCGCGAAGGAATGAGCAAGCTGCAGGCGGTCAATGCCACCATCAGGCACCTGTGGCTGCCGCTCGCCGGCTCCACCATCACCACCATGCTGGCATTCGCGCCGATAGTGCTGATGCCGGGCGCCGCCGGCGAGTTTGTCGGTGGCATTGCCATTTCGGTGATCTTTGCCCTGCTCGGCTCCTACCTCATCTCCCACACCCTGATAGCCGGTCTCGCCGGACGCTTTAGCCGCGCCAGGGACAACAACCGCTGGTACCACCACGGAGTGAATCTGCCAAGGCTTGCCAGAGCCTATCGCCAGACTCTGCAACTGGCGCTTGATTACCCGAAAACTGCCGCGCTGCTGATTGGTATCTTGCCGCTGACAGGCTTTGTGGCCTCCGGGCAGATGACAGAGCAGTTTTTCCCGCCATCGGACAGAAACATGTTCCAGCTGGAGCTCTACCTCTCGCCCCATGCCAGCCTGGCGAGAACGGAGCAGAGGGTCAAACAGCTCGATAGTGAGCTGCGCAGTACTGACGGCATAGAAAGCGTCAATTGGGTCATAGGCGGGAACGTGCCCTCCTTCTACTACAACCTGACTCAAAAGCAGCAAGGTGCCAGCCAATACGCCCAGGCAATGGTAAGGACCCGCGACTTTCGCACCGCCAACCGCTTAATCCCCGAGTTGCAGCAGCGGCTGGATAAGGACTATCCGGATGCGCAGATCCTGGTGCGTAAACTGGAGCAGGGCCCTCCCTTCAACGCCCCTGTGGAGTTGAGGCTTTATGGCCCCAACCTCGATAGGTTGGCCGAGCTTGGGGATGAGGTGCGGCGAATGTTGGCCGAAACCCGGGATGTGATCCATACCCGGGCAACCCTGAGCCCGGGGGCGCCCAAGGTGTGGCTGCAGCTCGATGAAGATGCCAGCTTGATGGCCGGCCTGAGTCTGGGAGAAATCGCCTCGCAGATTCAGATGTCCACCACAGGCATCACAGGCGGCAGCCTGCTGGAGCAAACCGAATCGCTGCCGGTGAGAGTCAAGCTGGGTGCCGGTGTCGGCGAGCAGCAATCCAGGCTGTCACAGATAAGTCTGCTGTCGCCCAATGGTGAGTCGATTCCACTTTCGGCCGTGAGTCAAAGCCATGTCAATGCCAGTCGCGGCGCCATTCCTCACTATAATGGCCAGCGGGTCAATATTCTCGAAGCCTATATCGCCTCTGGCGTGCTGCCGCAAAAAGTGCTGGAGCGAGTCAAACCCAAACTGGCCGAGCTTAAACTGCCCGCCTCCTACCGAATAGAGATAGGCGGTGAGAGTGCCAAGCGTGATGAAGCCGTGGGTAATCTGCTCTCCAATATCGTCTTGGTGATCGCCGCATTGCTGACAGTGCTGGTACTCTCTTTCAACTCCTTCAGGCTGACGGGAATCATTCTGCTCAGCGCCCTGCAATCGGCGGGGCTTGGGCTGCTGGCGGTCTGGGCTCTGGGTTATCCCTTTGGCTTTACCGTGATAATAGGTCTGCTGGGCTTGATGGGCCTGGCTATCAATGCCGCCATAGTGATCCTGGCAGAACTCGAGTCCGAGCCTATGGCACGCGCCGGCGACACCGAAGTCATTCTCGCCGGGGTGATGAGTTGCAGTCGTCATATAGGTTCAACCACCATCACTACAGTAGGCGGCTTTCTGCCACTTATTCTGGGTGGCGGCGGTTTTTGGCCCCCCTTTGCCATAGCCATTGCCGGAGGCACGGCACTGACCACCCTTTTGTCTCTGGTTTGGGTACCTGTGGTCTACTCTCTATGGCTGAAACCTCGGCCCGAATGCTCCCGCGATTTGGCGATGGCGAACCAATATTGATCAAAAAAGGCACACCCTAACGGGTGTGCCTGAAGATCCAACGAGGATCAAGGGAGCGGCGTTAAAACGCCTGACGGAAGCCGGCCCAGTAGGTTCGACCCCGGATATCGTACAGGTTGGAGTTATAGCTGCCGTCGTAGGCCAGCACTAGGTCCTCATCGGTGAGGTTGGTTACCCCCAGCGACAAGCTGTTGTTCCAGGGCAAGGTATAGGTGTAACTGAGGTTGTGATACCAGATACTGTCGAGTTCATAGAGCTTGCCGTCATCAATAGTTTGCCCCGTCGCCGGATCCCAACTGTCATCAAGAACATCCCAGCTGGTTTGGCTGCCGATAAAATTACTGAAATAGCTGACGGCATGGTCGCCATAGTTCCAGTCCAGCGTCAGATTCAATCTGTCCTCCGGGGTGCCCTCTCGCCCGGCGACATCATCCCCCAGCACCTGTTCTCCGGCGCTGGCATAGGTATAGGTATACTTGAAGTAGTGTGACCAGCCGAGGCCCAACTTCCAGTCACCAAACTCTGTTTCCAGAGTGCCACTGAAGCTAAGATCCAGCCCCTCACGCTCACTGCGGCCGAGATTGAGTTTCTGACTCTGCACATAATCGATACGGCCATTACCCAAGCGGGAAATCGCAGTGCCAGGATAGATATCGCTGACATCGGGTCTGGGCTGCCCCTGGGCATCTGCCGCCTGCCAGAGTCTTGCCTGGGTGCGGACGATTTCACTGGCTGACAACTCTTCGATCATATTGGTGATCTCCAGCGACCAATAATCTACCGAGACATTGAAATTGTCATTGATATCCCATACCAGCCCCAGATTGTAGGATTCAGACTCTTCGGCTTCGAGTTCCAGATTGCCGCCTGTCAAGGTCGGTGCATTGTCGGTGCGGCTGCAAGAGTCGATATCTTCCTGATTATCGTAACAACTCAGGTAGTTGGTAATATCGCCATAGCTTTCGCTGGTGCCCTGATAGAGATCCGACAGAGTCGGCGCTCTGAATCCTGTGCCCCAGGATGCCCTCAACATCAAGGACTCCAACGGCCGATAACGCAGCGACAACTGGGGGTTGAAGGTGCCGCCGAAATCCGAGTAATCATCGTAGCGCCCGGCCAGATTCAACTCCAGCGAGTCAAACAGTGGCAACATAAGCTCGAAGTAGGTAGCCCAAACTTCACGCTCACCCTCGCCGCCACTGCCACCGTTGCCGCCGGTTATCATGCCGGCCTCGGCCAAGGCATCCACCTTGGAATCCAGTGATTCTTCACGATAGGAAGCGCCGATATACAAGGCACTGAAGCCACCTGGCAGCTCGAACAAATCCATGGAAGCGCCGCCATTGATATCCAGATAGGTAGCCGTCATGCGCTTATCATAGTTGGCGGTAGCGCCCCCGGGCATAGAGGAATTCGGGTCTCTGGGGTCCCAGCCGACAAAGCTGTTGCTGTTTGTGTCCCAATGGCCGATAAGATCTGAGCTGGCGCCCTTGAGTTGATAGCCAGTCCCCCAAGTGAAGTTGCTGTATTTATTGTAGTTGAATGCAAGATCCCAACTGATAAAGTCGGCAGTGCCGTTGAGCGCCAGCAGATAGTCAAAGATGTTGTCATGATGCTCGGCGACCCTGTCACCCGCGGTATCGAAGCGAAAGTTCATTCCGGCAGAAGGGTCGGCCATCAGCTCAACCAACTCGAGCCCCTCGGCCGTGGTATAGACGGGTAAACCATTGGGAATGCTGATCCAGGCCGGGACCGGCGCCGAAATATCCCGGGTTTCATTGGCGGCCCAATAGGCTCTGGCCGTCAGTTGCAGTGAATCACTCAGCTCATAGGTATAGTGCAACAGGGTATTGTTGCGGCTCTGATCCACTGTAGTGGCTGCGGCCTTGGTATAGTCATAGGCACACAGAGTATCGCCGGGATAATCGCTGTCGTTCAGCACACCGACAAACTTGTCACCATAAACATCGGCGCAGTCTCTGTCACTGTTGGCAAAGGGAGCCGAATAAACCCAGTTTCCTGCCGCCCCTTGGGTCAGCACCCTGCCGGTGGGCGAAATATTGACCCAATCCTGATAGTCGGATGCATCGCCACCCGGTACCACAAAGGGTTGGGTAAACCAGCGCTGCGACTGCATGATGGGTTTCTGCTCATAGTGTTCAAAGGTGAACACCAGGTGGCCCTTATCGGAATTGAGTCCACCGGTGAACGACAGATTGGAGGACTCACCGCCTTCATTGCTGGGCCTGTCCATACGACCGTCCAGCTGGATACCCTCGAAGTCCTTCTTGAGAATAATATTGACCACACCGGCAATGGCGTCTGTACCGTAAATCGCCGAGGCGCCGTCTGTCAGTATCTCAATCCGCTCGACCGCCGCCATCGGAATAGTATTGATGTTGGCCGCGCCTCCATCCAGCACGGGGGACTTGGCCATACGTTTGCCATCCAGCAGCGTCAACGTATTGAAGGCCGAAGCCCCTTTGAGTTGTACCGTAGCCTGGGAACCCCAACCATTGTTGGAACCACCGCCCCAGGAACCGAAGGCGTTGAGGTTGGAGGAACGCAAGGCATCGCCGACCGTGGCAAACCCGGACTTGGCCAGCTCATCGGCGGTAATAGTGGTGATCGGGGTCGCGCCTTCCATATCGACACGCTTAATCCTCGACCCTGTGACTTCAATCCGTTCCACCTGTTCCGCCGCGCTCTGTTCGGCCCAAGCCGATGCCGAAGCCCCCAACAGGCAGGAAATGGCGATAGCCAATGGCTGCATTCTCATACTCGTTCTCCCTTCCTCTAATATTAATCAATCAGTTAGCTCTATTTATCCTTCTACTCCCTGGCTTGCCCCACTTTTGTTTTAACCTGTAGCGGTAACAAAACCGCAACTTTTATATCACATACTTTATTTTGTATACAATATAAAGAACTAAAAACTTGCCCAAACTGTACTGCTGTAATCAAGCTTCCTCTAAAATAAAGGGGCGAGCCCATAGTTAGATTCAGGTCAAAACTTGTTTAACGTGAATGAGATAAAGTTCAACAAACCGGTCATACAGGAATAACGATAATGAATTACCGCAACTGGCCTATCGCCAAACAGATCGGCACACTGGCTTTTGTGCTGACGATTTTGGTGTTTGGCATCCTGAGTAGCATCTCCTACCTGACAGCCTCATCGACCTTGAAAGAGAAAGCGATAACCGCCATGGAGCAACAGATCCATGGGGTCGATGATCTGCTGGCATTGCAATACGAGAGCCTGTTGTCCCTGGCCCGTCGCAATGCCGATGTATTCAGGGCCATGTATCCAGGCCAATTCCATAAACCGGAAAACAAAACTGTCAGAGTCCTGGGGATAGATACCCCGGCATTGATGCATGAAAAGGAGCAGCTCAACTCCTCCCGCAGTAAAGTCGACAGATATGCCAACCTCACAGGCGGGAATGCCACCGTGTTCGTTCGTGACGGCGATGACTTTCTACGTATTGCCACCTCACTGAAAAAGGCCGATGGCAGCCGCGCTCTGGGGACTTATTTGGGAACAAAACACCCGGGCTATCAAAAACTTATTCAGGGTCAGGTCTATGAGGGCTATGCCAAGTTGTTCGGCCGCGACTATATGACGGTTTACCGTCCAGTCAAGGATGCTCAAGGGTCAGTGATAGGTATTCTCTATATAGGCTTCGACATCAGTGACTCTCTGGTGCAGTTGCAGCAGTCGGTCAAACAGCTGCGCCTGGAAGAAAGCGGCAACTACCTGCTGCTGCGCCGCGCCGACAAGGTGGTGGTGGCTCATCCCAGCCTGGCTCAGGGACAAACCGTGACAGAGGCAGAGCTCGATGGCTTGCCACTCGATGAGCTGATGAACAGTGAAGGGGTCAAGGGCTATCACAACAGCAAAGGCGTGGAGATGATTGCCTACAGCGCTACCATTCCCGGCTGGAACTGGGAGCTTATTGGTCAGGTCAAAGCCGCCGAGTTGAATGAGGAAAGCCAGACTCTTTTACTGATCAACGCCCTGGTTGCCGTGATTGGTATTCTGGTGATCACCGCCCTGCTCTCTGTCGTGCTGGTACGCACTGTCAGACCACTGCAAACCTTGCAGCGCCACATGGAAAACCTGGGCAAAGGCGACTTCAGCAATGATCTGCCCAAGCTAGACAGCCGCAGCGAAAACGAAGTGGTACGGATAAGCAACAGCGTCACCGAAATGACCCAGGGACTGAAACAGCTGATCCAGGCATTGCAGGGCTCAGTACAAACTCTGGAATACCAGGCCGAACAGGCCCAGGAAGTTGCCCGTCTCAACGGCGATGAAGCCCAGGCGCTAATGGCTCAAACCGATCAGATAGCGACTGCCATTGAGGAGATGTCCACTTCGATACGCGATGTGGCCAACCACGCCGGTGAAAGCGCCAACCAGAGCCAGCAGGTAGATGAAGCCTCCCGCGCCGGACACCAGCAACTGACCCAGGTGGTGCAAGGGCTGGAAACCCTCAGCAGACAGTTAAGCGAGAGCCATACCGCCGTCGAAGGGGTAGCCAAAGAGAGTGAAGCCATCAACACCATCACTGAAGTTATCAATGGCATCGCCGAGCAAACCAACCTGCTGGCACTGAACGCCGCCATCGAAGCCGCCCGCGCCGGCGAACAAGGGCGCGGTTTTGCCGTGGTGGCCGATGAAGTGCGCACTCTGGCAAGCCGCACTCAGGCATCGATTTCGGAAATCGGCCAGACCATCACCTCGCTGCAGGCCAAGGTCAAGGACACGGCTACACGCATGGATCAGAGTCATCAGTTGGGTAATCGCTCCGCCGAGCAGGGAGAGGAAGCCAACAATCAGTTGACCGCCATTGCCCAGCGGATTGCCGATCTGGCGGTATCTGTCAGCAGTATTGCCAGTGCCACAGAGCAGCAAAGCGCGGTGGCCGATGAAGTCACCCGTAATCTGCACCAGATAACAGATCTGGCCCGCGAAGGCGATATCCGCGCCACAGAAACCGTCAACTCCGCCAGAGAGTTGACCGAGCTGGCCGCCGCCTTGAAGAAACAGATAAGTATTTTCAGAGTGTAACAAGTAAAAAGGCGCCCAAGTGGCGCCTTTTCATATCCTGCGGCAACGCTTAACGCTGATCCAATTGCGGTAAAGGCACCGCCTTCATCAGCACTTCGGTGGTAAATTTGTCATTGTTGATCACAGGGTATCTGTCATAGGTCTGGAATATCACTCGCCCCTGATACTGGATCATGGCCACCACACCATAGTTGACATTGGACTCAACGGTTTCCGCCGGCAAAATGAATTTGAACGGCACCGGCGCCCTGGCAATATCAAAGCTCTTTTGCGCCACGATTACCCCTGGGGTATCCAAATCTATGATGGCAATTGTGATACTTGAGCCTTGAGGCAAGGCCACTCTTTCCAGGTAGCCCGCCGCCCCGTTGACGATAACCGGTGCCTTGGGGTCAACCGTAACACAGGCACCGAGAAAGACTATCCCGGCGGCAACGACCAGCCCTTTTACATATTTAATCATCTTTCATTCCCTTATTTGGCAGTCATACGTATCAGGCCTTCCTGAGTGGCCGAAGCCACTAGTTCTCCCTGTTGGTTGAAGAACTGCCCTCTCACATAACCCCGGCCACCACTGGCATTGGGGCTCTCTATGGCATACAGCAACCACTCGCCCATATTGACCGGACGATGGAACCAGAGTGAATGATCTATGGTGGCCATCCGCATCCCTGGGGTCAGAAATGACACCCCATGAGGCTGAGCTGCCGTCACCAAAAAGTTGAAATCCGAAGCGTACGCCAGCAGGTAATCGTGCATTTCATGCTCAGGCGGCAAGGCGCCATTGGCCCGCAGCCAAACATGGCGTACAGGTTCAGTCGCCGCAGGTGCCACAGGGTTGAGCGGATTGACCAGGCGCATCTCGATGGGGGCATCGGCCATAAACTTCTCCAGCATTCTGGCGGGCACCTTGTCCCTCATGGTCATCGCCAATTCCTGCTGATTGAGTATCCCTTCAGGGCCGGGAACCTCCGGCATTTCTGCCTGGTGGCTGAAACCCTCCTCCGGCTCCTGGAAGGAACAGGTCATGTAGAAAATCGGCCGCCCTTTCTGAATCGCCTTCACCTGACGGGCACTGAAACTGCCGCCATCACGCATGTTTTCGACTTCGTAGACTATCGGCAACTTTTCATCGCCTGCCCGTAAAAAATAGGAATGCAGTGAATGCACCTGGCGCTCTTGCGGCACAGTGCGACGGGCAGCGCTGAGGGCTTGGCCCATGACCTGACCGCCAAACACATGACCAAAACCCAGATCCTGGCTCTGGCCCCGATAAAGTCCAATTTCTATCTGTTCAAGCGCGAGCAGTGACAAGAGATCATCTAAAACCTGGCTCATAAAATTCTGTTAACTGGCTGACATATACCGCAAAGATTAACCCAGAACCGCCCTTCGTGACCAGAAGCCTTTATTCTATCTCTATATCATGCTCGGCAGCGGCCTGCCTGGCCCATTTGACGATTTGTGCCTCTCCGCTGTCGCTGAATCCCAGCGGAGTGGCCACACTCAGCTCCGGCCATGCTCTGGCCAAAAGCTCAGGCGTACAGGCGCCGGCATGGAAATAACCCGGCTCGGTTTCAGCCATTCTCACTCGGCTGATACTGCCGGCCGCCGCCAAAAGATGCTGGCCATTAGGCGCCTGCTCACTGAGCAGAAACAACCCGGCAGCCAAAGGTGCATTCACCCCAAACAGGGGTTGCACCGGCAGTGCCAGATGTTTTTCCGTCATGGGTGTAGTGACCATGGGGCAGAGGCTGTTCACGCGGATATTGTGAATACTGCCTTCACGACTGAGACTATTGGTTAATCCAAGCAAAGCCATCTTGGCACTGGCCCAGGCACTTTCGAATAGATCGCCGAAAACACCGCTGACACCGCCGAGCAGCAGGATCCGGCCATACTCCTGTGCCTTCATTCGCGACCAGAGGCCGTGACAAAGGAAGAAACTGCCATCGAGATCCACCTGCAACTGCCGTCGCCACTGTTTGGCAGTCAACTTTTCAAATGAGCAGGGATGGTGGATCCCGGCGCAGGCCACCAGCAGCTCTATCGTGCCAAAGTGGTCGCAGGCTTCCTGCAACACCTTGGCTACCCGCTGTTCGTCGGCAACATCACATTGCCAGGCTTTGGCATCGGCCCCCAAAGCAGAAAGCGCATTCAAGGTATCTTTACAGCTGTCGATATCCAGCAGCGCCAGGCTGGCGCCCCTTTGTGCCAATCCTATGGCAAAAGCCCGCCCCAAGCCCGAGGCGGCACCGCTGATAAGGGCTGTCCTGCCCCCAAACCCCATCATATTAACCTCTGCATTAGCATTAAGCCCATGAAATACCGGGTATTCTTTAACAATAAGAACACATAAAACCCTAGGGTAATTTGATTATGGCTGCATTTTTTTAATCCGCACGGGTACAAATGTGCGCTGACTCAAACTCTGTTAAATGCATTTATCCGATTGTGCTAACTTTCAAGTGGAAAATTGGTATCCTTAGCTTGTTTTTCCGTCTTTAACTCTGAAGAAAGGACAAGATGAACCCCTGGATTTTAGCCTCACGGCCGCGCACCTTGCCTGCGGCGATAGGACCCTTGCTGATAGGCAACATACTGGCTCTGCAACTGGAGAGCTTCAGTTGGGCCATTGCAGTGGCGTCCATGGTCTGTGCCCTGTTGCTGCAGATTGCAGTTAATCTGGCCAATGACTATTTTGATTTTAAAAACGGTATAGATACCGAGGAGCGACTGGGGCCGATAAGGGTCACCCAGAGTGGCTTGCTCGATCCGCAGAAAGTACGCAACGCGATGATTTTTTGCCTCTTGCTGGCATTGGTAGTGGGGTCTTTCCTCATTTGGCACGGAGGCTGGCCGATTGCCATTCTGGCGGCGGCTTCCATTATGGGCGCCCTGGGTTACAGCGGCGGCCCATACCCGCTGGCCTCACACGGCCTTGGCGAAGTGGCGGCCTTTATCTTTTTTGGCTTGGTAGCCGTTGTCGGCAGCTACTATCTGCAGGCCGGTGATACCAGCACCGCAGCCTGGATTTTGGGTAGCGCCGTGGGCCTGCTCAATGCCGCCATCTGCCTGGTTAACAACACCCGCGATATCTATACCGACGAGAAAGCCGGCAAGCGCACTTTGGCGGTACGCATAGGTGAGGCCCAGTCCAAGGTGCTGTATCAGGCGTTGGTTTACTTACCCTTCGGCCTGATTATCGCAGGCTTTCTGCTGGGCTTACTGCCTGGGCTGCCTGTGCTGCTGACCGGCCTCGCGCTGCTGATGGCCCGCAGGCTGTCCAGCGATTTCACGCAAGTATCGGGCGCGGCGCTGAATCCCCTGCTGGGACGCACAGCCAAACTGACCATGATGTTCAGTGCCCTGTTCAGCTTAGGCTTGGTATTTACCATTTAACCCAGGGAAGCAATAACAAAGGGATAGCAATAGCAAAGGCTTCCACTGCCATGCAGTTGGAAGCCTTTTGGTTGTTCGGCGATTATGTTCTGCCGACCCGGTTTTCCCTCAATCCAGCTTAATCAGCGGCCGCTTGGGGTCACTCCAATCCAGGTGATAACGCTCGTTGGCAGCTTGGTCTATGCGCTCAAAACTATGCGCTCCGAAAAAGTCCCGTTGTCCCTGCAACAGATTGGCCGGCAGCGTCTCACTGCGATAACTGTCGTAGTAAGAAAGCGCCGATGAGATGCAGGGCACAGGCACACCTGCAAGCACCGCCTTGGCAACCGTTTGCCGCCATGCCTGCTGGCGCGCCGAAAGCGTTGAAGCAAAGCCATCGGCCAACAGCAAATTGGCTAATTCCGGCTCGCTGTCGTAGGCTGCGGCTATGGATTGCAGGAATCTGGCGCGAATAATACAGCCGGCGCGCCAAATCCTGGCGATGGCGGCAAAATCCAGCCGCCATCCCTGCTCCTGAGCCTGCATCGCCATCAACTGGAACCCCTGGGCATAACAGCTCACCTTGGCGCAATAGAGTGCACTCTCCAGGCCATCAATAAAGCTTTGTTGCTCGTCCGAGGCCGCCGATTGAGTGTCTCGCGCTTCGGGAGCAGCCAACTTGCTGGCCAAACTCTGGCGCAGAACCTTTTGAGTACTGATGGCGCGGGCATAAACCGCTTCTGCGATAGTGGGCGCCGGGCAACCTATCTGCAGGCTGCTGACTGCCGTCCACAGGCCAGTGCCCTTCTGCCCCGCCTTATCGAGGATCATCTCAACCAGAGGCTTGTCGCTCAATGGGTCCTGTTGCCGCAAGACCTCGGCGCTGATTTCCATCAGATAACTGGAGAGCACACCTGTATTCCAGCGCTCGAACACCTGGGCAATGGCGTAGGCATCAAGGCCCAGCACTTGGCTTAGCAAATGATAAGCCTCGCAAATCAACTGCATGTCGGCATATTCAATGCCGTTGTGCACCATCTTCACATAGTGACCGCTACCGGCCGGGCCTATGTAAGCCGTGCAGGGCTCCCCTTGGGTAACCGGGTTGCCGGGCTCAAATCGTTCCAGCGGCAATCCGGTGTCACCATCCACCTTGGCAGCTATCGCCCGCCAAATGGGAGCAACCCGCTCCCAGGCCTCGATATCACCGCTTGGCATCAGCGAGGGCCCGAATCTGGCCCCCACCTCACCGCCGGATACGGCTGAGCTGAAGAAGATAAACTGATCGCGATAGCGCTGCTCCCGCGCTATGGTGTCTGTCCACAGGCTATTGCCCGTGTCTATGACTATATCCTCGCGCTCAATCCCGGCATCGAGCAGGGATTGGCATACGGCATCGACTGCCGTACCGGCCGGAATGGACAACAGCAGGATGCGCGGTGTTGCTAAATTTGCCATCAAATCAGTAAGATTATTACAGCCAAACAGCAATTGTTCCCTCTCGGTCACTTCCACCTTGGCCTGGTTTTCGGCAGCTGTCACTTTGCGACTGTCCAGATCGAACGCCGCGACCCGATAGCCGTTATCTATGATATTGAGAGCGAGATTCTTGCCCATAACACCCAGGCCTATGACCCCGATGTCAGAAAGATGCTTGTGGGTTTGCATTGTTGTTAATTCCACGGGTAGCAGATGAGCCGGCCATTTTGTGAGCAAACAGCCGGCCTTGAGTGGATTAATTATACTGATTAACGAAAGTTAATTACCAGTCACCCTTGGCGATAACCTTGTTTGAAAAACACGATTAACAGGCAAACCTCCGGGTTCAGCTGGCCAGTTTCAGCCCCAAGACACCAATAAAAATCAACAGTAAACTGCCGATTTTCATCAGGCTGGCGCTCTCGCCGAACAGCCAGATACCCACCAATGCCGTGCCCATGGCACCTATGCCAACCCAAACACCGTAAGCCGTGCCTATTGGCAATGACTTGGTCGCCAGCCCAAGCAAACCGACACTGATGGCCATGGCGCCCAAGGTCAACAGACTCGGAGTTAACTTGGTAAAGCCCTGGGTATATTTAAGGCCTATGGCCCAACCGATTTCGAACAAACCAGCGAGGATTAAGAGTATCCAGTTCATGGACCCTTCCCTTTTTAAAAAGGGGTCGTCCCCGGTAATAGATAAGGCGCTTGCAGGGTCGTCCCTGCGGCCGGAATGATAAGGCTACATAGTGAGCTTAAGTTGCAAGCCTGAATGTAAAGCTTGAATGTAACTACTTTGCCCCTAACGGAGCAGCGGCATCTTAGCAAAGGCCGACTCAAAGGGCAAAGTGTAAGAGGCGCGCCTTTGCAACATGAAAAACAGCTAAAAAAACGCCTGCCGACGGCAGGCGCAAAAGGAGAAAGTCAACCTCAGGCGTGCTCTTTCACCAGAGAATCGGCATAGCCCATGCGGGTCAGCGCGGTGCGTACCAGATCCAGAGTAGCGGGATCCTCTATGGTTGCCGGCGCCTTGAACTCCTGGTTGTCGGCAATTTTACGCATGGTGCCACGCAGTATCTTGCCGGAGCGGGTCTTGGGCAACTTGGGCACGGCGCTCACCAAACGGAATGCCGCCACCGGGCCTATTTCCTGGCGCACCAGAGCCACCAGCTCCTTGTGTAGCTGCTCTTCGCTCAGGGTATTACCCATCTTGAGCACCACCAACCCCAGCGGCACCTGGCCCTTGAGCTTATCTTCCACACCGATAACCGCTGCTTCAGCCACTGCCGGATGCTGACAAAGCACCTCTTCAAAACGTCCGGTCGATAATCTGTGACCGGCCACATTAATGATGTCATCGATGCGACTCATGATGTAAAGATAGCCCTCTTCATCCATATAGCCGGCATCTCCGGTGAGATAATAGCCGGGATACATGGCCAGATAGCTGTCATGGTAGCGCTTATCGTTTTGCCACAGCGTGGTCAGGGTTCCAGGCGGCAGAGGCAATTTGATCACCACATTGCCCGACTGCCCGGGAGCCACCTGCTCACCCATTTCGTCCAATACTTCCACCTGATAACCGGGCACGGCTCTGGCCGGTGACCCGGCTTTGACCTGAATAGGGGCAACCCCCATCAGGTTGGCGGCAATCGCCCATCCTGTTTCGGTTTGCCACCAGTGATCTATTACTGGCTTGGCCAACTTCTCGGCCGCCCAGTTGAGGGTATCCGGATCACAACGTTCGCCGGCCAGAAACACATTTTTCAGGCAAGAGAGATCGCTTTGAGCTACATAGCTTGCCTCCGGGTCCTCACGTTTGATGGCACGAATCGCAGTCGGTGCGGTGAAGAAACTCTTGACCTTGTACTTGGATATGGTGCGCCAGAAAGTGCCGGGATCCGGGGTGCCCACAGGTTTGCCTTCAAACAGCAAGGTGGTGGCGCCTACCAGCAGCGGTGCGTAGACAATATAGGAGTGACCCACTACCCACCCCACATCCGAGGCTGCCCAGAAGACATCGCCTGCGTCTATGTCGTAAATAGCCTTCATCGACCAGGCCAGAGCCACGGCGTGGCCGCCATTGTCGCGCACCACACCTTTTGGCTGCCCTGTGGTGCCGGAGGTGTAGAGAATATACAGGGGATGAGTGGCTTCGACCGCCACACAATCGGCCGGGCTCGCCTGACAGATGGCATTCTGCCAGTCATGATCCCGCCCGGGTTGTAACTCGGCCTGATACTGACTGCGGCCGAGAATAAGGCAATTTTCCACCTTGTGCTCGGACAGTTCCAGCGCCTTGTCCAGCAATGGCTTATAAGGCACAACGCCTGAGGGTTCTATACCGCAGGAGGCAGACAACACCAGTCTGGGTTTGGCATCGTTGATCCGGGTTGCCAACTCATTGGCGGCAAAGCCGCCGAACACCACTGAATGTATCGCGCCTATTCGGGCACAGGCCAGCATGGCAAACACGGTTTCCGGCACCATGGGCATATAGATAACGACTCTATCGCCCTTATTGATACCGACAGATTGCATCCAGCCCGCCAGGCGGCTCACCTGCTGCTGCAATTCGTTATAGCTGATGCCATACTCGGTATCTGTTACCGGGCTGACATATTGAATGGCGATCTGTTCGCCACGCCCTGCGGCCACATGCCTATCCACCGCGTTGTAGCAGGTGTTGAGCATGCCACCGCGAAACCAGCGGTAAAATGGCGCCTCACTCTCATCCAGCACCTGCTCCCAGGGCTGTTGCCAATCTATGGCACGGGCACACTCGCCCCAAAACTGTGTCTTGTCCTCGAGTGACGCCTTATGCAGGGCTAAACCCGGATCTATCATTATCTGTCCTCCCAAAGGACGCCGTTCTGCGACGGCACTGCGTTCCCTTCCTTCCTGGGACAATTAATAGTCTTTTTTGGCCCTGTCCCCAATTAGACGTTAGCCTAAAACCCTGCTCTAACTGCGCCTTTTGGCCTCAGGGCATTTTGCTGTTTATCCGCTCCGGCCTTCAAAACGATTGGAATGCAAACATAGGCATAGCGAAGGGCAGCATGCATTGCTATCTGCTGCTGTGAGATAAATGAACAGCCAACTGAAACGAGTGTTTCAATACGGGCAAAGGCCGATGGCAGCAGGGATTGACACCTCACAGTTCGCAAAATGCCACAACAAACTTTACCTTTACGTAAACTTCATATATCTTGCCAAACAAGTTCCATTTTATGGTGTTATCGATGAGCGCAAACCACAATCCACAAACCACTTACTCCATCAGTGATCTGTCAAAGGAATTTGATATCACCACCCGCAGCATCCGCTTCTATGAAGATCAAGGGTTGCTCAAACCCAGGCGTCGTGGTCAGACCCGTATCTACAGTCTCAAGGACAGAGTCAGACTGAAACTGATCCTGCGCGGCAAGCGTCTGGGCTTTTCCCTGGCGGAAACCCGCCGACTGTTTGAACTCTACGATGCCGACAAGAGCAGCCATGCACAGCTCAATACCATGTTGGCCCTGATCGAAGAGAAAAAAACCTCACTGCAACAGCAGATGGACGATATCAAGGTGGTGTTGATGGAACTCAATTCTGCCGAACTTCAGTGCCGTCAGGCGCTGGATGACATGGAGCAGGAAAAAGCCTGAGCCATTGACCAAACACCATAATAATAAAATAAAAATATTAACTTACAGGACATCAAGCCAATGAACTCTCTCTACTCAAGCCTCAACTTTGGACTCGGTGAAGAAATCGATATGCTGCGGGATGCAGTCAACGGTTTCGCCGCCAATGAAATCGCCCCCATTGCCGCCAAGGTGGATCAGGACAACGCCTTCCCCAACGAGCTTTGGCCTCAGTTCGGCGACATGGGGCTGCTTGGGATAACAGTCCCAGAAGAGTTCGGCGGTGCCAACATGGGTTATCTGGCGCACGTCGTCGCCATGGAAGAGATCTCCCGTGCTTCGGCGTCTATAGGTTTATCCTACGGCGCCCACTCCAACCTGTGCGTTAACCAGATCAACCGCAACGGCAATCAGGCCCAGAAGGAAAAATACCTGCCCAAGCTGGTCAGCGGCGAGCATATAGGCGCACTGGCGATGAGTGAACCCAACGCAGGTTCGGACGTGGTTTCCATGAAGCTGCATGCCCGCAAGGAAGGCGACCGTTACATTCTCAACGGCAACAAGATGTGGATCACCAATGGCCCGGATGCCCACACCTATGTGATTTACGCCAAAACCGACTTGGACAAGGGCCCGCACGGGATTACTGCCTTTATCGTCGAGCGCGGCTTCAAAGGCTTCTCCCAGGCACAGAAGCTCGACAAGCTGGGAATGCGCGGCTCCAACACCTGTGAACTGGTATTCGAAGACTGCGAAGTCCCGGAAGAAAATATTCTCGGCGGCCTCAACCAGGGTGTAAAGGTACTGATGAGCGGCCTCGACTACGAGCGGGTGGTGCTCAGCGGCGGCCCCCTTGGGATAATGACCGCCTGCATGGACATAGTGATGCCCTATATGCACGAGCGGGTGCAGTTCGGCAAATCCATCGGCGAATTCCAACTGGTGCAGGGCAAACTGGCCGACATGTATACAGGCATGAATGCCGCCAAATCCTATATCTATAACGTCGCCAAGTCCTGCGATCGCGGCGAAACCACACGTAAAGATGCCGCCGGTGCCATTCTCTACAGCGCCGAGCTCGCCACCAAGATGGCACTGGACGCCATTCAGTTGCTGGGCGGCAACGGCTATATCAATGAATACGCCACCGGTCGCCTGCTGCGCGATGCCAAGCTCTATGAAATCGGCGCCGGTACTTCGGAAATCCGCCGCATGCTCATCGGCCGCGAGCTGTTCAACGAAACCAAGTAATGGCGAATGCCGGGGCCGTTCAAGCAAGCGGCCCTTCACGCTCCCCCATTCAGTCGAAAAGGATGACAAGCCGTGCCTCAAATCAGCAGTAGAATCAACGCCCGCAGCGATGAATTCAGGGAAAAACAAGCCGCCATGTCCCACCTGGTGGCCGATGTCCAACAAAAGCTCAACAAGATAGTCGAAGGCGGTGGCCCTGTGGCCATGGAGCGCCATCTGTCTCGCGGTAAACTGGCGCCGCGCACCCGGGTAGAGAAACTTCTGGATCCCGGCTCGCCATTTCTGGAACTGAGCCAGTTTGCCGCCTTCGAAGTCTATGACGAAGAAGTGCCCGCCGCCGGCATCATAGCCGGGATCGGCCGGGTCAGCGGAGTCGAGTGCATGATTATCGCCAACGACGCCACGGTCAAAGGCGGCACTTACTACCCGCTGACGGTGAAAAAACACCTGCGGGCTCAGGAGATAGCCGAGCGCTGTCACCTGCCCTGCATCTATCTGGTGGACTCGGGCGGTGCCAACCTGCCGCGCCAGGATGAAGTGTTTCCGGACAGGGATCACTTCGGCCGTATCTTCTTCAATCAGGCCCGCATGTCCTCCAAAGGGATCCCGCAAATCGCCGTGGTCATGGGCCTGTGTACCGCAGGTGGCGCCTATGTGCCGGCGATGGCGGATGAATCGATTATTGTCCGTGAACAGGGCACCATCTTTTTGGCCGGCCCACCGCTGGTGAAAGCCGCCACAGGTGAAGAGGTCAGTGCCGAAGAACTCGGCGGCGCCGAGGTACACACCAAGATAAGCGGTGTGGCCGATCATCTGGCGCAAAACGACGACCACGCGCTGGAGTTGGCCCGCAATGCCGTCTCCCGCCTCAATCACCAAAAGCAGATTGCCCAGACTCTGAGCCAGGTAAAGCCACCCAAGTACGATATTCATGAGCTCTATGGCATAGTCGGCACCGACTTGAAAAAGCCCTTCGATGTCAAAGAAGTGATTGCCCGCATCGTCGATGACTCGGACTTCGACGAGTTCAAGGCCGGTTACGGTGCCACTCTGGTGTGCGGTTTTGCCCGTATTCATGGCTACCCGGTAGGCATAGTGGCCAACAACGGCATTCTGTTTTCCGAGTCGGCGCAAAAAGGCGCGCACTTCATCGAGCTTTGCTGCCAGCGCAAGATCCCGCTGCTGTTTTTGCAAAACATCACCGGCTTTATGGTCGGCAAGAAATATGAGCATGAAGGCATAGCCAAACACGGCGCCAAGATGGTGACCGCTGTATCCTGCGCCACTGTGCCCAAGTTTACCGTGATCATCGGCGGTTCCTACGGCGCCGGTAACTACGGCATGTGCGGTCGCGCCTTTGAACCCACCATGATGTGGATGTGGCCCAACGCCCGCATCTCAGTCATGGGGGGCGAACAAGCCGCCGGAGTGCTGGCCACAGTGCGTAAAGACGGCCTGGCCCGCAAGGGGCAGACCATGAGCGCCGAGGAAGAAGCCGCCTTCAAGGCTCCGGTGATAGCCCAATACGATAAAGAGGGGCACCCCTACCATGCCAGCGCCCGTTTGTGGGACGACGGCATTATCGACCCGGCCCAGACCCGGGATGTGGTCGGCCTGGCATTGTCGGCGGCGCTGAATGCGCCCATTGAGGACACACGTTTCGGCGTGTTCCGCATGTAATGGAGGCCGGAATGGATTATCAATATCTGACCTTAACCACCGACTCCCGCGGCGTTTCATCCCTGGTGATGAATCGCCCTCAGCTGGCCAACGCCTTCGATGAGGTGATGATTGCCGAGCTCATTCATGCGCTGGAGTCCCTGGCCCGGGATCCCGCCTGCCGGGTGCTGCTGCTGAAAGCCAACGGCAAACATTTCAGCGCCGGCGCCGACCTGAACTGGATGCGCAAACAGGCGGCGATGGACTTTGACG
Source organism: Shewanella sp. Iso12 (assembly GCF_012030025.1). Lineage (NCBI taxonomy): Bacteria > Pseudomonadati > Pseudomonadota > Gammaproteobacteria > Alteromonadales > Shewanellaceae > Shewanella > Shewanella sp. Iso12. Next base: position 647,523 of record NZ_JAAUHW010000001.1, read on the forward strand.
ACAACCTCAAAGACGCCGCCGAGTTGGCCCGGTTGATGGCCACTCTGGATCAATTCCCCAAACCGTCATTGGCACTGGTGCAAGGCGCGGCCTTTGGCGGGGCGCTAGGGCTGGTGTGTTGCTGCGATATAGCCATTGCGACCCCCAAGGCCAGCTTTTGCCTGTCCGAGGTGAAGCTTGGCCTGATCCCGGCGGTTATCAGCCCCTATGTGCGCCGCGCCATGGGCGAGCGTCAGGCGAGACGCTATATGTTGACCGCAGAGCGTTTCGATGCCGAAGCCGCCATGACTTTGCAACTGGTGCATCAGGTAGCAGACGATCTTGATGCCGCCGCCGCGCCCCTTATCGAGTCGCTGCTGGGCAACAGTCCGCAGGCGCTCAACTGGTGCAAACAGCTGATAAGCGATATCCGCCACGGACTGATAGATGAACAGACGCTGGCGCTCACCGGCGAGGCCATCGCCCGGATCCGGGTGTCTGCTGAAGGCCAGGAAGGGCTGAACGCCTTTTTCGAAAAACGCCCGCCGAACTGGCAAGGCACAAGTAACAATACGGGCAGCAACTCCAGTTGCAATCCAGGCAATAGCTCGAACCCGCCAGAGCGCCGTGACTAAGGAAGGATGTAAGATGTTCAACAAGATTCTGATTGCCAACCGCGGCGAAATTGCCTGTCGCATCATACGTACCGCCAGGTCATTGGGTGTGCGCACTGTCGCACTGTTCTCGGATGCCGATCGCCATGCCGCCCACGTGGCCATGGCCGATGAAGCCTTTTATCTGGGGGGCTCGGCGCCAGCCGACTCCTACCTCAAGGGCGATGCCATTATCGATATCGCCAAGGCCTGTGGCGCCGAGGCGATCCACCCGGGTTATGGTTTTCTGTCGGAAAACGCCGGTTTTGCCGCTGCCTGCGAACGGGCCAATATTGCCTTTATCGGTCCCAAGGCCGATTCCATAGAAGCCATGGGCAGCAAGAGCGCGGCCAAACTCATCATGGGCCGCGCCGGAGTGCCGCTGGTGCCCGGCTATCACGGTGATGACCAGAGCGATGAGCTGCTGCTCAGTGAAGCCGAAAAAATCGGTTTCCCGCTGCTGATCAAGGCCGCCTTCGGTGGTGGTGGCAAGGGAATGCGGATTGTCCGCAGCCTGACGGAAGTCAAGTCGGCCATCGACTCGGCCCGCCGTGAAGCCGCCTCCAGTTTTGGCAATGACAAGCTGTTGATGGAGCGTTACCTGGAGCAGCCGCGCCATGTGGAAGTGCAGATATTTGCCGACACCCAGGGCAATGCCATCTATCTGTCAGACAGGGACTGCTCGATTCAGCGCCGCCACCAGAAAGTGGTGGAAGAAGCGCCGGCTCCCGGCCTCAGCGACGCCCTGCGTCGCCGCATGGGTGAAGCCGCCGTGGCGGCCGCCCGCGCAATCGACTATGTGGGTGCAGGCACGGTCGAGTTTTTGCTGGACACCCATGCCACAGAGGAAGACGGCAGCTTCTTCTTTATGGAGATGAATACCCGTTTGCAGGTAGAGCATCCTGTTACCGAGCTGGTGACAGAGACAGATCTGGTGCACTGGCAACTGCTGGTCGCCGCCGGAGAGCCTCTGCCCCTGACTCAGGAGCAAGTTGCCATTAATGGCCATGCCTTTGAAGTGCGAATTTATGCCGAAGATCCGGATAACGACTTCCTGCCTGCCAGCGGCAAGCTCAACTTCCTGCGCGAGCCCAAACCATCGCGCCATGTGCGTATCGACTCAGGGGTCCGTGAAGGCGATGAAATCTCCAACTTCTACGATCCCATGATAGCCAAGCTGATTGTTTGGGATGAGTCACGCCCAAGAGCGCTGCAGCGCCTGCAAAGGGCTCTGGATGACTTCCAGCTCACCGGCCTGAAACACAATATCGGTTTCCTAGGTAAAATCGCCGCTCACCCGGCCTTTGCCGGCGCCGACTTCAGCACAGATTTTATTGAGCGCTATCAAGCACAGCTGCTGCCTCAAGCGAAAGACAGCGCCCCGCCCTTGCCGCTGCTGGCCAAAGCCGCACTGTATGAAATGCTGTGGCGCAAACGCGACTCCCAGGCCAAACAGGCAAACAGTCAGGACCCTTCCTCGCCCTGGGGCAGCGCCAGTGGCTTTAGACTCAACAGCGCCAAGCGCCACGATATTGCCCTGATGGACGATGAACACCATATTCATCACCTGCAGCTGACTGAGCTGGCCAAGGCCGATAGCTGGCAACTGACACTGGATGGTCAAACTCTGGTTATCGAAGGCGAGTTGAGCACAGATGAGGCCGGTGGAGACACGCTTCGCTGTGTGGTCGATGGGCATATCAGCAGCCAGCGAATCAGCCGCCAGGGCATGGACTTTACCCTGCTTGGCCGCTCCGGCGAGCTTAGCGCCTGCCATTTCCGCGCCATTCAGAATGAGCTGGAAGAGGAACAGGCCAACCACGCCGATCTGCTCAAGGCGCCGATGAACGGCACCATAGTCACCCATCTGGTGGCTGTGGGCGACAGCGTTAAGGCCGGCCAAGGGCTGATGGTGATGGAAGCGATGAAGATGGAATACACCATAGCCGCGCCTTTCGATGGCACTGTGAGTGAGTTTTTCTTCCAGCCCGGCGAACTGGTCAGCGATGGCGCCCAGTTGCTGGAGCTCAGCGAACAACTCAAGGAGGCTTAAAAATGCTGCCTCCCAAGGTAAGCCTGTTTGAAGTGGGCCCAAGAGACGGCCTGCAAAATGAAACCTCGGTCAGCACTCAGGCCAAGATAGCCCTGATTGAAGCCTTGGCCGATGCCGGGGTGAAGCGCATCGAAGCCGCCAGCTTTGTGTCACCCAAGTGGGTGCCGCAAATGGCAGACTCGGGCGAGGTGCTACGCGGCATTTCACGCCGCGCCGGCGTCTGCTACAGCGCCCTGACTCCCAATCTCAAGGGCCTGGAGTTGGCGCTGGATGCCGGTGCCGATGAAGTGGCGGTATTTGCCGCCGCCTCCGAAGGCTTCAGCCAGAAGAACATCAACTGCTCCATCGAAGAGTCCATCGCCCGCTTCGAGCCCCTGCTGAGCCGGGCCAAGGAGCAAGGCATTCGGGTTCGTGGCTATGTTTCCTGCGTACTGGGTTGCCCCTATGATGGTGAAATCGCCCCGACAGAAGTGGCTCGGGTCGCCGACATTCTGCATCAATTGGGCTGCTATGAAATATCTCTCGGCGACACCATAGGCGTAGGTACACCGCTCAAGGCCCGCAAAATGGTGGAAACCGTGGCCGAGCGCGTACCGGTAGAGCGCTTGGCGCTACACTTCCATGATACCTACGGTCAGGCGCTGGCCAACATTCTCGCCTGCCTGGAAACCGGCGTCAGTGTAATAGATACCTCGGTCGCCGGACTCGGTGGCTGCCCCTATGCCAAAGGCGCATCCGGTAATCTGGCCAGTGAAGATCTTGTCTACATGCTGCATGGTATGGGTATAGACACAGGCATAGATCTCAACAAACTGGCCCAGGCCGGACGGCAGATAAGCCAGCAGCTTGGCCGGAAAACCAGTTCAAAAGTGGCCAGAGCCCTGGGAGCTTAAGGCTTCCAGGTGGCACAACAGATAAGCAGTATTACGACAGATAATAAACAGCAAGGACATCACTATGGCAGGACTCAATAAAGTCGTCGGCAGCTACGACGAAGCGCTCGCAGGTCTCACCAATGATATGACAGTCATGGTGGGCGGTTTTGGCCTTTGCGGCATTCCCGAAGGCCTTATCAATCAGATGGTCAAGCTGGGCGTCAGCGGCCTGACCGCCATCTCCAACAACGCCGGGGTGGACGACTTCGGACTGGGGCTGCTGCTGCAACATAAGCAGATAAGCACAATGATCGCCTCCTATGTGGGTGAAAACGCCACCTTTGAGCGGCAGATGCTCAGCGGCGAGCTCAATGTAATCCTTACTCCGCAAGGCACACTGGCGGAGAAGATCCGCGCCGGCGGCGCCGGGATCCCCGCCTTCTTTACCGCCACTGGCTACGGCACCCCGGTGGCCGATGGCAAAGAGACCCGCGAAATCAATGGCCGCCACTATGTGCTGGAAGAGGCACTGACCGCCGACTTCGCGCTGATCCGCGCCTGGAAGGCCGATACCATGGGTAACCTGGTATTTCGCAAGACAGCCGCCAACTTCAACCCCATGATGGCCACCGCCGGCAAGATAACAGTGGTGGAAGTGGAAGAGATAGTCGAGCCGGGTGAGCTGGACCCGGATCATATCCACACCCCGGGCATCTATGTGGATCGCGTCATCAAGGGTGTGTTCGAAAAGCGTATCGAACAGCGCACAGTCAAACAGGCATAAGGGCAGGAGAGCAAAATGGCACTTTCAAGAGAACAACTGGCCCAACGCGTCGCCAAGGAACTCAAAGACGGTTACTACGTCAACCTGGGGATAGGTATCCCGACTCTGGTGGCCAACTATATCCCCGAGGGCATGCAGGTGATGCTGCAATCGGAAAACGGCCTCTTGGGCATGGGTGAATTCCCCACCGAAGACACTATAGATCCGGATCTGATCAACGCCGGCAAGCAAACCGTTACCGCCGTCAAGGGCGCGTCTTTCTTCTCAAGCGCCGAGAGCTTCGCCATGATCCGTGGCGGACATGTGGATCTCACGGTACTGGGCGCGTTCGAGGTGGATGTCGAAGGCTCTATCGCCTCATGGATGATCCCCGGCAAGCTGGTTAAAGGCATGGGCGGCGCCATGGACTTGGTGGCCGGCGCCGACAATATCATAGTCACCATGATGCACGCCGACAAACATGGCAACTCCAAACTACTGAGCAAATGCGAGTTGCCGCTCACAGGTTACGGCTGCATCAAGCGAGTACTGACAGACCTGGCCTTTATCGAAATCAAGGACGGCGCCTTCCACCTGCTGGAGCGGGCACCTGGTGTGAGTGTCGAGGAGATAGTTGCCAAAACCGCCGGCAAGCTTATCGTCCCGGAACATGTGCCAGAGATGGCACTGTAAATCAGACCGGTGGCTCCCACAGAGAAGTGATATCCCAAACACCCGCCGTTGCGGGTGTTTTTGTATTCAGTCAACAGGGACAATTCTCCCCACCAACACTTGCAGGGCTTACGGCGGTGGATTTTCCTATTACATGCCGCAAATTTTCGCACAGGCACATCTGTGACATGGCGCGAGTTGCATAGCTAGTTGCGTAGCTAGTTGCATAGCTAGTTGCGTAGCTAGTTGCGTAGCTAGAGCAAGGTGCTTTCGAGCACGAACCAAGGAGGGTGAGCTGGCTCATTATCCCTCAAGGCTCTGCCTCGGCCATACACTTCCCTGGGTATGAGCCAGTTCGGCGTTCATGCCTCTCGTTCGTAGCCAACGCAATGCGTTACTAACCATGCTCCGGAAGGTCAAAGTTCCACCTGCGCTTAGAAAATAAATGCACTACCTAAGGAAGATGCGAACAAGTCCCATGTGTGCTCTGCGTCGACTTACAGGCCTGAATGCAAGGCGTGGTTCGCAGCAAATGGCCCGAGTCCTTTGCAAGAAGCACAACACAGCAGGCTGGCCTGTAAGCCATGTCCCCGAACAAAGTGTTTACCAATTTCCCGGTCTATACACTCTTGTATTCCCCTCTTGTATACACTGTGGCTATCCATTAACCTGAAACGGCATTGGCAATGGATGGCTTGACGCGAATCTGACGCCAGTCAAGAGCGGCTAACGCTTTTATGTTTTAGTGCTTGGATGCTCACGACTAAGGCTCAATTCTCCGCCTGTTACTTCAGGCAGTTGCATGCGACAGGGAAAGTCGGGCTCTCTCCCCCTTAGTGAAACCCCAAAATACTGCCCAGCCGATGTTGCAAAGCCCCTTAGTCCGGCGCCGCTCGTATCCAACACGGGTATAGGGTAAAAAAATAATCATAATTTGGAGACTCAATTTGGCCACCAAAGTACTGCTTCTTCTTGCCTGCCTGGCGACATCGAGTATTGCCCAAGTTCATGCAACCGCCACAGAAGCTGCCGCTTTAAGCGCAGAGAGTACAAAGAGTGCACTGCAACAACTCAGTGTCAAGAGTAAGCTGCAAACCCAGGTGATGGTGCTTGGCAGCCTGCACCTGAGCAATATCAAACAGCAATTGGACAGCCGCTCTCTGTCCTCGATCCTTGAGCCACTCTCCCGTTACCAGCCTACGGCCATAGCGGTAGAGTCACTGCGGCCACAGGATATCGCCACCATGATCAACGGCTCTGGCGAGTATCAAACTGTGTTGGATCATTTTGTGGGACAAAGATTTCTGGCGCTGGCGATAAAGGAGCAGCAGGAGTTGCGGCTCTCGGCGCAAAAGGCGCTTGAGAGTCTGGAGCCCTTATTGGACGAGACAAGCCTTGAACCTGTGCAGCGAGCAAGGCTCATCAAGTTGGCCGTTGCCGCCTATCACAAAGAGATAGCCCTGCTGCACTGGCATTATTTGGACAAAACCGCGGCGAGCCCAACGATTTCCACCGAGTTGCAGCACTATCTGGAGCAACTTGCCGCGAGCAATAACGAGAAAAACACCCTTGGCAACAACCTGGCCATGGCACTGAAGCTCAAGCGCATTTATCCGATAGATGATCATCTGGATAAAGATCTCTACCGCCCCATCGAAGCGCGGCTGCTTGAGTCTTACAATCAGTCGCCTCATGCCGCCGCTCTGGCCAAAAGCGACTATATCAACAAGCCACAAAGGCTAAAGACAGAGGCGCTTGAGACAGGTAATTGGTTGCCGCTCTTTTCCTGGCTAAACAGCCAGGAGTACCAGAGGGCCGTCATTGACCAGGAGTGGAGCCTGTTTATCGATAAAGATTTAACCCAGGATGCGGCGCTCTCCCGGGTTGCCCTTTGGGAGATACGCAATCTCAACATGAGCTCCCACATCATGCGCGTGGTGGCAGCTAACCCTGGAGGCCGGGTGCTGGTGATAGTCGGTGCCAGTCACAAGGTGTTTCTGGAGCAGTATTTGGCCAATATGTTAGGGGTTAAACTGATCCAACCGCAGCAGTATTTTGCCGCCCCAAAGACATCAAAGGGGCAATCACCACAGCACTTGCTCTCATATAAAGAGCAAAGATAAAGAACATGAACAGTCCATAACACACGATCAATAAAGCATCGCCCATGAAACATAGCTCACGAAATAGAAACAGCGGCAAAGGGTCATCAACTGCGCGCAGCAAGACCCACTCCGGTTGGCTTGTTGGCCTGCTCATGGGGCAACTGGCCGCTCTGGTGTTTGCCGTGCCGACCGCGGCACTGCTTTGGTTGGCAACCAATAAACATCTGGCCCTGTGGAGCAACGGCCAAGCCTTTATCGGCAGCCAGGGTTGGTGGCTGACACTGGCAGTATTTGCCCTGACGGCGCTGTTACTGCCGCGACTCTTCCCGAGTCTGCTGGGGAAAGTCTGGCAGTTATTGATTTGGTTTTAGTTGTAAACAAGGAACCCCATGAAACAATTGCAAAGTGTAGCCTGGCTATATGAAAAAGACGGTAAAGTCTTGTGTGTCAAATCCAAGGGCAAAGATAAGTACTTTATTCCCGGCGGCAAACCTGAACCGGGTGAAACCCTTGAACAAGCCCTGACTCGGGAGTTGAAGGAAGAGCTCAGCATAAATCTGCAGCAAGACACCATTTGCCACAGGTTCAGCATTACGGATAAGGCCTTCGGCTTCGAGAACACTGAGCTGACCATGCATTGTTTCAGCGCGGGCTTTAGTGGCGACATCATTACCGCCGCCGAGATAGAAAGCCTGGACTGGATAGACATGGTGGGTATCATCAAGTGTGCACCGGCGGCGCAGCAGGCGATTGCAAGACTGCTTGGCGACCATTGAATCGACGTTCGCTGGAGCAGCTTTGTCCATCTTGGTCTATCCTGCTGCCAGATAACACAGAGTCAGGCTCGCACTCGCAAGCGAGCCAGGGAGAACACAAATGGACAAAAAATTGCAGCAAACCGACGGTAGTGTTTCTATCGACCACAAGATTGCCGCCCTGGGCGGCTGGCGCGCCGAGATGCTTGGCCATATCCGCGAACTTATCAAGGCAGCTATTCCCGAGGTAGTTGAAGAGTGCAAATGGGTAAAGCCAACGAACCCGTCCGGCGTACCTGTATGGTCGAGCCAAGGCATACTCTGTACCGGCGAGTCATACAAAGCCAAATTGAAACTGACATTTGCCAATGGCGCTTCGCTGCCGGATCCCCAAAAGCTGTTTAATGCAGGTCTTGAGGGCAAACAGCGTAGAGCCATAGATATTACCCAGGGCCAATCCTTGGATGAAACAGCTTTCAAGGCACTGATAAGCGCCGCTGCCGACTTCAACCACAACAAGGCCCTGAAACAATCAAAGCGGTAAGTGGGCTGCCAGAGCGGCAGCAAAGATGCACCAAGCTATAGCTATAGATATACAAATCTAAGGAAGGTCAATGAATAACCCGTTTATTCGCCGTTTGGCACTATTGTTTTTCCCCTTGTTTTCCCTCTGCCTGGCACCTGCGGCATTTGCCGAAGTAGATGAGCTTTTTATGCAGTATCTGCAGGGCAATTATCAGCTGGTTGGCAAAGCCATTGACTCAGATGCCAGCTACACGGGCAAGATGAGCATTTATGAGCAGGACGGCGAACTTAAGGTGCGCCGGGAGATAGAAGGCTTAAGCATTCAAGGAACAGCAGCCATAGAGCCGGTGCTGAACGGCGATGCCAAGGTGCTTAGGATCCGTTTTCAGCAACAAGAGCGGGATATTGAAGCCAGCTGCCTGTGGCGCGGCGATCTGGATAACTATGCCCGCATCAGCTGCTACCTGTATCATCCGGGGGAAGACACAGAAAACCCAGGTTTGGAGGCGCTGTTTCACTTGAGATAATTGCCAGGATTAACAACCCGGCTTGCCATTACGCGTTCAACACCTTTAACTCTCTTTAGCAATCAAACAGGGAAGTCACTATGAATCGGAAACTCATCACTTTAATCAGCAGCGCCTTAATCCTGATTATCGGCACGACGGCGCAGGCCTGCACCCGCGCCGTCTATCACGGCGAAGAACAGTTGGTGATCACTGCCCGCTCCATGGACTGGCGCGACGAAATCCCGGCGAGCCTGTGGCTGTTTCCCCGCGGCATGCAGCGCCATGGGGCGGTCGGCGACAACTCAGTCACCTGGACCTCACGCTACGGTAGCCTGGTCACCAGCGCCTTTGATATCTCCAGCACCGACGGCATGAATGAGAAGGGCCTGGTGGCCAATCTGTTATGGCTGGCAGAGTCGAGTTATCCCGAATACCAGGGTAAACGAAAAGGCCTGTCGGTCGCCGCCTGGGTGCAATATGTGCTGGATAACTTTGCCACAGTCGCCGAAGCCGTCGATGCACTGAGAGCCGAACCTTTTGTAGTAGTTTCCGCCAATATTCCCGGTACCCAACGCTTTGCCACCCTGCATCTGTCAATTTCCGATGCCGCAGGTGACAGTGCCATATTCGAGTACATAGATGGCAAGCTGGTGATCCATCACGACCAAAAGTACCGGGTGATGACCAACTCCCCCATCTTCGAGCAGCAACTGGCACTGAACCAGTATTGGCAGCAGATTGGCGGCTTTACCATGTTGCCGGGAACCAACCGCGCCGCCGACAGATTTGTCAGGGCCTCTTTCTATATGGATGCCATTCCCAAGACAGCCAATACCCGGGTGGCGGTTGCCGGCGCCTTCAGCGTCATTCGTAACGCCTCTGTGCCTTTCGGTATAGCTTCCGAGACTGAACCGAATATCTCTTCGACCCGTTGGCGCTCGGTCTCGGATCATAAAAATCGGGTGTATTACTTTGAAACCGCCTTAACCCCCAACACCTTCTGGGTCGATATGAAGGGCATCGACTTCAATAAACAACAAGAAGTGAAAAAGCTGACCATCAACAACAACAGCATCTACTCAGGTAACGCGCTGTCGGACTTTGTCACGGCCAAGCCCTTTACGTTCGCCGGGCTTTAATCTTTAAGACAGGGAGCCAAGGCTCCCTGTCTATCTTTTTGGCCTCACTGCCGAGCCCACACTCGCGCAAACCGTATCTAGGACTCAAAACTGTTCAGCCCGGCTTAAGGCTGATGGCGGATACTGTGAACTCTGAGAATCTTTGCAGGAGTCCTGTGAATGAAGCTAACCAACACCTTAGGCAAGTATTTCCCTAACTCCAAAACCGCTCTCTGGATGTTTTCGGCCCTGGCCCTTGGCACACTCTCCGGCTGCGGCTGGTTTGCCGCCGATGAAAAGGCGCAACTGGAGCAGCAGTGGCTCGCCAAAGATCAAGAGTTGCAACAAGCCATTGAGCAGATCCGCTCTCAAGGTCTGGATGCCATCAATCGCAGCGCCGAGGTCAGCTCGGTAACCGCCTGCGTCGCTGAAAAGCTCAGCCTGGATCCGCTTGGTGAACTGATCCAGGTCGATGGCGTATTGGCCGAGCCCGCCAGGGTCAGCGAGCTGCTCGGCCAAATTCAGCAGTTACTGGAGCAGGGCTTCAGTTTTGAAAACGCAGCCGCACTGCTGAATAAAGGAGCGGATCTCGCCGCCTATGTCAGCACACTTATCGAATCCCAGGGAATAGACAAGGCTTTGGCAGATGTCGAACAGCTACTGAAAAACGGCACTGATATCAAGGATCAGCAGCTCGGTGGCCACTTGCAAACCCTGTTGAACCAATGCCGCCAATCCCCTCCTAAAGGAAATGGATAGCGGCCGAACATCATTCCTGCAAAAGACGGTGGCTGCAAACAACTTGCCGCCGCTCTCCCCTTGCCCGCCAAGGACATGACCACTGGCGCCACAGACTCACCAGATAAAAGAAAAATCCCAGTTATCCAATTAGCCATTCAAACCAAAAACCAGTTTTTATTGCCACCAACACAACAAAAACCAGACAGTTGCGCCATAGCTTTAAATCTTGGCTGTGATAGAGTCTCTTTGAACAAGGATCCGAGTCTGAATGTAATGGAGGCCATATGAGCACAGCAGTTCCACGTACCGTCACATCTCCCAAAAAGTTCATTATTGGCAAAGGCTTATTGTCGCAAATGCACGAATATGTGCATGACTTCGGCGACAATGCTTTTATTATTGCCGATGAGTTTATTCTCGGCAGGCTTGAGGATGAAGCCCTGACGGGTCTTGAGCAAAATGGCATCAGCAACCAACTGGAAAAATTCAACTACGAGTGCAGTGAAGCCGAGATCCAGCGGCTTGCCGCCCTGGCTGAGCAGGCTCATTCCAACGTAATAGTGGGTGTCGGCGGCGGTAAGACCCTGGATGCCGCCAAGGCCGTTGCCTTTCACCTTAAGCACCCCGTCGTTCTCTACCCCACCATAGCGTCAACCGATGCTCCCTGTACGGCTCTGTCAGTGATTTATACCGAAGCGGGTGAGTTTGAACGCTATCTATTCCTGCCACAGAATCCGGATGCCGTGATTGCCGACACCAGCATCATCGCCGCCGCACCGGCGCGTTTCTTTGCCGCGGGTATAGGTGATGCCCTGGCCACCTACTTTGAAGCCAGGGCCTGTTATCAGGCCGATGGCGTTAACCTGGTGTTGAAAAAGCCCTCGCGTACCGGCCTTGGACTGGCGCAGCTGTGCTATCAACTGCTGAGTGAAAACGTTGCCGCCGCCATGGATGCGGTAAACAACAAGATAGTCACCCCGGCGCTAGAGCAAACCATAGAGGCAACCATCTATTTAAGCGGTGTCGGCGCCGAAGCCGGTGGCCTGGCGGCAGCGCATGCGGTCAACAATGGTATGTCGGCGGTTGCCGAGCTGCATGGCGCCCAACATGGCGAGAAGGTGGTCTTTGGCCTCTTGACCCAACTGGTGCTGGAAAACGCTCCACAGAGTGAAATAGACAATGTTGTCCGCATCATTAAAACCGCGGGATTGCCGCTGACTCTGGCAGATATGGGGCTGAAGCACTTTTGCGAAGAAGAGTGGCGCAAGGTCGCCGAAATCGCCTGCGCCGAAGGCGATACCATGGGCAATATGCCTATGGCTATCAGCGTCGATGATGTCTATCAGGCGATGATAGCTGCCAACGCCATGGCCGAGCGCTATCGCCGCCAGGACTGACAACAGCCAGAGCTGCAAACCCTCTCCGCGAGTTGGTTTGCAGCCTTCTTTAAATAACAGCAAGGCCCAAGGTTACATTTTTGTTAGTCAAAGATGTTTTTAAGTTTTTTAAAAACAAAGACCTAACAAAAAAGGATTAAAAATCACCGGCCGGCAGAACCCCGGGGATTTGCGTGACACTCATCACACAACTATCGCCATTTAAGGAGTAGAAAGGTTTGAGCTTTATTTCCAGCCACTCGCCTCTGAGGGCCGGAATCCACGATAAATCCAAACATTTTCACCCGATGCCAGGAGTTGGCATCAATACCCTATTACTTGCAACGCTGGGAGGAACACATGGCATATGCAACGATCAATCCCTTCACGGGAGAGCTCATCAAAGAATTCCCCAACGCCACTGACGCCCAAGTCACCGAGGCGATTGAATCGGCCCACCAGGCCTTCTTGAGCTGGCGCAATACGCCCTTTGCCACCAAGGCTGAAATACTCAATCGGGCTGCAGCCCTGCTCAGAGACAGCAAGCGCCGCTATGCAGAGCTGCTGACTCTGGAGATGGGTAAAGTCATTGGAGAGGCTGAGGCCGAAGTAGAATTGTCGGCACAAATCCTCGAATACTATGCCCAGCATGCCGAGAGACTGCTGGCACCGCAGAAACTGCCGGTGGCCGATCCCGCCGAAGGGGAAGCACTTTTAGTCAATGAACCTCTGGGGGTATTGTTGGCCATTGAGCCATGGAACTTCCCCTACTACCAGATTGCCAGGATCCTGGCACCACAGCTTTCAGCCGGTAATACCCTGCTGTTGAAACACGCCTCCAATGTGCCTCAGTGCGCCGCCGCCTTTGAGAGCCTGATGCGTGATGCCGGGCTGCCGCAGGGCGCCTTCCAAAACCTGTATGCCACCCGGGATCAAATCGAGCAGATCATTAACTCACCCAAGGTGCATGGCGTGGCCCTGACCGGCTCTGAAGGTGCCGGCGCCGTTATCGCATCCCAGGCCGGCAAGGCGCTGAAAAAATCCACCCTGGAGCTGGGCGGCTCTGATGCCTTTATCGTGCTGGAAGATGCCGAGCTCGAGAAAACCATAGATTGGGCGGTGTTCGGCCGTCACTGGAATGCGGGTCAGGTTTGTGTTTCATCCAAGCGAATGATCCTGGTGGAAGCCATCTATGACAAGTTTATGGAAGGCTATACCCAAGGTGTGGCCAAGCTTAAAGCCGGCGACCCCATGGATCCGAATACTACCCTGGCCCCATTGTCATCCCAGGGCGCCGCAGATGAAGTGAAGCAGAAAATTCGTGAAGCGGTTGAGCATGGTGCCACGGCTACCGAAGTCGGCCCCAAAGTGCCGGAGCAAGGCGCCTTTGTGCAGCCGACCATACTCACCAATGTCACCCCGGACAACCCGGCTTACTACTGGGAGTTCTTTGGCCCTGTCTCCATGATCCTCAAGGCCAAGGATGAACAGGAAGCGATTGCCATTGCCAACGACTCTCCCTTCGGCCTCGGTGGTTCGGTATTCACCGCCGACAAACAACGCGGTCTGGCGGTAGCCAAACAAGTCTCTACCGGGATGATGTTTGTCAACCACCCCACCATGGTCAAGGCCGATCTGCCCTTTGGCGGTATCCGCCGCTCCGGCTATGGCCGCGAATTGATCGACTTAGGACTGAAAGAGTTCGTCAACCACAAGCTGATCAATGTGGTGGATATCGACGCCCCCTTCTGATCTCACTTGAATCACGCAGCAATCAATGACAGACCCGGCCATTTGGCCGGGTCTTTTTGTGTAAGTCCATGAACTGACACAGATACTGACAAGCAAGGCTTACAGGCTGGACCAGATTGCTTAAATGGACAGCATCGACTATAGATTTGTGACCCGGCATATCCCCGGCAACCGACAGCACCACAAGGACAAGGAAGCCCAAGGTTATCGCCACTTCAGCCATGTCATGGAGGACACCCTATGAACTCACAAATAAGCCAAGGTTTTGAAATCGCTACCTGGTACGATACCTGGAATCCTGTTGGCCTGAATAATCTGGTCAACAACCTGGTCCCACTACACCTTGCCAGTCGCTACAGCCTGGCATTCGGCCAGTTGTCGGCAATTCACTCTGGTGGTTACTGTATTGAAATGAGTGGCAAATATGCCGATGCCATCAAAGATCAGCTGCTCTCTCAAACGCCGGGTATCGAGCTTTATGCCGGAATTGGCAGTGAAGGCATACAGGCAAGCGTTGCCAGTAACAAGAGTGACAACAATCTCTCGACCCGCAATATTGTCTCCTGGCTCAAGGACAATCACTACACAGGGATAAACATAGACGCCGAAGAAAGAGAGGCGATGAAGCAAGTGGCCGAATTCGTCACTCAGTTGGGGCCTGAGTTTCGTGCTGCCGGTCTCGGAATTGCCGTTTCAGTCCCCTGGCCCGGGGAAGGACCGAGTTACCTCTACGGAGAGGGAGCTATCCAGGCCTTTAACGATAATGTCGATGCGGTGGAAATGCAGGACTACTCCTCCATCAATACCGCCCGCGATGCTGCGGTTTGGCTCGATGCCGGTTTAAAAGCCGAGATATTGATGGGCGGAGTCTGCAGTGAAAACTCCCGTGTACAAACCCCGCTCGAACAAGTTGAGCAGTGGACTGAGTTCGCCATTCACAATGGCTTGCGGGGCATGTTCAGTTGGCGCCTGGATAACGATCACGGCTCAGACGGCACCCGGGAAGACGTAGGCCCCAACTTTGCCTGCGCCAAGCGCCTATACGATACCCTGATGAAAAACAGATAGGCAGCACCTATCCCGGCAGGCTCGCCAAGCCAATGCTTGCCTGCATTGTTGCCTGAACGGCTTCAGAGCCGCTGCCGGGAAATCTATGCCACGCGCCCCGGTTGCGGCTGGCACTCTGGCATGTAAATTTAGGCAAATCCCTTATCGTTGAGAGCTCCCTGACAGTTAAAGTGTTTATTCGCAGCGCTTTTGCAATGCTGTCCCGGTTCATATCCACGCCGCTGCCGCGCGGCGGCCTCTAGTCAATGGAGTCCTCAATGAAACAACACAAATACAGTATCAGTGTCGAACATCTCGAAGATCAAAACGGTATGCCATCAAACTATCAACAGGCACTCAAATTCGAAGTCGGTAATCACGACGATATCTTTGCCATAGTGGACAAAATCAAACAGCGACAGGACTTCGATGAAGATCAGGCTGCCGCCTTTGCCGTTGGCCTTAAACTCTTCAGTGAGGTGATGCTGGAGCAACGTAAAAATCCACTCTTCGATGAGTTTCGGCCTCACTTTATGCAGTTTATGAAACAGCTCAAGCAAGGAAACCGCAGCGCCTAAATAGCTTCATGGCAAGGAATGCAGTGTTATCACCCTGGCAAGAGCTCCAGGCGTTAACAACTTGTATTTAGTGCTTGTATTCACAGCTTGGGCCATGTCATCTTAAGCGGCATCTAATACTCACAGCTGCATCATTCATGTCTGGATTGGAAAAGAAACTGCCGCCCCTGGCTCTCTTGTTGCTGTTTGCCCTTTTGCTGCAACTGACGTCCTATTGGCTGCCCTCTTCCGGTCTGCATTCCAGCCTCAGCCTGAGCCTTGCTTTTTCTCTGTTGGCGGCCGGGCTGATTATCCCATTGGCGGGAGTGCTCAGCTTCAAACGCCATGGGACGACACCGGATCCCAGGGTGCCGGAGCAAAGTTCAACGCTGGTAACCTCGGGGATTTATCGCTGCTCACGCAATCCCATGTATCTGGGATTTGTGTTCTTGCTGCTGGCGCAGACATTTTTCCTCAACTCACTCTGGCTGCTGCTCTTGGTCGCCCTGTTTATTGCCTATTTACAGCGCTTTCAGATCCTTCCCGAAGAGCGGGCGATGCAGCAACTCTTTGGTGAACCCTACCGCACCTATTGTCAGAGAGTCAGACGCTGGATTTAACCCGGGCCTCCTCTTGTAAACCTGCCCCAGGCAAAAAACCACATTCGAATGATGCCACCAGGGGACAAGCTGTGATCCAGCGCATAAAGGCTTTGCCGTCAAGCAATTGTGGCTCCCAGTTTGCACCTTTCGCGGCCACCGCCGACTCCATCGCGATTCATCTCTGTCATAATTGCCCTTGACGGTCAACCCATACGCTTTTTGAGACACTGCCATGCCCCTGTTTGCCAGAGCCTCCGCCTTCGCCGATTTCATCTATCGCCATTCCCGCGCCGTACACACGGTAAAACTGGCCTTGGCGCTGTTTATTGCCGCCGCCATCAACGCCATCTGGTCTTTGCCTCACTTTGTCTGGAGCATGGTCACCATAGTGATCATCATGATGGGCCTGCCACAAGTGGGCGGCGCTATCGAAAAATCGCTGCAGCGGGCCATAGGCACCTGCTTGGGCTCGGCCTATGGGGTCTTGTTGGTGATCACCATGGGCGGCTATTGGGACTTGATGGGCTTACTGATCCTCGGGGTCAGCATAGTCTGTTATATCAATGCCGGCCGCTACAGCTATGCCTACCTGGTGGCTGGGTTCACCATGATCATAGTGATAGGTGACGCCAACCACGACACCTCGGAAGCCTTATGGCGCACCGCCAATATTCTCATCGGCTGCGTGATTGCCGTGCTGGTATCCCTGTTTGTGCTGCCAATCAAGGCCAAACAGGACTGGCGGGCCCAGTTGGCAAGCTCACTGAAAATCATGACCCAAGTGCTGGAGCAGCATCTCAATGCCGGCCAGGAAGAGCCGGAAAATGCCCGTAAGTCGCTGGAAACGGCAATGAAGGCAGTGCTGGCGCAGAAAAAACTGCTGTTTTCGCTGGAATGGGAAAGCCAAACCTTGAAGAAAGAGGCCGCTACTCTGACCGAGCTGGCCAACAAACAGATAAGGGTGATCACGCTTTTGGAGCTACTGCTGCTCACCCGCGGGAAGGCCGAAGAAGATGAGGCCTATGCCAGAGTCAAACAGGTAGCCAGCGGGCTGCAGCGAGAGTTTGCCTATCTGGCGGACTATGTGGCCGGCAACACACCCGACTGCCCCAAACTCCCCCTGGGACTCGGCTATCAATTGCAGCAACAGCTACTTAAGCAACTGCCATCTGAGCCGAGCGACGACTCGCCGGAATCGGCCCATCAAGGTTTCGCACTCAGCGGTTACAGTTGGCTTATCTATCAACTGGCCCAGGCGCTGTTGGCCATTCATGGCGAGCTGGCCAGCCTGGATCTGGCTTATAAGCGCAAAGCATCTTCCCAGCGCCAGTTGGATATTCCCGAGTAACTGGCCGCCGGCGTTACAGCCGCAACAGGTCCTGCTGATGAAAGTGGATCACCACTTCAGGGTCAAGCTCGAGTGCCAGATCCAGTATATGGCTGATGCTGATGGGTCCCTCTCCCATCTGGCTTAAGCTGTTGTAATAGCCCAGTAAGGGTAAGGCCCAGCCGCGGCGCCTTTCAATCAGCTGCTGGTACAACAGGGCGGCCTCTTGGTATTGTTTCTGCTCATAGCTCAGCATGGCTTTGAGATAGACAAGCTGAAAATACGCACGGCCCTGACGCTTTAATCCCTTATCGAGCTGCGCCAGAGCCTCATCGGATCGTCCCAACGCCCGCAAGCTGACGGCCTGATAAAACTGCAGCTTATCCAGATAGTCATACTGTCTCGCGGCTCGTTTATAACTCTTGAGCGCTGCCTCATGCTGGCCCATTTGTGCCAGGATATTGCCTTTGAGCATCTGGCCATCGGCCCAAAGCTGAGGCTTGTTATTGAGATAGCGGTTTATCTGCTCCAGCGCTGCCGGATAGTCCCGGGTTTCATAGAGTGTCCTGGCAATATCCAACCTGAGATCACGCTCCGATCCCAAAGCCTCGGCTTTGCGGTAATCGGCCAGAGCGCCGGCATAGTCCGGACGCAGACGCTGGGAATAAGCGGACAGCACCTGAGCCTTGGCTGCGGCGCGGAAAAAATACAGTTCAGAGTCCTTGGACAGCATGGGCTCGGCCTCGTCATAGGCCGCCACCGCCTTGGGATAATTGGGGATATTGCTGAAGTAATAAAGCTGCCCAAGCAAAAATGCCAACCGCCCGGAGTCCGGATAGTTTTCTATGGCCGCATCCAGTCTGGGCGCCGCCTCTGCCATCTTCCTTTCATAAATAAGCTTTTGAATCACTTTAATTTCTGAGGCGGGAACGGCTTTATCTGCGACGGCCTGCAATGGCAAAACTGAGCCCAGCAATAACAGCAACAAACCCGGTAACCGCTTCCTGGATATACGGCTTCCAGCAGGGGAAATAGACGACATAAGCTTCCTTTCTTTATCTCTTTATTTATATCTTTGGCTGTTCGCCTGGGCTTTTACTATTGAACTTGTCGCTTTGGGCTTGCAACCACGACGCCTCGCATCAGTCCCAAATCAATTCGCGGTAGTGCTTACGACAGACAGACTCATAACTCTCATTGCCGCCTATCGCCACCTGCTCACCCTCACGCACCGGGTTACCCGCCCCATCACGACGGATCACCATATTGGCCTTGCGACCACAGTGACAGATGGTTTTCAGTTCTACCAACTTGTCGGCCCAGGCCAACAAGTACTGACTGCCAACAAACAGCTCGCCCTGGAAGTCGGTACGCAAACCGTAACAAAGTACAGGAATATCCAGGATGTCGACCACATAGGCCAGCTGTTTGACCTGCTCTTTACTGAGAAACTGGGATTCATCAAACAGCACACAATTCAGGTGCTGACGCTCATGTTCTGCGCGGATCATCTCAAGCAGATTATCGTCATGGGCAAAAATACGTGCATCACATTCAATACCGATCCTGGAGGCGACCTTTCCCACTCCAAAACGGTCATCTATCGCCGGGGTCATCACCAGGGTGTGCATGCCGCGCTCGCGATAGTTATAGGATGACTGCAGTAAAGAGGTCGATTTCCCGGCATTCATCGCCGAATAGTAGAAATAAAGTTGCGCCAAAACGGCTCTCCCCTGAGAAAAATTCCGGCCGCAATTTTACACTTTTTACCACATAAATACAGGATGTATGCCCCATGCAGCCAAACTTGAGCATTGGTTCAGCATTCGCTGAATCTGCCCATTAAAATCAATTTGTTACACTTCTTTATCAATAAGCTGCTGGCCTGCAAACATCGCGATTATGTAGGCTATAAGCATTAAATTCAGCCACTTTTAAGCAACAAGTGCTAAGTTGCGCTAAAAAACTCATAACTAAAGATGGAAGTCATAACAATGCGAAAATCTCTTCTGGCGCTGGCCGTTGGCGCCACACTGGCTATTTCAGGCTGCAGCACCCACAATCCTCAGGACACAAATCTGGCAAGTGCGGAAGCCACTCAAAGCAATCCACTTTTTGCCAAGAGCACCTTGCAATATCAGGCCCCGGATTTTCGCCTGATCAAAGATGAACACTTCAAGCCTGCACTCGAAGCCGGTATTGCCGAGCACTACCAGGAAGTATTGGCCATT
The DNA here is from genome assembly GCF_012030025.1 of Shewanella sp. Iso12. Lineage (NCBI taxonomy): Bacteria > Pseudomonadati > Pseudomonadota > Gammaproteobacteria > Alteromonadales > Shewanellaceae > Shewanella > Shewanella sp. Iso12. The sequence continues at coordinate 667,163 of NZ_JAAUHW010000001.1, forward strand.
GCCAACAACCCAGAGAAACCCACTTTTGCCAACACCATAGTCGCCCTGGAAAAATCCGGTGAACTGCTAAGCCGCGCCTCAAGCGTTTTCTATAATCTGACCGGCTCCAACTCCAACCCTGAACTGCGTAAAATTCAGGGTGAAATGGCGCCCAAGATGGCGGCCCACTCAGACAACGTCAATCTCAACCCGGAGCTGTTTGCCCGCATCGACAGCCTCTACTCTCAACGGCAGCAATTGGGCCTGAGCAGCGAAGAAGTGCGCCTTATTGAGATGTACCACCAACGCTTTGTGCTCGCCGGCGCCAAGCTGACCGAGAACGAAAAAGTCCAGATCCGCGCCTTGAACGAAGAGCAGTCCAAGCTGGTGAACGAATTCCAGCAACGACTGATGCGGATGAACAAAGAAATCGCCGTAACTGTTACTGACGTTGCTCAATTGGACGGTCTGTCCGACTCGGCCATTCGCAATGCCGCAGCCGATGCCAAGGCTGCTGGGCTCGATGGTCAATACCTGATCAGCATCACCAACACCACTCGCCAGCCTGTGCTGGCTCAGCTGAAAAACCGAGAGCTGAGAAAACAGATTTGGGAAGCCTCTGCCTATCGCGGCCTTGAAGGTGAAAACGAAACTGCCTCTCTGGTAGCCCGCCTGGCGCAGCTGCGCGCCGAACGCGCCGCCCTGCTGGGATTTGATAACTGGGCCAGTTACCGCCTGAGCCCACAGATGGCCAAGACACCCGAGGCCGTCTATGAGATGTTCGGCTCCATGGTGCCTGCCGTTGTCGCCAACACCCAGAAAGAAGCCGCCGATATCCAAGTGATGATCGACAAGACTGGTGGCAAGTTCCAGCTCAAGCCTTGGGACTGGGCCTTCTATGCCGAGCTGGTGCGCCAGGAGAAATATGATCTGGATGAAGCCAGCCTCAAGCCTTACTTCGAATTCAATCGAGTGTTGGAAGACGGCGTCTTCTTTACCCTCAACCAACTCTATGGGGTAACCTTCAAGCCACGGCCGGATCTGCCGGTTTATCACCCTGATGTCAAAGCCTGGGAAATGTTTGATGCCGACGGCAGCAGCATGGCCATCTTCTACGGCGACTATTTCGCCCGTGAAGGCAAGCGCGGCGGTGCCTGGATGAGCTCTTTCGTCAACCAGAACCTGCTCAAGGGTGAAAAGCCCGTGGTGGTCAATGTGATGAACATCAAGAAGGCACCGGAAGGCGAAGCCACCTTCGTCAGCTATGACGAAGTAACCACCATGTTCCACGAGTTGGGCCACGGCACGCATGGCATGTTCTCCAAAGTAACCTACCCCAGCCTGTCCGGTACTGCGGTATCCCGTGACTTTGTCGAGTTCCCATCCACCTTCGAAGAGGACTGGGCCGGTCATCCACAAGTATTGGCCAACTATGCCAAGCACTACCAAACCGGCGAGCCTTTACCCAAAGCGATGCTGGACAAGTTGCTGAAGTCCCGCAGCTTCAACCAAGGCTTCGACACCCTGGAGTATATGGCTGCTGCATTGGTCGACATGGAATGGCATTCGCTGGACAAAAACGCACCGCTGCAGAATGTCGCCGAGTTTGAAGCCAAGGCGCTTGAAAAGCACGGCCTGAACATTGAAGCCGTGCCACCACGTTACAAGTCGACCTACTTTGCCCACGCCTTCCCGGGTGGCTACAGTGCCAGCTACTACGCCTATATGTGGAGTGAAATCCTCGCGGCCGATGCCTTTGCCTATGTACAGACCCAAGGCGGCCTGAAGCGGGATATCGGCATGAAGTATCGCAAGACTATCCGCGAAGTGGGTAACAGCGTGCCACCTATGGAAGCTTACAAAAACTTCCGAGGCCAGGAGCCGACAACCGATGCCCTGCTCAAGCGTCGTGGTCTGCTCTGATAAGTGAGTGCTGAAAACCGTTTAAGTCCGAGGGGCGAGATTACACCTCGGACTTAAGCATAAAAAACACCTGAGTCTTCCGGCTCAGGTGTTTTTTTATGACAAGCTATTCGACTTCCAGCACCGGCAATCATCCTCCCCGTAATCTGGGCCGGGTCTATTTTGCAACCCCTTGAAAATGGACACGTGATACCTAAGGAAGGTGCGAACAAGTCCCATGTGTGCTCTGCGTCGGCTTCCAGGCCTGAATGCAAGGCGTGATTTGCAGCAAATGGCCAAGTCCTTTGCAAGAAGCACAACACAGCAGGCAGGTCTGTAAGCCACGCCCTTCGGGGCTTTCACAGCAGCCGGCTTTCTGCGTTATCCGACTTCGACAGGCCCGGGCATGCCTTCAGTCCGATGCCTTGAATGCCAATTGCTGTGTAAGCCAGAGTGCCACGAGGACTTATTCGCACCTTCCCTAATTGAGAGTGGCAGGCATTTATCCCCAAGTACTGGTGGGATCCCGATTTCCATCACTGCGAGACTGAATCGTTAATGTTTCTTTAAAGAGTTTTTAGTGGCTTATTCCTGTGAGTGGAGAAAATGTTGAAATACACACTATCCACTATTTAAGGCTTGCCAGGTTCCAAGAGATAGGTTTATAAGGGATCCACACAGGGAGGAGCCTCCTCCCATATTTTCTGTCAACCTGGATTTTGTATGTCATTGGTCGCTTCCACAATTTGTTTGCAGCCTAGTCGCCAACAAGTGACCGTCGCCAATCTCCTCCTGCTCTCTCTGGAACTCAACCGGGGCTGACAGGCTATTATCTTTTATTTTCTGTCAGTGAGAGTCGCTGGCAGAGTCATCAAAACGCTCACTTGCTGGTTACTTCAAAGCTGACATATTTGAGGAAGACTATGTTAAGTGCACGCAATATAGCCGCTTTGGGGTTTATGACCTTTGCCATGTATTTAGGCGCCGGCAACCTTATTTTCCCATCATTTTTGGGTTATCAGGCAGGCGAAAACCTGTTTCAGGGCATGGCGGGCTTTCTACTGGCCGGTGTGGGCTTACCCGCCTTTGCTTTGGTCATTGTGGCCCTGGTGGGGGGCTCCGATAACCTGACTTCAGTACTTCCCCGCCCTCTGGCTACCACGTTCTGGATTATGGTATTTATCGTGATTGGCCCGGCATTTGTCATTCCTCGTGCCATCACAGTCGCTTACCAATTCGGTTTTAGCCCGTTTTTCGGTGACAACGCTCTGGGTCCTTTTTCAATTATCTTCTGCGTTATCGCTGTACTGTTTTCCCTGCATCCGGGCAAACTGGTCGACAACCTGGGGAAGTGGTTGACGCCGGCGCTAATGGCTATCCTACTGGCAATGGCTATCGCCGCACTGTTGTTTCCGAGTCAAGGCATTTCCCAGGCGACCGGCGCCTATGTAACCAGCGCATTTGCCGAAGGTGTGACTCAAGGATATATGACCATGGACGCCTTGGGCTCTATCGGTTTTGGATGGGTTATCTTCCGCGCGATTAAAAGTATGGGTGTCACTCAGCCAAAGGCGATTACCAGGTACACCCTGATTGCCGCCTTGATGTACGCTGTGGCTATGGCACTGGTATATATATCCCTGGCTTATATCGGCGCCAGCAGCGTCGGTGAATACAGTAACGGCGGGGATATTCTGACCACCTTTACCACAACACATTTTGGTATTTTAGGTACCTTGCTGTTGGGGGCTGTGATGATATTGGCTTGCCTGACGACGATAATCGGCGTGACGACTGCCGGCAGTGAGTTTTATAGCCGCACATTCAGTAACGTGTCTTACCGTAACAGTGTGCTGGTCACCATGATAATTGGAGCATTGGTTGCCAATATTGGTCTGGAGCAACTTTTACAGATCACCCAACCCGTCGTGGTAGCCCTGCATCCGATTGCGATTGCCTTGTTGTTGATTGCGCCGCTACGGCGCCTTGTCTCCATGTCTGGCGTACTTGCAACCTTAGCGGCAGCGTTGATCTTTGGCGCTCTGGACGCCTTGCATATTCTCGGCAGTATGCCTGCCAGCCTGGATGCAATTTTGAACCAATATCTACCCTTATACGCTTGCTATGCAGCTTGGATTGTCCCGACGGTTATTGTTCTGGCCATAGCGACGAGTTTGACTCTGTTTGCCCGCTCGGCATCGGCTCGCGTCATCACGGAAAACTCAATAGAGCTGCCACAAAAATAATTGGCGAGGCCAGTTTGAATCAATAGGTATTTAGCCTGAATATCCAAGACGAGAGTACGCCTCCAACTCCAATGGCCCTGAAATATTGGTAACAAAAAAACGCTGCCGAGGCAGCGTTTTTTAATTGGCCGGTTAGGCAGCACTGTTTTTGGGCTGCTGCCACTTGAGCCACACCAGCCCCAGCATGAACAGCACACAACTGCTGGCAAGCCCAAGCCATACCGACTCGGTAAAGCCGAGTACTATATAGCCGCCGAGGGAAATAAGCGCTACCAAGACCGCATAGGGCAACTGAGTCAGCACATGGTCGATATGATGGCAGCTGGCACCTGTGGATGACAGAATCGTGGTGTCCGATATCGGCGAGCAGTGATCGCCAAACACAGCGCCGGAAAGCACGGCGGCCAGCATAGGCAACATCATGCCACTGTGGCTGCCCATGGCCATATCGGCGGCAATCGGCAACATGATACCAAAGGTGCCCCAGCTGGTGCCGGTAGAAAAGGCGGTAAGCCCAGCCAAAATAAACAGCACGGCCGGCAACAAGGCAAAGGGAATATTGCCACTGGCGAGGCTGGCCATAAACTTGCCGGTTTCCAGTGAGCCTATGATCCCGGCTATGGTCCAGGCAAACATCAGAATATAGATTGCCGGCAACATGGAACGGGCACCCGAGGTAAGCGCCTTGAGGATCATCTTGGCTTCAATCTTCTGGATAAAGGCCAGCAGCAGCGTCACCACCAGGCCGATGGAGGCGCCGAAAAACAGTGACGAGCCCACATCGGTTTTCTCGAAGGCACCTATGATACTGAAAGGCAGGCTTTCTGCCGCCAGGGCATCGGCACCACTGGAAACCATAAAATAGAAGGTCGCCACCACCAAGACACCTATGGGCAGGAACAGGCCGTGCACCTGGCCGGTTTCCGCCTCGGGCAGATCGGCATTGGCACCGGGGGGCAACCCCTTGGACTCATCATAGAGATTGCCCTTGCGGGCGTTGAGCTCGTGTTTGCGCATGGCGCCAATATCCAGCTCCATAAAGGTGACGCACAGCAAGAGCGCCAGGGCAAACAGGGCATAGAAGTTCATCGGGATCATCTGCACGAAAGCACTCAGATGTCCTACTTCAGTAAAACCGTGAGCGGTGAGAATGCCGCCGATAAGGGCGATAATATAGGCGCCCCAACTGGACACCGGCGAGATAACGCACACGGGCGCCGCGGTAGAATCCAAAAGATACGCCAGTTTGGAGCGGGAGATATAGTATCTGTCGGTCAGAGGCCTAGCGATACTGCCCACCACCAAGCTATTGAAGTAGTCATCGATAAACACCGCACAGCCGAGAAACATGGTCAGCAGCTTGGCATCACGGCGATTACGGATATGCTGTCTGGCCCAGTTGGCAAAGGCCCTGGCCGAGCCACTGACGGTGATCAGCGCAGTGATCATCCCCAGCAGCACCAGGAATCCCAGAATATACAGGTTCCAGGCATTGAAAGCGTCATCGTCCCATACCAGGGAAAGCACCCTTTGCCCCAGATAAACCCCGGTGTCCAATACCGACCATTGATTGAGCAACAAGGCTCCAATCAATATCCCCAACCCCAGCGATAACAACACCCGACGGGTGAGGATCGCCAATAAAATTGCCACAACCGGCGGCAACAAAGAGAGTGCCGAATCGGCATAACTTGTTAGTGTCATTGAGTCTTGTTCTTCGTTAAATACGAATGGAGGGCAACTGAACTGGTGGGAAAAGGCAATGGCATACCGAGTAGCACCTGTCCTTTCAGTAGCGCTCCATAGTAACGTCAATCTGTCATCCCGACAGAATATACTATGGCAGTGCTGCCCCTATTTGGTAACAGCCCCAGCGGTGGACCTTGATAAGTCGCAACCACTTCGGCACCAAATCCTTTCGCGATACATAAACGGAATCACCCTGCTTACCGCTACTGATATTTAGTGCGCCTCTACTTCTCAGGACGCCTGATGTCAGGCGTGAGGCACATAAAAACATAGGCGGCTTTGAGGATGCTACCCCAAAGCCGCCTATCGTGACCTAGATCACAGATTAAATCAACTCGTTCAATTTAGGCACAACATCAAACAGGTCAGCTTCCAAGCCATAATCGGCAACCTGGAAGATAGGCGCTTCAGGATCTTTGTTGATGGCCACAATGACTTTTGAGTCCTTCATCCCGGCCAGATGTTGAATCGCCCCGGAGATACCCACAGCGATATAAAGCTCTGGCGCCACGATTTTACCCGTCTGGCCAACCTGCAGGTCGTTGGGAACAAAGCCGGCATCCACTGCTGCCCGCGATGCACCTACGGCGGCGCCCAGCTTATCGGCCAAGGCTTCCAGCATGGCAAAGTTTTCGCCACTACCCATACCGCGACCACCAGAAACAATGACTCTGGCGCTGCCAAGCTCCGGACGAGCCGACTCGGTCAGGCTCTGGGATACAAAGCTGCTCTTGGCGTCAAAGACGCTATCGAGCTGATTGATTTCAGCTGAGCCTGTCTCGGCAACGGCGTCGAAGGCGCTGGCGCGCACTGTGGCCACTTTCTTATCGTCCAGACTCTTAACGGTCGCCATGGCGTTACCGGCATAGACGGGACGGACAAAAGTATCGGCATCAATCACCTTGGTGATCTCCGAAAGCTGAGCCACATCCAGCAAAGCCGCCACTCTTGGCAGTATGTCCTTACCCTGGCTTGAAGCTGCAGCCAGAATGTGGCTGTAGTCGCCACTCAGAGACAAGATGAGTTCACCAATATTGTCGGCAAGATGAGCACCATAGGCAGGGTTATCGGCCAGCAGTACTTTACTGACGCCTTCAAGCTTGGCGGCAGCATCGGCGGCGGCCTTACAATCCTGACCGGCAACCAAGAGGTGAATATCTCCCCCTATGGCTTTGGCTGCGGCGACAACTTTGGCTGTGTCCTGTTTCAGGCTGGCATTATCGTGTTCTGCTATTACTAATACGGCCATTTAGATCACCTTCGCTTCGTTTTTCAACTTGTCCACCAGCTCCTCAACGGAAGCCACCATCACACCCGCCTGACGGCTGGCCGGTGCAGCTACCTCCAACACCTGTACGTGCTGCTTGAGCGCCACTCCCAGGTCATCAATGCTCATGGTCTCCAGCGGCTTGCGCTTGGCTTTCATGATATTGGGCAAAGAAGCATAGCGAGGCTCATTCAGACGCAGATCTGCGGTGACCACGGCAGGCAGAGGCATGGACAGAGTCTGTAAGCCGCCATCCACTTCACGGGTGACCAGCAGAGTTTCGCCTTCCAGCTTCACTTCAGATGCAAAGGTTGCCTGAGGCATACCGGCGAGTGCCGCCAGCATCTGTCCTGTCTGATTGTTATCGCCGTCGATGGACTGCTTACCGAGCAGAATAAGTTGCGCCTGTTCCTTGTCCTGCACCGCCTTGAGCAGTTTGGCAATAGAAAGGGGCACCAGCTCTTCATCGGTTTCGATGTGAATGGCACGGTCGGCACCCAGAGCCAGTGCGGTACGCAGCTGTTCCTGTGCCGCCTTGGGACCTATGCTGACAACGACGACTTCAGAAGCACTGCCGGCTTCTTTCAGACGCACGGCTTCTTCTACCGCAATCTCACAAAATGGATTCAACGCCATTTTCAGGTTGGCTGTTTCAACGCCTGTGTTGTCGGCCTTGACCCTGACCTTCACATTGGCATCGACCACACGTTTTACTGGCACCAATACTTTCATAGGGTTTCCTTCCTACACCTTGTATCTAATGTGGGTTGCGTACCGATGATACCAGGGCCATCAGTACAGGATGGCTCAACTTTACGTGCTGTTGACGTTAACGTCAACAGCAACTTAAACGCTCGTTTGTCACTTCTGTCACACTTTAAGGCCAGTTTTTTGAACACTTGGCAACTTTCATGGTCATAGAATTGAGTTAAATAAAGAAATTAATGTCAATTGGCGTAAAAATATTTGATCCAGACTCTTATAGTTTCTATTATTTATAGCGATGTTCACCATAACCCAATTTATAAATTAGCGTGGGACCAAAATACTTATGAGCGATTTTCTTGATATATTGACTCACGGTCGTCGTTTTAAGGCCGCAGTAAAAGAGTTGAGCGTTGCAGATCTGCGCGATCTGGCTGCCAAATTGGATAAGATCATTATTGATCGTGAAGAGGAAGCCAAGGAAGAAGAAAAGGCACAAGCTGAACGTCTTTCTAAAATAGAAGATATCCGTAAGCAGATGGAAGCCGTTGGCCTGTCTGTTGAAGATCTGGGTAATGTTGCTGCCGCCAAGGCTGCTCCCAAGAAGCGTGCTCCTCGCCCACCAAAATACAAAATCGTTGTAGATGGTGAAACTATTACTTGGACCGGTCAAGGCCGTATGCCAACTGTATTCAAGAACGAAGTAGACAAAGGTCGTTCAATGGATGATTTCCTGATCTAATCAGGCATCTATTTACTTAAGCCTCGACAGTGTCGGGGCTTTTTTATGTCTGATAGACGTCTGGCATCTGTTAAAAAGCCTTACAATTACGCCTTGGCATTTACATTTTGACTGGGTTAACTTTTATGGACATCAGCACACAGCCATGTATCCCGTCGGCCTCAGATACCTTTTTGTATTATGGATATCTGTAACTCTTTGGTAAAAAAGTAGTGAATATATACTGATGTTCATATCTTTTTACTGATAGCTGTGACTTTTCCCCAAAAGAATAATGACAAGGTAGCCACAACAGATGAAACCCTCTTTCCCCGCCGCAAAACTGCTGTTTATCAGCCTTGTGGCCTGCAGCGCCTACGCCGATGAAACGCAACTGACAGACAATACTCCGAGATTGACCGCCTTAACCCACGCCAAACTCATGCTCTCCCCGGGTAAGCAATTGGATAACGCTACCCTGCTTATTGAAAATAACCGGATAAAGCAAGTTATTTCCAATAATGAAATTCCACAAAATGCTTATAAGATAGATCTCAATGGTTACACCATCTATCCGGGGTTTATCGATCCCTTTGCCGAATATGGCTTGGAGTATTCAGAATCGCCGGCAACTATTGAAGGCCCTGTCTATCGGATAAACCCCAAAGGGGCTGTGGCTGCAAATGGGGCTATTCACGCAGAGAAAGAATGGTTTTCCTATGTATTGGCAGATAAAGAAGCCGCGTCAAATTGGATAAGCAATGGCTTTACCAGCGTTCAGAGTGCTCATCTTAACGGAATATTCAGGGGAATTGGTGTTTCACTGTCTTTGGCGGACAAGAATAGCAATCAACTGATATATAATCCCCAAAGTCGACATTTTATGGCTTTTGATAAAGGCAATTCACCACAGAACTACCCCAACTCCCTGATGGGAAGCATAGCGTTAATAAGACAGACTCTCAGTGATGCCAACTGGTATAACCAGAATAAAATGAAAGCAGCCGGCCGCGCGGATTTATTGTCACCGGAATTTAATATCGCCCTGGAGCGCTTGCACGATATAAAAACTCGTGGTGCGATATTTGACACCCGAAACCTCAATAACCAGTTGCGTGCAGCCAAACTCTTGAGCCAAGAAGATATCCAGCCAATCTTACTGGGAAATGGCCAGGAGTATGCAAGAGTGAGAGAACTGCAGGAATATCGACCCGTGTTGATATTGCCGTTGAACTTCCCAGCAGCCCCTCAGGTCAGTGATGAAGACAATGCCAGGGAAGTACCACTCAGAACCTTGAGACACTGGGAGCGGGCACCGAGCAATCCTGCTGTGATGGCCGCCAACAATATCCCCTTCTCCTTCACCCAATACGGCATAGACGGTAAAGCCTTTTGGCCCAGGTTAAGAATGGCGCTGCAAGCCGGTCTCGACGAAGAAACCGCATTGGCAGCGCTGACCACAGAAGCCGCTGCGGCTGTCGGCATAGATAATTTGGTCGGTAAACTGGCGCCCGGCTATATGGCCGATCTGGTGATAGCCAAAGGCAATCTGTTTCAGGATGGCGAAATAGTCAGCGTTTGGCTGCAGGGTGAAGAGCAAAAACAGCTGGCTCCGGGATTCCAGTGGCAAGGCAGTTATCGCCTGCATTTGGCTGAACTGGAATTGGATCTTGAGCTGCAACTGACCCAGCAAACGCCCCGAAAACTCAGGGGCAACCTCAGCAGTGGCGATCAACAGATAGCGCTTGCTCACCTGAAAGCCGACAGCAAACGCCTGAGTTTCAGCGTCAATTTGCAGGGTGCCGGCATAAATGGCATCAGTAGATTGACTCTATGGCAAGATGATGAAGGATTGAGAGGAAGACTCTTGAGTGCCGATGGCACCGTGACTCAACTGGCCGGCTCAAGATTACCGCAAGCGCTTTTAATGCAAGAGACAGAAGAGGATACGCGGACAAATACTCAGGCAACAAGCCCCAAAACTGTGTCAAAGACCGGGCCAAAGACTGAACCCGAGTATCTCAGTCGTTTGACGAGCCCACTGCAAGCCTATGGCCGCAGTGAGCTGCCAGGTACGGAAAAACTGCATATCCGCAATGTCACCCTCTGGACTTCAAGCGAGGCCGGCATTATTGGCAACAGCGACCTGCTTATGGCCAATGGTAAGATTGAAAAGATTGGCACAGATCTCAGCACTCCGGCAGGTTATCAGGTCATAGAGGGAGCTGGCATGCACCTGACTGCCGGGATCATAGATGAGCATTCCCACATTGCCGTCAACGGCGGCCTCAATGAGATGTCCGATGCCATCACCTCAGAAGTACAAATAGCCGATGTGCTTAACCCGGATGATATTGCCATCTATCGCTCCTTGGCCGGTGGCGTCACCACCGCCAATCTGCTGCATGGCAGTGCCAACCCTATAGGTGGCCAGTCGCAGGTTATTCAACTGCGCTGGGGAGAGTCGGCCGAGGGACTCAAGTTCACCCAGGCCCATCAGGGGATTAAGTTTGCTTTGGGGGAAAACGTCAAACAGAGCAATTGGGGCGAGCGTTATACCCGTAGATTCCCGCAAAGCCGCATGGGGGTGAAGGCCCTGATGAGCGATGCTTTCAATGCCGCCAGAGACTATAAAGACGCCCAGGCCCAATATGCCGAGCTACGCTCACGGGAGAAACGTAAGCAGCTCTCCCCTCGCCCCGATTATCGTTTACAGGCGATTGCCCAAGTGCTGAATGGCGAGCGCGATGTGCATATTCACTCTTATGTCCAGTCTGAAATCCTGATGTTCTTGCGCCTCGCCGAGGCCTACGATTTCAAGGTCACCGCCTTCACCCATGTACTGGAAGGCTACAAGCTGGCCCCCGAGTTGGCGGCTCATGGTGCCGGCGCTTCCACCTTTGCCGACTGGTGGGCCTATAAATTTGAGGTCTATGATGCCATTCCGCAAAACGCCTGTTTGATGATGAATGCCGGCGTGCTCACCTCGATTAACTCAGATGACTTTGAGATGCAGCGGCGCCTGAATCAGGAAGCCGCCAAGTCGGTGAAATACTGCGACATGTCCCAGGAAGATGCCTGGAAGATGGTAACCATCAACCCCGCCAAACAGCTCGGAATAGACGCCATAACAGGTTCGGTTGAAGAGGGGAAGCAGGCAGATTTGGTGCTCTGGGATGCCAACCCTCTATCGGTTTATGCCAAGAGCCAGGCAGTGTGGATTGGCGGCAAACGCTACTTCGACCGCGCTGAGGATAAGCAAATGACCCAGGCTATTGCCGGCGAGCGCCAGGCGCTGATCCAGAAAATTCTTGGCAGTGACCCGGCGCGTCTTCAAGGCGAAACGACGTCAGAAATCATAGAGCCGTTGTGGCAATGCGATACCCAATTCAACGCCTGGGACCAGAATAAGGAGAGCCGCCTGTGACCAAGTTTCCTCTATTGCCACGCATGGCATCTATACTGGTATATCTGCTGCTGGGTGGTTCGCTATTGATGTTCGCACCGGCAAAGGCCCATAACCTGATCCCGGCCGAGCGCCAGCAGCAAGCCATATTATTGAAAAACGCCACGGTTCACACCGTCAGCCAAGGCACACTCGAAAATACCGATGTGCTGCTCGAGCAAGGCGTTATCAGCGCCGTAGGCCCAGGATTAACGGCTGAAAATGCCCGGGAATTTGATCTCAGTGGCAAACACCTTTATCCCGGCCTCATCGCACTGGATACCACCCTGGGTTTGGTAGAGATAGCCATGGCCAGGCCAACAGTCGACAGCCGCGATGTGGGCAGTGCCAATCCGCAGCTTGAAGCCGCCAGCGCCTTCAACCCGGATTCGGAATTGTTGCCCAGTGTGCGGGCCAACGGTATCACCCACGCGCAAATAGTGCCGAGAGGCACAGGCATTGCCGGGCAATCGGCACTGGTCTCACTGGATGCCTGGACCATAGAAGATGCCCAGGTCCCATCCAAACCACAGTTCCACCTCTATTGGCCAACTGCGCCGCAAAAACAAGGTACCAGCGAGGCTGATAAGCAGGCACAAAAGGCCTATCAGGACACCCTGTCACAGATACACAAACACTTTGAAGCGGGTAAACGCTACGCCTTGAGTCAGCAAGGCAGTGAAGGCGCGCTTGAAGACAGCCGCTGGCAAGCGCTCTTGCCTCTGTATCGCCAGGAGGCGCGGCTGTTTGTCCATGCCGACAGGCAGCGGCAGATAGAGGCTGCCATTGCCCTGGCCCGTCAGTATGGATTCAAGTTAACCCTGGTCGGTGGCTATGATGCCTGGCGCCTGGGTGCAGCGCTCAATGAAATAGAGGCAAGTGTCATCTATACCCATACTCTTGACTTGCCGCTACGAGAAGATGAGCCCATAGGTCAGGCATTTAGAGTACCGGCATTGCTCAAGCGCGCCGGTATTCCCTTCGCCCTCGGCTTCAGCTCCGATTGGGACAGCCGTAACCTGCCGCTGGCCGCGGGCCAAACCGTGGCTTGGGGGCTCAGTAAAGAGCAGGCGCTCAAGGCCATTACACAAGATGCCGCCAAGATACTGGGGGTAGACAACCTGGGGGCGGTAGCGCCCGGGTTTCAGGCCAATATTGTGGTCAGCAGCGGCGATATTCTCGACCCCATGAGCAGCCGGATAGAGCTGATGTTTATTGACGGCAGACAGGTGGATCTCAACAATCGTCATCGGCAGCTTTATCAAAAGTATTTGAAGCGATAGAATTTCCCATACAGCTCCCGGGATGGCCGGGAGCATGGACGAATAACTATAAGGCCGGGCCATGAAACCGATTTTTCTCTCCACTCTGGTACTGCTGCTTGGCGGCTGCGCCGGGGAATACAGCTTCAATTCCAACCTGGACAGCCAGGCTATCCAGGAGTATTTCAAACCCTCGGAAGTACAGCTGTTCGATGGCAGCCGGCCAACAGGCCAATATGAAGTGCTGGGATTGGTTGAAGGCAATGCCTGTCAGTCTGAGCTCGATGGTGTACCGGCCACTATGGCCGATGCCCGCACTGAGGCGCGCCGGGCGGCCGCAGATATGAAGGCCAATGGTCTTATCATTAAAAACTGTGTCGAAACCCAGGAAGCCGCAGCCGGTTGCTACACCAGCGCCATGTGTGTCGGCCAGGCTATTCGCCTGGCAACGCCGAAGGAGTAAGCCTGACGTTATGGGGTTTTCGACTCAGATAGAAGCGGTTGCCTATTGCCGGACACCATATAAACAGAAGTTTGGTATTCCTCGTCAGCCGGGCTTGGTGGATTTTGTTCGCGGTTTTGTCGAACTGACAGCGCCCTACAATCATATTGATGCGGTGCGTGGGCTGGAGCAGTATTCCCACCTCTGGTTACTGTTCTGCTTTCATGAAAATCTGGCCCAGGGCTGGAAAACCACGGTGCGCCCTCCCCGGCTCGGCGGCAATGAAAAGCTCGGGGTGTTTGCCACCCGCTCCACCTTCAGGCCCAATGGCATTGGCCAATCTGTGGTGAAGCTGCATCAGATCCACCAAGGCAAAGGCAAGGTGGTCCTGGAGATCTCCGGCATGGATCTACTCGATGGCACTCCGATAATCGACATCAAGCCCTACATCCCCTTCTCGGATGCGATACCCGAGGCGATAGGCGGCATAGCGCAGCAAGCTCCCGAGCAGGTTGAGGTCAGCTTCAGCCATCTCGCAGTAGAACAACTGATCCGACTCGAGAAACGCTATCCCGGGCTGGATAAGCTTATCCAGGCGGTGCTGGCCCAGGATCCGAGACCCGCCTACAAGAAAGGCAAGCCGGACCCCAAACGCTATCAAGTAGCTCTGTATGATCTGGATATCTTCTGGCATGCCCAAGAACAAGGCATTGAGGTCGAAACCATACAGCCCTTTTGTGCCAAAGCGTCCGGCGCCGGAGCATGAGTGATTTTACCCCCTCAGCTGATGACTATCAGGCGCAACACAAGAGGCGCCTCTCCTGGATGCCCTGGCTCTGGTATCGCCTCAAACCCAAGCATCTCGAGTGGGCCCTTCCCTGGCAACAAGCGATTCAGGCCAGGCTCCAAGTCCTTGAAACCATCAGCATAGGGCAAAACTGCTTTATCGCCCCCGAGGCAGAGCTGTTTGCCGAACCCGGCAGGCCGATAACCCTGGGCGATGAGTGCATGATAGCCGCCAACTGCTTTCTGCATGGGCCGATACAGATAGGCCGGGAGGTCAGTATCAACCACGGCTGCTCGCTGGATGGCGGCAGTCGCGGCATAGTGATAGGTGACAAGACCCGCATTGCCAACAATGTCACCATCTACGCCTTCAATCATGGTATGGCGCCGGATATGCCCATCTATCGTCAGAGCAGCCAATCCAAGGGGATTGTGATTGGCGAGGATGTCTGGATTGGCGCCCAGGCCGGTATCGTCGATGGTGTTACCATAGGCGACTGCGCCGTCATTGCCATGGGCGCCATTGTCACAAAGTCGGTACCCGCGTTTGCCATAATGGCGGGAAATCCTGCTAGAGTAGTGGGAGATAGACGCGATAAGCCACTGACGGGCAGTGAAAAAAAACAATAAGAGGAAGTTGAGCGCCATGGATTGCCAAACCCGCCAAAACACACAAACACCAAGAAGCATGTCACTTAGCTTGCCGGGGATCCGCAGCCGGTTACTGCTGAGTTTTTTTCTGCTTGCCGGGCTGATAGTGTTTTTTGGCGGAGCCAGCCTCTGGGTGATGGAGCGTACAGGCAAGGCCCATATCGCCGAGCTCCAGGACCAGAAACTGCTGCTGCAAACCATCAAAGCCAACCAGATGCAGCATCTGGCACTGCTGAAACTCAAAAACAACTGGCCTACCTATCCCTCCAACGAGCGGGAGGCGATCCTCGACGAAACCAGGCAGAGACAACAACAGATTATAACCACCCTGAGTCAGTTTACCCTGGCGGCCAAAGAATATGACGAGGCCCTGGCTCTTGGACAACAGCTGTCAGTGATGAGTGGTCAGCCTTTGAGAGCACCACATATGACCGGCATGATAAGTGCCATAGATAATCTTTCTCTGCGCCTGTCCGGCATAGGGCTGACCCACCTGGATGCCCAGGCACAAAAGAACAGCAAATCGCTGATGCAAACCTTGCTATGGCTGGTCCTCGGGTCACTGGCGCTGATAGTTCTGAGTCAAACTGTGGCCTGGGCTGTACTTGGCCGCCACCTGCTCAAACCCTTGTTGCAGACCAGCCACAAGCTCAGCGAATTGGCGGAACAAAACTTCGGTGGCAACTCCCCAAATGCCGTGAATCGGGAAACACTCAAGATAAACCATGCGCTGTTGTCTCTTGAGGCCCAAATGAGTGCCTTGACCAGCGAGCAACAACAGGACGAACTCACAGGGCTCTATAACCGCCGCAGCTTCAACCAACTGTTGAAGCAGGCCTGGCACAAAGCGGTAGTGAAACAGCACAGGATAGGCCTGTTGCTCATTCAGAGCGATCAGGCCATTGCCAGCGAAACCCTGTTGCATTTGGCCCAAAGGCTGCTGGACTTTAAAGTTAGCGGTGAACATTTTCTGGCGCGATTGCAACAATCTCAGTTGGCACTGTTACTGCCAGACCGGGATCCGGAAGCCTGTATCCGCATTGCCCAGAGCCTCAATCAATTTGTGCTGGCGGCCAATCTGAGAGCCAAGGCCCAAAGCCCGCGACTGACAGTCTCTATCGGTGTGGCCAACATCCAACCGGCCAGGCAACTCGGTTGGGACACCCTGGTATTTCAGGCTGAAGAAGCCCTGCTCAGCGCCCAAAACCGCGGCGGCAATTGCAGCGCCGGCGCCAATCAGTAGCCGACAGGCTAAATTCGAGCAAGGAAAGGGGAATTTATCCGCCCTGGCCGCGTGACATCATCAAAGCAAGTGATAAAATGGCGGCCATTCAATTCATTTCGGACCCAAGGTAATGCGAGTCAGTCAATACCTGTTATCAACACAGAAAGAAAACCCTGCCAATGCAGAGATAGTCAGTCATCAGCTTATGCTGCGCGCCGGTATGATACGTCGCAACGCCTCAGGCCTCTATAGCTGGCTGCCGTCCGGCCTGCGCGTACTGCGCAAGGTCGAAGCCATTGTGCGTGAAGAGATGAACAAGGCCGGTGCCATCGAAATTCTGATGCCCATGGTACAGCCGGGGGATCTCTGGGTGGAAACAGGTCGCTGGGACAAGTTTGGCCCGGAACTGCTGCGCTTTGTAGACCGTCACAATCGTGACTTCGTTCTGGGCCCGACCCATGAAGAAGTGATTACCGATCTGGTGCGCAAAGAAGTCAGCTCCTACAAGCAACTGCCGCTGACCCTGTATCAAATCCAGACCAAATTCCGTGATGAAGTCCGCCCACGCTTCGGTGTCATGCGCTCACGTGAGTTCCTGATGAAAGATGCCTACTCTTTCCATCTGGATCAGCAAACCATGGATGATACCTATCAGGCCATGTACACGGCTTACAGCAACATCTTGTCGCGCATGGGCCTGGCCTTCCGCCCTGTACTGGCAGATACCGGCTCTATCGGTGGCAGCATGTCACACGAGTTCCATGTTCTGGCCAACAGCGGTGAAGATCTGATTGCCTACTCCAATGGCAGCGACTATGCCGCCAATATCGAGAAAGCCGAAGCGCCGCTGCCAACCACAGAGCGCGCCGCGCCCACTCAGGAAATGACCTTGGTAGACACACCCAATGCCAAGACCATAGACGAACTGGTTGAGCAGTTTGGCCTGGATATCACCAAGACGGTTAAGACACTGATAGTCAAAGGCGCCACCGAAGAGGCCCCGCTGGTAGCCCTGATTGTCCGTGGCGACCATGAGCTGAACGAAGTCAAAGCCGACAAACTGGAACTGGTTGCCGCGCCGCTGGAATTTGCCTCTGAAGCGGAAATTCGTGACGCGCTGGGAGCCGGCCCTGGCTCTCTCGGTCCAGTCGGTCTGACTATTCCTGTGGTCATAGATCACAGTGTTGCCGTGATGAGCGACTTTGCCGCCGGCGCCAACCTAGACGACAAACATTATTTCGGTATCAACTGGGAACGGGATCTGCCGCTGGCCAGCACCGCCGATATCCGTAACGTAGTGGAAGGCGAAACCACCCCTGATGGCAAAGGCACTTACGCCTTCGCCCGCGGTATTGAAGTTGGCCATATCTTCCAGCTGGGCACCAACTACTCTGCCGCCATGAACGCCACTGTGCTGGACGAGAATGGCAAGTCTCAGGTCCTGCTGATGGGCTGTTATGGTGTCGGCGTCAGCCGCATCGTTGCCGCCGCTATCGAGCAGAATCACGATGACCGCGGTATCATTTGGCCGGAAGCGATTGCCCCATTCACAGTGGGTATTCTGCCGATGAACATGCACAAGTCACATAGAGTGACTGATACTGCCGAGCAGCTTTACAAAGAGCTGACCGATGCGGGTATCGAAGTGCTGTTTGACGACCGTAAAGAGCGCCCTGGCGTGATGTTTGCCGATATGGAGCTCCTGGGTCTGCCTCACACCATAGTGATTGGCGACCGCAACCTGGATGCTGGTGTTTATGAATATAAAAACCGCCGCACCGGAGAAAAGCAGGAAGTGCCTATGGCGGAGATAGTGGACTTTATCAAGAAGGCCGCTGACCAGAAGTAAGCTCCTGAATTCAAGAGCCCCCAGGCTCCAGAAAACTCAGGAACAAGAAAGCCGAGCTTAGCTCGGCTTTTTCATGGCTGGAAACCTGCTTGTAAATAAAAAACCGCAGATAAGTCTGCGGTTTTTTAGTCTCGCCGCTATGGGCGTTTTAGTGCGCTATCAGGCTTGGGTATCGACACCTTCACCGCCCTTGGACACCATTACCATGGCAGGACGCAGCAGACGCTCATTGAGCTGATAGCCCTTTTGCATAACCAGCATCACAGTATTGGCCGGGAACTCGGCGCTTGGCTGCATGCCAATGGCTTGATGCTGCTCAGGGTTAAAGGCTTCACCCATAGGATCTATCTGCTTGACCCCGAACTTCTCCACCGCGGACAGGAAGCTTTTCAGTGTCAGCTCAACCCCTTCAAACAAAGGCTTGGTGGCTTCATCGGCCTTATCGGCACCCACCAGCGCACGCTCCATGTTATCGATCACAGGCAGCAGCTCATTGCTGAACTTTTCCAGGGCAAACTTATGCGCCTTCTCCACATCCTGCGCCGCCCGGCGACGGATGTTGTCAACTTCAGCTGCGGCACGGATGACAGAATCTTTCTGCTCCTCAACTGTCGCCTGTGCGTCAGATAAAGCCTGCTCCAGCTCCTCAATACGGAAGTTCGCCTGAGTCAGCTCGTCGATAATGCCGCCTTCCTCAGCTATGCCCTCGGTGGTTTCAACCTGGTCAACCACTTCTTCGACCTGTTCCTGCTCTGCTTTAAATGACTCTTTGTTCATTTCTACTCCAGCTAAAAATGCTTTGTTTCTGCATACTCTGGGCATATTATGGGGATCAAATTGACCGTTTCAACCCCCAGAGTTCCCAAAATCTATGTCCACTGAGTTTCATACTATAGGCCTGATAGGAAAACCCCACCATCAGGGGACCAACCTGACCCTCAAGCGCCTGCATCATTGGCTGAAAATGCAGGGCTATGATGTGCTGGTGGAAGAGAGAGTCGCGGCCGAACTCGGGAAAGATGTGTGCGCGGTAGACCTACTGGATATCGGCGAACACTGTGATCTGGCGATAGTCGTCGGGGGGGATGGCAATATGCTGGGCGCGGCCCGGGTTCTGGCACGCTTCGATCTCGGCGTTATCGGTGTCAACCGCGGCAATCTGGGGTTTTTAACCGATCTGCCGCCGGATGCCTTTGAAGAATCTCTGGCCAAGGTGCTGGATGGTGAATATGCCACAGAACACAGGTTCCTGCTGGAAGCCGAGGTTTATCGCCACGGTGAAGTCAAAGCCAGCAATACCGCCGTCAATGAGGCCGTCCTGCATCCGGGCAAGATAGCCCATATGATCGAGTTTGAGGTCTATATCGACAACCAGTTCATGTACAGCCAACGAGCCGATGGCATGATAGTGTCTACACCGACCGGCTCAACCGCCTATTCGCTGTCGGCCGGCGGCGCAATATTGACCCCCAATCTCGAGGCGCTGATCCTGGTGCCCATGTTTCCCCATACCCTCTCCTGCCGCCCTATAGTGGTCGACGCTTCCAGCACCATCAAACTGGTGGTGTCACCGGAAAACGGCGAAAACCTGGAAGTGAGCTGTGACGGCCATGTCACCTTATCTGTAATGCCGGGCGATGAAATTATCCTGAAGCGCAGCAAGGAGCGGCTCAAACTCATCCACCCAAAGGGGCACAACTACTTTCACGTCTTGCGCAACAAGTTGGGCTGGGGCAGTAAACTCTTTTGAAACCGGCGCTTGGGCGATGTCAGCTTGCCACTCAATCCAACTTAGTTAAAGCACCTGAGAATAAAGGTGCTTTTTTGTTATTTATTTTCAAAAAATGTAAAACATCATTCACGTGACAAAGATCACAATTTACTGCGCTCTATAAAACAGTGATCTGCATCACTCATAAACAAAAGTCAGAACAATCACAACCCGTTGATTATTAACAATATAAGCAACACCACATAAAATCCAACTTCACCAAACACTCAATTAGTGTGACATGAATCACATTCAAATTTTACGATATAAGCCTGCGTTTCCATCATAAATGAAATAACAGGATCACTTTATTACCGTTTTGAGCAAAACAAAGCCATAATTCCAAGGGTTTTGGGTCATTTCCAAGATTTCTATTCCCCAAAGTTATATAAGAGCCCTATCAAAGGTGACCTTGATCACATTTAGCTATTTTGTGGCGGAGATACTGCTCCCATAACCAAAAACTTAAGCCACATACGAAAGGCAAGATGATCCAGATCATTTTGGTTCCGGGTAAATTAACCATGATAAGCACGCACAACAACAAAAGGGAAAGGCGATAGCACTTTCTCAACACCACAATAAGCACAAGCAACATATGAAATGATGAGGCAACCATGACATTTCTACAGTTACTCGCAAGCCTGACACCCGTGATCAGCGTCATGCTGTTCCTGGTGTTGCTCCGGATGCCCGCATCCAGAGCTATGCCAATCTCCATGGTGATCACCGCCCTGGCCGCCGTTTTTATCTGGCAGATGGACACTACCCTACTGGCCGCCTCCGTGGTTGAAGGCCTGCTGTCGGCGATTACTCCTTTGACCATCATCTTCGGTGCGGTCTTCCTGCTCAACACCCTGAAATATTCAGGCGCCATGGATACCATTCGTGCCGGTTTTACCAATATCAGCGCAGATGCCAGGGTCCAGGTGATCATCATCTGTTGGCTGTTCGGCTCCTTTATTGAAGGCTCAGCCGGTTTTGGTACACCTGCCGCTATCGGTGCACCTCTGTTGGTACTCTTGGGTATCCCACCGGTTGCGGCCGCCGTGGTAGCCCTGATTGCCGACTCAACTTCAGTGTCTTTCGGCGCTATCGGTCTGCCGGTACTCTTTGGTATGGAGCAGGGTCTGCTCGAAGGCGGTACCAGCATGGCTGCAGCACAAATTGCCGAACATGGCGGCCACTTCAGCGATTATGCCCAGTTCATTGCCATGCATATGATCACCATAGATCTGATAACAGGTACGCTGATCCCCTTGGTAATGGTGTCTGTGCTGACAGGCTTCTTTGGTCGCAATAAGTCCTTCAAGGAAGGCTTTGCCATCTGGAAATTTGCCCTGTTCGCCGGTTTGGCCTTTACCATTCCTGCCTGGTTGATCAACTTCTTCGCCGGCCCAGAGTTCCCTTCAGTGATTGGTGCCCTGGTCGGTATGGCACTGGTTATCCCGGTTGCCCGCAAAGGCTGGTTACTGCCGAAAACGCCTTGGAATGACTTTGCCGAAAACGACAAGGAAGCAGAAACAGCTAAAGTGGAAACCAAGGCGCGCTTCTCTCAGTTGGCCGCCTGGACTCCGTACCTGATCATGGCCGCTCTCTTGGTGCTTTCACGTGTGGTACAGCCACTGAAAGCCTGGCTGAACGGTTTCAATATCAGTTGGACCGGCCTGTTGGGCACTGAGCTCAAAGCCAGCTTCGCCACCTTCTTTGCACCGGGCGCCTTCTTTGTTGCCGTGTGTATTCTGGGCTTCTTCCTGTTCAGAATGAACTCCAAGGCCATTAAAGAATCGGTCACGGTTTCCTGCAAGTCCATGGTGCCAACCATTATCTCTCTGGGTGCCTCTGTACCCATGGTGAAAATCTTCCTTAACTCAGGCACCAACAGTGCCGGTCTGCAGTCAATGCCGGTAGCACTGGCGGATATGCTGGCCGGAAGCCTCGGCAGTGTCTGGGCCTGGATTTCACCTATAGTCGGTATTTTCGGTGCCTTCCTGTCGGGTTCGGCTACCTTCTCCAACATGATGTTCTCTGGCCTGCAATACAGCGTGGCCGATAATATAGGAGCCAACCACGCGCTGATCCTGGCACTGCAAGGTATTGGCGCCAACGCCGGTAACATGATGTGCGTGATGAACGTGGTCGCGGCGGCAACTGTGGTCGGTATGGCCGGTCGCGAATCTGAAATCATCCGCAAGACTATGCCCGTGGCGCTTGGCTATGCTTTACTGGCCGGTACCCTGGCGGTGATCTGGGGCGGATTCTAAAAACGATAATAATCCTTCGATAAGGCAGCCGCCTTTAGCGCTGCCTTTATTATCAAATTTAATGTGTAGAGAAATGTCTTATGTCTATCAACTATGAAGCCGTGATCCGCGACCTGCGTAAACAGTTGGGAGAAGCCGCCGTCAGTGATGATCCTGTGCGCCGCTTTGCCTGGTCAACCGATGCCAGCTATTTCCGAATAGTGCCCGAGGTGGTGGTACATGCCGAAGAGCTGGAGCAGGTAAAACGTACTCTGGCGGTGGCCAGAAGCTACGGCGCTCCGGTAACTTTCCGCGCCGCAGGTACCAGTTTGTCGGGTCAGGCCATAGGTGAAGGCATCTTGCTTATCCTGGGATTCGATGGTTTCCGCACTCTGGATATCAGTAAAGACAGCAACAAGGTCACCCTGGGTGCGGCTGTTATTGGCGCCGACGCCAACGCCGCCCTCAAACCTTTGAATAAGAAAATCGGCCCGGATCCGGCAACTCTGGCTTCGGCCATGGTAGGTGGTATCGTCTCCAACAACGCTTCCGGTATGTGCTGCGGCACGGCCCAAAACAGCTACCAAACCATCTCCTCAGTAAAACTGCTGCTGGCCGATGGCACAGAGCTGGATACCGGCAGCGAAGAGTCCAAAGAAGCCTTCCGTCAGTCACACCCCGAACTGCTCAAGGCACTGGCAGATTTGGGTGCCATGGCTCGCGGTAATGAGACACTGGCAGCGCGAATTCGTAAAAAGTTCGCCATTAAAAACACTACAGGCTACAGCCTCAACGCCCTGGTGGATTTTGAAGATCCCTTCGATATCATCAACCACATCATAGTTGGCGCCGAAGGCACCCTGGCGTTTGTTAACGAAGTCACCTATCACACAGTGGATGAAGCTAAATTCAAGGCCTCGGCCATGGCGGTATTCTTCAATATGGAAGATGCAGCCCGGGCAATCCCCCCTATTCAGGGCGAAAGCGTGGCTGCGGCCGAGCTGCTGGACTGGGCCTCCATCAAGGCGGTAACAGGCAAAAAGGGTATGCCGGATTGGCTGGCCGAACTGCCGGAAGGCGCTGCGATTTTGCTGATAGAATCCCGCGCCAATGATGATGAGACTCTGGAACGTTATACCCAGGACGTTATCGCCAAGCTGGCGCATATTGAAACCGAGCGCCCCATCAGCTTCAGCCGTGACCCGGCCGTTTACGGTAAATATTGGGCCATGCGCTCCGGCCTATTCCCCATTATCGGTGGTGAGCGTCCCAAGGGCACTTCGGTAATCATCGAAGACGTGGCCTTCCGAGTTGAAAACCTGGCCAGTGCCGCTCACGATCTGACCGAGCTGTTCCATAAGCACGGCTATCCTGAAGGGGTGATCTACGGCCACGCCCTGGCCGGTAACTTCCACTTTATCATTACCCCTAAATTCGGCTCCCAGGCCGATATCGAACAGTTCCATCAATTTATGGAAGCGGTCGCCGATATGGTGATCAACAAGTACGACGGTTCGATGAAAGCCGAGCACGGCACAGGCCGCGCCGTGGCACCTTTTGTGGAAATGGAATGGGGTAGTGACGCCTACACCCTGATGAAAAACATCAAGCAGATCTTCGATCCCGAAGGACTGCTGAACCCTGGGGTGATCCTCAACGACGACAAGCAGGTACACATCAAGAATATCAAGCCCTGTCCCGAAGTGGACGACCTGGTAGATAAGTGTATCGAGTGCGGTTTCTGTGAAAAGACCTGCCCCACCTCGGCGCTGAACCTGTCACCCAGACAGCGGATAGCCACCTTGCGTGAAATCGAGCGTCTGGAACAGAGCGGCGACAAGGAAGCGGCCGAGAAGATGCGTGCCGCCGCCAAGTATGATGTGGTGGATACCTGCGCCGCCTGTCAGCTCTGTACCATTGCCTGCCCGGTAGACAACAGCATGGGCCAACTGGTCCGCAAGCTGCGTGCTCCCTACATAACCACCACAGAGCAGAAGGTTCTTGACTTCCAGGCCAAGCACTGGGGCGCCGTCAACCAGGTGCTGAGCACAGGCTTTGATGCCCTGGGCACAATACACAAACTCACGGGCACGGGTATCACCTCAGGGCTGATGAACATGGGCCGGGCGATTTCCAAAGAAGTGCCTTACTGGAACCCTGACTTCCCCAAAGGCGGTAAGCTGCCCAAGCCTTCGGCGCCCAAAGCCAACCAGGAAACCGTGGTCTACTTCGCTGCTTGCGGCGGCCGCACCTTCGGCCCAACACCGCTGGATCCCGATGACCGCACCCTACCTGAAGTGGTAGTGACCTTACTGGAGCGTGCCGGCTATAACGTGATTACGCCGGCCAAGACCCGCAATCTGTGCTGCGGCCAGATGTGGGAATCCAAAGGGGATTTCAAAAATGCCGACATGAAGCGTGATGAGCTTATCGATACACTTAGTGCCATGACAGAAGGCGGCAAGCTGCCCGTAGTTGTCGATGCCCTCTCCTGTACCTACCGTGCCCTTTCCGGTAATCCCAAGGTTGAACTACTGGATCTGGTCGAATTCCTGCACGACAAGGTATTGCCGAAACTCACCCTCACCAAGAAGGTCAATGTGGCACTGCACCTGGGGTGCTCTGCTCGCAAAATGAAGCTGGAACCCAAAATGCAAGCCATTGCCGATGCCTGCTCCGACAAGGTACTGCGCCCTGCCGGCGTCGATTGTTGTGGTTATGCCGGTGAGAAAGGTCTCTACAAACCTGAGATCAACGCCTCGGCACTGCGGAACATCAAGAAACTCATCCCCACTGACTTCAAGGAAGGCTACTATGCCAACCGTATGTGTGAGGTGGGCCTGAGCCACCACAGTGGCATCTCATACCGCCACCTGGCCTATCTGCTGGAGGAATGCAGCCGCTGATAACCGAGAGAGGGAGCACTAAGCTCCCTCTTTTTTCATCTGTGTCAAATAATGGATTTCCGTTCGGATTACAAAACAAAAACCAAGATATTTAATCAATAATAATCAGCTATTTACAATATTCTCATTTTTGCAAAAAAGATTTTGCTCATTTACTGAATTAGCACTATTTATTGTGTGGTTATAGGCTTATATTCAAGCATATTTACCCTATGTCAGGTGATGTTCAAATACAGAGTCAGAAAGCATCTGGCCACACCGGACATAGATGATGTCGGTTAACGCAAGCAACATCCAATTAGGAAACACCAAATGAAGATAGCCTTGTTTATTCCCTGTCTGGTCAACCAGATGCTGCCGGATGTGGCCATCGCCACCTTGGAACTGCTGGAGAAACTGGGGCACCAGGTGATCCTGCCTGAAGGCCAAACCTGTTGTGGTCAGCCCATGACCAACTCGGGTTGTTTTAACGAAGCCCGCAACACCACTTTGAAGCTGCTCAACGCCTTCAAGGGAGTCGAATGCGACGCTATCGTCTGTCCTGCCGCCTCTTGCCTGGTGGCAGCCAAGGAAAACTTCCATGAGTTTGACGACAGCCCGGAAGCCGCAGCCGTTATCGCCAAGCTGTACGAACTGACCGAGTTCCTGCACGATGTCGCCCCGGTAGAGAGCTTCCCCAAGGCCTTCCCTCACAAGGTAAGCCTGCAGTTGAGCTGTCACGGTATCCGTATGCTGGATCTCGCCAGCCCCAGCGAATATATGGGCCCACGTTACAACAAGATGGAAGCCCTGCTGGAACGCATTCCCGGCATAGAGATCACCTATCCGGATCGCCGCGACGAATGCTGTGGCTTCGGCGGTACCTTTGCGGTGGATGAAGGTGCGGTGTCGGCCAAGATGGGTAAAGACAAGGCTCAGGCCCATGCGGCTACGGGAGCAGACTTTGCCGTCGGTTTCGACCCATCCTGTCTGATGCATCTGGATGGCATGATCCGCCGCCAGAAGCTGCCGATTGAAACCCGCCATCTGGCGCAGATCCTCAACGCTGCCATTTAGGGAGATAGCCATGTCACAGACACAAGGGGCCAACGCCCACGCCAGCCAGGCAGAGATCTTCTGCCGTGATGAGTCCAGAGTCGATTGGCATTCCAAAGCCCTGTGGGTGTTGCGGGAAAAACGCGACCGCGCCGCCGGCAGCCTGCCCGAGTGGGAACAGCTGAGGGATCTGGGTTCGGCTATCAAGCTGCATACCCTAACCAATCTGGCCAAGTATCTGGAAGAGTTCGAAGCCAACTGTATCCAGAACGGCATTCAAGTGCATTGGGCCAAAGACGGCGCCGAGCATAACCGTATAGTGCATGAGATTCTGGCCCGCCATCAGGTGAAGAAACTGGTGAAGTCCAAGTCCATGCTCACCGAAGAGTGCCACCTCAATCCCTTCCTCGAGAGCAAGGGCATAGAGGTTATAGACACTGACCTGGGTGAACGTATCATTCAGCTGAAAAAGCAGCCACCTTCACATATTGTGGTTCCCGCCATTCACCTCAAGAAAGAGGAAGTGGGCGAGTTGTTCCATGAAAAACTGGGCACAGAAGCCGGCGCCAGCGACCCAACTTACCTGACCCGTGCCGCCCGAGCCCATCTGCGTGAGCAATTCCTCAGTGCCGATGCCGCCATGACAGGGGTGAACATGGCTATCGCCGACAAAGGTGCGGTAGTGGTCTGCACCAACGAAGGCAACGCCGACATGGGCTGTAACCTGCCCAAGCTGCAACTCCACTCCATGGGGATAGACAAGCTGGTACCTTCAGTGGAAAGTGCCTCGGTTTATCTGCGCACCCTGGCCCGTAACGCAACGGGGCAACCGGTAACCACCTACTCCAGCTTCTACCGCGGTCCACAGGCCGGTGGCGAGATGCATGTCATCATAGTGGACAACGGCCGCTCCGAGATGCTCAAGGACAAGATCCTGGCCGAGTCGCTCAAGTGTATTCGCTGCGGTGGCTGTCTGAACACCTGCCCTGTATATCGTCGCAGTGGTGGCTACAGCTACAACTACACCATCCCGGGCCCGATTGGCATCGCCGTAGGCGCCCAGCACGATGACACCAACTCCATCGCCTGGGCTTGTACCCTATGCGGCTCTTGCTCCTATGTGTGCCCCACCAAGGTGCCATTGGACAAGATCATCTTCCGTCAGCGTCGCCTCAAGGCCGAGTCGGGTCAACTGCCATATGGCAAAGGCAGTTATATGCCTTTGGTCGGTAAGTTTATGGCCAGCACCACTATGCTGAACTGCTCCATGAGTATGGCAAGACTGGGTTTGAGAATACTGCCCGGCAGCCTGCTCAAGCCGTTCTCCGGCGCCTGGGGTAAATATCGTGAACTGCCCAAGGCACCCGCCTCCAGTTTCGAGGCCTGGTTCAAGAAAAACAGGAGCTAATCAGATGTCCAGCAAATCTCTTATTTTGGATGCCCTCAAGTCCTGTGCACTTGAAGGACACAATATGCCGACCATAGATGTGGCCCCCCGACTGGATGACCTGATTAGTCAGTTTGAAACCAATCTGGGAACCGTTGCCGGCAAGCTGCATAAGCGTGGTGGTTTTACTGAGCTGCAGCAGCAGGTCGATGCCTTGATTGCCGAAGGCAAGCAAGTGATTTCTCAGGTGGAAGGGGTAACAGGTAACCGTGAAGTGCCCGCTGACAGTCATGATCTGCGTGATATCGATTATGCCGTGATCAAGGGTCAAGTGGGTGTTGCCGAAAATGGTGCCATCTGGGTCAGTCAGAAATCTCTGTCCCACAGGATCACGCCCTTTATCTGTGAGAACCTGTTTCTGGTACTGGAAGCCGATGCCATTGTCGCCAACATGCATGAAGCGGCCGACAAGATAATCTTGGGCTCGGGTGAATTTGGGGTGTTTATTGCCGGCCCATCCAAGACGGCTGACATTGAGCAGGCCCTGGTGGTTGGTGCCCACGGCGCCTGTAGCCTGAATGTCTTCCTTATCTAACTCAGGATGAGGATGACAAAAACGCCGGCAACTGCCGGCGTTTTTATTGGGCTACAATCCGCTCTGCAGCCTTAAAGCGTGAAGGAAATCTTTGACCATGTCTTGGCACTAACGGGCTTACCATCGACAAACTTGGGTGCATAGCGCCACTTTGACACGGCTTTGACGGTTTCAGTTTCAAACTGCTTGCCACCCTTGGAATCCAGCACTTCCACATGGCTGACAAAGCCCTGTTCGTTTACAGTCACTTCCACGTTGACCCAACCTTCTCGGCTCATCCTGGCATACTGAATTGGATAACCGGGCACGGCACGAAACAAGGGCCGCTGCTCCTGATCCACACTCCAGGGGCGCATATTGCCTATCGCCTGACAGTGTTGAGTCGCTTTGTCTTCTTCTCCATTGCGGGAATAGAGTTCGACCAGATAGGCATGAGCCGACAGCGCGACAGGCGCATCAAAGGGTAATACATTGAGCTGCTCTATCACTTCCAGCAACAGAGGTTCGGCCTTGGCGTACTTTTGCTCCGCCAGATAGATGGCGGCCACAGCTGTATCGGCATTGACCCTCTGCAATGAATCCTTTGGTGCAAGTTCGTGGTAAATCTTCTGGGCATCGAGGGCATAGGCCCGAGCCTCGCGGTCATAAACCTCAGTCACAACGAGATCGTTAAAAGCTTCGAGACGCACTGCGGCGGACAGCAGCCGGTCATTTTTGCCATCAGCCAAGGCTATGGCCTGCTGGTAAAGCTTAGCCGCCTCTTTGGGATTGCTGCTGTGCGCAAGCCCCATCAGAGGGTCGAGCACTTCCAAGGCCTGTTCGCCATACAGCGCTTGATAGCTTTGCAACGCTTGCTGATATAAGACTTTGCTCCTTTGCTGATTGGCAATTCCCTGCTCATCCAACATCAGATTACGCGGCTGTTGCAGCGCCTTGGCCAGATTCATCGACAACGCCAAAGTCGTCCTATCGGTTGCACCCAATTTGGCTTTTCCGTCGGCATAGGCCTGCTCGGCAGCACTAATTATCTGAGCCTTGTCACCCTTTTCCAACGCTTGTTGATAGGCCTGATAACTTTCATCCAACCCGGCTTGGGCAGTACCGAATATAAGAGGCAGGAGCAACAGCGACAGTTTGGATACTGAAACAGGGATAGATTTAGTAGATTGCGAGAAGTTGAACATGGCGCGTCTTCCTTAACACTGAGTATCTAGCACTTTTATGGATAATCGGCGCTTGGTAACTTCAAGTCACTGACTCGGCGGGCCTGCTGCCGAGCAAATCACAAACGCCAATAACTGCTCAAAGTAACAATATATAAACCTATTGTAAATAGCTGGTATTTTAAACAGCTCTCGGGCTAGTTTTTTGATTTTTCGGTTAAATCTTTAAATGCACCATTTAATTTGCTCAGTAACTCAAGCGGCAGCGGAAACAGGATAGTCGAGTTGTTTTCCGCCGCCACTTCCGTCAGGGTATGCAGATAGCGCAGCATGATGGCATTGGGTTCTTTCCCCAGCGTCTGCGCCGCTTCCACCAGTTTTTCCGAGGCTTCCATCTCCCCCAGAGCATGGATCACCTTGGCCCGACGCTCACGCTCGGCCTCGGCCTGACGGGCAATAGCGCGGATCATACTTTCATTGAGATCCACGTGCTTGATTTCCACATTGGCCACCTTGATGCCCCAGGCATCTGTGTGGGAGTCGAGGATCCTTTGAATGTCGGCATTGAGCATCTCTCTGTTGGCCAACATCTCGTCCAGCTCATGCTGACCGAGCACGGATCTCAGGGTGGTCTGTGCCAGTTGACTGGTGGCAGCGAGGAAGTTCTCCACATTGATAATCGCCTTTTGCGGGTCGACTACCCGAAAATAGAGCACTGCATTGACCCGCACCGAGACATTATCACGGCTGATCACATCCTGAGAGGGCACATCCATCACTATGGTTCGAAGATCCACCCGCACCATCTGCTGCACCACAGGGATCAGTATGATAAGCCCAGGCCCCTTGACCCGGTAAAAACGCCCAAGAAAGAAAATCACCCCACGTTCATACTCCCTGAGGATGCGGAACATACTGATAAGCAAGGCCGCAAACAGCACCAATAACACCCCAAAGGAAATATTCAAACTACTGCTGATAGCTTCGCCCATGTCAGTCTCCTCTGCGTTGATTTTCAGTCGGCTCGATATCACCGCTTTTCACCTCAGCCAGCTTGAGTACCAGCCCCTTAAGCCCCAAAACCCGCACCCGTTGCCCGGGGTTCAAGGCCTGTTCGCAATCACCTTGCCAATCTTCCCCCATAAAGTGCACCCGGCCGCGCCCGGGAAAGCCGTCTATCACCCTGGCATATTTCCCTACCATCCCCTCGGCGCCGGCCACTCCGGACAATTTGCGAGTTTTGAACACAAAGCTGATCAGTAGCAGGAAAAACAGCAGGCTCACGACGCTGACCAGGGCTATCACAGGCCAGGCGATACGAAAGGCTTCAACTTCACTGTCCACCAAAAATACCGACCCCAGCACAAAGGCTACCAGGCCGCCGAAACCTAAAATCCCAAAGCTCGGCAACATGGCCTCGGCGAGCAGCAAAGTAATTCCCAAGAGCAATAAACCACCACCGGCATAGCTGATGGGGAGCAGCTGGAAGGCATACAAGGCCAACAGCAGACAGATCCCCCCTACTACGCCAGGCAACATGGCGCCAGGACTGTAAAACTCCAGCAGCAAACCGTAGATCCCCAATAACATCAGTATGTAAGCGATATTGGGGTTGGTGAGCAGATTGATGAAACGGGCACGCCAATCCGGGCTGCGATCCAGCACTATGGCGTTTTCGGTTTTGAGTATCCGAGCACCACCTTGCATGGCTACCGACTTGCCATCAAGTATGGCCAGGAGTTGCTGCGGCGTATCGGCGATATAGTCGATAACATTGGCCTCCAGCGCTTCCGAGGCCGTCAGGGTTGCCGCATCACGTACCGCCTTCTCGGCCCACTCGACATTACGCTGACGCAGCTCCGCCAGTGCCCGAATATAAGCAATGGCATCATTGAGCTGCTTGCGCTCAAGTTTTTGACTGTTGCTGTCACCCACAGGTTTTTCGGCTTCATTATCGGACGGCTTGGGCTCCGGTGGTTCATTTCCCATGGGACTCAGTTGCACAGGGGTGGCCGCCCCAAGACTGGTGGCACTCGCCATGGCGGCGATATGACAGGCATATAAGATGTAAGTCCCGGCGCTGGCTGCGCGGGCACCGGATGGATAGACCAGGCAGGCAACCGGCACCCTGGAGCCGAGAATCGCTTGATTGATATCCCGCAGGCTGGATACCAGGCCTCCGGGGGTATCCAGAGTGATCAACACCAACTGACTGCCTGGGGTTGCAGCTGCACTCTCTATCCCCCGGATCAGATAGTCGCTGACACCGGGCCCTATGGCTCCTTTGACACTGAGCAGGGTAATGGTCGGCGCTGCGGCCGGGGAGTAAGGCTTTGGCCGGACGTGGTCTGCACCTAAGCCAGGCAAGATCCACAACAGAGCCAAGAGTCCTACACAGCCGCAGCGCCGGAACAAAGTATTGGCCGGCCAGCCTTTCATAACGCCCCCGGGTGGGTTTCCCCATACCTTAAGGATAGTCGGCTTTGGGGATTAGGCATAAAGCACTCATGTGACGGCCTTAAACCGAGCCGGTAGATATGAGCAGAAGGAGAGACCAATGAAAAAGGCGCCGAATCAACGGCGCCAGGTATTCAATGAGGGTTAGCGGACTATGCTGAGTCAACGGCAGGAATCAAGAGATTGAAACCCGCCACAAGGCTTATATATTTCAGCTCAAGGCTATACATTTCGGCTCAAGGCTTATACGTTTCAGCTTAAGGCTGTTTCAGCCTACCGCCCAAACAATCGCCTGCAGTGATAGCATTGAGAAGATACCGGCCAGAATATCATCGGCCATAATGCCAAGACCGCCATGTACCTTGGCATCCAGCACCCGAATGGGCCAGGGCTTGAAGATATCGAAAATGCGGAACAACACAAAGCCCAGCAGCAACCAGAGTACACCGGCGGGCGCTGCAATCATGGTGATCAGTAACCCTGCTACTTCATCCCAAACTATGGCGCCGTGATCGTGCACCCCCATATCTTTGGAAGTCTTGCCGCACAGATAGATGCCACCAATACAGGCCAGCAGTGTCACGGCAATATACACCCCCAAACTGAACTGGGACAGCAACAGATATACAGGCAGGGCTGCCAAGGTTCCAAAGGTCCCTGGCGCCTTGGCCGCGAGGCCGGAGCCAAAACCGAGTGCCAGAAAATGCACCGGGTTCTTGAGGCTGACCCTTGCGAGCGCCTCGTCATGAGCAAACCACTTCATCTAAAAATGCTCAAATCCTGTCTGTTGCGGCTCGAATACCTCGCCGTGATATTGTAGCCTGAGTTGATTACCGGCAAGTATCTGGCCGACTTGATAGAACTTGACTCCGGCATGGCCCAAGGCGGTTTCCAGCGCGCCGCGCTGCGCTTCCGGCACAGTGAACAGCAGCTCATAGTCTTCGCCGCCACAAAGGGCATAGTCGAGTGCCGCATCCGCTGTGACAGTATCTTTCATCGCCTGGGACAGCGGCAGCTTATCCACTTCGATAACCGCACCGACGGCCGATGCCTTGAGGATATGCTTGATATCCGACAGTAAGCCATCTGAGAGATCTATGGCGCTCGATGCCAAGCCTCTGAGGGATTGACCGGCCAGAACTCTGGGGGAAGGATGATAATGGCGGTTAACCAGGTATTCCTTGTGCTCTGCCCTCGCCTTCAATTCACCGCGGATAATATCCAGCCCCAGGGCTGAATCCCCCAGGGAACCTGTGACATAAATCCAATCACCGGCGCGGGCACCGCTACGGGTGAGCGCCTTGCCCTCCGGCACTTGGCCATGAACCGTGATATTGATGGCTCTCGGGCCGCGGGTGGTATCGCCTCCGACCAGAGAAATACCATAGTAATCAGCCGCTTCAAATAAACCTGCACTGAATTGCTCCAGCCAGGTTTCATCGACACTGGGCATGGTCAGTGCCAGCGTCATCCATGCGGGCTCGGCCCCCATGGCAGCAAGATCGGACAGGTTGACCGCCAACGCCTTGTAGCCCAATGCCTGGGCCGGCATGTCCGGCAAGAAGTGGACATTTTCCACCAAGGTATCGCAGGAGATGGCAATGGATTTGTGTTCGGCGGGGTGCACCAGGGCACAATCGTCACCTATGCCGAGGCGGACATCTTTGCGCGCTTGGCCACGACCATGAAAATAGCGCTCGATAAGTTGAAATTCTTTCACTGTTGACTTGGCCACTGGTTCGCAGCCTCCCGGTTTTCCAATGAAAAAACGGTATCTTACGATACCGTTTGTCTAATTTCTTTCTGGTTCAGCGACGAGCTACCAGCTTGTCCAATATGCCATTGACAAACTTGTGGCTGTCCTCGGCGCCGAACGCCTTGGCCAACTCGATAGCCTCGTTGATTACCACTTTGTAAGGCGTATCCTTGCGGAAAGTCAGCTCGTAAGCCGCCAAACGCAAAATGGCCTTCTCCACAGGATCGACCTCCTCCATGGGACGCTGATCCAGATGGGGGGCAATTAACTCGTCCAGTTGAGCCTTTTTGGTTGCCGCTCCGGTGAACAGTTCACGGAAGTAGGCGACATCCACGCCGTCTATGTTTTGCTCGGTCAGAAACTCGTGCTCCACATCGGCAATATTGTTCCCGCTCAGTTGCCATGAATAGATGGCTTGAACCGCTAAACGGCGGGCTCTGCGGCGCTCTGAAGGCTTCATGCTTTTTCCTGTATTACAGCTGTTGCTCAAGTTGTTGCAGCACGTTCACCATTTCCAGCAGACCCAGGGCAGCTTCGCCGCCTTTGTTGCCAGCCTTGGTGCCGGAACGCTCAATGGCCTGTTCGATAGTGTCTGTGGTCAGTACCCCGAAAGAGACCGGGATGTCGAATTCCAGACCCACTTGAGCCAGACCCTTGTTGCATTCACCTGCAACGAAATCAAAGTGTGGTGTACCACCACGGATCACAGCCCCCAGGGCGATGATACCGTCGAACTTGCCACTGGCGGCAACACGACGGGCGGCCAAAGGCAGCTCGAAAGCACCAGGTACGCGTACCACAGTGATGTTGTCTTCACTTACCTGACCGAAACGCTTAAGAGTGTCTACGGCACCCTCCAGCAGACTTTCAACCACAAAGCTGTTGAAACGGGATACAACGATCGCGACTTTGGCGTTTTTTGCTTCGATATTACCTTGAACTATGTTCATTATCTTACCTAACTTAGCTAAAGCACCCGGCCGGGGGCAAAAAGTGGCGCTATGATAGCACGCAATTTACCCCTCCGCCCTATGCAATTATTCGGAAATGGTTAATTAATTCTGTCGGCTCATTCGCCGGGAATATACTCAGTGACTTCCAGGCCAAAGCCCCCCAGAGAGTGATAACGCTTGGGCGAGCTGAGCAGGCGCATTTTGTTGACGCCAAGCGTCGCCAGAATCTGTGAGCCTACGCCAACCCTTTGGGAGGTTCCCTGCCATTTGGCGGTCACCGGCACTTCGCCCTTGTCTTCTGCTTCGAAAGCCTTGACCTTGGCGATAATGCTCTCGTTAGGCTCCTGGTTACCCAGCAGCAACAGCACACCACCATCGGCGGCAATCCTCGCCATGGCTTGCTCAAGCGGCCAGCTGCGCACTTCATCGCGCTCAGAGAACAGCAGGTCATTAATGGTGTTTTGCAGGTGTACCCGCACCAGAATATTGTCGACAATCTCGCCCTTGACCATGGCAAAGTGCAGTTGATTGTCTATGGTGTCGCGGAAGGTGTGCAGTTCAAACTCGCCGAAACGGGTAGGCAGCTTGCACTTGGCCTCACGCACCACTGTGGTTTCAGTGTTATTACGGTAGTTGATCAGATCGGCAATGGTGCCCATCTTAACGCCGTGCTCCTTGGCGAACACTTCCAGATCCGGACGGCGTGCCATGGTGCCATCCTCATTGAGGATCTCCACGATCACTGCCGAAGGTTCCAAACCAGCCAAACGCGCCAGATCGCAACCGGCTTCGGTATGACCGGCGCGCACCAGCACCCCGCCATCCTGTGCCATCAAAGGGAAAATATGCCCCGGCTGAACTATGTCGGACGGCTTGGCATTTTTAGCCACAGCCGCCTGCACTGTCACGGCGCGGTCATGGGCGCTAATACCTGTGGTCACCCCTTCAGCGGCCTCGATGGAGACGGTGAAGTTGGTCGAAAACTGGGCGTTGTTATTGCTGACCATCAGCGGCAGATTCAGCTGCTGGCAGCGAGCCTTGGTCATGGTTTGGCAGATAAGACCACGGCCGAAGCGAGCCATGAAGTTGATCGCTTCCGGGGTGACTTTCTCCGCCGCCATGATGAGGTCGCCCTCATTTTCTCTGTCCTCATCGTCCATCAGGATAACCATTTTGCCCTGACGAATATCCTCGATGATCTCTTCGATACTGTGTAGCGCCATTGTAAGACCTTTATCTCTTGTTCTGTGTAATCAATGAATTCTAACCTGTTAGCGCGCGATAACCAGTGGGCTGGCGCACATCTAGCGCATGAAGCCAGCCTTGGCGAGCATAGCCAGGGTGACACCTTCGCTCGGCTGCGCTTCCTCTTGGTGCTGCATCAGACGCTCAAGATAGCGGGCTATCTGATCCACCTCCAGGTTGACCTTATCGCCGGGGCGCAGCTCAAGCAGAGTGGTTTCACTGGCGGTATGCGGCACTATGGTGAGGCGGAAATTGCGGCCATCCACTTCGTTAACCGTGAGGCTGACGCCATCGACGGTAATGGAGCCTTTATGGGCAATGTAACGGGCCAGCTCAGCGGGTGCCTCGAGCCAAAACTCCAGCGCCTTGCCCCTTGGAGTCACACTGATGACCCGCGCCATACCATCCACATGACCACTGACCAAGTGCCCGCCCAAGCGGGTGTTTGGCGTGACCGCCTTTTCCAGGTTGACTTTGGTGCCGACGCTGTAGCGGTCAAAGCCGGTGAGGCTGACAGTTTCGGCCGAAACATCGGCCACATAACCCTCCGCCAGGCGTTCAACCACGGTCAGACACACGCCGTTGGTGGCAATGCTATCGCCCAGACGCACATCACTGAGATCCAACTTGCCGCTGGCCACAGTCAGACGAATATCATCACCACGGCGCTCCAGTGCCCGTATTGTACCGACAGCTTCAATTATTCCGGTAAACATTCAATCACCTATCTTGAGAGTAAGCCGGGTATCATTGCCAAGCTTACGTTGATCTGTTACCCGTATCGCCGGGGTATCGGCTATCTGCTGATAGTTTGGCAAGGCCAGCAGGTTTCGGCCAGCGGCGCCAAGCAGTTTCGGGGCTTGATAAAGCAGCAGTTCATCGGCCAACCCGGCACTAATAAAGGCGCCGCAAAGCGTTGCCCCGGCCTCGACCAACACCGCATTACAGCTCTGGCTCAGGTGTTGCAGCAACGCCGCGATATCTACTCTGTTGTCTTCACCGGCCAGCACCAAAGTAGTGACATAAGGCGGCAAAGCGGCTAGGAATTCATCCTCATAGGGACGGCAGCTGACCAAGAGCACCGGGCTGGCAATTTGCAACAGCCTGGCATCGAGCGGCATACGGCAGTTACTGTCGAGTATCACCCGCAGCGGTTGAATAAGCTCCTGCTCGCTGAGGGTTTCACCCAGGCTGCCAAGCTCAGCGTGCCGGACATTCAGGGAAGGGTCATCGGCCAATACGGTTTCAATGCCGGTGAGCAGAGCGCAGCTGCGGGCTCTGAGCCTTTGCACGTCGCGGCGCGCCTCGGGGCCGGTTATCCATTTGGACTCACCGTTGGCCAGTGCCGTCTTGCCATCGAGACTCGCCGCCAGCTTGAGGGTGACCCAGGGGCGATTTCGCTCCATCCGCGATAAAAAGCCCGGATTCAACTCTCTGGCCTGTTCGGCCAAGAGACCGCTCTGCACCTGAACCCCGGCCTCCTCCAGCATGCCGATACCTCGGCCGGCCACCTGAGGGTTGGGATCTGTCATTGCCACCACCACCCGCTTGAGGCCATGTTTAATTAAGGCTTCGGCACAGGGCGGCGTGCGACCATAGTGACTGCAAGGTTCGAGGGTGACATAGGCAGTAGCACCGCGGGCCTTGTCAGCGGCCATTTTCAGGGCATGTACTTCGGCATGGGGCTCGCCGGCACGCTGATGCCAGCCTTCGCCGACAATCTTGCCATCGGCATCTATGATGACGCAGCCGACATTGGGGTTGGGGCGGGTTGTATAACGGCCACGGCGAGCCAGCATTATGGCGCGGCTCATCATGGCGATATCAGTATTGGACCACATGGGGGTTTCCGTGACTTAACAGTTGGCTGTGACTGACAGCCTATTTTTTCTCCAGCTTGGCAATCGCTTCACCAAACTCTGACACATCTTCAAAGGCACGATACACAGAGGCAAAGCGAATATAGGCCACCTTATCCAGCTCGATAAGATGATCCATCATCAGATTGCCGATCATTTCCGAGGTCACTTCCCGCTCGCCTGTGGCTCTGAGGGTGGACTTGATCTTGCTGATCGCCTCTTCAATCTTATCCATGGAAACCGGACGTTTCTCGGCGGCACGCAGCATACCGCCGCGCAGCTTGTCCTCATCGAACGGTTGCCTGCTGCCATCGCGCTTGATCACTCTGGGCATGACAAGCTCGGCACCTTCAAAGGTGGTAAAGCGTTCATGACACAGAGTACATTCCCGGCGACGGCGCACCTGATGACCGTCTGCCACCAGCCTGGAATCTATCACCTTGGTATCCGTCGCACTGCAAAATGGACAATGCATTATGCCTCCTGGTGCTCAGTTGCCGGCAGCGGATGCTGCTAAATGGCAGAAACAAAAATGGCCGCTGAATTCAGCGGCCATCGAAGTTTATCCTATTCCCTTGAAAAGGTTAACCGTAAACAGGGAAGCGAGCGCACAGTTCCAGCACCTGGCCCTTAACACGCTCGATAACGGCGTCATCGTGAGCATTGTCGAGCACATCACAGATCCAGCCGGTCAGTTCACGGGCTTCGGCTTCCTTGAAACCGCGGCGAGTGATGGCCGGTGTACCGATACGCACCCCGGAGGTCACAAAGGGTGAGCGGGGGTCGTTGGGCACTGAGTTCTTGTTGACTGTGATGTTGGCGCGGCCCAGAGCGGCGTCGGCTTCTTTACCGGTCAGCTCACGGCCAATCAGGTCCACCAGCATCAGATGGTTGCTGGTACCGCCGGAAACTATCTTGTAACCGCGCTCGAGGAACACCTCAACCATGGCCTTGGCGTTATTAACCACCTGCTGCTGATAGGTTTTGAATTCCGGCTCCAGTGCTTCTTTGAAGGCCACGGCTTTACCGGCGATAACGTGCATCAGAGGACCACCCTGACCGCCCGGGAATACCGCGGAGTTCAGCTTCTTGTACAGATCTTCATCGTCGGCAGCCGACAGAATCACACCGCCGCGGGGACCGGCCAGTGTCTTGTGAGTGGTCGAAGTCACCACGTGGGCGTGCGGCACAGGGTTAGGATAAACACCGGCAGCGATAAGACCGGCAACGTGTGCCATATCGACAAACAGGTAAGCGCCAATTTTGTCGGCGATTTCGCGCAGCTTGGCCCAGTCAACTATGCCTGAGTAGGCCGAGAAGCCGCCGATGATCATCTTGGGCTTGTGTTCCAGCGCCAGCGTTTCGAGTTCGCTGTAGTCAATCTTGCCGGACTCATCGATACCGTAAGGAATGATGTTGTACAGCTTGCCGGAAAAGTTAACCGGAGAGCCGTGGGTCAAGTGACCACCGTGAGCCAGGTTCATCCCCAGTACGGTATCGCCGGGTTGCAGCAACGCCATATAAACCGCGCTGTTGGCCTGTGAACCTGAGTGTGGCTGAACGTTGGCGTAAGTAGCGCCAAACAGCTGCTTGGCACGCTCAATTGCCAGAGTCTCCACCACATCGACATACTCACAACCACCGTAGTAACGCTTGCCTGGATAACCTTCGGCATACTTGTTGGTCAGTTGTGAGCCCTGGGCTTCCATGACTCTGGGGCTGGTGTAGTTTTCGGAGGCGATCAGCTCAATGTGCTCTTCCTGACGACGGGTTTCATCCTCAATCGCCTTGAACAGCTCAGGATCATAGTCGGCAATGTTCATACTTTTCTTCAGCATCTGTCACTCCAGCTGGCAAATCTTATTGGTAGGGTTGCGCGGTATTCTACTCTGAGTGTGACAAATATCCCAGTCGCAGGATGATGAAAATCCTTGTGTCAGCAGATGACTATGTTTCATTTGCTGAACAATGGTGTCGCTATCTGGCCGCATCTGGCAGGAGCCCTGTCAAATTGGTAAACTGCCGCCAGTTTAGGAAAACTCAGTTCAGGACAACAGAGAAACAATATGGCTCAGTTTGTATACAGCATGCTGAGGGTCGGCAAAATAGTGCCGCCCAAAAAGCAGATCCTCAAAGATATTTCATTGAGTTTCTTCCCCGGCGCCAAAATTGGTGTCCTGGGTCTCAACGGCTCGGGTAAATCCACCCTGTTGAAAATCATGGCAGGTCTGGACACAGAAATTGAAGGTGAAGCCCGTCCCATGCCGGGACTCAAGATAGGTTACCTGCCCCAGGAGCCCCAGCTTGATCCCAACAAGACAGTACGGGAAACCATAGAAGAAGCCGTCAGCGAAGCCAAAAACGCCCTCAAGCGTCTGGATGAAGTCTATGCGGCCTATGCTGAGCCGGATGCCGACTTCGACGCCCTGGCCAAGGAGCAAGGCGAACTGGAAGCCATCATTCAGGCCCAGGATGCCCACAATCTGGACAATATTCTCGAGCGCGCCGCCAACGCCCTGCGTCTGCCGGAATGGGACGCCAAGGTGGAGGTGCTCTCCGGGGGTGAACGTCGCCGGGTGGCCATCTGTCGTCTGCTGCTGGAAAAGCCGGAGATGCTGCTGCTGGACGAACCGACCAACCACCTGGATGCCGAATCCGTTGCCTGGCTGGAGCACTTCCTGCAGGAATACTCAGGTACTGTGGTTGCCATTACCCACGACCGTTACTTCCTCGACAATGCCGCCGGCTGGATCCTGGAACTCGACCGGGGTGAAGGTATCCCATGGCAGGGCAACTACTCCTCCTGGCTGGAGCAGAAAGATGCCCGTCTGAAGCAGGAAGCCGCCAGCGAAAGCGCCCGCCAGAAGACGATTGCCAAGGAATTGGAGTGGGTGCGTCAGGGTGCCAAGGGACGTCAGTCCAAGGGCAAGGCCCGTATGGCCCGCTTCGAAGAGTTGAACAGCTCAGATTATCAGCGCCGCAACGAGACCAATGAGCTGTTTATTCCGCCCGGTCCTCGCCTGGGTGACAAGGTGATTGAGGTGCGCAATCTCACCAAGAGCTATGGTGACCGCATTCTGATAGACAACTTAAGCTTCAGCGTTCCCAAGGGCGCCATCGTCGGTATTATCGGTGCCAACGGTGCCGGTAAGTCGACCCTGTTCAGAATGCTCAGCGGCGCCGAGCAGCCGGACAGCGGTGAAATCGAGATAGGTGATACAGTCCAAATCGCCTCTGTGGAACAGTTCCGTGACTCGATGAACGACAAGAACACGGTTTGGGAAGAGATTTCCGGCGGTCAGGACATCATGCGGATCAACAATCTGGAGATCCCGAGCCGCGCCTATGTCGGTCGCTTCAACTTCCGTGGTGGCGATCAGCAGAAGATCATCGGCTCACTTTCCGGCGGTGAACGTAACCGGGTGCATCTGGCCAAGCTGCTGCAGGCCGGCGGCAACGTGTTGCTGCTCGACGAACCGACCAACGATCTGGACGTGGAAACTCTGCGGGCACTGGAAGAAGCGCTGTTGGAATTCCCCGGCTGCGCCATGGTGATCTCGCACGACCGTTGGTTCCTCGACCGTATCTGTACTCACATCCTCGACTACCGAGACGAGGGTCAGGTTAATTTCTACGAAGGTAACTACACAGAATACTCGGCCTGGCTGAAAAACCAATTCGGTGCCGATGTGATTGAGCCACACAGACTCAAGTACAAGCGGATGACCAAGTAATAGAAAAACCGTACAAAAACGGAGGCAAACGCCTCCGTTTTTTATTTCCTTTAACCCAGGCCCGCTTCAGAATCGTCCAACTGCCTGCCACTGTCCGAGCGAAACGCCTGCTCTCTGGGCACACACTCAAACACTTCACGCACATAATGGCGTTTGCCGCGGTTACCTATCCGCTCCAGCTTCATTCCCGGCATCTGCCGCTGGTAGAGCTCGGCCTTGGCAGGATCCCAAGAGACCCGAATAATCTCCTGCGCCGCTCTTGTTGTTTCCACCAGGCACTTATAGTCCTGACGTTGCCCCTTGGGCTGTGCGGCAGCCAGGGGCAGACTCAAGAGTATGGCCAAAGACAATATCAGCTTGTGCATCATCCGCTCCTCAGTTGGCCTGATAGTAATAAATCTTGTTGGTAGACGGGCCGCCGCCGA
Organism: Shewanella sp. Iso12; assembly: GCF_012030025.1. NCBI lineage: Bacteria > Pseudomonadati > Pseudomonadota > Gammaproteobacteria > Alteromonadales > Shewanellaceae > Shewanella > Shewanella sp. Iso12. The sequence continues at coordinate 708,921 of NZ_JAAUHW010000001.1, forward strand.
CACACTTGTGATCGCCGGATGGGCAGCCTGGATCCGGCTTCACCTTCTCCATATCTTCGCCGGCATTGCCAATGCCTATCAAATACATATAGCTATCGGCCACAGTGCCATCACTCCTGATATTGGGCGGCACAACCAACTGCGGTGTATCCGGGACACTCTCTCCCATCTCCAGATAGGTTTTTGTGTAACTGCGGGTGCCCTTGTGCAGATCAAAGCCATAGAGGTAGCCCTGCCCGGCAACCAAACACTGGTTGGTGGAGGTCTGCGAGCCGGGCACATAGGAGGTAAAGAAAACCCGCCCTTTGATGATACTGGCATCGGAAAGGCTTTTTTCACCATTGCGGGTAAAGTCGTAATACCAACCGCGCTTACGGCCAAAAGCAATATGTTCTTTCTCTGAAGTCGGCGACTTGGCAGTCACATCGTAAAGATCCGCCAACGTCAGTGCCTGAGGCACTGCCTTGCCCTTGAAACTCTGACTGAGGGTATTTCTGTCCTGCAGAACAAAGAACATGTCCGAGCGACTGGTGTTCGATGGAGATGGCCTGAGTCCGGAGCCGACCACCACGGCATCGTAAGGGATCTGCTGCGCCGAAATCACCGTCTTTGACTGGCCGTTGACCGTGACACGGTTCTCGCTCAGATTGCCAAACATGGTTTGCGCCACCACAGGGGCGGCAAAGAAGCGCCTGTCGGTATTCTCTGTGCTGCCGCCAAGAGACGCAAACTTGAAGGCACTCCATTGTTTGGTGTCGGCTCCAGCCATATCCAGCCGCCAAACATTGGCCCCGGTATCCGTGGCATAGATACGGTCAGTAACGCCATCACCATTGCTGTCAAGAATCGCGACCGAATTGGGAATGCTGTCCCTCAGCCCCGGCATTGGAGTATCACCGCCGGGGCCAAATCTGTGCAGTAACTTGCCGGTTTCGGCATCCAGAATGAACACCCCGCGGCCCTGGCTATCGGCGCCACCGACCTCCAGAGTATCCTTGGCCGGAGAGTACCCTGCCCCAAAGATGAGTACCGGCTTATCACCCTGACCTGGAATGGTGGTCACCACAGGCTTGGCCCAGCTTTGCCCCAACTCACTCATGCCGGCCGAGTCTGCGCTGATATGCCACATCAGGCTAGGCTTATCCGGATTGGTCACATTCATGGCGTAGTAACCACGGCCACCACGCCGCAGCCCCATAAATACCCAGGCCTTCTCCATCTTGTTGCCGCTGCGCTTGATATAAGCCACGGGTGAGCCATCAAAACCATAAACCGAATGCACGCCGGAAGGTACGTTGGCTCTGAGCGTTGCCAGATTGGGCAAAAATTCCCAAGGCATAAAGGCCCAGCTCTCATTGACCGAGTCCCCTTTGTCCTGAAACATATGCAGCATGCCGTGGTTACTGCCCACCAGAATACGGATATCCGGGTTCTTTGCGGACGAACCGAAATCTATGGCCAAAGGTTTGGAATGCAAGGGGTCGCCTAGAAGGTCATGGCGCTTATCGCTGCGGCTGTTGTTTTGGTTGTCATCGTCAATATCCTTGCCGATAACCCAGTCGAACAGATCCTGCAGTTGGCTTTGGTCTACTCCCATATGCTGCGCCAGCTTGGCCTCGCCACCGGCGTAACTGCTGGCCGCGGCCTTGGTCAGGGGTGACAAACCGCCTTTGGAAGCAAAATTGCCGTAGAAAGTGCGCTGCTTTTGGTTATAGAGGGCCTCGGCCACCCCACCTTTGGTGACATCGTCGCCATCACCACCGGCGTTGCAAGCCGCCTGAGAGCTCCAGAAGGAGCAGGCAGAGGTATTGATATTGCCATTGTCGGCAATGGCCGGATTGCCGTTTTTGTCTACCACATCCCCTGTGCCTGTCACCCTGAATTTCTTGATATTGCCACGCCAACGGGGGCCCTTGTTGGGCAGAAACATGGAGTAGTACACAGAGTCAAAGGTCTGCACCTTGTTAAAGTTGTTGCTGGCCACTGAGGGCGAGGTGAAACTGGCATTCTTCTCCAGAATTTGATTGACCACCAACTGGATTGCCGACTGCAGCTTGCTGGCATTCTGGGCATCAAAGTAACGGCCGCCGCCTTTTTCGGCAGTCTTTCTCAGCAAGGCTTCCGCCCTGGCCGCTCCCTCACTGAAACCTATGGTAAAAGTATTGACCGTCTGTTTGCCGGCCATATTGGGATTGACATCATTGCTGGCCATCCAACTGCTCAGGGCACTGAGATAACTGTTGCCATTACGGCTCACATAGGCATCCTTGCCCCCGGTCATCCCCTGCACCAAGCCGTCAGCGGCGCTATCCAGCGTCGGCTCACCGTCTGTGATATAGATTATATAGGCTTGGTTCTGACATTTTTTAAACGGTGAATCATAGATGCCATTCTTGATAATGCTCGGATCCGCTTGCGGCGTGTTTTCCGTAAGGTAGGTGCGGGTGACTATGGGGCGGCCCCATCGATCAGTGACAACCCGCCCCCAATAGTCCCTCTTGTAGAAAGTGTAATCGCTGTCATCGTCTCCAAAATACACCCCTTGACCACTAAAGTAACGATAGGCCTCGTAGAGGGTTTCACACAAGGGTGTATTCTGGGCGTAAGCGATTTCCTTGACACTCTCGATAAGCGCTATCTTACTGGCAGCACTCTGCTGTTTTATCCCGGAGATGATCCGCCCGCCGTCACGCACTCCTTCCCTGTCATGGTTGAGGTTGAATATGGCCAGTCCCAAATCCACCCCGGGAGTCGTCACAATCACGTTCTGAATCGCTTCCTGGGCGAGTTGCAGGCGAGTCTTGGTGACCTTTTTCTTGTCGCTGTGGTACCAGCGTAGATAATCTTCTGTGTAGAGGGTCACCACACGACCTGTGCCAAAACCTGTGCGCTCGGCCGCGTCCTTAGCCGCCTTCTTCTGCGCCTCGGTCGAGCCATTGCTGACCTGGGTGTAGCTGATCACCTGATTGCGGTTACCGGCACTATCCAGCGGCAAACCATCGGGTATCCCTTCGGCATTGCCATAACGCTCATCCTGAATATCCTCGAAACAATCTATCAGGGTAACATTGGCACCATTGTTTTCGGGCAACTCTTTCCAGGTGCCATTTTGTCCGGAGAAACTGTATTCACGGACAAAGCCGGTATAAATCCCATACTTGTTCAGATACTCCCAGGACGTTTGGCAGCCGTTATTGCTGCGCAAAAAACGCCAGGTCTTATCCTGCTTGCCCGGAACCGGCATATTGTCTGAATCAGGAGCACCTTTGGTGAAGTAAATAAATTCTTTCTTGGGCTCAAGAGCGCCACCACCTGCGCCGGGAGAATAACTCTCATCCACATCGTATACATAATTACCCATACTGGCTGAGTTATCGAAAATGATCAGCATTTGCGGCCGGGCACCGCTGCGCGATGAGGACTCATAAACATAGAGTTCAGTGTCATCGGCCAATAATGGGCTGGCCAATATAAAACTGCCAATACAGGAGAGCAACAAGGCTAGGAATCGCCTGCTGATTTGCCGCCAACAAGGGCCGATACATCCGTGATTTGTCATGGTAGTTACGTCGTGTTTTACCGGTGTTTATTCCACTGTTTTGATAGAGATAAACAAAACACCGGACTGTAAAATAAGGCTTTTATCTCTTCGAGCCTCTATTTACCACGACAGGAACACCCAAACAACAAATTAATCAAATTATTTACATTAATATCAAAATGTGTCGATTTGGCCTCAGGTTAATCAAACAGATTTGACCTTAGCCAAATATCTGACTCGACTTCAACATTTAACCGAACACCCGCACAATATCAGCCAGTTCATTTTAGAAGATCCGGTATTCACTACTATTATGGTGTTTTTAAAATGATCTTTATTCAAAACAGGAGTGGCACACCTCTTGGCTGCGCCGAATCAAATGTAAAATATATGTATAAAACACCTCAATTATAATTAACATGGCATTTGCTGATATCCTAAAAATTCGGAATAAGGCACCGGAGTGGAAAGTTATCAATAGGAGAGACTTGGCCACGAAAGAAACCTCTTGTTCGGGCATTTACCTATTTGATGCAAACAGAGCGATGAAGCCAATCCTGGGTTTCTCAGTCCAGATTTTGCCGGCCTGATCGATTTTTCTTCCTGTGGCAGAGTAAAATTCCTCATTCCTTGATACGCACTCAAACACTTCGCGTATGTAATGGCGCTGCCCACGATTGCCAATCCGCTCCAGCACCATTCCCGGCATCTGTCGCTGATAGAGTTCCGCCTTGGACGGATCCCAGGAGACCCGGATGATCTCCTGCAACGCTCTTGTTGTTTCCACCAGGCACTTATAATCCTGTCGCGTTTGCCCCTCACTCGCCATCAGGGGGAGATATACGCTCAAAGACAAGCTAAGGATCACCTTGTTCACTGTACACCTCTGCGCTTCAATCGGCCTGGAAGTAATAGAGTTTGTGAGTCGCCGGGCCTTCACCGACACACTGTTCGTCCCCAGCAGGGCAGCCTTTATCATCAACCAGCTTGTCCATGAGTGCCGCAGCATTCCCAATACCAATCAGATAGAGATAGCTGTCCCCGGCAGTTCCGTCGGCATTGGTGCCTGGCTGCACCACCAACTGCGGGGTGTCGGGGAGACTTTCCCCCGTCTCCAGATAAGTCTGGGTATAGCTGCGCGCCCCCTTATGCAGATCAAAGCCGTAGAGATACCCCTTGCCCGAGACCAGACATTGCTCCGCCGAGGCTTTACTGCCCGGGACATAGGAAGTGAAAAACACCCGCCCTTTGATAATACTGGCATCGGACAGACTCTTTTCACCACTGCGGGTAAAGTCATAATACCAGCCGAGTTTGCGGCCAAAATCGATATGTTCCTGGGCGGAATTCGGCGCCTTGGCCGTCACATCGTAGAGTTCGGCCAGGGTCAGTGGTTGTGGGGGATCTATTTCATTGAAATTTTGGCTGGCAGTGTTTCTGTCCTGCAACACAAAGAACATGTCCGAACGACTGGTATCCGAAGGCGATGGCCTGAGTCCAGAGCCAACCACTACGGCATCATAGGGGATCTCCATGGATGAATTGACTGTCTTTGACTCGCCGTTGGTCGTGACCCGGTTCTCGGACTTATTACTTAACATGGTTTGCGCCACTACAGGCGCGGCAAAGAAGCGCCTGTCCGTACTCTCAGTGCTGCCGCCAAGAGAAGCAAACTTGAAGGCGCTCCAATTATTGCGGTCGGCATCGGGCAGGTCCAGACGCCAGATATTGGCCCCTGTGTCTGTAGCATAGATGCGGTCGCTGACACCATCACTATTGTCATCAAGCACGGCCACCGTATTGGGGATACTGTCTCTGAGTTCAGGCATTTCGGTATCACCGCCGGGGCCGAACCTGTGCAGCAACTTACCGGTTTCAGCATCCAGGATAAATACCCCGCGCCCCTGGCTGTCGGCGCTGCCCACCCTCAGAGTATCCTTGGCCGGAGAGTACCCTGCCCCAAAGATGAGTACCGGCTTATCCCCATAACCAGGAATACTGGTCACCACAGGTTTGGCCCAGCTTTGCCCCAACTCGCTCATCCCGGCCGTATCGGCATTAACATGCCACATCAGCTTGGGATTATCCGGGTTGGTAACATCCAGAGCATAGTAACCACGGCCGCCGCGCCGCAGCCCCATAAACACCCAGGCTTTCTCAAGCCTGTTGCCCACACGTTTGGTAAAGGCCACAGGTGAACCATCGAAACCATAAACCGAATGCACGCCCGACGGTGCATTGGCTTTAAGTTCAGCCAGATTGGGGAGAAATTCCCAGGGCATAAAGGCCCAACTCTCACTGACCGAAGCCCCCTTGTCCTGAAACATATGCAGCATGCCATGATTGCTGCCCACCAGGATACGGATATCCGGGTCGGTTGCGGACGAACCAAAATCTATCGCCAGAGGCTTGGAATGCAGGGGGTCACCCAAAAGATCGCGACGCTTATCGCTGCGATTGCCGTTGCGGTTGTCGTCATCGACATCCTCGCCGCGTGCCCAATCAAACAGCCCCTGCAACTGGCTGTTGTCTACCCCCATATGCTGCGCCAGCTTGGCTTCACCTCCGGCATAACCGCTGGCGGCATCTAAGGTCAGCGGTGACAAGTCGCCCCCGGCGGCAAAATTGCCATACAAAGTGCGCTGCTTTTGGTTATAGAGGGCTTCGGCCACCCCACCCTTGGTCACATCATCGCCGTCGCCTCCTTGACTGCAAGCCCCGCTGGAACTCCAGAAAGAACAGCTCTTGGCACTGATATTGCCATTCTCGGCAATGGCCTGCTCACCTTTGCTGTCGACCACTTTGCCTTTATCTGTCACTTGGAATTTCTTGATATTGCCACGCCAGCGAGGCCCCTTGTTGGGCAAAAACATCGAGTAATACACTGAATCCAAGGTTTGTAGCTTGTTGAAATTATTGCTGGCCACCGAAGGCGAGGTGAAGCTGGCGTTCTTCTCCAGAATTTGATTAACCACAGATTGAATTGCCGACTGCAACTTGCTGGCATCCTGGGCATCGAAGTAGCGGCCGCCCCCCTTTTCGGCGGTTTTTCTCAATAAGGCTTCGGCCTTGGCCGCCCCCTCGCTGAAGCCTATGGTAAAAGTGGTCACTGTCTGTTTGCCTGCCAGATTGGAGTTAAGGTCATTCCGACTCATCCAACTGCTCAGGGCACTGAGATAACTCCGGCTTCTTTGGGTGATATAGGCATCCTCATCCCCCGTCATCTCTTGGATCAGATCATCGGCAGAGGCATCCTGAGTGGGTTCACCGTCGGTAATATAAACAACATAAACCTGGCTCTGGCATGGCTTGAACGGCGAAACATAGCTGCCACCCTTGATAATGCTCATATCCCTTTGCGGGGTATCTTTAACCAGATACTGATCGACAACCTTGCCATCGCTGTTTGTAAAAAAATAATCACTGTCTTTATCGGCGAAGTGCACTCCCTTGCCGCTAAAATAGCGAAAAGTCTCATAAAAGGTCTCACACAGTGGCGTGGCCTGGGCGTAGGAAATATCATTAATCCTGTTAATGAGCTCTATCTTGCTGGCAGCGGTCTTGGACTTGATCCCCGAGATGATCCGTCCACCATCACGCTCCCCTTCCAGCTTGAAGTTCAAGTTGAAGATTGCCAGCCCCAAATCAACCCCAGGAGTGGTCACTATCACATTTTGAATCGCGTCCTTGGCGACCTGCAACCGGGTCTTGGTTACTTTCTTTTTGTCGCTGTGATACCAGCGCAGATAATCTTCCGTGTAGAAAGTAACCGGCCGACCCGTGCCGAAACCGGTTCGCTCTGCGGCTTCCTTGGCGGCTTTTTTCTGCTCAGCGCTGGAGCCGTCATTCACCTCTGTGTAACCAACCACTTCTTTGCGATTGCCGGCGCCATCGAGCGGCAAGCCATCTACAATTCCTGAGGCGTTACCATAGCGTTCATCCTGAATATCTTCGAAACAATCAATCAAAGTAAGATTGGCACCGGCATTCTCAGGTAATTCTTTCCAGGTACCATTCTGCCCCGATAAGCTATATTCCCGAATAAACCCGGTATAAGTTCCATACTTATTTAAATACTCCCAGGAAGTTTGACAACCGTTATTCTCCCTCTTGAACCTCCTGCTTCCTTTCTGTTCATCCAACACAGGAATATTAACTGAATCTGGAGTGCCCTTGGTAAAATACAGGAACCCGCTTTCGGTATTTTGACTGCCGGAGCCCTCTACTCCCGAGTAACTTTCATCGACATCATAGACGTACTCTTCCATGCTGCGGGAATTATCAAAAATGATCAGGATTTGCGGCCTATCGCCGGTTCGCGAGGAGGATTCGTAAACATAAAGCTCAGTATCATCGGCTGGTACCGGCCGCGCCATCATAAAGAAAATAGCCAGCAGAATTAAATTACGAGCTTGCTTTCCGCCATAACAATAACTTGAAAGCTTTATACCCCTGTAAATATTCATTGTGTTTCACCATATTTATACAGGCACCAATACAGTATTCCATGAATAAACAGAACACCAAACCAAATAACAACACCAATATAAACAACTCAGTTAGCACATATAAAAACAGGCGCACAAGCGCCAAAGGAAATAATTTAATATGACTTATGAATATGATGACCAAGTCTCATTAAAACCAAAGTAAAATGACTCCTGACAAATATCTGACTCGGCAAAAATTTACAACTACACATCTTACAACTCATTTTATTAAAAACTGTTGCAGGCAAGGAACAGTTTGAGAGAACAGATTCAGACATTCGCCATCGGTCACATTTTCACACTGGAATTTGCGCTTTTTTACACTCATTTACCAGCTTTATGCTTGAGGCTCCCGTAAAATAGGTAACCTTCAGATCCTAGCGGATCTCTACCGGCATCAGATGGGACACAATGAAAAAACCTTATATCGGACTCCTGGTCCTTGGCCTTTGTGTGGCCGCCTATCTCCTCTTGACTCCGACGGCAGATAAAGCCGGCAACAAACCTGGCTCAGGCATGGGGATGGGCAAAGCCGCCGTTCCCGTAATTACCGCCACAGTCACAGAGCAATCCCTGGCGCAATCCCTGACTCTGATAGGCAAGCTGGAAGCAGAACGCTCGGTCACTATAGCGCCTCAAGTCGCCGGCAAGATAGACGCTATCGCAGTGCGCTCCAACCAGGAGGTGAAGGCGGGGGAACTCTTGCTGGTTTTGGAAGAGTCCAAGGCCAAAGCGGCGGTGATGGAAGCTGAATCTTATCTGGCCGATGAGCGGCGTAAGTTGGGCGAGTATGAAAAACTGATCGGCCGCAACGCCATTACCCAGACAGAAATTGATGCCCAACGCGCCAGCGTCAGTATCGCCGAAGCCAGGCTGGCCTCGGCCAGGGCCGAACTTTCCTACCATCATCTGCGGGCTCCCTTTTCCGGTACAGTGGGCCTGGTGGATTTCAGCAAGGGTAAGCTGGTGAGCCAGGGAACCGAACTCTTGAGTCTCGATGATCTGAGCTTGTTGCGGCTCGATCTGCAGGTGCCCGAATCTTATCTGTCGCAACTGAGTGTCGGCATGCAGGTACAAGGCAGCAGCAGTGCCTGGAACGGCCAACTGTTTCAGGGCAAGGTGGTTGCCATAGATCCCAGAGTCAACCCGGATACTCTCAATGTCAGGGTGCGGGTAGAATTCAAAAATAAAAACAAATACTTGAGACCTGGCATGATGTTATCGGCCACCCTGACCTTCCCACCAATTCATCAGGCGGTAGTACCTGTACAGGCGTTGGAGTATTCCGGCACCAAGCGTTATGTCTATCGCATAGATGAAAACAGCATAGCCCACCGCACCGAAGTGCATCTGGGCGCCCGGGTCGACAATCTGGTGCTTATCACAGATGGCGTCAGCCTGGGGGATCGCATTGTGGTGCAGGGGCTGGTGAATATTCGTGATGGCGCCAGCGTCAAGCCCTTGACCGCCGAAGCAGTACAGCAGACCGGGGAGCTTCACTGATGTTGTTATCCGATGTCTCGGTCAAACGGCCGATCAGCGCCATAGTGCTGAGCCTGCTTTTGTGTGTCTTTGGTCTGGTGTCTTTCAGCAAGCTGTCGGTGCGGGAAATGCCGGATGTGGAGAGCCCGGTCGTCACTGTGATGACCACCTATGAAGGGGCCAGCGCCTCTATCATGGAGAGTCAGGTCACCAAAAACCTTGAGGATGAGCTGACAGGCATCAGCGGTATCGATGAAATCACCTCGGTGAGCCGCAACGGCATGTCGCGGATCACTGTGACCTTCAAATTGGGCTGGAACCTCACCGAAGGGGTGAGTGATGTCCGTGATGCCGTGGCCAGGGCGCAGCGCAGGCTGCCGGAAGAAGCCAACGACCCGATAGTCTCCAAAGACAACGGCTCGGGCGAGCCCTCCATCTATGTCAACTTGAGCTCCAGCGAGATGGATCGTACCCAGCTCACTGACTATTCCCGCCGGGTACTGGAAGATAAGTTCAACCTGATCACAGGGGTCAGCTCGGTGGATATCTCAGGTGGCCTCTACAAGGTGATGTATGTGCGCCTCAAGCCTGAGCAGATGGCCGGCCGCAATGTCACTGTGCAGGATATCCTTGCAGCTCTCAAGGCGGAGAATATGGAATCCCCCGGTGGTGAGCTGCGTAACGACACCACTGTGATGACAGTGCGCACCGCCCGCCTCTATCTGAGCCCTGAGCAATTCGACTATCTGCAGGTCAGCAGCGCAAACGGCTCGCCGGTTTATCTCAAGGATGTGGCCGAGGTGTTTGTCGGCGCCGAGAATGAGAACTCCACCTTCAAGAGCAACGGCATAGTCAACCTCAGCCTGGGGATAGTGCCGCAATCGGATGCCAACCCGCTGGATGTCGCCAAAGATGTCTACAAGCAGGTGGACGCGCTGCAAAAGTTTCTGCCGGCCGGTACCCAGCTATATGTGGACTACGACTCGACCGTGTTTATCGATCAGGCCATAGACGAGGTGTATTACACCCTCTATATCACGGCGGCGCTGGTACTGCTGGTGCTGTATATTTTCATCGGCCAGCTGCGGGCAACGCTTATTCCTGCTGTGACTGTGCCGGTATCGCTGATCTCGGCCTTTATGGCCGCCTACTTCTTGGGCTTTTCCATCAACCTGCTGACCCTGATGGCACTGATCCTGGCCATAGGCCTGGTGGTGGATGACGCCATTGTGGTGGTAGAGAATATCTTTCACCACATAGAGCGCGGGGAAGACCCGCTGCTGGCCGCCTACAAGGGCACCCGCGAAGTGGGCTTTGCCGTTATTGCCACCACGGCGGTATTGGTGATGGTATTTCTGCCCATCTCCTTTATGGAAGGCATGGTCGGCTTGCTGTTCACCGAGTTTTCCGTGCTGCTGGCGGTGTCTGTACTGTTCTCATCCCTGGTCGCGCTGACACTGACACCTGTGCTCAGCAGCCAGTTGCTCAAGGCCAATGTCAAACCCAACGCCTTCAACCGCGCCTTGAATCGCTTCTTTGCGGCGCTCGAGCTTAAGTATCGCGCCATGGTGGCCATTGCCATACGTCACAAGGTTGCGGCACCCTTGGTTATCCTCGCCTGTATCGGCGGCAGCGCCTTGCTGGTAAACCATATTCCCGCACAGCTGGCACCGCAGGAAGACCGCGGGGTGATCTTCGCCTTTATCAAGGGCGCCGAAGGAACCAGCTACAACCGCATGACAGCCAACATGGACATAGTACAGGACAGACTGATGCCGCTGCTGGGCCAGGGCGTGCTCAAGTCCTTCAGTGTGCAGGCGCCGGCCTTTGGTGGCCGCGCCGGTGATCAGACAGGTTTTGTGATCATGCAGCTCGAGGATTGGGAGGACAGGGATATCAACGCCGATCAGGCGCTGGTGATGATAGCCCAGGTATTGAAAGATATTCCCGATGTGATGGTGCGGCCCATGTTACCCGGCTTCCGTGGCCGCTCCAGTGAGCCGGTGCAGTTTGTTATCGGCGGATCCGACTATAAAGAGCTGTTCAAATGGGCACAGCTGCTGCAACAGGAGGCCAACAGCAGTGGCCTGATGCGCGGCGCCGATCTGGATTATGCCGAAACCACCCCTGAGCTTCTGGTCACGGTTGACAGACAAAGGGCGGCAGAGCTTGGTGTCAGTGTTGCCGATGTTTCGGAAACCCTGGAAGTGATGCTCGGCGGCCGCAAACAAACCACCTATGTGGACAGGGGTGAAGAGTATGATGTCTATGTGCGCGGGGATGAAAAACAGTTCAGCAGCATGAGCGACCTCAGCCAGATCTATATGCGGACCACCAAGGGCGAGCTGGTTACCCTCGACAGCCTGGCGCATATCGAAGAAGTGGCCTCGCCGCAGCGACTGAGCCATACCAATAAGCAAAAATCCATCACCATCAAGGCTAACCTCATGGATGGCGCCACTCTGGGGGAAGCACTGGATTTCCTCGACGCCAAAGCGATTGAATCCCTGCCCGGTGATATCAGTATCAGCTACACTGGTGAGTCGAAAGACTTCAAGGAAAACCAGAGCAGCATGCTGCTGGTATTCGGTTTGGCCCTCTTGGTGGTTTATCTGGTGCTGGCGGCTCAGTTCGAAAGCTTTATCAACCCACTGGTGGTGATGTTGACCGTCCCCATGGGGGTATTCGGCGGCTTCCTTGGCCTGTGGCTGACACAACAAGGGCTCAACCTCTACAGCCAGATAGGGATGATCATGTTGATAGGCATGGTGACCAAGAACGGTATTCTGATAGTCGAATTTGCCAACCAACTGCGAGACAAGGGGCTGGCCTTCGAACAGGCGGTTATCGATGCCTCGGCGCGGCGTTTGCGGCCTATCCTGATGACCTCCTTCACCGCGATTGTCGGCGCGATTCCGCTGATCTTCTCCACCGGTGCCGGCTCTGAGAGCCGTATTGCCGTGGGAACCGTAGTGTTCTTCGGTATGGCGTTTGCGACCTTTGTCACCCTGTTGGTGATCCCGGCCATGTATCGACTCTTGTCCTATAACACCAAGTCGCCCGGCCATGTCAAAGACAGGCTCAATGCCGCTATCGCCCGGCAGCAGGCGCAGATAAACATAGGCTCAGGTTCAGATTGATTCTGCCGGGCTCAATAAAACACGGGATGCCAAGCGGCATCCCGTGTTTTATTGAGGAGTCAAAGAAAGGCTACTCCTTGAGCAGCATCTCAAAGCCACCCCAGATCATCCTCTTGCCATCGAACGGCATATCGCCGAGAGTCTCGGGAACGGAAGGATCTGTCATGATAAACTGCATACCTTTATCACGCGTGGCCTTGTCCGGCCAAACGATCCAGGAAACCACCACAGTCTCATCGTCCTGGCGCTTTATCGCCATAGGCATGGAAGTAAGCTTACCTTCCGGGACATCATCCCCCCAGCATTCTACCAGCTCCAAAGCCCCCTGAGACTTGAACAGACCCGCCGCCCGGCGTGCATGCTCAAGATACTGCTGTTTCTTGGCGCTGGGAACCGGAGCGACCATCACATCGATATAACTCATTCTCGCCTCCTTTGCTATGTTATCCCTGAACTTGCATCTTCCCTTGCAAGTGTAGGAGGCGAAACGGCATTTTGCCGTCTGATCCAATGGTTATCTGTCAGCCTGTCAGTATTCACAACGGCAGGCCTGGTTCAACGCTTTACTTTATTTAGCCAAGGTTTGGCAAGGACTGACAGCGCTCAAGCCAAGAGCATTTGAAGCTTCAGGCATCAGATACTCAGATACTTTGATGCTCTACTCTGGAGGCGCTCAACAGGTTGTCATGCACGGGACAACGATGGCAGACAGTATCGAGAAACTGCTGCTTTTGTTCTGCAGTCATGTCGGCGTCAATATCGGCATCCAGGGTAATACGGCGAAACCCGACAGGATCCTCGCTGGCTTTCCCCAGCAAACCGTCGGAATTCATCTCGCCACGCACCTTGATGTTCATCCCCCTGAGATCGATTTTCTGCTCTCTGGCCACCATTCTGGCAATGGCAGAAATACAGCCCCCCAGAGAAAACAGGAAGGTCTCAAGCGGATTGGCTCCTTCGTTACCGGCCGTCGGTTGGTCAATGACCAAGGTATGCTCACGCACCTGCGCTGTCACTTTCCAGCCTTTACCCATTTTGGTTTCAAGTTCAATAATCTTTTCTGGCATGGTACACCTCTATCCATTAGAAAAATTTCATTGAGAATAATCTAATGATATATAGAATGCAAACCACCACAATAATAAACGCCAACTGGTTCACAATCGAAAACCCGGGCTTAGCGGCACTCGCTATGAGGGGATGCAATTTAAGCAAAAACACACACCCTTTGCGGAAGGTGTGGCCCGGGTATTTGCTGATTTCAGAGGCCTGTGATTCGACTCAGGGCACAGATGGGACTTGCTCGCATCTTCCCTAAGACTCAGGTACTATTTTTAACCTTTCCAAACCAGGCGACTCAATCAAAGGATGAGAATGAGATCTGGAATAATAGCTGTATTAACTTGTTTTATTTACATGTTTTCTTCAACACTGGCTTGGGCCGAAGCAGAGACAAAAGTCTTACTCGCCGCCGAAGACAGCTGGCCACCTTTTGCCGACAGAACCGGGCAAGGCTTATCCCACCAACTGATAACCGCCGCTTTCTCTATTGAGCATATTCAAGTGGAAAGCTTGGTAGTGCCCTATTCCAGAGCCTTGATGATGGCCCGTAAGGGACAGGTGCAAGGGGTGTTCAATGTGACCCGTGAGCGCAGTACCGAGCCGGATTTTCTGTTTGGTGAAGAGCCGCTGTTTGTTGCCAATGCCTCCTTCTACTACAACAGAAATCGGCCACTGAATGCCCAAAACAAATGGCAGCTACCCAAGGGCAGCGTCGTTGGGATAATCAAGGGTTACGAATACGGCGATGAATTTGCCAAACTGAGCCAACAGTTACAGTTGGTACCGGTAGCCAGCCAGGAGCAATTACTCAACCTCTTGCTGCTTAACCGCATAGATGCAGCCATTATGTTCGACAAGGTGGCCGAAGGCTTTATCAAACGTATGGGGGTTGAAGAGGAGATCCTACCGGCATTTTCCAATCACCAGAGCCGAATATTTCTGGCTTTTTCGCTGCAAAATGCCTCTTCTCCAAAGCTGGCCAAGGCACTGGATGAAGGACTGAGACAGATGAAACAAAGCGGTCAATACCAGCAGATCATCAGTAGCAGCCGCCTCTGAGCTGACCTTTGCCGGCGCGAGTGCTAAACTGCCGGGCGCGACTCAATTACAGGTATTTGCATGCAACTCAGCTTCAGCCCTTGGTTTCATTTTCAATTGCAGATCTACTACGAAGATACGGACTTTTCCGGCGTGGTGTATCACCCCAATTTTCTGAAGTACTTCGAGCGCGCCCGTGAACAGGTTATAGGTGCCAACGAACTGAAACGCCTGTGGCATTCGGATGGAATAGGTTTTGCTGTCTATCGCTCCGAGCTCACCTGTCAGGAAGGGGTCGAGTTTGCCGATATCCTGGATGTCCGTACCCGCTTTGCCTTCGAAAGCAAATACCGCACAGTTTGGGAACAAGAGATCTGGCGTGAAAACGCCGCCAGGGCGGCAGTCAGTGGCCGGGTTGAAATGGTGTGCATGAATAGTCAGCGCCAGCTTTGCCCTATGCCGGCGACACTACTCGAACAGTTGGGGACACAGTTAAGGGCATAGCAGCAGCAAGATTAGACCTATAGCCAATAGTTCAGCTCACCGTCTTGGTTTGCATGCTGTGCTTGGCGTACCAGTATTCAAGCTCAGGCGCCGTCTTGGGTTTGGCAACAATATCACCCTGCAGCTGATCGGCCCCCAGGGAGATCAGCATCTGTTTCAGCGCCATAGATTCGACCCCCTCGACAGTGACCTCAAAACCCAGTGACTTGGCCATCTGGATGCTGGCACGCATAATATGCTTGGCATTGCTGTTGCTGAGCAACTCTTCATTGAACGCCTTATCTATTTTGACTTCATCTACCGGCAGATTTTTCAAATAGGCCAGCGACGAGTGCCCGGTACCAAAATCATCTATCGCCAGACGAATGTCCAGTTGCCGCAGCCGCTCCAGGATTTTTATCGCCTGCTCAAGATCGGCCATCAGGCTGCTCTCGGTGATCTCTATCGCCAGTACCTCACCCGGCAACTGATACTCCTGCAGTTGGCGTTCAATCTCCTGCAGCATGCAGCCGTTGTTGAGATCCTGCGCCGAAAGGTTAAGCGCTATCCGCACCTTGAAGCCACCGCTGCGCCACTTGCGCTGCTGCATCATCACCTGCTCCAGCGCCCACTGACTCACCAGGCCTATCATGCCGGAATACTCGGCCAGTGGAATAAACTCGGCCGGAGAAATGGTGCCGAATTTGGGATGTTCCCAACGGATGAGCGCTTCAACCTGGCGACAAAGGCCACTGCTCACCTCTTCTTTGGCCTGATAAACCAGATACAACTGCCCTGTCTTCAACGCCTTGGGCAGGCTGTTGATGATCTCCAGCTCGCGCATTTGGATACTGTCTTCACCCGTCTGATAACCGGCCAGCAGATCACGGCTATTGCGGGCTTTTTTCAGCGCCAGATCCAGGCGGCGCAACATCAGGCTGAGATCGGTATGATGGGCATGCAAATCCAGATAGCCCATCTGAATGCGGATACTCACAGGCGTACCTTCAATATCAAAAGGCACCTGTAACCTGCCCCGCAGCCGATGCAGATCCTCTTCTGTCTGTTGCTGCTCAAAGTACAGCAGAAACTCATCTTCATTCATCCGCGCCAGTAATCTGGGCGCCTGCTGCAATCCCAGCAGGCGGTCTGCCATCTGCTTGAGCAGCTGATCGCCAAAGGCAAAGCCAAACAGGTCATTGACGTAACGGAAACGGTAGATGTCCAGCAGCACCATGGTGCCCTGTTGCAGCGGCATCAAGGCGGTAACGCTGCGCTTGAGCCCTACCCTATTGGCAAGACCTGTGAGTTTATCTTTCCCCACAGGTGGCGGAAGGGCCTGCAGCAACTTCTCCAGGCTATTGACCAGCTCATAGAAGGCGACCGGCACCCAAGGCAGTTCAAGTGGTGCGCGCGCTTTTATCTGATTGTCGAGTTGTTTTCCGAGCAGCTTGATAAAACGCCGCTCTTTTTGACGCTGGCGGCGCCACAAAAGGAGAATAAACACTGTGATTAACGCGATAGAAAGCAACCATGGGCCTATCATCAAAGCGGTATTCTCCCGTGAACGACAAAGATGGGTTAATTCAATACTTACTCATAGCTTTGCTTGATTGAATGGTACTTGTCCAGAAACTCATCACTGCCTAGCAGTTCGGCACTGACGGGCAAGCCCCTATCGACAAACACTTCCAGACGCTGTTCAAGCTCGGCGCCGGCTCGCAACTCCCCGGCATAGAAGGCCGCCGAGCGAATGAAGTCCAGGTAAGTCACATGATCCGGCAGATAGGGCAAATCAGCCCAGCGCTCGACCACTTCCATCACATCCGGGGCAAAGTCCCAGCTCTTGAGTACCGCCCGCCCTATGGGCCCTTGCATCTTGCGCACCAAGGCTCTTAGCTGATCTATGCTGCCAAAGAGCTCCGGATGAGCCTCGGCCTCGGTCAGTACCGGCAAGGCACCGATATTATGCACCAGCCCCGCCAGGGTTAAAGTATCATAATTCAGGCCGCTGCCCGGGTGGGTCTTGTTATAGATAAGCAGCATGGCGCCGGCCGCGGCGGTTACATCTATGGAAGTGCGCCACACCTCATCCATGACTTCCCACACCATCTCGTTGGTGGAGATGAACAACTGCTCCATGGCAATAGAGGTGGCGATGGATTTGATCTGCGCCAAGCCTATACGGGTTACGGCACTGTTGATGTTTTCCGCAGGAATACCCCGGCTGTAGAAAGCACTGTTGGCTACCTTGATCAAACGCGCCGATATGGCGGCATCCTGACCTATGATATCGGCAACTTCCCTCAGGCTTGAGTCGGGACGACTGACCACCTCCTGCACCCGCATGGCCACTTCCGGCAAGGTTGGCAGCACCAGGGTATCGTTCTTGAGTTTCCGCAACAAACCAACCAAGAGTTGATGTTCGGTAGACATGCACTCTCCAATGTAAAAAAACTGTTCAGATACTGTGACTCAGTATATCAGCAACCCCGGCAGCCGTGAGCGTAAAAAAACGCCAAGTGATATCAAGTTGCCGTAGTTGGCTACTGAAATCGACTGCCGGTCACTGTTTAATCGCCACCTTGTCCCAAATGGTACCAGAAGTCGCACCTTCCTTTGATAAGGCAAGGTTTCTTGTTGTTATGCCCATTGTGATTGACAGCCTATGTTTGGGATATTTGCATACCCCTACTTTAATTAAGTAAAATGCCGCCCCTGCTGCCAAGTCGTGCAACCGCCGGACTGCCGTTAATTGAGAGTAAATTATGTTTAAACCAGAGCTTCTGTCTCCCGCCGGGACCCTGAAAAATATGCGTTATGCCTTTGCCTATGGTGCAGATGCCGTATATGCGGGCCAACCCAGATACAGCTTAAGGGTACGTAACAACGACTTTAAGATGGAAAACCTGGCTACGGGTATTCAGGAAGCCCATGCTCTGGGCAAGAAACTCTATGTGGTCAGCAATATCGCTCCCCACAATGCCAAGCTCAAGACCTATATCAAAGACATGGAGCCTGTGGTCGCCATGCAGCCGGATGCCCTTATCATGTCAGATCCCGGTCTTATCATGATGGTTCGTGAAGCCTTTCCCGAGCAGGTTGTGCACCTGTCGGTACAGGCCAACGCCATCAACTGGGCCTCGGTCAAATTCTGGCAGTCCCAGGGGATCAAGCGCGTAATCCTCTCCCGCGAGCTGTCACTGGATGAAATCGAAGAGATCCGCCAGCGTTGTCCGGACATAGAGCTGGAGGTGTTTGTTCACGGCGCACTGTGCATGGCCTATTCCGGCCGTTGCCTGTTGTCCGGCTATATCAATAAACGCGATCCCAACCAAGGCACCTGCACCAACGCCTGCCGCTGGAAGTATGATGCTCACGAGGCCAAGGAAAATGAAACCGGCGACATAGTCGCAGTCAATCCGGTGCAGATAGAGCAGCCGACTTTGGGCCAGGGCCCAAGCAGCGATCAGATTTTCCTGCTGCAAGAAGCCAACCGTCCCGGCGAATATATGCCGGCCTTTGAAGACGAGCACGGCACCTACATAATGAATTCCAAAGATCTGCGCGCCATTCAGCACGTAGAACGCCTGAGCCGTATCGGCGTGGATTCATTGAAGATTGAAGGCCGCACCAAGTCATTCTACTACGTGGCCCGCACGGCGCAGCTTTACCGTCAGGCCATAGATGATGCCGCAGCCGGAAAGGACTTCGACCGTAGCCTGATGAACCGCCTGGAAGGCTTGGCCCACAGAGGCTACACCGAAGGCTTCCTGCGGCGTCATGTTCACGATGAGTACCAGAACTATGAATACGGCCACTCTATCAGTGACAACCAGCAGTTTGTCGGTGAGTTTACCGGTCAGCGTAACGCCGAAGGCCTGGCCGAAATCGAAGTGAAGAACAAGTTTTTGCTGGGCGACAGCCTGGAGATGATGACACCGCAGGGCAACATCAACCTGACATTGGAAAGCCTGCAAAACCGTAAGGGTGAAGCCATTGAGGCCGGTTTAGGTTCGGGCCATACCGTCTATATGCCGGTACCGGCCGATTTGGAACTGGACTCAGCCATCTTGCTGCGTAACTTGCCGGAGGGGACGGACACCCGCAATCCCCATGCCGAAACAAAAGCCGAAACCAAAGCCGCAACAAAATAAACCAGGCTTGATTGAAAACAGAGAAAGGCTGCCTTGGCAGCCTTTTTTATATGCTTTTTGCACACATTCACATTACCGAATACCACTGTGTTCTATATCGAATAGTCTCCTGCTACGGGGCGAGACTTATCAGGAGATCTCGGCAGCCGGTATACGGGCATTTTCACGGCGATTGGTCGCTGTGATAAACAGCAGGCCAATCACGGGAACCAGAATGGCAGCGAATGGGATCATATCGGCACCCACTTGGCTATCGAGCACCATGCCGCCGAGAAATCCGCCAAAGGCATTGGCCAAATTAAATGCCGAGATATTGGCGGTCGCCGCAAGCTCCTGACCATCGCCACCGTGATTCATGACCCTTAGCTGCATGGCGGGCACGTTGGCAAAAGAGGCGATACCGAAGATGAAAGTCGTCACGATAAACATCAGTTTGCTCTCAACCGTCAGGCCAACCAGCAGCAGAGAAACTATCATCGCCAAGGTCCAGAACACAGATGCCTTCTGCAGATCCTTGTCAGAGGAGCGCCCCCCCAAGGTATTGCCCACAATCAAGCCGACACCCACCACAACCAGGATCCAGGTCACCGCGCTTTCACCAAAACCGGTAACATGCATGGCAATGGGAGCCAGATAGCCGTAGAGGGTCATGAATCCGGACCAGGCAAAGACGGTTATCGCCAGGCTGAGCAGCAGCATGGGATTTTCAAAAGCCGCCAGTTGCGCCCTGACATCTTTGGCCTGACTGCTGCCTGTGGACTGGATCACTGTCAGGATGAAAAACAAGGCAACCAGACCCAATGCGGCAACGGTCAGGAAAGTGGTATGCCAACCAAATTGTAAACCAATCCAGGTTCCTCCTGGGACGCCAAGCACATTGGCCAGGGTCAGGCCGGCGAACATCTGCCCCACGGCTCGGCCGGCCATTTTTTCGGACACCAGATTAGTGGCCACCACGGCCCCTATGCCGTAAAAAGGACCTTGCACCAGGCCGCTGACAATGCGGCTTATCATCAAGACTTGATAGTCAGGGGCAAATGCCGACAACAGGTTGCCGGCAATGAACAACACCATCAAACCGGCCAGAACTTTCTTTTTGTTGAAACGTGCCAGGTAGATGGTGAGTATCGGCCCACCAAATACTATGGCCAGGGCATAAGCACTGATGAGATAGCCTGCCTGCCCTTCGGTAATTGACAATGAGGCGGCCACTTGGGGAAGTATACCGGCGATAACAAACTCGGCTGTGCCTATGGCAAATGCTGCAAGTGTCAAGATCCAGACCTGCAGCGGCATTTTTTGCTTGTTCATAATGAAATTTCCTGAGCTTTGAACGATGTCGGCTTGGCGCAGACACCGCACTATTGTTGTTGGGAATCGCTTTGGTAAAAGACGCTTAGTTGAGCAGCGCCCCGCCGTCGACATCGATAACCACGCCCGTCATATAGGGGTTTTGCAGCAATAACAGGTAGGCCATGGCGATATCAGCAGTCTGGCCAATCCTCTTTACCGGCAAGGCCGCTTCGGCGCGCTGATACATGGTGTTTCTGGCTTCGTCTGACATGCCATGGTGCGCTTGTGTGTCAGTCAACCCGGGACTGACGGCATTGACACGAATCGGAGCCAACTCCTTGGCAAGCACTCGGGTTACGGCTTCTAAAGCGGCATTGATTGCCGTTTTCACATAAGTCGCGGCAACCACTTTGCGCGCCAACATTCCGGAAGTCAGAGTGATGGAACCACCGTGTTTGATGTAACGTGCAGCCTGTTTGGCAGCATTTATTGCGCCCCAAAACTTGGTATCGAAGGCGGCTTTGGCCTGAGCCAGCTCAACATCAACCACCCTGCCTGCCGGAGCGAAGGAACCTGCGGTAATGATCAGGTGATCGAAGGCACCTACTGATTCAAAGAAGTGATAAACAGATTGCTCATCGCTGATATCCAGCCCGGTTCTACGACTCGCAACATGAACCTGTGCCCCTTCGGCCCTCAATTGCCCTGCGAGTTCTGCGCCTATGCCGGATGTTCCGCCTATAACCACATAAATTTGGTTGTCTGTTTGCATTGTGTCTGTCTCCAATTACTAAGATGGAGCCAGTATATTTGTTGGATAAATTTTGATAATTGGTTAGCATTTGAATTAATTATTCAGCTCAACCAAATAATAAGCGGGACAAGTGGACAAATTTGCAGACATGACCTTGTTTGTCAGTATCGTCAAGAATCAGGGCCTGGCCGCCGCCGGTCGGGAATTGGGCTTGTCGCCGGCGACAGTCACCGCCAGATTGCAATCCCTTGAGGAGCGCTATGGTGTCAAGCTGCTGAATCGCAGCACTCGTCATATCTCCCTCACAGATGCCGGCGCCCTCTATCACCAGGCCAGCCTTGAAATAATCAACAGTGTCAAAGAGACGGAAAACCTGTTGCAAACCGGTACCAAAGAAGTACGGGGGCCATTGAAAATCTCGGCGCCGCGGGACATAGGCAAACAATATGTGTCGCCGATACTGACGGCCTTTACTGAGCTTTACCCGGATGTCATCCCCTACCTCTATCTGAACGACAATCTCACCAACCTGGCCGAATCCGGATTGGATATAGTGATACGTTATGGTGAACTGGCCGACAGCAATCTGATTTCCCGCAAGCTGGCTTCCAGCAGAAGGGTTTTGTGCGCCTCGCCCGACTATCTGGCCAAAAAAGGCACACCCATTACGCCGCAGGATTTGGTCGGCCATGATTGCCTGGCCATGATCCGCAGTAATGAAGAGCTGAAAACCTGGCATTTTCAGGATGATGAAGGCTACAAGGCCATCACAGTTGTGCCCAAACGCTTCTCGGACGATGGTGAAGTGATCCGCCAGTGGGCGCTGCAAGGTGCCGGCATTGCCCTGAAATCAATTCTCGATGTACAGAAAGACATCAAGCAGCAACGTCTGGTTACTGTGCTGAATGGCTATATGAAAAACTTCAGCGCTTCCTCCTCGGCAACTGGGGCTGATTTGAATGTTATTTACTTGAGTCGACAATACCAACCCAAGCGCATTCGCCTGTTTGTGGATTTTTTGATTGAAAGATTTCGCACCCAAACCCAAGAAAGTTCGCTGTCGAATTGAGACTTCAGGCAGGCAAAGCCTCAAACCTATCTTTGCGGTGCCGCCCGGCTCACACTAATAGTGTTGCTCACAGGCACAGGCCCTGTGATAAAATCTGTGCTATGACTTAGTTTGGGCTGCACTTGCTACTGTTTTGTGCGCCAAGCGTTGACCGAAAACCTGCAAGACAGGATAAGTAATTCCGAGGTAATACAAGGCAATGGCCTTAATCATTGATGACAGCTGCATTAACTGTGACATGTGTGAGCCCGAGTGTCCCAACCAAGCCATCACTATGGGTGAAGAGATCTATGAAATAGATCCGACGCGCTGCACCGAATGTGTTGGCCACTATGACAATCCAACCTGTGTTTCTGTCTGCCCTATAGACTGTATCGACAAGGATCCCGAACATCAGGAAACCCAAGACGAATTGCTGGTAAAATACGCTCAACTGACCGGCAAGCTATAAGGATAAAATGATGAAAACATTACTGCTTCTTGCTGCATTACTCAGTCTTGGCGCCTGTGCCGAGCTCAAGGAAACCGGCCGTACCATAGGCCATACCACCAGAGACGTGACCAAGGAGATAGGCCACACCACCCGGGATGTGACCCGTGAAATCGGCCACGCCTCCCGTGATGCCGCCAAATCGGTCAAGGAAGAATTGAAAGACTGAGCACGCCAGCCAACCGGGCAAAGCTCAGCCTGGTTGGCAAGCGCATTCAAACATCAGAGTTATCAGGCGGCATTGGCCCGCATACCGTGAGGCACGGGCAAGCCGGCTTCATTCACATTGACGAAGACCATCTTGTCAATGCTGACAATAGGCGCCAAATTCAGTTTATTGCGCACTTCGCAGCGAATGGTGATGGAAGTATGCCCCAGGCTGATAAGCTCAAGGCCAAATTCAATCACATCCCCAAGCTTGGCCGGGGTCATAAAGTTGATTTCCGAGATAAGCTTGGTCACATGGCTGACACTCTTCATCTGGCATGCGGCGAAGATGGCCGCTTCCTCATCGATCCAGCTCATCAACTGTCCACCGAACAAGGCTCCCGCCGGGTTGAGATGTTCGTGTTTAACCAAACGCCGACTGTAGTATTTCATGTTTGCGTCCTCGCATTCGCCTGTGATTGGAATTCTCACTTGAACTAAAGCAAATTGGACGCCAAACATTCAATCAATATAATTCAATAAGTTACACCACACTTGTGTTCATAAATGCCATTGCGATGCACCAGGATCACTCCTGCTGCACCGTAATGGACCGTGCTCAAACCTGGCTGAGCACCCGCTTGAAGGCCTGTAGAGTCTTATCGATATCGGCAGCGCTGATATCTTTGTGAGTCACCAGGCGTAGTTGCCGAGCGCCGCTGATACGTACTCCTTCCTGCAACAAGCCTTTGACCAGAGCTTCAATATCCACTGCATCGGCCAAAGTGGCAAACACCATATTGGTTTGTACCTGGCTCATATCCAGTGCCAGCTCATCCAACTGACTCAAACCTTCGGCCAAAACCTTGGCATTGGCGTGATCTTCCGCCAAACGCGCCACCTGCTCAGTCAAGGCCAACTCAGCTGCAGCAGCCAGGATCCCGGCCTGGCGCATCCCGCCACCCAGCATCTTCCGCCAGCGACGCGCCTTATGAATAAGCCGCTCATCCCCGAGTAATAAAGAGCCAACCGGCGCCACCAACCCCTTGGAGAGACAGATGGATACCGAGTCGAAATATTGGGTTATATCGGCTATCTCCAGTCCTTGCGCCACGGCGGCATTGGCCACCCGGGCACCATCGAGATGGATTTTCAAACCGTGATTGAAGGCCAGCTGCTGCGCCCTGGCCAGATATTCCTGCGGCAATATCTTTCCACCTATGGTGTTTTCCAGGCTTAATAGACGAGTGCGGGCAAAGTGAAAATCATCGGGTTTGATGGCAGCACGAATATCTTCGAGCGCTATGCTACCGTCGGCCTGATTATTCAGTGGTTGAGGCTGAATACTGCCTAACACGGCCGCGCCACCGCCTTCAAACTTGTAATTGTGGGCTTGTTGGCCACACAGGTATTCATCGCCCCGCTCGCAGTGGGACATGAGTGCCAACAGGTTGGCCTGAGTGCCCGAGCTGGTAAACAAGGCACTGTCAAAGCCGAACATCTCGGCGGCCATGGCTTCCAGGCGGTTAACCGTCGGGTCATCTCCGTAGACGTCATCGCCTACCTGCGCGGCCGCCATGGCCTGGCGCATTGCGGCAGTAGGTTGGGTCACGGTATCGCTTCTGAAATCTATCATCTCTCCCCCATATCACATCCAGTTGCCCCGCATTAAGATACATGGGGCCAAAACACTCTAGCGCCGCTCGGCTTGACTGTACAGCACCAGGAGAGCAAAGCTAAATAACTGGACTTTTTACCAAATTGACACCCCCAAACAGCCCAAACAAAACGAGAGAAAGACAAGTGTACACATTAATCAGTAATCCTCATACCAGATAAAAAATAAAACCATTTAAAATCATAAAAATACACAAACAATAAACAACAAAAAATAATCAACCATAAATAAAACTAATCCAAAAATTTAAATAAAATCACTGTTAAACTGCGGTATTTTCCGGCAGAATTCTGATCCTTTGTTATTTTGATGCGAATATTATGCAAGAAGCTCAGTTTATCGCCATACTTTGGCTGATTGGTGTACTGGCCGAAGCAATGACCGGCGCATTGGCGGCGGGTAAAAAACAGATGGATCTCTTTGGCGTGGTAATTGTGGGGTGCGCTACCGCCATAGGCGGCGGCACGCTCAGAGACATGCTATTGGGTAACTACCCGCTGATCTGGGTAGAAAACTGGCATTATCTGGTGGCTATCGGCTTTGCTTCACTGTTGACTGTGATAATTGCCCCTGTAATGCGTTACCTGTCAAAGCTGTTTCTGGCAATCGATGCCCTTGGCCTGGCTGTGTTTTCCATTGTCGGAGCCCAAAAGACCCTGCTGCTGGGTTTCAGTCCCGTAGTGGCTGTGGTAATGGGGGTGGTTACCGGGGTTTTCGGCGGTATTATTCGCGACATTCTCTGTAATCAGATGCCGCTGATCTTTCGCAAGGAGCTGTACGCAGTGATCTCCATCATCACTGCCGGGCTCTATGTATTTTTGTCGCAGTGGCAACTGGCCGAATGGATCAATCTCAGCCTGTGTCTCACTCTGGGTTTCAGTTTGCGGATGCTGGCCATCAAGTATCACTGGGCCATGCCAACCTTCGACTACCAAACCGGCTCAGATCCACATCTGGACTAAGTGAGCAGGTAGCCCTCTAAAACTGAAAACGCCTGCACACAAGCCGGCGTTTTTACATTCAGCCCTTGCTGATTTCGCTCAAGGCCTTGAGCGCCGCGTCATAATCAGGATGGTGAGACACATCTGCCACCAGCTCACGGTACTTGAGCTGGCCATTGGCATCTATAATAAATATCGCTCTGGCCAGCAAGCCTCGGTTAGGGATCAATAGACCATATTTATTACCAAAATCACGCCAGACTGAGTCTGATAATACCTTGATTTTATCGACATTCTCCACCTTGCAGAAACGTTTCTGGGCAAAGGGTAAGTCCTCACTGACAGTCAACATGACCACAGAATCATCAAACTTGCTGAACTCCTTATTGAATCTCTTGGTCTGCAGGGCACAGACGCCGGTATCCAGACTGGGAACCGCACTGATAAGTACTGTCTTACCCTTGAAGTCACTTAAAGTCACTGGGGCAAACTTGTCATCCACCACCTTAAACCCTGGTGCAAGCTGGTTAAGCTCGGGCAACTTACCCATCAAGGTGACACTCTGGCCGCCCATTTTGACTTCGGCTGCCACTTTCCCTTCTGCCGCCATAGCCGAGGCGCTCGCCAAGGCCAATACACACACGGCGCTCCACTTTGTCAGTTTCAACATAGTTTTCTCCCTCAATCCCGGTTCAAATTCATCCTGGCTAATATAACGCATTGTCAGAATACAGGTAAAAAAAGACCGGCATCTGCCGGTCTTTGTCCAAAGCTGAACTTACTTGGAAGGCAGCTCTTTGACATGCAGATCCATCTGAGGATATGGAATGCCAATGCCGTTTTCGTCCAGAGACTGTTTAATCTGCTCCATCAGTTCGAAGTAGACCCCCCAGTAATCAGCGGACTTCACCCAAGGGCGAACCACATAGTTAACCGAAGAGTCAGCCAGTGTGTGCAGACCCACAGTATAGCCAGGCTCTTTCAGTACTTTCTCGTGGTTATCGAGAATGCTTGTCAGTATTTGCTTGGTATGACGGATATCGGCATCGTAAGAAACCCCAATCACCAGATCGATACGGCGCTTGTCCATAGCAGAGTAGTTGGTGATGCTACCATTCATGATAGTGGAGTTGGGCACTATGATGACCTTGTTGTCCGGCGTTTTCAGGCGGGTAGAGAAGATGGTGATTTCATCTACAGTACCGGCAACACCTGCGGCTTCAACATAGTCACCCACACGACAAGGGCGGAACAGTACCATCAAGACACCGGCGGCAAAGTTGGACAGTGAGCCCTGCAGCGCCAAGCCCACGGCCAAACCGGCGGCACCGAGAACTGCAACCAGAGAAGCAGTCTGAATGCCTAGCTGCCCCAAGGTAGCGATAACGGTAAATACAAACACCACGGCCCAAGCCATGTTGGCGACGAAGGAAACCACTGTCTGATCTATCTTGCGCTTGCCCAACATTTTAGCCGTGACTTTCTTGGCCACATTGGACAGATACTTACCGACAAAGAAAATGACAATGGCAAGCAGTATCTTGATGCCATAGGCCGCGATTAACTCGGGCGCTTGTTTGAACAGCCCTTCGAGATTTTCCATTGAAATACTCCCTTAAAAACCTTATTTAACTTACTTTTTTAAATCGACCACAAACTCAACCCTACGGTTAAGGCTGCGACCCGAGACACTGGTATTATCGGCGGCAGGCTGCTTACTGCCATATCCGCGGGTTCTGAATTGCGCCCCCGGAAAACCATAATCTTCAATCAGTACCATTTTGGCACTTTCGGCCCTGGCTTCAGACAAAGGTTGATTTATGGCATCTGAACCGCTGATGTCGGCATGTCCTTCAATGCACAAGTTTACCTTATATTGATGAAGAAAAGCTTTCATTCTGGCAAGTTGCGGCCACTGAGCCAAGGGGATCTGCGCCGAACCCAAGTCAAAATACAGCCTTACTGGATTGGCTGTACCGCATTTGGGGGGATAGACACCACCTGACGTTGTCGGTAAACAGATATCCGTCAGGGAGACGGCCTTGTCCAAGACACAACCATTGGCGCTCACAGCTACCTGTGCCGGGGTATCGGGACAGGCATCTTTAGCGTCAGGGACACCATCACTGTCAGAATCTTCCCAGGCAAGTACAGCGCTGCTCAGCAACAGCAGAGGAATAAACCCCGCCAAGCCCAAATAACGGTTCACTCAGGCCTCCCTAACTATCAATCCTTCATCTGTATAGATGAGTTCCAGGCAGAACACAATCCGCCGCCGGTTCACTTGGCTTTAGTGCGCCAAGTCACAGGTCACTTGCTAACGCATTGTATAATCGTCTGTAATTTTAGCCAAGATAAACCAGTATCTGCGGCAAAGAGTCGCTACTACAGCAGAAATCTCCTACATATAGTTGCCTTTTTATTAAACACCTTGCTGATATGGGCCGACATACTTGAGCCGCAAACTGTCATAGAACCAGTTAAACAAGGGGTTGTAGCAAAAGAAGAACACCAGAATACCGGCCTCGATAAAGAAAGCGTTGAGCAAGCTGGTTTCCAGCGCCCAAGCAATAGCGGGAACCGTCACCAGAATGAGTCCGCCTTCAAACCCCAGGGTATGCAATAACCTGAGCCCAATACCACGGGCATCACGGTTATTGCCATAAAGCCGGTCAAACCCCAGGTTGTACAAGTAGTTCCACACAATGGCACACAAACTTAAGAAAACACTCACGCCTGCCATGGTGCCCACTGCGCTGCCTGTGGCCCAGGAGGCAACCGGGATTAATAGAATAAGGGCTATGGCTTCGAATAGCAGCGCCTGAAAAATACGTTCTTGAGTAGTCATGCTTATTTCCATTCTGATTAACAGGCCGCGGATTATCATCTATCATCAAGATACCTAAAAGTTAGATACCATCACCAATAGTGATATGTTAACCACAGAACAATTGGAAGCTTTTGTCGCCAGTGTCGAGACGGGCTCCTTTTCAGCCGCCGCCAGACAACTGGGTAAAGTGCAATCCGGTATTAGCCAGCAGATAATGAATCTGGAGCTGGATACCGGGCTACAACTCTTTGACCGCAGCGGTCGTTATCCCCAATTGACCGCGGCTGGGTATCACCTGTTGCCCTACGCCAAAGCCGTGTTGGCTCAGCACCGCAGATTGGCTCAACAGGTATCCGGTTTGGGCAGTGACACATCAATGGAAGTGATTCTGGCGGTTGATGAAGGGATCCCCTACAACCGCCTCGGCGATCTGCTCAGGCAACTGGAGCTAGAGTTTCCGCAAATTTGCCTGAGTTTGCTGTGCGCCTCGAGCAAAGATGTGATTGCTCTGGTCAAGGAAGGCAAAGCCACTTTGGGCCTGCTGTTTAGTGAACCGGTTTACCCCGAAACTCTGGACTTTGAAACCATAGGCACTGTGACTTTTGAGTTACTGGTCAGCCCCAAACACCCCTTGGCCGAGATACGTGCCATGCATACGGATATTCTCAAACTGCACAGACAACTGGTCATAGGCAGCAAATACTCGAGTAATTTCTGGTTCGATCAGGTGCACTCGCCGGATGTTTGGTTTGCCGACAACTATTACGTCCTGTTGGAGCTGGCCAAACAAGGGTTTGGTTGGGCACTGCTGCCAAGGCCTTTGGCTCAGGAAGCAATGAGTAAGGGGGAATTACAGGCCGTAAAGCTGGATTTTGAAGTAGGCGGCTGGCAGGCCAATGTGGATGTACTCCAGTCATCGGCCAGTCAGGTGTCCAGAGTCAATGTCAGAATGCGGCAACTACTGCGTGAACTTCTTAAAAAACAATAAAGCGGCTTTATGCCGCTTTATTCCAATATTGAATTCCTACAATGTGCCCGCGTGGATCAGAGGTTATTTTTCCACCTTGGGCGGGAAGTTGCTCATTACACTGGCTACCGCCTCGTTAACCTTGGCAATTCGCTTTTGCGGAGTATCGCTATCACGAATGGTGTCAGCCACTGAGCCACGCCAGATGAGCTTGCCGGACTTGGCGTCGACCAGATCCACAATCAAGGTACCGACTTCATATTCGCGTACTGTGGTTTGGGTCTGCATATTGCCGCCCCAGCCCCAACCCGGCCCCCAATATGGGTTGTAACCATAGTTGGTGTTGAAAGTGTCGACATTGATTTTCTTGTCTACCTTGGTCAGATAGTTAACCAGGATATCGGCGTTTTCCTTGGTAGCAATCTGCAGGCCCTTTTGTGCCAACTGCCGATCCAAGGCATCACGTACTCGCTGATCCATCAAACCATCCAGATGATAGCTGGTGTCTTCGGATTGCTTTTCCACCCAGGCATAACTCTTGTACTGGCTAAAGTTCACACCCGGGTCATAATCCCAGCCAGTATTCAGTGTACTACAAGCACTTAGCATCAGTGCCATTGCGGCTGTTATCAGATACTTCATCGAAATTTCCTCGTTTACCCAGGCCAGGAAACGGCCATAAAAACCCATGAAATCAGCTTACATTTCAATCTTCTGCTCTACAACCGAATTTAACAAAATTTAGTTTACCGATTCAGCTTGACTTCAGCATGGCACCAAATGATAATGATTATCATGTAGATTAGATAGTGAATGACTCATGCTTTGGTATCTCGCATTCTTTATTATTGCCAGTGGCGTTTTGCTGACTCGAAATTCTCTGCTGCAACAGGCGCAGGAACTGGCCGGAATAGGCAGCATCAATCAAGCCAGGCGTTTGCTTATCCTGCCGCTGCTCATTCTCGGTTGGCTCGGTGCCAGATTGGTCGAGCAACAGATTTCACCTTTTGATCTGGCCGCTTTCGGCTTCGTCCTGACGACACTGACACTATTGGTGCCCAAGCTAAGAATACTGATGCTGCCCTGCGCCTTTTTATCTGTGGTGGCAGTGCTTGGCGGAATACTGCTTTCCTGACATCTTCTTGTGATTGCCGGCGTCCAAGCCGGTGGCTGATATTGTTCCCTGCACAATTTCAGTTTTTTACCAGCCACCTCAATGGTGGCTTTTTTTTGATTTCAGCGGCTTGGAGCAAGCCATTGGGCGCTTAGGCTAAATCTGCTAGACTGCGCCCATAAGCCATAGATCAGCATCAACAATGAAAACAGATCCCAATGTCAGTTTGGTATACAGTACCGACAAAGGCCGTATTAGCCAGCCCAAGGAACAAGCCACCATCCCGACATCCGATGGTATCGTCCGGATCCACAAGGACAGCAAGGGCCGCAAAGGCAAAGGTGTTTCAGTAATCAAGGGGCTGGAACTGGATGCCAAGGCGCTGAAAGATCTGGCGCAAAAACTCAAGAAGCAATGCGGTTGCGGCGGCACAGTAAAAGCGTTCGACATCGAGATCCAGACCGACAATCGTGAGCAACTCCAGGGCCTGCTGGAGAAGCTGGGCTACAAGGTGAAGCTGGCCGGCGGCTGACAGGCAACAAGTACCAGGAGCAGTATGATGGACAGTTTGCAAAATCATTTTCTTATCGCCATGCCTTCGCTCGATGATACTTTCTTCGAGCGTTCGCTCATCTATGTGTGCGAGCACGACAGCAAGGGCGCCATGGGACTCATGGTCAATCGTCCCATAGGCATTGAGGTTGATGAGTTACTGCTGCAGATGGAGCTGGCAGAAGAGGTATCTCTCAAGCCTTCAATAGACAACAGCGTACTGGTAGGCGGTCCGGTGAACCCGGAGCGGGGCTTTGTACTGCACAGCAGTCAACCCTATTGGGCCAACAGCACTGCCATCAATGACGAGATAATGTTGACCAGCTCACGGGATATTCTCACCTCTCTTGGCACCTCAAAGGCGCCGGAGCATTTTCTGGTGGCGCTGGGATACGCGGGTTGGAGCCGCCACCAGCTGGAACAGGAACTGGCGGAAAACAGCTGGCTGACCATTCCCGCCACACCCGAGATACTGTTCAATACTCCCCATGAGCATCGCTGGCTCAAGGCCACCCAATCACTGGGATTCGATATCTGGCAAATGTCCAGCCAGATGGGACACGCTTGATTACAGAGGCAAAATGACTGCAAAAACCGTACTGGGCTTCGATTTCGGCACCAAAAGCATAGGCATAGCCATAGGTCAGCAGTTGACCGGCAGTGCCAGCCCACTGACATCCATCAAGGCAGTGGATGGTATTCCCGATTGGCAGCAGATAGCGGCTTTAATCGAAGAATGGCAACCGGATCTCGTGGTGGTGGGGCTGCCACTCAATATGGATGGCACAGAGCAGGAGATGACCCAGAGAGCCCGTAAGTTTGCCAACCGTATTGCCGGGCGCTTCGGTGTCAAGGTGGCCACCCAGGATGAACGTCTGACCACGGCCGATGCCAAGGCCAGATTATTTGAACTCGGTGGCTTCAAGGCGCTGACCAAGGGCCAGATCGATGCCGTCTCTGCTGTGCTGATCATCGAAAGCTATTTCGAGAACCAGTACTGAAACCTCTGCGGCTTAAAGCCCCCCGGGGAGTTCAAGCCGCAGCTGGCCCAATCTTATTTCGGCTTCCTCAGGAATGAGTCTCATCTGGATCGGCCCTAGATCCTGCCCCCACAAGTTATCAGGGCCTTTTGCCGGCCAACTGTCTGAGCCCCTGCAGCAAAACCTCCATATCCTCACCATCGGTATAGATATGCGGCGAAAAGCGAAAGCCAAATCTTGGGCGCAAGTCTGTCTTGATCCCCAATCTGTTGAACACTTGCTGCGCCGCCTGCCTATCGGCGAAATCGACTACCACAGTGCCACTGCGCTCGCCGCTGATATTGGGCGTCACCACCTTGAGTTCATGACTCAGGGCACAATCCAGGATCCCCTGCCCCAGGCGCTGATTGTGTTGATAAATTTGACTATCGCCGAAAGCGCGCAGCTGCTGCAGTGACGCCGCTGCCAGCATGTAAGGCAATACGGAAGGCGTGCCCCCCCAAAACCTTTTTGCTCCCTTGGCATAGCGAAAATCATGGATATCGAACTCAAACGGCGCCTCATGGGAGAACCATCCCAGATCCACAGGCTCCAGCGTCTGGGCCAACTTATCGCTGAGCCATAAAAAGGCCGCTCCCGGGCCAGCACAACACCATTTAACGCAGGACCCCAAGACAGCATCAGCCTGCCACTGCCCCAAATCTATCGGTATGACTCCGAGAGACTGGGCAATGTCCACCACAGTCATTACTCCTAAGCTTCGGGCCAGAGCGCAAATTTCACTCACAGACTGCAACTGACCGGTTTCGGAAATGGCATGGGTGATAAAGGCCAGCGCCACATCCTCTCCCAAAGCCTGTTGCCACTGACTCAAAGACACCAGCCCGGCTTGCGGCTCAAGCAGCTGCAGGCGGTAGCCCTTCTTCTCGGCCTGTTGCAGTACAAACCCCATGGAGGGGAAATCCAGTTCAGTGGCCAAGATCCGCTGACCGGGCTTGGCATTCGGCAGGGCGCCGACCAGCTTGGATAAAGCCGAAGAGAGATTCAGCTGCGGGCAAAAGCCACTGGTGGGAACTCGGGTCAAAGCCGCAAGTTGCTGCAAAAACTGCTCAACCCCCTCGAGCCACACAGGCCAGGCGTCACCGCCTTGATGCTTCCAGGCGCCGAGAAACTCGCTGGCCGCAGCTTCGCAGCCCTTTGGCATGGCGCCCACAGAGTGGGACAAAAAATAGTGCCCTTCGGGCAGATGAAAACGCGATTTCAACGACATTCCAGGCTCCTCAGTCGGCAATCGAGTCGCGTTTGACACCGTAAACACCGCCCCAGATATCTGTCATCTGACCGCGAATTTGCCACAGTTTAGGGAAAAACTGCATCTTCATACCTGAGTTAAGGATTTCAGTGCTGCGCCCCTTCAGCGACATGCTGTCTATGCCTATGCTTCTGTGGATGAGTTTGATGTGATGGTAACGGAAGTGCTGAAACAGCTGGTCGTACTCTATCATGGCCTCGGCCACCATATAGCTTTCATCATGACGGTATTCACTGTTGTATATCTGCTCGACCGTCAGCCCCTTTTGCTCAAGGTAGACTCGCTCAAAGGTGAGCCACAGCGGCTTATAAAGCTGCAACAGGGTTCTGAATCCCGGTGATTCCTGACCGCTGCCGTTGCCCAGTTGCAGTCGAATGGCCTGATAATCCTTGATAGACATAGTGTCGAGAATACTCAGTTGCTCGATAAGAAACCCCATCGCCTTATGTACCCTGGCAAACAGGGTCAACACCTTGAAGGTCTCCCCTGCGGCCATACGCTCATCAATCTCCAGCAGGGTGTAGCAGATGAGCTTCATCCACAGCTCCTCCGACTGATGCACTATTTGAAACTGCAGCTCATCGGCGTTACACAGCTGCTCATAGGGCTTCTGACAGCTGAGCAATTTGGGAGTATTGAGGTACTTTTCATAATCCAGTCGACCCTCTCCGGCCATGCTGGCATATATCTGCTCGCGATCCATGATGCCTTATCCTTATTCTTGTGTTGTTAACCATAAATTAACATTCAACTTGCCAAGCTAAGGCATAGCGTGGCAGGCAACAAGGGCAGCGAAGCGATCCGCAAAGAACAGCAGTGTCAAATATTGTTGGCAGGGCTGCCGGACTGCAGCCCTGATTAGGGGGGAGGAAGAATGCTTACAGATAGGGACGAACCAACTCCGCCATCATCTCTATATGGCGCGGTCTGTCGTTGAGCGCCGCTATATAGCGGAATGACTTACCACCGGCCTGTTCGAAAAACTCACGGTTCTGCCCGGCAATCTCCTCCAGAGTTTCCAGGCAGTCGGCGCTGAATGCAGGACAGGCAACGGCTACATCTGTGATCCCCTGCTTTGGCAGAGCCATCATGGTTTCATCCGTGTAAGGGCCCAGCCATTTGGCCTTGCCGAAACGGGACTGGAAGCTACTGATCACATCATCCTCTGCCAGCCCAAGACGCTCGACCAACAATCTTGAGGTCTTGATACAGAAGCAGTAGTAAGGGTCGCCCAGCTTGAGATTCCGCTCCGGCATACCATGGTACGACAGCACCAATTTCTGCGGTTTACCGTGTTGGGCAAAGTCTACTTCGATGGACTCGGCCAGCGCCTCGATAAACAGCGGATTATCGTGGTAGGTATGGATAAAGTGCAGCGACGGCAGGTAACGCCATTGAGTCAACTCTTTGGCTATGGCATCAAATGCAGAGCCCGTGGTAGGGCCGGCATATTGAGGATAGAGCGGCAGCACAACCAGTTTATCGACCCCTTGATTGTGCAGGCGTTTGAGCACATCGCCCACCGCCGGGTTGCCGTAACGCATCGCCAAGGCAACTTCGGCTTCAACGCCTTCGGCCTTGAGTTTTTCTGCCAAGGCCTGGGTCTGGCGCTCACTGATATCCATCAGTGGCGAGCCCTTATCAGTCCACACCTCACGGTAAAGGGCCGCCGATTTGGCCGGCCTGACCCTGAGAATAATGCCATGGAGAATAAGCTTCCACAGCGCCTTGGGGATCTCCACCACCCTGGGATCGGAGAGAAATTCGGCCAGATAACGCCGCACCGCCGCGGGTGTCGGTGCGTCCGGCGTCCCCAGATTCAACAGCAATATCCCGGTTTTACCACGCCCGGCGTGGCCCTTGTCTTTATCAAGACCGATAAACTTAGCCAAAATCACCTCAGATAGAAAACGAATAAGTCAGATATTAAAGCACAGATTCAATCGCTTTGATCAATTCATCACTATCGGGTTTGACTCTGGAGTTAAAGCTCTGCACCTGTTTACCGTCGCCACTGACCAGGTACTTATAGAAGTTCCACTTGGGCGCGCCGGCCTGCTGCCCCAGATAGGCAAATACCGGGTTCACATCACTGCCGCGAACCGCAGAGGTGGCCACCATAGTAAAGGTCACTCCATAGTTGATGTAGCACACCTTGGCGGTATCTTTCTCTTGGTTTTCTTCCTGGAAGAAGTCATCGGATGGGAAACCTATCACCACCAGCCCGCGCTCGCGGTAGTCCTTATGCAGGGCTTCAAGCGCTTTGAATTGAGGCGTAAAACCACAATTGCTGGCGGTATTGACCAGAAGCACAGGTTTACCTTGGGTGAGTTCACATAGGTCGACAGACTCCTGGGAATGGAGCTTTCTCAACTTGATATTGAGGTAATCGGGGCACTGACCGGCAAAAGCCGCCGTGGGCGCTAAAGCCAATGCTGTAAAAGCCAGCCTCTTCAATGCAGGCCCGGTTAAATTCAATCTTGCCAAGGGCTTGAACACCTTCACCATAACACCTCCATTTGTTTTTATTCTTACCAGCTTCAGCCGTTAAAAGTAGAAGCCAACATTGATATTCAGCCTTGAATGCCAGCTGCTGTCGCCTTCGGCAATACCTATGCCGGGGCCGTTGACAAACCACATGTTTTTACCGGCGATCCAGTCCACGTAGGAGTAAAACTTACCGGCGCTGATGGCGCATCCTGTGACATTCTGCACCGAATCATCCAACCCGGTACCCGAGGCAAATACCTGGCTGTAGTCGTTATAACAGTTGAGCTGAGTGATAGGGCCCCAATCAACATCTATGGTGCGCGAAAGGTTAAATGTGAGCACATCGGCCTCGGCCGCTATCTCAAACGGGTAGGCAAAGGCCGACAGTGCCAAACGCTCGCCTGGCATGTCATAGTCATAATGCAGATACTGCACCTGAGTCTGCCAGGCGTGCCAATCCATTTGCCAATGGACTGCTACCGCCAAGCCATCTGTGTCTTCACCGGCAACGGCGCCGGCCATTGGCTTGTAGTCCAAACGGCTATATTGCACAGAAGCGCCCAGTTTATGGGCAAACTCGCCATACTTCAGGCTGCGCTCGACTCTGACGTTAAACTGCCCTGCCTCTTCATAGGGGGCGTTTTCTGTGGTGGCGACATCGAAGGAATAGCGCTTGAAGCGGCTACCGTCGCCATATTCATCATTGGCAAACCAGGCGAGATCGTAGCGCCAGCCGTCCTTGTTGTACTGCCAGTGAATACCGGCATCATAGTCGTCTTCAAAGCCGAGATAATAAGTCGCGCCGAACCAGAAGGAATGAGCCGCATAGGGCAGCAAACCGAAAGGCACCTGGGTGACCCCGAGGCGAATGTCCGAGTTTTCTGAAAAGCGATAGCCAAAGAAGGCATGCTGGATCACATCCTGATCCTGATACCAGCGGTACTGAGCCGACGCGAACAGTTCTCCGTTATCGTATTTGACATCGGCGCGAAACAGCTCGAACTCCAACTTGGCATCGTCATCATAGTCTTTCCAGCCATAGTTGACTCGTACCGCCCCGCCGATATCCAGCTCGTCGGAAACCGGCACGGCTGCGGCCGGCAGAGTGAAACAACCGGCCAGAGCCAGACCCAAAGCTGAAAATAAAGTGGTTTGCTGCAATTGCATTCCCCTTCCATCCTTTTCACAAAACAGGCGCAACACAATAACAAAAAGATAGCTCTTTTTCGAACAATCCACTCAATACAAACAAAAAAGGCGTCATTCCGACGCCTTTTGCAGTGCTTTCCCACTAATCCATATCCAGGGTGACTCCCTCCATGAAACCTGAATTGCCGGTGTCATTGCTGTGGAGTTTAATCATGAGTCGCAGGTCGTTAGGCGAGTCGGCATGATGCAGTGCATCGGCGTAACTGATCTCCCCTTCACAATAGAGCTTGAACAGCGCCTGGTCGAAGGTTTGCATCCCCTGCTCGTTGGACTTGGCCATGGTGTCCTTGAGCACGTGCAGCTCGTTCTTTTGAATAAGACTGGCCACCCTGGGGGTGTTGATCAGCACTTCGATGGCTGCGCGACGACCACTGCCGTCCACCTTGGGCACCAACTGCTGGGCCACAATACCGCGCAAGTTAAGCGACAGGTCAAATAGCAGTTGTTGGTGCTTACTCTCTGGCACCAGGTGCATGATGCGATCCAGCGCCTGGTTGGCGTTGTTGGCGTGCAGGGTTGCCATACACAAGTGGCCGGTTTCTGCGAACGACAGGGCAAACTCCATGGTTTCCTGGGTACGGATCTCACCGATAAGGATAACGTCCGGCGCCTGGCGCAATGAGCTCTTGAGCGCCGCATCAAACGACTCAGTATCTATGCCCACTTCCCGCTGGGTGATAATGCTCTTGCCGTGTTGGTGAACAAATTCCACCGGATCTTCGATGGTGAGTATGTGTCCCCTGGCATTGGCATTACGGTAACCGATAAGTGCCGCCAGCGAGGTGGACTTACCCGTACCGGTTCCCCCTACCATGATCACCAATCCGCGCTTGCTCATTACCAAGTCTTTGAGAATGGGCGGCAGGTACAGCTGCTCCACAGTAGGGATCTTGGTTTCGATGCGCCGCATCACGCAGCCCGCCGACTCCCGTTGCCAGAAGGCACTGACCCGGAAACGCCCCAGCTCTTTGGCGCCCACGGCAAAGTTACATTCGCGGGTCTCGTGAAACTCCTTTTTCTGCTCCGGCGTCATCAAAGACTCAACAAACTCCAGCGACTGCGCCGGGGTAAAGGCGTTTTCCGCCAGCGGTCTGAGTTCACCGTCCACCTTGGCACTGGGAGGAAAGGCCGCGGTAATAAAGAGATCCGAGGCCTTGCGATCCACCATAGCCTTGAGAAAAGGTCTGACTTCCATGGGAACTCCTTAGAAATTCGCTTGTTTGTTGGAGCTCTTGGCCATGGCATCTTCCCGACTGATCAAGCCGCGATTCACCAGGTTCTGCAGGCTCTGCTCCAAAGTTTGCATGCCATGGGCCATACCGGTTTGGATAGCAGAATACATCTGTGCCACCTTGTCCTCACGGATAAGGTTTCGGATAGCCGGGGTTCCCATCATGATCTCATGGGCCGCCACCCGGCCGCCGCCAACTTTCTTGATCAGGGTCTGGGAGATAACCGCCTGCAACGACTCAGACAACATGGTACGCACCATGTCCTTCTCGCCTGCGGGGAATACGTCAACCACACGGTCAATGGTCTTGGCCGCCGAGGTGGTGTGCAAGGTACCGAACACCAAGTGGCCGGTTTCTGCCGCGGTCATCGCCAGGCGTATGGTTTCCAAATCCCGCATCTCACCGACCAGGATGACATCCGGGTCTTCACGCAGGGCGCTTCTGAGGGCGGCGTTAAAGCTGTGGGTATGGCGATGCACTTCCCGCTGGTTGATAAGGCATTGCTTGTTTTGGTGCACGAATTCGATAGGGTCTTCAATGGTGAGAATATGATCGTGACGGTTCTCATTGACGTAATCTATCATCGCCGCCAGGGTGGTACTCTTACCCGAACCTGTGGGGCCGGTTACCAGCACCAGGCCGCGAGGATATGAAGCGATTTTCTTGAAGATTTCCGGCGCGCCCAGTTGTTCCAAAGTCAAAATGTCGCTGGGAATAGTACGAAAAACCGCGGCGGCGCCGCGGGACTGATTGAAGGCATTGACACGAAAACGCGCCAGATTGGGAACTTCAAAGGAAAAGTCGATTTCCAGAAACTCTTCATAATCCTTACGCTGCTTGTCATTCATTATGTCGTAGACAAGTCTGTGAACCCCTTGGTGATCAAGCGCAGGGACATTAATCTTTCTGACCTCGCCGTCGACGCGTATCATGGGAGGCACACCGGCCGACAGGTGCAGA
Source organism: Shewanella sp. Iso12 (assembly GCF_012030025.1). Classification (NCBI taxonomy): domain Bacteria; kingdom Pseudomonadati; phylum Pseudomonadota; class Gammaproteobacteria; order Alteromonadales; family Shewanellaceae; genus Shewanella; species Shewanella sp. Iso12. Next base: position 748,332 of record NZ_JAAUHW010000001.1, read on the forward strand.
TCCGAAGCGTTATGCTTTACACTAAAGGCCAATAATTCAGTGATTTCCATAGTTTGGGATATCCGTTCAACCAAAAAGTTTACATCATGACAACAATAGCAGACAGACTGGCGCTAGCCCAGCGCAGGATAGCTCAAGCGGCGCAAATTTCGTCCCGAAATGCAAGCGAGATCAAGCTGCTGGCTGTCAGCAAGACCAAGCCGGTCGCCGACATTGAACAAGCTTATGCCGCCGGGCAACGTTGCTTTGGCGAAAACTATGTCCAGGAGGGGCAACAGAAAGCCATGGAACTGGCGCAGCGCTGTCCCGATATAGAATGGCACTTTATCGGCCCGCTGCAATCCAATAAATCAAGAATTGTCGCCGAGCACTTCCATTGGATGCACACCCTGGAGCGGGAAAAAATTGCCCGCCGCCTGTCGGAGCAGCGCCCAGAAGGCATGCCACCACTGGAAATCTGCATCCAAATCAATGTTTCGGGTGAAGATTCCAAAGCAGGAATAGCAACACAGAGCGAGATGTTTCAGTTGGCAAGCCTGGTGGACTCATTGCCCAACCTCAAACTCAGGGGACTGATGACAATTCCCAGTGCCGGTGAAGGCCCAAGGCTTGAGGCGGAGCTGTCGCACATGCAGCAACTGTTTGCCGAGCTGAAGCTCAAGTTTCCACAGGTGGATACCCTGTCCATGGGTATGAGTCAGGATCTTGAGCTCGCCATAGCCAAGGGCTCTACCATGGTCAGAGTCGGTAGCGCTATTTTCGGCGAGCGGAACTACGGCTGATAAACCAGTCAATAAGATCTGAGATTGGCCGCTGAGACCTTGTTTTTGATAGTATTGGCCCAAATACTAATATCTCCCGCACGGTCAAACCCGATGCGGGATACACTCCAATCACAAGTGACAGGGGACAGCATGGCTCAAAAGAAAATCTGTTTTATCGGCGCCGGCAATATGAGCCGCAGTATCATCAGCGGGCTGGTGGGCAGCGGTTATCCGGCTGAATTGATCCAGGCCAGCAACCCAAGCACAGGTAAACTCGATGCCCTCAAGCGCGATTTCGGCATCCTCACCACCACAGACAACCAAGCCGCCTGTGACTGGGCCGATATCATAGTGCTGTCGGTCAAACCGCAACTGATGCAGCAGGTGTGTGAGCAACTGGCAACACTGCCGCTGGCCGACAAACTGTTTATTACCATAGCGGCAGGGATCCCGGCCGCCAGATACAATGACTACTTCGGCCAGCAGATTAAGCTTATCCGCACCATGCCCAACACCCCAACCCAACTTGGCTATGGCATGACAGGCCTTTATGCCGCAAGTGGGGTTGAGCAGGCGGATAAAGATCTTTGCCAGCAGATTATGGCCAGTGGCGGCGAGACCCTGTGGGTAGACAAAGAAGCGGATCTCAATTTGGTGATCGCCTTGGCGGGCAGCTCTCCGGCCTATTTTTTCCTGTTTATGGAAGGCATGATGGATGCGGCCAAAGAGCTGGGGCTGGATGAATCCAAGGCTCGGTTACTGGTGCAGCAGGCGGCTCTGGGGGCCTCACAGATGGTGATTCAAAATCCTCAGCTGAGCGCCGGCCAACTGCGGCAGAATGTCACCTCCAAGGGCGGTACCACCCATGAGGCGGTGGAAACCTTCCAGCGAAGTGATCTCAAGGGACTGATCAAGCAAGCAATGAATAACTGTATTGCCAGGGCTGAAGCCATGGCCAAAGAATTCTAAACGACCCAAGGGCGAAACTTTTCATGAATGAAGCATTGATTTACCTGATTACAGTCGTATTCGACCTCTATTTTATGGTAGTCATACTGAGGATCTGGCTGCAGCTGGTGCGGGCAGATTTTTATAACCCCTTCAGCCAGTTTATCGTCAAGGCCACCCATCCTATTGTGGCGCCCATGCGGCGGATACTGCCCTCCATAGGCAGTCTGGATACGGCCTCTGTGGTGCTGGCACTGCTGGTGGTAGTCGCCAAAATACTCTTGCTGACTCTGATGGCGGGCGAGGACTTCAACCTGGTTGCAACCTTGATTTTTGCCCTGGTGTCCTTGTTCAAAAAGGCCGGGGTATTGCTGTTCTGGATCCTGATCATTCGCGCTATCCTCAGTTGGGTCAGCCAGGGACGCAACCCGATTGAATATGTGATGATGCAGTTGACCGAGCCACTGCTGGCGCCCATTCGCCGCTTCCTGCCGCCCATGGGTGGGCTGGACTTGTCGCTGCTGGTGCTGATGGTATTGATGAATTTCGTCAACATACTGTTGGCCAAGACGATTCCTTTCTGGGCCATCGCTTGATGAAAGCCGTTAGCTGGGAGCAGCAGGATCTGCTGCTCAATCTCTATATCCAGCCCAAGGCCAGCCGGGATCAACTGGTTGGCCTGCATGGTGAAGAGTTCAAGGTGGCCATTACCGCGCCACCTGTGGACGGCAAGGCCAACGCCCACCTGACCAAGTATCTGTCCAAGGCCTTCAAGGTGCCCAAGGGGCAGATAGCCATAGTCAAGGGAGAACTGGGCCGCCACAAGCAGGTGCGTATTGAAGCGCCCAAGATACTGCCCGCTGAAATCGAGGCCTTGCTCTGATGCCATGGCAGCAGACAAGGGACTATAATCAATTCAACACACTTAACCTCAGGTAAAGCATTATGTTGCGCAAATTTTTGACTCTGCTTTTGTGTCTCGGCTCTCTGGCCGGTGTCGCCCAAGCCGAACAGAAGCAGACCGTCGGCCAGTTCGATATTCACTATATGGCGCTGGGCAGCACCTTTTTGACGCCATCCATCGCCAAGAGCTACGGCATAGAACGCAGCCGTTACACGGGTATCATCAATATCGCCGTATTGGATACCAGTGAAGAGAGCAATCCGGCAGTACCGGTCGAGATATCCGGCCTGGCCAACAATCTTATCGATGCCAGAATGCAATTGAAATTCCGCGAAATTCGCGAGGGTGATGCCATCTACTATATTGCCGAGGTGCCCTATCGCGACGATCAAGAGATTAACTTTCAAATCCTGATAAAACACGGCAACAAGCTCAACACCACTCTGGCGTTCAAACAGAAATTCTACGTCGATTGAGCAGCACATTCCGTCAATAGAGCGCCGCCGAATGAGCGGCGTTTTTTATGGCCGCCCCGAGTGGGTATTGACCGCCGACTTAGAGAAACGACAACAGCCATTAGGGCTCAAACCTTCCACGGCTCTACTTGTTTTCGCACCTTTTCATTGTCGCTGAGTGAGTAAACTCTTTTGCAAAATGGTACTATTGCCGGCATTGCGAAATAAGGAAAATCCAAGATGAAACAGATAGTGCTTGCCAGTGGCAACAAGGGAAAACTCAAAGAATTCGCCGAGATGTTCAACGCCTTCAATATTGAGGTGTTGCCACAAAACCAATTCGATGTGCCTGAAGTGGCGGAAACCGGCACCACTTTTGTTGAAAATGCCATTATCAAGGCGCGTCATGCCGCCGAAATCACCGGCCTGCCCGCTATTGCCGATGACTCAGGCCTCGAAGTTGATGCTCTGGACGGCGCTCCCGGCATCTACTCCGCCCGTTACAGTGGCGCCAACGCCACGGCCGAAGGCAACTACAACAAGCTGCTTGGCGCCATAGAGGCAACGCCTGCCCCCCGAACTGCCCGTTTCCAGTGTGTACTTGTGTATATGCGTCATGCCAAGGATCCGACTCCCATCATCTGCCAGGCCGCCTGGGAAGGGGAAATAGGTTTTGAACCCAAGGGCGACAATGGCCATGGTTATGATCCCGTATTCATTCCCTGTGGTTACCAGCAAACTGCCGCCGAGCTCAGCAGTGATGAAAAGAACCATCTCAGCCACAGAGGCAAGGCACTGAAATTGCTGCTTGAAGCCTTCAAACAACAGGGGATCCTCGGCTGATGCTGACGCTGCCACCGCTGAGTCTCTATATTCATATTCCCTGGTGTGTGCAGAAATGCCCTTACTGTGATTTCAACTCTCACGGAAAACAGGGTGAGCTACCGCAGCAGGAATATGTCGATGCCCTGCTTGGCGATCTCGACGCTGACCTGCACTATGTTCAAGGCCGGCAACTGCACAGCATCTTTATCGGTGGCGGCACCCCCTCCCTGTTCGATGCTGCCCAGATAGGCAGGCTGCTGCAAGGCGTGAACCGGCGCATTGCTTTTGCCGATGACATAGAGATCACCATGGAGGCCAACCCAGGCACCTTGGAACATGATGACTTCAGCGCTTACCGCGCCGCAGGTGTCACTCGCCTCTCCATAGGTGTGCAGAGCTTTGCCAAAGACAAGCTCAACCTGCTGGGGCGAATTCACGGCAAGGATGAAGCCGTCAACGCCGCCAAAGGCGTTGCTGCAGCCGGATACCAGAGCTTTAACCTGGATCTGATGCACGGTCTGCCGAACCAGAGCTTTGAAGAAGCCATGGCCGATATCGACACGGCGGCGGCGCTCAATCCTCCGCACCTGTCCTGGTATCAGCTCACCATAGAGCCCAATACCCTGTTTCATTCACGCCCGCCGCAACTGCCGGACGATGAAGCGCTTTGGCACATCTATGAACAGGGCCAGCAAAGACTTGCAGCCCTTGGCTACCAGCAGTATGAAATATCCGCCTACGCCAAACCCGGTTTTCAGTGCCGCCATAACCTCAACTATTGGGAGTTCGGTGATTATCTGGGAATTGGTTGCGGCGCCCACGGCAAGCTGACGCTACCGGAGCAGGACCGCATAGTACGCACGGTAAAGATAAAACATCCAAAGGGTTATTTGGCCACAGAGGATTATCTATTTGAGGTAAGTGACGTGCTGCCGGAAGACAGGGCGCTGGAGTACCTGATGAACAGGCTGCGACTGATGAGCCCCATCCCCTGGAGCGAATTTGAAGCGCGCACCGGCGTTGCGGCCAACACCCTGGATAAAGGCATGCAGCAGGCCGCCGAGCGCGGGCTGGTGGAGATCACTCCCGGTTACTGGAAGCTCACCAACAAGGGGCATATGTTCGTCAACGATCTGCTGTCGCAGTTCTGTTAACTCCATCTCTTATTAGCCTCCTCTTGCTACTGCCAAAGCGAAAGCAGCAAGAGGAAATATTTTCTAACATTTACGCCAAAGGAAGGTGTATATAAGCCCTCGTGGCACTCTGGCTTCCACAGCAATTGGCATTCAAGGCATCTGACTGAAGGCATGCCGGGGCCTGCCAAAGTCGGATAACGCCGAAAGCCTGTTGCTGTGGAAGCCCCAAAGGGCGTGTCTTACAGACCTGTCTGCTGTGTTGTGACTCTTGCAAAGGGCTTGCCATTCGCTGCGAATCACGCCTTGCATCCAAGCCTGTAAGCCAACGCAGAGCACACATGGGGCTTGTACACACCTTCCTTACGTTACCGTATTCCATTAGGATAAACTTCTTTAGACGCAAATGAGCCATAGCAGTCGCGGTTTCTGTGCGTCTTTCCTAACTCGGGCCATCGTCATCCGGCCTGCCATTGCCAAGCAAAAAGGAAGTTGTCCATGCCTATAACCATAAGAAAAAGTCTGTTGACGCTGGCCCTTGGCGCCGTTTTAAGCAGCAGTTATCCCCTTCTCGCCCAAGCCTCTGTCTCCGGGCAGAGTAACCAAGCATCAAACCTGGCTCCAGAGGTCATCAAGGCCGAATCCGCCAAAGCCAACGCCCTGTTTGAAGCCATCTTCAACGAAGATGTTGCCGCCAGCCCGGTGCGGCAGACCTTTCTTGGTATCAAGACAGATTACGGCAAATGGGACTCACTGGGAGATGCGGCCGATGATGCCGCGCTTGCTCGCGCCAAGCAGCAGCTTGAGCGCTTGTCGCTACTGGATCCGACAAAGTTGGACTCACAGAGCAAGTTGAGCCTGGAGCTGTTGACCGCCAAGCTGCAACGCCAGATCCGCGATGATAAGTTTCGCCACTACAACTACCCGGTCAACCAGATGTACGGCATTCACTCGCTGGTACCTTCATTGTTGATAAACCAACACTCGATAGCCGACGAAGCCGATGCCCGCGCCTATATCAGCCGTATAGCCGGGGTTCCTGAGCTGTTTGAGCAGCTGATCACCGCCCTCGAGGTTCGCGCCGAGGAAGGCATAATCGCCCCCAAGTTCGTATTCCCCCACGTGCTTTCAGACAGTCGCAATATTATTCATGGCGCGCCGTTTGATGGTGAGCCGGACAGCGCCATCTGGGCCGACTTCAAGGGCAAGTTGGCAAAACTCAAGCTGGATGAAGACACCCGAGACAAACTGCTGGATCAAGCCACCATCGCCCTCAAAGAACAATTGAGGCCAGCTTACCAAAAGCTGATTGCCTATCTCGAAACCCTGGAAAAACGGGCCGACAGCAGAGATGGTGTCTGGAAATTCCCGAGCGGCAGCGCCTTCTACAACAATGCCCTGGCCAATACCACCACCACAGAGATGAGCGCCGATACCATTCATCAATTAGGGCTGGACGAAGTCGCCAGGATCCACGGCGAAATGCGCGCCATCATGGACAAAGTTGGCTTCAAGGGCGATCTCAAAGCCTTCTTCGAGTTTATGCGCCAGAATGAGGGCTTCTACTTCCCGGACAATGACGCCGGCCGCCGGGCCTACCTGAGAGAGGCCACCGCCCTTATCGATAACATGAACTCGCGCCTGGATGAAGTGTTCAAGGTAAAGCCCAAAGCGCCTTTGATAGTCAAACAGGTGGAAGCCTTCAGGGAGAAGTCTGCCGGCAAGGCTTTCTACAACCAGCCCTCGGCCGATGGCAGTCGCCCGGGAACTTACTATGCCAACCTCTATGACATAATGGCTATGCCCAAATACCAGATGGAGGCACTGGCCTACCATGAAGGGATCCCCGGGCATCACATGCAGATAGCCATAGCCCAGGAACTGGAAGGACTTCCCAGCTTCCGTCGCTTCGGCTCTTACACGGCTTATATCGAGGGCTGGGGCCTTTACAGTGAGTACTTCCCCAAGGAGATGGGGCTTTACAGCGATCCTTACTCAGATTTTGGCAGATTGGCGATGGAGCTATGGCGCTCCTGCCGTTTGGTGGTGGATACCGGGATCCATGCCAAGAAATGGACTCGAGAGCAAGCCATAGCCTATTACATGGATAACACTCCCAATGCCGAATCTGACGCAGTAAAAATGGTTGAGCGGCACATAGTTATGCCCTCGCAGGCAACCGCTTACAAGGTGGGGATGAACAAGATACTTGCGCTTAGAGCCTACGCCAAGGAGGCGCTGGGTGAGCGTTTCGACATTCGCGCCTTCCACACCCTGGTATTGCAAAACGGCCCGTTGCCGCTGGATGTACTTGAGCAGGAAGTAAAAGACTGGGTAGCCGCGCAAAGCCAGGCTTGAAACTGAATCAACTGCCGCTCTCTTAAGCGGCTTTTTTATACGCTTGATTCCGTTCTGAAAACAGGCATAAAAATACCCCGGCCACCTGGGCCGGGGTAAACCAAAATCAGGATGATGGTTTTAAGGCCGACATTGTTTTAGTTCGAAAACCTGGGTCGGCATTGATAAGGGCTTAACACTCTGTGTTGAACCAAGCAGTCTACAGCAGGAGGGGTCAGTCCCACGGCACACCCGTATGTTGGTTCCACCCGAATCAACTGCAACCATTGTATTGATTTCAGAACAGACTGCAACAAGATTATTAAAAACCTTTAGGATTCACTAAACAATAAAGCGATAAAAAAACCAACAAAATCTCAATATCTATATGATATAAAAACAAAAAACACCCAAGCGGAACTTGAGTGTTTTTCATTGTTCTATTATAAGAACGATATTTCTTTATTTTTCCTGGCGCAGGGCAAACAGATCTGCGTATTTTTTGTCCCAATAGGGTGGTGTACCTATGTGATCCTTAATGAACTCGATAAAGGCACTCACCTTGGGAGCCAAGTGTTTACGTCTTGGATAAACCGCCTGCAGCGGCAGATGGTGGGTCAGTTGCCAATCGGGAAGTAGAGGAACCAGAGTGCCTTTTTCTATTTCATCTTCCAGCAGATAACTGGCGAGATAAACCACCCCAAGCCCACTGACAGCGGCAGACTTGAGCGCCGGCGCATTGTCGACTCTGAAATTACCCGAAACCCCTATCTCACAGTAGTCATCGCCCTTCTTGAATTGCCAGACGCTGTGCTCATGCCATTCACCGTGGTAAACCAAACAGTTGTGCTCCACCAGCTGCTCCGGCCGGGCCGGCATACCGTGGGCCGCAACATACCCGGGGGAAGCCACCAGCAGGAACTGACACTTCATCAACGGGCGGGCCACCATACCCAGAGGCAGTTGCTCTGACATGGTCAGCAGCAGATCCAGGCCTTCACTGACCACATCAACCTTATGGTCTAACAGGCTCACCTGCAGCTCGAGATCCGGGTGACGGGTCATAAACTCGGGCAGTGCCGGAATAATATGCATGGTGCCGAATGACTGGGAGATCCCTACCTTGAGCACGCCTCGGGTGGCATCATTGAGGTTGTGCACACTGGCCACCGCCTGATCCGCATCCCGGAGCAGTTCTTCCCCCTGCACATACAGCAGATTACCGGCTTCGGTGAGGCTTAAGCTACGGGTTGTTCGCTGGATCAACTGGATCCCGAGTTTATGTTCAAGATCGGCAACCTGGGTACTGACCTTGGATTTGGATATTCCAAGCCTGCGCGCCGCGGCACTGAAGCTGCCGGCACGGGCGACATGAGTGAAAATAGCGATAGGTTCTAACAGTTCTAACATGAAAGTCGCCTTAAGCCGTTTACAACACTGGTAAAAGCTTTCCTGGAAAAGCGACGGGCCTCACCGTCAAGACCCCAAAATGGGGTGTGGGCTGCCGGGTTTTGGAAAGCGCACTGGGTAGAGTCACTGAGTCCTGACTTGGGTGTCAGTTTTATTATTTTTGCGAAGTATACCAATTCTTTCTTATTGACTCTAACCCAAGGATAGCCTTGAGCCAAAAAAACCGCCGCAGTGATGGCATAATCAACAGACAACCAATAAAAAACCCCTGTATCAAGGGAGGGGAAGATACAGGGGGAATCACCAGCTTAAATCTTATTGCTGCAGTTCAACCTTGCCGGACAGTACCTGGAATTCGCCCAGCTCAGGGATCTGTTTGCGTAACTTGTCTTCCAGCACCACCAAACGTTGGAAGTTGTCGCAAAGCGCGTCGGCTCTCTGCTCCATCTCCTGGGCGCGGGACTCCATTTGTACTTCAATATCCTTGCCCATCTTTTCCATTTTCTGGCTGAAGGCATTGATCTTCTCATCAAAGGTTTCGCCCTCACCTGACATCATGGCGCTGCCCATGGCCATCATCAAACTGCCTAGCGACTGCTGTACCAGTTGCTCTATTTCTTTGGAAAACTCATCACCAAAGGCGTTTTCCAGCGACTCTTCAGTGGCCCCCAGGAAGTACTGGTCACCATTGCGATGAGCCACTTCATAGACTCGCTGTTGCAGACTGTCCATGGTTTCATCCAACTTGGCACCGGCGGCATCACCCAAGAGTGGTGTTAGAGCCATACTCACGGCCTCACTCGCCATGGTGACGGCATCTTCCACCAAAGAGATAACTTCGGGTAACTGCTGAGCCATGGCATCCGAGTACTCGTTGACAAGCTTGCTCTGCTCGGCATTCAAGGCCACTTCTTCACCTTCCACGTAGAGGCGGCCCGGCTCAATTCGATAGTGTTCTTTCCCTTGATTACTGACACTCAGCTTCTTGGGTTCCAGTGAGATGTCGTAGTTGAGTGACATCTCGCATTGCTCATCTCTTGGCTCAAAGTTGATCGCCATAGCAGGCGCCGCCGCAAACAATGCACACAACAAAGATATTCCACCAATCGCTTGTTTCATTCTGTCTTCCCTCTCGTTTTAATCTGCCGAGTAAACTTGGTTACCGCTTATGGCTCAGAATAAAGCAGACTTTGTGCCAAAGTTATAATCAACTGATACTAAAAGAATTAATATCAAGTAAGGCAGCAGAATATGAAAATCCACCATCTGCGAGTGGCAAATTTTGCCAACTTGTAGCCGTTATGATGAATAAGACACAAGAAACCAAAGAAAGGTTTAACAGGGAATACTCTGGATGGCCTAGACTATTCCTTTTCTTCACTGCATTCGGGATTAAAAGCCATAATAGCCGCTGTGCCAGCAGCCTAAAGTCGTGGTGTTCCACACCACACCGAGCAAGAGGCTTTGCTTGTCCAAAGCCCCTTGCATCCCCAAGGACACCCCGACGTAGCCGAAATCCCCGCTGGCTTATGAAACAAATTGGCTACACTCAGGACTCGCATCCTTGCTCGACCTTCGAGCCTCGACATCCCTGTCTCGGCTACGCCAATTTGCAACAACGCCAGCGGCGGCTCCGAAGGGGGAATTGGTGCAACTCTTCCCACACAGAGTTGTTTTGAGCTGCAGATATACGCCTAATTCCAGGCACAGGCGGGACAGTGACCGTCGAAAACAGGGCCGAATTTTGTTCCAGACAAATTCGGCATTTCCTACGTCCCTGTAGGTCAGATGTTTTCGTCGAGGCTGCAAGGACGTATTAACGCCGAGTCACAGGATCGCCTGTGCATAAGCCTGCGGCAGGCAATGAGAAACATCCGTCGCCGGAGGTCCTGCCAATACTAATTAGTAACTTTTAGCTGGCAGCCATGATAGCCGCTGTACCAGCGGCCTAAAGTCGTGGAGCTTCGCCCCACACCCGACCAAGAAGGGATCAACAGCAATCCCCTCTTGGATCTCCCTTGCCGCCCCACACGGTGTCGAAAGCCCCTCGGCCTAATGGCGCAAATAACTACCGCTTCAGACGCTCATCCCTGATTCGACTGGCGCTGCTTCGGCATCCATGCCTCAGCCACGTTATTTGCGCCAACGGCTTTCGGCGACACCGAGGGGAATTTGGTGCAATTCTGCAATCATAGCGTTGCTTGAAATTGCTTATATACCCACTAACATACGCCTATTTCCCTGGCACAGGCGGAACTGTGACCGTCGAAAACAAGGCCGAATTCTGTTCCCGACAAATTCGGCATTTCCTACGTCCATGTAGGTCAGATGTTTTCGTCGAGGCTACAAGGACGTATTAACGCCGAGTCACAGGATCGCCTGTGCATAAGCCTGCGGCAGGCAATGAGAAACATCCGTCGCCGGAAACCCGGCAAGCGCTTAATATGCAACTTTAGGCTGAAAGCTATGGTATGGCGTAAAAAACAAAGGCAGCGGAATGCTGCCTTTGGGATCAGAAGATTGAGCGGCCAACGGCCAGCCTGAGTTGCTCCAGCGCTGCCGTTCCGGCGAGTGAGTTGCCGCTGCGGTCAAGCTCCGGCGACCAGACACAGATGGACATGTCACCGGGGATCACGGCGATTATACCACCACCGACACCACTCTTGCCCGGCATGCCGACCCGGTAGGCAAACTCACCGGCGCCGTCATAAAGCCCGGATGTAGCCAGGAGCGCATTGAGTCTGCGGCTCTGCAGCGGTGATATCAGCTCTTTGCCATCCAATGCCTTACCACCTTGGACCAGATACATCATGGCCCGGGAAAGATCGGCGCAGCTCATTTTCAAGGCGCAGTAATGGAAATAGCTTCGCAGCACAGTATCCACATCATTGTTGAAGTTACCGAAGGACTTCATCAGATAGGCAATCGCGGCATTGCGGGCACTATGCTGATACTCGGAATCGGCCACCACCTTGTCGTAGCAGATATGCGGATTACCCGCCAAACGGCGAACCACTTCCAGCATTCTGTGCTTGGGCGCTCCGAGGCGGCTCTGCAGCAAGTCGGCTATGACCAGCGCACCGGCATTGATAAAGGGATTACGGGGAATACCGCGCTCCAACTCCACCTGCACCAGAGAATTAAATGAGTGGCCCGACGGCTCTTTGCCTACCCGGCTCCAGATTTCGCTTTCTTCATAGAGTGTCAGCGCCAGTGTCAGGCTGAACACTTTGGAAATACTTTGAATGGAAAAAGGCTCTAAATAATCCCCTGCCCCCACTGTGGTGCCGTCGGCCATGGTGACGGCAATCCCCAGCTTGTTGGCATTGACCCGGGCAAGGGCCGGAATATAATCCGCCACCTTACCCTGGCCAATCAGAGGGCGAACCCTGTCGAGCACCTGCTCAAGCAAGGCCTCGTCCGGGATTAACTCCACCAAATGTCGTACAGCTCAGTAACTTCCAACTCGCTGATTGGCTGAGCTTCCCAGAATGCCTTGACTGCACTTCTGTCATCTTCGGTGCACTTGCCAATTCTTTGGGTGGCAATAATGCCTTCCCACTCTCTGTGGCCGCCACCGTGGAAGCCCAAGCCTCTAGGTTCTATGACTTCATCAATAAAACGGTCGACCAGGGGATCTATCTGTTCCTCCGATACAGAGTCGGCAAAACGCCAACTAACGTCAAATCCCAACTCCTGGAATTCATCAACACGCAACTTCTTGCGCAAACGACGACTGCGAATAGCCATACTGCTTCTCCCTCAGGTGTAATTACTCTGTACGTTCGAACATCAGATCCCAAACACCGTGACCCAGGCGCTGGCCGCGGGCCTCGAACTTGGTCAACGGACGGTAATCCGGGCGTGGCACTACAGTGCCATCGCTGGAAAGGTTGCGATAGCCGGGGGCGGCATTCATCACTTCCAGCATATGCTCGCTGTAGTTTTCCCAATCGGTAGCCATGTGGAACACACCACCGATTTTCAGTTTACGGCGCACCAACTCGGCAAAGGCCGGCTGCACTATGCGGCGCTTGTGGTGGCGTTTCTTATGCCATGGGTCGGGGAAAAACAGCTGCAGCCGCGCCAGAGAATTATCGGCAATGGCATGCTCCAGCACTTCCATGGCATCGTGATGGAATACTCTCAGGTTGGTGACTCCGGCTTCGCCGGCATCGGCAAGACAGGCGCCCACACCAGGCTTGTGCACTTCGATACCGATAAAGTTAAGCTCGGGGGCTTCCTTGGCCATGGTCACCAGTGAGGCACCCATACCAAAACCTATCTCCAGCACTGTGTCTGCCTCACGGGCAAAAACGGCGTTCAAATCCAGTGGCTCGGGGGAATAATCCAGCCCCATGCTGCCCCAATGCGCTTCTATGGCCTGGGCCTGGCCCTTGGTGAGGCGCCCCTCACGCAGCACAAAGCTTCTTACTTTGCGCAGATACTTGCCTTCTTCGTTAAACTCGGCCGTTGTGACTTCGCTCATTTTTGCCCCTAGAGAGGTGTGAAAAAAGAAGGGCATTATCCAAAGTTCACCATACAGTGCAAGCCCTGATGCTGAAAAAGTATACCAACAATCCACAAGAACGAAATAAGTCAATCATTTGGGGGGATCAATCTCCTTGTTTCGCCCCTTGGCTGCGGCTACACTGCGCCGATGAACAAAACAGCCTCTTTCGCAGAACGTATCGTAAAATGGTACGACTTGAATGGTCGCAAGACTCTGCCATGGCAACAGCAAAAGACCCCATACAAAGTATGGATTTCTGAAATCATGTTGCAGCAGACCCAGGTCGCGACTGTTATCCCCTACTTCCAAAAATTCATTGCCCGTTTCCCCGATGTCGTCAGCCTGGCCAATGCCGACACGGACGAAGTGCTGCATCTGTGGACAGGTTTGGGCTATTACGCCCGCGCCCGTAACCTGCACAAGGCCGCCATCAAGGTGCGTGATGAGTTCCAAGGCGAGTTTCCAACCGACTTTGACTCGGTACTGGCACTGCCGGGCATTGGCCGCTCAACCGCAGGTGCGGTACTGTCGCTGTCTTTGGGGCAACATCACCCCATATTGGATGGCAACGTCAAACGGGTACTCGCCCGCCACGGCGCCATAGAAGGTTGGCCCGGGCAAAAGGATGTGGAAAACCAACTCTGGCAGCTGACCGAAGCGCTCACGCCCAAGGCCGAGATCCAAAAATACAACCAGGCGATGATGGATATAGGTGCCACCATTTGCACCCGCTCCCGCCCCGCTTGTGACCAGTGCCCGGTCGCCCGCGATTGCAAGGCGCAGCTAATGGGGCGCCAGGGCGAATTCCCCGGTAAGAAGCCGAAGAAGGCGATTCCGGCCAAAGAAGCCTGGCTACTGGTGCTGGAACACAATGGCGAGATCTTGCTGCAGCAAAGGCCACCCGCCGGGATCTGGGGCGGCCTCTGGTGTTTCCCCGAGTTCAGCAACAGACAAAACCTGCTGCAAGCCGCCAAAGCGTTGGGGCTTGCAGAACACAGCATCACTGAGCTACCCGGTTTTCGTCACACCTTCAGCCACTTTCACCTGGACGCCCAGCCTATGCTGCTGCGGCTAAAGAGCAAAGTAGCCACAGACATGCTGCTGGACCAAGGTCACAGCGCCCAGAGTAAAGACAGGGTAATGGAACCCAAACCCTGTCTCTGGTATAACTTAAACCAACCTTCCCGGGTGGGACTGGCCGCTGCAACAGAGCGGGTATTGGCCAGCCTGGAACCGAGTCTGACCAAGGAGTAAACATGGCACGCACAGTTAACTGCGTCTATCTCAAGAAAGAAGCCGATGGCCTGGATTTCCAACTGTATCCCGGCGAACTCGGCAAGCGCATTTTCGACAGCATCAGCAAAGAGGCCTGGAGCCTGTGGCAGAAAAAACAGACCATGCTGATCAACGAAAAGAAACTGAACATGATGAATGTCGATGATCGCAAACTGCTGGAAGAGCAGATGGTCGCCTTCCTGTTCGAAGGTCAGGAAGTACAGATTGAAGGCTATGTGCCACCGGCAGAAGATGAATAAGCCGCTATAGCTGTAGCTAGCGAAATGAGAAAAGGCCCTTATGGGCCTTTATCTTTACTGTTAACCAGTTTTAAGAATCAATTCTCGTTGTTCACTAATCCAGCCAACCAAAATGCAGAGTTAGGTTTTATTGACCACTAATATTTCTCAGAGCTAAAAGAACAGACTCAAGACGAGCCGATAAGTTACTCCTGCCAACAAAATTATCAACGTACTTACGCTAAGTACTTACACTAATAGTCTTACCAGCATAGCCGCACAATATGCAGCCAATAGAATGGTACTTTGCTACGTTATAGTCTTTTCCCCCAACAGACCTTATATATCGTCCGTAAAGTCCCATTGCTGTACCAGTGTGTTCAACAAGCTATCTGAGACTTCCTCAAGTCAATCCAACACACTGTAATCAGAAAAACTTATCCAAATGAGTACCCAATCAAACTATCATCCCCCAAAAAACTATCAAACATTTATTAACAAACATATAATTTCAGACACAAATGCCACATGCTATAGCAGATCGTCAAGAGAGTTATCCTATGTCCCAAGCAGAGTCCTCTTCCAGAAAGCTGAGTTTTTTCATCATTGGCATCGTCTTTTTCATTTGGCTCTATAGCTTGTGGGCTGATCGTGTAACCCCAATGACAGGGATGGCCAGAATCCACTCTTATCTGGTTAGAGTCGCTCCCGAAGTTTCAGGCAATATTACCGAGGTCAAGGTCAGAAATAACCAAGTGGTGGAATCCGGCCAGACTTTATTTGAAATTGATTCCAGAGATTATCAAATCAACTTGCGCACGGCTCAAGCCAACCTGGCTATTGCAGGGCAAAATATCGGCGCCAGTACTGCAGCCGTTGAAGTCGCGCAAGCCAAAGTGATTGAGTCATTGGCGGCGCGCGATAATACCAGAGAGCAAGCGGCCCGAATCACTGAATTGGCAGCAAAAGGCGTATTGAGTAAAGCTGAGCTGGATAATGCGATTGAAGCCAGGGATCGAGCCCAAGCCGCCTTAAATGCAGCAGAAGCCTCTCTGGTACAAGCAAAACAAAACCTTGGTCCTGAAGGGCAAGACAACCCGCAGATCCTCGCCGCAATAGCCAGCCTGGAAAAAGCAGAGTTAGACTTACAACGCACTAAAGTTATTGCCCCTTCCAAAGGTATTGTGACCAACCTACAACTCACTGTTGGGCAAAAAGCCAGTGTAGGCTCTCCGCTACTTACTTTTATCGACCCAAGAGGTGTCTGGGTATCGGCGCTGGTAAGAGAAAATTCTCTGGAGCATATCCGTGTCAATCAAAAAGTAAAAATTGTCATGGACGCTTTACCGGGTCGAGTGCTCGAAGGAAGAGTCGAAAGCATAGGCTGGGGCACGGGAGGGAGTAATGAAACGGATCAGGCTACCGGCTTTTTAGTCGCAAACAATAACTCCCTAAACGCGCAACGGTATCCGGTTAACATTATCTTTGAGAACGGTAATGTGCCCGGTAATGTTCGTTATGGTTCTAAAGCAACGGTTGCATTCTTAACCGAGCAAAGTAGCTTTGGTGATTGGTTGGCGTCCATCTGGATGAACATTCTGAGCGTTTTGACTTATGTTTCATAGTGCAGCAAATTCAGTCATCAGGCTGGTTTTCACGCCAGTGCTGCTCCTGTTCTATCTCATATATTCAGGCGCCGCCATACCTGTTATCGCCCCTGTATTTGTAGTGATATTTTTTACCCTGATGCCATCCAGGCCACAGCTTAAGGTGCTATTAAAGCTACTGGTAGTACTCCTGTTTATCTGTTTTGGCATAGTAACACTGGGAAATCTGTTGATAGGTACGCCCACTGGATTTTTACTGTTTACTTGGTCACTGATGTTTCTGAGCTATTACCGTGGTCATCAAGATCCCAAAGATATTATTGCCAATTTAACTTTAGTTATCGTCATTTTCATGGTGGTAATGAAGCAACAGATGTCCATACCATTAAGCGCCTTACCATTGACATTGTTCGAAAGCTTTATCATTGCGGTGTTGGCAACCTACCTTGGTTTTTGGCTATTTCCTAGTGACGAGACAAATATCCCGCCCGATGAAGCCAGAATTGAAGGTGCTGATAAAAACATGGGGAAAATCGTCTTTAAAGCAACCGCTACAAGCATTGTGCTTTATGCATTAATCTGGGCTGGCAGCTCACAAGCCTTGTTGATAGCCATAACTTTTGGCAGCATGATAAAATCGCCTATTACCAAAGACAGCCACACGTTTGGCTACCATAGACTTATCACAACTTCTGTCGGCATACTATTTACCATACCATGCATGCTGTTAACCTCTGTAAATGCACCAACTTTCGTGATCATAGGGGTAACTATTTTTTCTGGATTACAATTAGCCTGTTTCGCAATACGCCGTAAAACCCACCTGACTATCTACCAGTTACTGTTTACCAACTTTATCGTATTGACTTATCAAATAGTCAATAATCCAAGTGTATTATCGCTCTCTTCTCAAATGGTTAGACTGGCATCCATTGTTGCCGCAATCTCAATTGGGGTTCTGACCATAAACTTACTCAAGAGTGAGCCGAAAAACACCCATTAACCACAATAGCCTCCTCAAATAAGTGCCCTATCAGCAGCGAAGGCCACACCTGAACAAGCTCAAGTGTGGCCTGCAAGCTTATAAGAAGCTATTTACTCTGCTGCCGACCCAGCAGGATAAAGCCCGCAGCCAACAGGGAAGAGATAAAGATATACACGGCTATGGTGGCCGAGGTTCCGGGCGGGATCAGCTTTATCAGCACACTGACCATAAGGCTTAAGTACAGGCTTTCCAGCGCATAATAAAGCGCCGTTGCCAAACCCGCCGAAGCGGAGAAGGCGTGCAGAGCGCCGTTGGCCGAGACTGCACAAGTCAAGGCAATATTGACTCCAATCAGGTACATGGGAAGCATAAAGCCCAGCAGGGTAACGCCAAAGAGCCACTCGCACAGATAGAGGATAAGCCCACTGACAAATAGCCCCGCCAGCCCCCGAAACACTGTGCCGCTTATTCCCCAACGCCCAACCAAAGGCTTGACGAACCTGGTAGTCAGTATCATCACAATCGCCACCGAGCCGAACCAGAGGCTGAACTCGACTTTACTCAGGCTCAAGGTATCCATCAGCACCGAGGGCGAGGTGGAAAAGTAGGCGAAGAAGGTCCCCATAGCCGTTGCATAAGCCAAGGTATAACCGATAAAAGTCTTGGACCCCAGGATGGTGAACAAGCTATTGAAACGAAACGGTTGGGTTTGGGCCGGTCGGGTTTCTGGCCATTTAAACACTGTGTGCACGGCAACCACGGCAGCAAATATTCCCAGGAAGTAAAATATGCCCTGCCAATGCCACTGCTTTTCTATCAAGGCACCCAGAAACGGTGCCACTGCCGGTACACAAGCCAACACTGAACCCATGATGGCGTAAACGACTACGCCTTCTTCCCTTTCTGCAAATACATCTCTGACCGTGGCAAACGCCGCAACCAATAGTGCAGACGCGCTCAGCGACTGTAACAATCTCAGTCCCAGAAAGTAATCGAAGTTCGGACTTAAGGGAATAGCCAGGCTGGACAATGAGTACAAGACAGCGCCAATAACGACTATCGGCCTTCTGCCAAACTTGTCCGAGAGGGGGCCAAACAGCAATTGCCCAAGGCCTAGGAGTGCCATATACATGGTCAGCGTCAGCTGAACCTGCTCCCTTCCTACCTTGAAACTTGTGCCGATGTCATTCACTGCCGGAAGGTATAAGTCCATCCCCAGTGAAGCAAGCAGATCGAAAGGTACCAGAAGTACCAAAGAGTATAAGAATGAGTAATTCCAGATATTGTTTCTATTCATTTTCGCGTCCAATTATTGCTAAGAATCTATTCAAGCGATAATTGGACTGCCTTCACTGCTCTCTTCATAATCTAACCTCTATTTTGCGGCGCCTTCGCGCCCGCATGACTATAGCGCCATGTTTGAACTCTGCCAAAGAGCAGTAAACCGGCCGGCGCATATTGGCACAAATAATCTTGGTCTGCCACAGCCAAATAGCGAACGCCATGTCGGCTGTTTTCAGGCCGGGCGCACCTCTATCGATAGCGCTTCCTCGGCCGTTGGCGCCTCAAAATAGGCACTCACCTGCCGAAAGACGGTTTCATTGTCGAACGCTGCCCGCTCCGGGCATTGAACTCTTCTGAGTGCCAGACGCTCGAGACACAACTCATCATCTGCCTCTAAATAGACCAGCAGATGCTGCGCTCCAGCCGCCTCGGCCAGGGCCTTGAATCCATGACGCTGCACTGCGGTATTGGCCGGGAAGTCCAGCACCACATCGACACCGCAACCGAGTAAGGCCTGAATATGTGCGCTCATAACAGGTTTGAGCCGGGCCGAAAACTTGAGATAGTCGCCAAAGTTTTGGATCTCTTTCGGGAAAAGAGCGGCAAGCCACTGATCTTCACTGATACAGACGGCGCGCCGCTCTGAAGCCAACTCTTGCGACAGAGTCGACTTGCCCGCTCCCATCTTGCCGCAGAAAAAGATTAAGGTACCCACTTGATTCATGCCTGTGTCTCCCTTTGAAACTGATAACGATTCTTTACCAATTGCCCCAGCAGCAGCTGTGATGACACCAGCTTCAAGTTCACAGAACCAGGCAAGGTATCAAATAGCCGGATCCCGCCTCCCAGCAACACAGGCACTGTGGTAATGATCAGCTCATCGACCAGAGCGGCGGCAATAAAGGAGCGAATAAGAGCGCCGCCATCGAGATAGATGTTGTGGTACCCCTTTACATGCAAGGCGCTGAGCATTTCAGTTGCCGAGCCGCAAATTAACTCGGCTTTGCCGGCAAACCCCTCCGGTAATTGCTTGAGACTATTGCTGGCAACAAATACAGGTTTATCGTAGGGCCAGGCATCGAAGGCGGCCACCACTTCAAAAGTGTTGCGCCCCATGAGCAGAGCATCGACCGAAGCCATAAACTCGGCAAATCCCAGATCGCTGCCCTCCGGGTTATCTATTGCCGCCAACCAATCAAGCTCACCATTAGATCCGGCAATAAAACCATCCAGACTCTGGGCCATATACACCCTATTTTTCATCTAACTACTCCTTTAGCTCCGAACTCAATAACAGAAAGCCCTGTCGATTATTTTCCCTAAGACTCAAAACTGAGCCGATAGGGCCTGTCGATTGCCTCTCGCAGATCCGCCAGAGAAAACACCCGCTGCAACTCGGCAAACTTTTCGCCGTCAAAATAGACCTGCACCACGGGTAGACTGAAGATACTCATCTGGGCGGATAGCTGCTGGCCAGGGCCCTGACAATCGATATAGGCCGCCTGCAATAGTGGATACTCGTCGGCCAACATGGCGCTTATTCTGGGCTTCAACGCCTGGCACACGCCGCAATGCTCGCCGCCGAACAGCAGTAATACCGCGGGTTGGCTTTCGAGCAGTTGTTTAAGCTGCTCAAGGGTTTCGATATTCAACATGGTTTCAGCTCACAACGATGCGGCGGCCCAAGTACCCGGGCTCTATTGTTTGTATTGGCGCTCATTGTGCCATATCGGCGCTAACTTTCGGTGACTTTCGGTAACTTTCGCTGCCCGTTTGTGGGCCAAAGAAAAAGGCGCCGACGGCGCCTTCTGTAAAAACTATTGTGGGTTACTGCTTGACCCCTTCAACCACCAGGTCGAGTTTGACGTGAGTGGAAGCCGGGCCCAGATCGGTAGTAATCTTGTAATCCTTGAGGGCAAACTCGGTAGAGCCGATAAACCCGGCGCGGTAACCACCCCAAGGGTCCTGCCCTTCACCGATAGCCTTGGCATCTATGGTCAGCGGCTTGGTGACCCCATTGAGGGTAAAGTCACCGGTGATCGCCAATTCGCCATTCCCTTTGTCCTCCACCTTGGTGGACTTGAAGCTGGCCTTGGGATACTTGCCGGCATTGATGAAGTCGGCCGAACGTAGGTGCTTGTCCCGCTCGGCATGGTTTGAATCCAGGCTTTGGGTGTTGATGGTCACATTCACCTTGGCATCTGCCGGGTTGGCCTTGTCAAAACTGAAGCTGCCTTCAAATTCGTTAAAACGCCCGACCACAAAGCTGTAACCAAGATGGTTGACTCTAAAGTTGATAGAGGCATGGGCGCCCTGGGTATCAATCACATAGTCGGCGGCATTCACGGCGCAAGGCAATAACAGGGCGCTGCCAAGCAAACCGGCAAACAGGGTCTTTTTCATTTTGCTATCCTCTCTTGAGTTTAATCATCCTGACGAGTGTCTGATCTTTATCGATAAAATGGTGTTTCAGCGCCGCCAAGGCATGCAGCACCACCAGGGCTATCAAGCTATAGGCGGCGTATTTATGTATCGCCCCGGCGATATCGGCCTGATTGTTAAACAGCTCACCGACACCCGGCAGCTCAAACCAGTCAAATACCGCGATACCCCGGCCATCGGCGGTGGAGATCAATATGCCGCTCAACATAATCAGCAGCAGCAACAGGTAGAGTCCCCAATGCGTCAAACGGGCCGCCTTCTGCAGTAAAGGCTTGTCCGGTATTGCCTGTGGCGACGGGCTCAGCAGTTTCCACAACAATCTGACCAGGGTAAGCGCCAACAACAAAATGCCGATACTCTTGTGCAGATGCGGCCCCTTCTGATACCAGGCACTGTAATAGGTCAAATCAACCATCCAGTAGCCGAGCCCAAACAGGCCTATCACGGCAATGGCCGATAACCAGTGGCTCAAAATGCTGACAAGGCCGTAGCCCTGACGAGTGTTGGCAAGCATTTTCTATCCTTAAGCTATGTCTTAAGCACATCATATGGAGGCTAAATGAAAACTAAAATCATTAAATATTGGCCATTTCTTTCGAAATTTTAGAAAGTAGGACAAAAGGTGGGCTTAAAGAGCCACTGTGATGCGGGTACGGCAGATTACGGCGAAGATAGTTTGATGCAATAGGCGGCCTGCTGGCTTTTCAAGCGATATCAGTTTGATTTCAGCTCAAAAAGCCCAATTCTGAGCATTAACTGAGCGAACACAGGATTTATGCCGAAAAAGCACTTGCAGGAAAAATTTCAGAACTATATTATACGCGCACTCCGAACGACACGGGCCTTAACTCCCGGTTCGAAGTAGATGACTGACGCTCAGTTCAGTTGCCCGAATAGCTCAGTTGGTAGAGCAGCGGATTGAAAATCCGCGTGTCCCTGGTTCGATTCCGGGTTCGGGCACCACAATTTAGCCGGCATAGCTCAGTTGGTAGAGCAACTGACTTGTAATCAGTAGGTCCCGAGTTCGACTCTTGGTGCCGGCACCATGAAACAACAAAAACGCCACTCAGTGAGTGGCGTTTTTGTTTATATCATTCCCGCAGACTTCAGCCATGGTTTGACCCGATTTCTGCGGCAGACCGTCCTTTCCCTCTCCCTTTGCGCTAACTCATGGCTTAACCCAAAGCCGCTTTGCTTAAGCATAAAAAGCCAGCTAACCTTAAGGATAAACACTCGAAAAGGTCATTTTAATGCTTGAAGGAACAGCAAGTTATGAAATTCACTCCTGCAGTAATTGCCTAAACAAAAAGGAGTTGGGGTTTGATTTCTCAATGGCTTTTCAACCCATAATAAACATCAAAAATAACAGCGTGTTTGGCTATGAAGCACTGGTTAGGGGATTAAACAATGAGGCGGCAGGCCAGATATTTTCCAAGGTCAATGACCACAACCGCTATATCTTTGATCAGATGTGCCGGATAAAAGCCATCTCGCTGGCCTCGCGGCTTGGCATAGACTCCATGTTGAGTATCAACTTTCTCCCCAATGCCGTATATAAACCCGAGCGCTGCATTCGAACCACTCTGGAAGCGGCCAAAAAGTACAACTTCCCTACCGAGAGGATCATGTTTGAATTCACTGAAGTGGAGAAGATTGAAGACAGCAATCACGTTAAACGTATTGTGGAATGCTATCGAGCCCAGGGCTTCATAACCGCCATAGATGACTTTGGTTCCGGGTATTCAGGGCTGGATCTACTGGCAAATTTTCAGACCAATATCATAAAGCTTGATATGGCGTTAATCCGGAATATAGATACAGACAAAGTTCGCCAATCGATAGTGACACATTGCCTGAGCATGTTTCAGGATTTGGGCATCATCCCTTTGGCCGAGGGAATAGAAACCCAAGGAGAATGTTTTTGGCTCAAAACAGCAGGAATCGAACTGATGCAGGGCTACCTTTTTGCCCACCCGGGTTTTGAGAGCTTGCCCCAGGTCGATTTCTCCAATCTCTAAGCCACAGGTTTGTAGTGCCCTTTGTTCATACCCTCTGTTAGTCACCTACGAGCCCCCTATTCATGGGGACTTGTGCCTCTATCAAAAACCAAACACAAACTACATCTATACGCGCCTTTCAGCCTGAGTAATTTTTGCTACCGTAAATTTCAATAGAAAGATCATTGCCTTATGATTCTTGCCAATTTTTCAGGGCGAAGACAATGGGTCGCGTAATAACACTTGATGGTTATGCTCAAAGATTTAAGTGGGTAAATGCCATAGCTCACTTCCTGGATGATGGGTTTAAAAACCAGCTTATCACCAGTACCTCAAGCTGTAACCGGGTTAACCCCAATCCCTATTTCGCGACCTCGATATTGATAGTGGTCAACGCCTTTCGACTGCGGTGAAAACGCCATTCGGGCTTGAGGCAGCCGTCATTGACTTCTTTATGACACAAGAGCTGTTTGGGTTCGTGGCTGAGACATCAGCTATAACGAGATCCCCGAGCCAAAAGGCTCGGGGAATTGAAGCAAACGGCTATTGCCGACCAGATTAGTTAAGTCACCAAGGAGGGCTAAACTCTCGCAGTTACCAACTGCGCATCTTATGGCCTTTCAGCGCATAGAAGAGGATAAACAGATAACAGGGCAAGCCTATCCAGTAACCCAACTGCACATTGTCACTGAAGTGGGCAATCTTGCCGAATATCAGCGGCAGTATGGCGCCACCTGAAATACCCATGATCAGCAGCGCCGAGCCCTGAGCCGTGTACTTGCCCAGCCCTTCCAGCGCCAGCGGCCACACAGAGGGCCAAACCAGAGCGTGAGCCAGGCCCATCATGGCGACGAAGGTGACTGTATCCGGAATAGTTGGAATACCGCTCCACCCCCACAGCAGCGACGAGATAGCATGGCTCTCGGCCGATGAGAAGATGATGCCAAAGATGCAAGCAATACCCGCCAAGGCCGAGGCGAGCAAAGCCTTTTCCTGGCTGATAAAACGTGGAATACAGCTAACCCCCAAAAGGTAGCCGATAACCATAAACACCATGGTGTAGGAGGTCAGGGATGCGAAATTATTGACGTCGAGGCTGGCACCATAAAGACCTATGGTATCGCCGGCAATCACTTCAACCCCCACATAGGCAAAGATGGCTATGGCGCCCAGGATCACCTGAGGGAAATGCACTATACCGCTCTTGTCGGCGTGCTCTTCCTCTTCCCCCTCGAAGGCTATTTCCGGCAAAGCAGAAAACTTCACCAGTGCGATCAGTACCACAAGCGCCAGCGTCATATAGATATAGGGCATCACCAGACGTGAAGACAGTTCGCTTATTTGGGCTTCTCGCTCGGCCGGGGCCATGGCAGCCAGATGCCCGGCGGTGAACCCTTCCAGATCAGCCAGTACCAAAGCGGTAAAAAGAATAGGCACTATCACACCGGCGCCCTTGTTAATCAGCCCCATGATGGAGATCCGCATGGCGGCGCTCTCCTTCGGACCAATATGCACCACATAGGGGTTGGATGCCGTCTGCAAAATGGTCAGGCCGGTTCCCAGTACAAAAAGCGCCAGCAGAAACATTAAAAAGTTGGCGCTGAAGGCGGCTGGAATAAACAGCACAGAGCCGACTGCCATGATCCCCAGCCCCACCGCCATGCCATTGCGATAGCCGGTGCGACGCAGGATCGACGACATGGGCAGCGCCATCACGGTATAGGCGATGTAGAAGGCAAAGGTGACAAACAGTGCCTGAAACTCATTGAGCTCACAGATGATTTGCAGAAAAGGGATCAATGAACCATTCAACCAGGTCACAAATCCAAAGATGAAAAACAGCGCACCTACGATAGTCATAGGCAGAAAACTGCTTCTTGAGGCTGCGTCAGCCGGGGTAGCAACTGTCATGTTCATAAACCTGCTTCTTATAGTAATTTATTGTTTGGCAACCAAATTTATCGGCGCCCCATCCATCTTGAGTGGTGTTTAACGCTTGAAACCTTGATGCCGCGGCAGCTTTATACACGGCTTTGTTTCAATAAAGTTACGTCATAATAACAAAAAAGACAACGCTGTCATTAATTTTAAACCAGGCATATGGCCGCTTGTTCGCCTCACTTAGGCAAGCTAAGGAAGGTGCGAATAAGTCCTCGTGGCACTCTGGCTTGCACAGCAATTGGCGTTCAAGGCATCTGACTGAAGGCATGCCGGGGCATGTCGAAGTCGGATAACGCAGAGAGCCGGTTGCTGCGAACCACGCCTTGCATCCAAGCCCGTAAGCCGACGCAGAGCACACATGGGGCTTGTTCGAACCTTCCCTAAGCCTCAAACCCGAATAAACAACTGCCTGCGATACATCCACCAGAGCAGCAACCATTGCACCCCGAGCATGGCCAATACCCCAAGCAGTGGCTGCCAGTTCTCAGGGGCGCTATTGATAAAACCGCCAAACAGACTTTCGCTGCTATAGCGCCACTGAACCAGACTGGAAGCGAGATAGATGATGATGGCGTTGCAACCAATCACCACAAAGGGGAAACCCAACCAACGCAGCCCAAGCACATCGATAACGGCGTAGAACAGTGCCAGCAGCAACAGGCTCCAGCCGCTGCTCACCAGCACAAAACTGCTGGTCCAGAGATCTTTATTAACCGGGATCAGAGGATTAAGCAGCCAGCCAAGCCCCAAACAAACAAGCCCGGCCAGACACAGCAAACCCACCCTGCCCCAGGCTGAAAAACTTTGCTGCTGCAAAAAGCGGCCCACAAACACACCGGCCAAAGCATTGACCACTGCGGGAAGGGTCGATAACAGGCCTTCCGGATCATAAGGCTTATGTTGGTAGCTGATCCCGGGCAGGAAATGACTGTCTACCCAGGCATTGATGGAACCGGCGGCGCTAAAGTCCCCGGCACTGCCGCCCGGGACCGGCAGCCACAGCTGCACCATGGCGTATCCCAGCAAGATAGCGACTGCAACATAGATCTGGGTTCTGAGCCCTGTGTGCCACACCAGCATGGCGGCAAAAAACCAGGCGAAGGCGATACGCCCCAAGACGCTGGCATAGCGTATCTCATCCAGGGCCGCCGGCATGCCCGTCCCCCAGCCGTGATTGTAGAGCACGCCAAAAAACAGCAGTAAAGCCAAACGCTTAACTGCGTGCTTATATTTTGGGAGTCGCTCGGCCAACGCCAACTTGTCCAGACGCTTGGGAGACAAACCCAGGGCAACGCCGGAGAGGAAGATAAACAGCGGGAAGATAAGATCGTAGAAGGTAAAACCATGCCAACTGCTGTGGTGCATCTGGCCATCGAACCAACGCCAGCCACTCCAAGTAGTCAGCAGCAAGAGGGCGGCAAACAGCGCTTCACCGCCAAGGATCCAGAACATGTCAAAGCCCCGCAGCGCATCGAGCGACATCAGCCTGGGCTTGTTGGCGGTCTCAGTTACCGCCGCTATCTTTTCAGTCATAGGGCTTCCCTGTTGTTATTATCTTTATCCGGGTAAAAGCTGCACTGCTTATGTGAAGAGGGTTAATCGCGTTCTTGGCGCAACGGCTTATTTCAGCACACTCTTTCCTCGGCGGCGTAAACCAATTGACCGCCGATATAGGTGTTTTGCACCTTGAGTTCATTATCGAGCACCAGAAAATCGGCACGTTTGCCCGCAACCAAGTGGCCTTGCTGCTCGAGTCCAAGAAATGCCGCCGGATACTCGCTCGCCATCCGCATGGATTCTTCAACGCTGAGCCCCAGCAGAGAGACAGCGTTTCGCACCGCGGTATTCATATCCAGCACACATCCGGCCAGCTCTCCTGTGATGGCGTTGAGTCTATCGCCCTGGCGTAGCACCTGCTGGCCAAAGAGCTCAAAACTGGCATCTTGATCCAACCCCACAGGTGGCATGGCGTCCGTCACCAAGAGCATCTTGCCTTTGGCCTTGGCGCGGATGGCCACCTTGGCTGCAGCCGGATGCACATGGTGACCATCGACGATAAGGCCACACCAACTGGCCTCGTCCTCTATGGCGGCGCCCACCATACCCGGTGCTCTGGAGCCCAAGGGCGACATGGCGTTGTAGAGGTGAGTAAAACCGCTGGCACCGGCCGCCAGGGCCGAACGCACGGTATCATAGTCGGCATTGGAGTGACCTAGACAAACACGGACACCAGCCTCGACCAAGGCTCTGATAACCTCTGGCGCCACATTTTCCGGCGCCAGGGTCACCAAGCGAACCCCCAAGTCCTGACGGCTGAACAATGCCAGCTCGGCATCGGAAATTCGGCGGATATACTGCTGTAGATGCACACCTTTCTTCGGCACAGACAAGTGCGGCCCCTCAAAATGTATCCCCAACACCCCTGTGCTTTGCCTGGCTATCGCCTCGGCCACCGCATCGGCCGCGCGGTTCATCACTTCGATTCTGTCGCTGATCAGGGTCGGCAAAAAGCCTGTGGTGCCGAACCTGGCGTGGGCCCGGCCTATGGTTGCGATACACTCGAGTGTAGGCTCGCCGTTAAACAGCGCGCCGCCACCGCCATTGACCTGCACATCGATAAACCCGGGTACGACCAGGCCTTGCAGGCGGATAGCATCTGAACCTGCCGCAGAGCCCAAGGCCTGCAGATTGCCGTTCTCCACGGCAAAGCTCAGATTGTGATGATATTGCCTGCCATCGAACAAGCGCTCGGCGATAAAGGTTTGCGTCATTCTCTGCTCTCCACTGCGTTGTCCCGTTTAGGCACGTCGGCCACTTTAATCAAAGGGTTTGGGTGACTTTCTTAAGCCCGGCCGGTTGATCCGGATCTATGCCTCTGGCTATGGCCACAGCGGCCACATCGATATAAAAACGCTGCAGCAATGCCAGAGGCGCGACTCTGGGATGAACCTCATTGGCGGTTTGCTTGAGGTGAACCAACTCAGCGCCGCGGCGCCCGACTTCGGCTATCTGCTCAAGATGGCTGGCATAGGATTCATCGGCCACACAGACATCGACTATTTTGAGGTGGTTCTCCACCAGGGTCACAGGGCCGTGAAGAAATTCGGCGCTGGAGAAGGCCTCGGCATGGATAGCACAAACCTCCTTGAGTTTGAGCGCTATCTCTTTACTGATGGCATAACCCAGTCCTCGTCCCAGCACTACCAGATTGTTGCTGCCCTGCAAAGATTCGGCAGTCAGTTGAGGTTCTGAATCCACAGCCGCCTGCAGCGCCTGGGGCAATTCATCTATGGAGCGGGCCAACTCAGGGCTCTGGGTCCAGGCAGCGGCCAGTTGCAGCAGCGCCGACAGGGTAGCCAAATAGCTCTTGGTGGCGGCCACCGCCTGCTCCTCTCCGGCGCGAAGCGGCAATACAAGATCGACTATGTCCTTAATGGGGGCGGTTTCATCATTGACCAGCGCCACGCAAAAGGCACCGGCTTCGCGGGCCATCTTGGCCTGGGCCAGAATATCCGGGCTGCGTCCCGACTGAGAGATAACTATCACCAGGCCACCGGCCAACTGCAAGCGCTTGCCATAGACACTGGCCACCGAAGGCGCGGCGGCAAAGGTAGGCACACCGGCCTCTATTTCAAACAGATACTTGGCAAATACCCCGGCGTGATCAGAAGAACCGCGCCCCACAATCATCACAAACTTGGGAGCAAACTCGCGCAGCCGCTGCCCCAGTTCTCGGGCTAACCGGTCATTGGCCTGCAACTGGTTGGCAATCTTCTCGGGAGCACTGCGAGCCTCGCGCTCCATTATGGTATGGGTCATGGTTTCACCTTTGCTAAGTCGTATGCGCCGGCATCGGCCGGACGGGCTGAAAATTGCGAGTCTTGATGTTGGTGCATGGCAAAGTGCACGGCACCGATTTCCGGTGGCGCCAACACGGGGGCGATTCGTTCGACCACATCGTCGGCCAGCCAAGGCCTGAGCGGCTCGGCCAGGCCGCCTATCATGGCAAATCGCGGCGGATTGAGTTCAAACAGGCGCCGCGCCAACCGGCTGATATAGTCGGCACCTTCGCTGACAATAGCGGTAGCGGTATCATCGCCCTCGGCCGCACAGGACAGCACTATTCTCGCCAGGGCGGCATAACAACTGGAGGAGCGTCCGGCGAGGTTTTCCACTATCCCCAGGGCACCTGTCACCCCGAAATGGGCCAGCAGTTTGGCGCCAAGGGCTGTTTGCGGCGCAAAACCATCGAGCGACAACAACACCTGCTCCGCGGCTTTCAAGCCCATCCAGGCACCGCTGCCCTTATCGCCCAGAGCAAAGCCATGACCACCGAGAGACAATTGCTGTTCGCCCACATGGGCATAGCCACAGGAGCCTGTACCTGTGATGATGACGGCACCATCTTCCCCCTGGTGGGCGCCAATGCAGGCGGTATGCAGATCTGTGGTCAGGTACATGGCGGCAAAGGGATGCCTCCAATCGAGGATCTCCTGATAAAGCCTGGGAATATTGACACCGGCAAGCCCGAGACCGGCCACCATATTGGCGCAATCGGCTTGCCGCAGACCGGCATCGGCCAGGGCCAAACCTGTAGCACTGATGATGGAGTCGAAAGTTTGGCTCAGACCGTGCAAAGGATTGGCCCGACCGGCAACTCCGGTTCCCAGCACACCCTTTTGCCGGCAGTAGACGGTTGCCCGGCACTTACTGCCGCCGCCGTCTATCCCTATATACACTTGTGCATCCGGTGTCGGGTTTTCCCCCATGGCAGACCTCTTTCTGTTTCTTTTATGGTCACGGCGCAATCTGGCGCGGCGGAACACTGACAAATCGCTGCAGTAAGGCGCCTTTCAGGATTAACCCGGTGACATTCCACTGAGCGGACTCAAGTTAAAGCAATCGTTAACCATGTGGTTAAACTAATGTTACACCAAAAATGACAGCGTTGTCATTTATTTTTAATCAGCAGAAATCAATAGACTCATGGCTAGGACTTTGACTTGATTAATATATTGAAAATTAAACAATAAATACTCAGTAAGCCGCTATATTTGAGCGACTCAGACTTCCTTAACCACTTTTAAACGCCACTCAAGTATTAAAACCAGGCATTAAAATAAGTCAGGCAGCGTGGCTGGCGTTATCTGTTAACGCCAGCCCACATCAGTACCTGCTTAAAGACTAATTCAGTGGCTGAACCCGGCTATAGCGGCGGCCATCGGGTGAGACAGTGCGAAGCTCAAGCGGCGCTGCAATTGCCACAGGGCCGCGATACTCCTGCCACTCAGCTCCTGGTAGGCGATATTGGATCTTGAGCCCGGGAAAGATGATATTGGCCTCAAGCTTGCCATCCTTGATTCTGCCGCCCGGCAGCGGCAAACGGTAATGCACCCCGGCCTTATCCAGCTTGGCCAGCTCCTTATGCCCCAGGATGTTGGCCAGTCGATGCCAATCCTCTGCCTGCGCCTGTCGCTGCTCGGCAACGAAGTAACCGGAATCCTGGCTGTAACTTGCCCCCTGATGCCGGTAAGCCAGTTCCCAGTCCGGCTTATGCCAGGCCTTTTCCGCCAAAACCAAGAGGCGAGGGAAAATCATATAGGCTGCGGTCGTGTCGCTGCGAATCGTCTCGCTCCAGAGTTGCCCCTGCAGGCCAATAAAGCCCCTGCCCGGCGCCATTGGGCCGCTGAGACGCTTTCCTTGTGGGCTGAGTTGCTCTGTGTCATCGGCAATAAAAGGCCTGGCCTCAATATCGCCCCACTGCTCGGCATTGGCCGGCAGGTTATCCGGCATAAAGCTGTGCAACTTGCGACTGTTGCTGCTGCGGCTGGCCCAGTAATAGCCGGGCTCTTTCGGATCGGCCGCCGGCGGCATATCGAAATAGAGTACTTCCGGGTTGGACAGCACAGTATCCCAGCCGAGATTGGCCTGGGCATGCGCCCGTTTGAAGCCGCCGTGGGCGACTATGTCCCAGATATTGCTTTGCACCGGGCTCGGCATATTGGCCGGGTTGACGTGACTCATGCCATCGCTCCAACCGGCCGCCTCTATGCCGCGCTCGGCCAGCATCTGCGATACCCGCTCAATAAAGTAGGCGCCGAGGGCCGATTTGTCGGCCACCCGCTGCGAATTGGCCGCAATAAAGCGTTCACAGGCCGGCGAGTCGAGCCAGGCACCGGCGGTCTCATCGGCACCTATGTGGTAGCGCTTAAGCGGTACTCCGGCGGCCTGATGCAGCTTGGCAATTTCATCTATCACCTTGGCGACAAAGGTGTAACTGGACTCCATACAGACATTGAGCGTGTTGTCGTTGTAATACTGAATGGAGCTGTAGACAGTGGCATCCTCGGGATCCGCCAGCAGATATTGGTTGGCGGCCTGACTGTCGCCCTGAGCCAATAGCTTGCGGCTACGGGCCTGCATCGATTTGATAGCGGCGCGGGAGTGCCCCGGCATATCCATCGACGGGATCACCTGGATCTGTCTTGCGGCGGCAAACTTGAGAATGTCTATATAGTCCTGGGTCGTGTAGTACCCGTTGACCTGAGTCTCAGGATTGGGGCCACTGCCCAGTTGCGGCAGCAAACAGCGGTTTTCGTCGAGATCATGGCAGCGCTTGCTGCCAATCTCGGTCAGCTCCGGCAGACCGGGGATCTGCAGGCGCCAGCCTTCATCGTCGGCCATGTGCAAATGCAATACGTTGAGTTTATAGGCCGCCATCTGCTCCAGCAGGCTCAACACAAACGCCTTGGAATGGAAGTTGCGGCCAACATCCAGATGCATGCCGCGAAACGAGTATCTGGGGCTATCTTGAATGCGCAGCTGTGGCAGTGCTATTGATTGAGTATCATCGGCAGGCAACTGCAGCAAGGCGGCAAGACTCGCCAAGCCATAGGAGTAACCCGCGGCGTCTGCGGCGGCCAGGTTAATTCCGCCGACCTCAATCTCGAGTCGATAGTGCTCGCTTTGCCCGCCCTCAAGTGGCAGCAAGTTAAGCGCCAATCCTTGCTCGCTCTGGCTGACACCCAACCTTTGTAGGCGCAAGAGCGCCGCCTCGAGTGATTGCAGATCGACTCCGTTAGCTATGTGGCTCGGGTTAAGCTTAATCCCGGCATTGAGGGTGACAGGTGTTTGTTCAAGCCAAGTCACTGAATCCGGCTTAGGAATAAGACTTGCCGCCGCAAGGCCGGCATCATCTGGAGTATCGGCATTTTGGCCGAAGACGACATTGGCGGTATCCCAGGGCAGCCTATCCTGTGAGCTGCGGCGATATTGTTTCTCGGCATCCGTGTAAGGCTGCACATAGGGAAGCAACTCAAGCCCGGTATCCGGGTCTTGCTTAACTTCAGTGCTGGCGATGATCTCCGGCTTGAGCCCCTCAACCACCATGTAATAGTTGGGCATGGCATCAATTTCCGACAGCTGCCACAGCTCACCGCGAAAATTGATGATTTCGCTGACACCCTTTTTGAAACCGCCGAAGGCGGCGGTTGGCGTCAGACGATGCAGATCGCCCTGAATATGCTCTATATGAAACTCAGGCGAGGCAACCGAGAGTACTGGACGCATCTGGCTAAAATAGATGGCCCAATCAGAAGCGCTGAGATCTTCGCTCGGAGTCAGGCGAATTTGCGCCTGGAAACAGCGGCCTTCGGCACGGCTCGGGTCGCAGTTGTCATCCGGCACATTGGACAGCACGGCATATTTCAATTGCAAACTCTGGGCAAAGCTATGCAGCTTATTCTGAGTCAGGTCTTCGTTCGAGGCTTTTGACGAAGAACCGGCTTGCCCTGGTTCAGTCCCGGTTGCCGGCGGCTTGTCAGAACAAGCCGTCAGCCCCAAGCTCAAGGCAATGGCTAACGCCGCGATAGTTAACTTCATTCCGTTACTCTCCTGTCCTTATTATTGTTTTCACCATGATGCCATATTCCCTGTCGACTCAAGCAGTGGCTGTCACCTCAACAAGCTATGTTGAGTGACAACCGGGATAAAAAAATGGCCAGGTACTGAAATCAGCACCCAGCCCACTCTAGTTTCCGGGGAGAGACTACAGTATTGAAAACACAGTTGCGCAGCCGCCCGACAGATACTCAACTGTGGAAGGCATGTAAAGGAGACCTCATCCTCGACATGCAGACCTTACAAGACAACATGGCCATAGACACAATAGTCACACAAGCAATGACAACGCTGTCATCGATAAACATACACAAGTACAAACCTTATTTCTACATTTTTTTGACAATTTTTATTTTCCCAAGCCCCCTTGAAAACAGCGCTTGAGAACATATTTTTAACAATGACATCCAGTTTGACCACTGTTAACATCCGCAGCATGCTTGGGGTCACAAGCCAATAAGTCTCAAGCTGAACTTTTTACTGGTTTGCGGTACTAATACAACCGAAGAAGCGGTTCTGGCGCCGATATTTCAGTGACGATTTATTTTCCGGTGCGTCAGTTGATTGGCTGACGGAACCTCAAATAACAACAAGGATAAAAAGACAATGACAGCACAATACGTCCCGCTCAACAACGGCGCACACAAGGCTCTGAAAGTCACTCCAGGCATAGATTTCAGCGAATTTGAGAAGCACCATATGTTGCCCTTGCTGGTGCAGGAATTTTTGCCTGCCGCCACCAGCTTCCCGATCATTTTCGCCAAGAACAGCCAAAGTGGAGAATTCCAGCCGGTTGCCATCACCTCTCTGAAACCTGAGAGCAACTGCTTTATCAAGGACAACACCTGGACCCGACGTTACCTGCCAATGCAGTGCCGGATGCAACCTTTTGCCGCCGGAGACTCCAGCCAGGAAAATGTACTTATCGGTATCGATGTCAACAGCAAGCATGTCAGCGAAGACAAGGGCGAAGCCCTATTTACCGAAACCGGTGAGCAGACCGAATTCCTGAAAAACCGCATCGAATTTATCGGCAACCTGATTGAGTACCGTGAAATCACCAAGCAGTTCGTCAAGACCCTGACCAGCCATGAATTACTGCAACCCAAGACTCTGACAGTAACCAACAAACAAGGTGAAAAGAGCAATATAGATGGCCTCTATATCGTCGATGAGCAAAAGCTCAACGCCCTGAGCGATGAGGTTAAACTGGAATTTGCCAAGCGCGGCGTCTACTCACCGGTTTATGCTCACCTGTGCTCGCTGAACCAAATCGACTTGCTGCTGGATTAATCCCAGCACAGAGATAAAAAGGCTGCCTTGGCAGCCTTTTTATTGGTTCACTATTATCTGTGCAAGGGACCGCACTAGAAAGGGGAGTAGGTACAATTCTTCCCAAACAGAGTCATTTGAAGCTACAGATATACACATATATTTCTGGCACAGGCGGAACTGTGACAGTCGAAAACAGGGACGTATTCACGCCGTGTCACAGGATCGCCTGTGCGAGAGCAAACCGCAGGTGATGGGCTACATCATGGTCGGAAGCCCGGCAAGCGCTAATGGGCGATTTTAAGTTGAAAGCCAAGCCGCTGTGCCAGCGGCCTAACGTCGTGGAGTTTCACCCCACACCCGAGGAAAGGGGGCTGTATCGACTCGCCCCCTTTCCAAACCCCCAGCGACCCGCGACGCAGCGGAAAACCCCTTGTGCTTATGATGCCAATTCGCTATCGCGCCAGACGCTCATCCCTGATTCGACTGGCGCTGCTTCGGCATCCATGCCTCGCTACGCGATTGTCATCAACGCCCTGCGGCCGCTTCGAGCGGGAATCGGTGCATTCTGTGAGAATGGAGTAGCTTGAAATATCTGGAGAGTTTACAGACATACGCCTATTTTCCAGGCACAGGCGGAACTGTGACCGTCGAAAACAGGGATGTTTTCGTCGAGGCTACAGGGACGTATTCACGCCGTGTCACAGTATCGCCTGTGCATAAGCCTGCGGCAGGCAATGAGAAACATCCATCGCCGGAGACCCAACCAATGCTATTTGGCTATTTTGAGCTGAAAGCTATGCTAGCCGCTGTACCAGCGGCCTAACATCGTGGAGCTGGTGCAATTCTGCAAGAATCACGTTACTTGAAGTTTCTGAAATGTCAGCAAACATACACTTAATTCCCTGGCACAGGCGAAACTGTGACTTGCCGAGGAAGATTTTTATAAAGATACAGGGAAAGCGCTCAGGGAGCTTATGCAAAAAGCCGACCCTGGGGTCGGCTTTGGTATTGAAGATAAAGACCTGTACTTAGAAGCGCAGGGCTACACCAACTTTATATCTGGCTTCGCCTTCAAAGCTCCACACTGGGTAATCGGCCTTGAACTCGCTGATCACATCCTCTGCACTAATTGGGGAAACACCCGTCTGTATGCTGTCTTCTTCAGTGATGTTGACCGCTTCAAAGGTGATATCCAAATAGTCGGTTACCGAGTAGCTGGCACTGAGGTCCAAGGTCCCGTAAGACTCGTGCTGACGGTTACCGTAGAAGCCAGGCAGCTCGCGCATCATATACTCGGAGCGCCAGTTATAGGCCAGACGAGCGCTAAAGTCGTCCATCTCATAGTAACCTACCAGGTTGACGGTATGCTTGGATGAGTCAGAGAACACGCCCACACGATCAGGATAGTTTTCTGCCGGAGAGGATGCATCGGCAAAGGTGTAGTTCACCGAGTAACCCAAACCATTGTCGAAGGAGTCCTGCAGCTGCAGCTCGATACCATCTATGCTGCCGCCGTCGGCATTGTACTTCTCGCTCACAGTCCAGCAGTCATAGATACCTACGCCACAAGAACTTTCACCTTCGGTTACCAGGTTGGGATCTTCAATACCTATCTGCTGATTCAGCTTCTGTTTGGTGGTGATAAAAGAGCTGACATCCTTGATAAAGTAAGTGGCGGCAAACAGGCCCGAATCACTGAAGTACCACTCCAGACTCAAGTCGGCCTGGGTCGCCTTGAATGGTTCCAGCGCCACGCTGCCACGCACCAGCTTTTCATTAAAAGGTGTACCGTCGTTGTAACCCGGCAGGGTCGAGGTAGCAAACAGCTCGGCGTAGTTGGGGCGGGAGATCACCTGAGCGGCTGAGGCGCGCAGTATCACATCCTCACTCAAGTCGAAGGCGATGTTAACGCTCGGCAGTACATCGTTATAGCTGGACTTGTCTGTGCTCAGATCATCGGCAAACTGGCCCTGAGCGTTCAGCGCGTAATAGTCAGACTCAATGTCGGTAGAGATGTAACGGAAACCGAAGTTACCGCGGAATCCTTCCCCGGCAAAAGTAGCCATGGCGTACAGAGCCAGGTTCTCTTCCTGGATAGTGCCGTAACCAGACTTGTCGACGGTAAAGCCATCGATGGCGGCATAAGCATCGGCAATCATGGCATCAAATATCGGCTCAGGCAGAGTGAAACCGGCGCCGGATGACATGGTGCCATTGTAGTAGGCAGAAGCGTCCTTGGTCAGTACCTTGGCGTCATTGACTATCGCCGCATCTGTCATCTGGGTGACTTCATGATCGGCATAGCTCACACCTGTCTTGATGGCACTGATAGCGCCCCAGGCTACCGGGAAGTTGAAGTCCAACTGAGCGAAAGTTTCTTCATCCGTGTTGGGCTGCTTCTTCAGCGCCCAGCCGGCAGTGGCCAATGGGTCGTTAAAGTCACCGGCCTCAAAATACTTGTTGGCGATGTCGATGTTGATCTTGTCGCCGGTGGCGTCATAGATACCGGCAAAGTCAGCCGGGACACCGATTGAGTTGCCATAGTTGGCAGTCAAGTCGGTACCGCCCTCGGCTTCGGTGCGGCCTATACGGCCTTCAACAGTGAAGTTATCCGCTTCATAGTTAAAGTTGAAATCCACTGTATCCGAGCTCATGCTCGCCTTACGGGCCCAGGTTTGTGCCCAGGCAAAACCGCCCTGATCGCTGTGATTTATCTTGGTACAAACGCCGGCGGCATTGACCTGCTCACAGGTGTAGTCGCCTTGTTGTGTGGGAAACAGGAAGATGGAGGTGTTGGCGTTGTTGGCGTCCAGCTCCAGATTCATGTAGTTGAGCCCCAATTCCAGTCTGTCGGTGGGACGATACTGCAACACCAGGTTGATTGCGGTGCGCTCACGATCCTGTTGGAAGGTGGTTGGCACTATCTCACCCCAGCCAAGCAGGGTTTCAATGCCATTGCGCTGATAGTCCGTCTGGCTCCAGGAACCTGCCAGCAATACACCGAAGTTTTCATCTTCGTTTTTCCAGCTGTAGAGACCGGAGGCTTCAGGATCTATCTCTTCCGAGACGCTACCATAGTCCCCTTTGGCGCTCAGGAAAACTGAGTTGGCATCCAAATCCAGCGGTTTGCGGGTGTTGATGATGACAGTACCGCCTATGCCCCCTTCGGCAATATCGGCCTGGGAAGATTTGTAGACTTCAATCGAGCCCACCATCTCTGGCGGCAGCAAGGTGTAGTTGAAACTGCGGTCGATGGCCTGCTGATCGAACCAACCGGTAGAAGCTACCGAGTGGCCATTAAGCTGGGTACTGGTCAGCTGCGCCGAGGCGCCGCGGATAGAAACCTGTTGCCCCTGACCGAACTGGCGGTTAACGGCAACCCCAGGAATACGTCCCAGAGATTCCCCCACATCACTGTCGGGGAATTTACCTATATCTTCTGAAGTTACCGCATCGACTACGGCATCTGAAAAACGCTTGGTATTGACCGAAGCCTTCATCGAGGCACGCATACCACGGACTTCAATTTTTTCAATATTGGCAGTTTCGTTGCTGTTGTTATCTGCTGCCTCGGCAGCCAGCGCGCCAACAGATACCGCTCCCCCAAGGAGGATAGCGATATTTGCAGCGAGGGCAGTTTTCTTAAAGGTAGATGTTCGCATCTCGTTTCCCTTCCATCACTTTATTATCTTTTTTGTTGCCATAACCATTCCCTTCAAGAGAATGACAACGCTGTCATGTCTGGAGATAAACATTACACAATAATTAACAGTCTTGCCACAACAAAATAACGCCAGAGTGAATAAAAACTGTCATATTGCTGTGTTAATGGGAGAAAACAGATTTTTATTCTGGTCAAAAACTGTCCAGGCAGAAGTTTGTGTAACCAAGCGCGTTAACAATAGCGGGAAACGAATTTATATAATGACCTAATCACTAAGGAAGTCGGATAACGCCGAAAGCTAATTGCTGTGCAAGCCACTCTCTACAAAAGAGAAGGCCACGAGGACTTATTCGCACCTTCCCTAAATTCTGCGTTGCCAAACTGGCTAAAAGTCAGCAGTATAAGATGCTCGACAAGCGGCCATGCCGCTTCCGGCCCCCGCTGGCTGTGAGTATTCGCCTGACATCTCGGACTAAGTTGAATGAAAGTAACCATCAATGACGTGGCTAAATATGCCGGCGTTTCCATCAAGACAGTATCCCGGGTCACCAATAATGAGCCTTCGGTTAAGCAGGCCACTATCGACAAGGTCAATGCTGCAATCAAGGCATTGAATTACCAGCCGAATTTAGCTGCCCGCAACCTGGCTGCCACCAGTTCTTATGTCATAGGCTTCGTCTATGACAACCCCAATGCCTACTACATTATCGATATGCAGAACGGTATTCTTTCCGCCTGTCGGGACAAGGGCTATGAGCTGCTGATCCACCCCTGTGATGCCAAGACCGATGGTATTTGTGAACAACTGACCACTATGGTGAAACATGCCCGCCTGGCCGGACTGGTACTGACGCCGCCGCTGTCGGAAGATCCCAAGGTACTCTCCGCCCTGGATGCCATAGGCGCCAACTATGTTCGCATCATGGCAGGTGACAGAGTAAAGGCCGATACCGGGCTGGCGGTATTGGTTAACGACAGATCCGGCGCCGTGGCCATTACCCAACATCTTATCGATCTCGGGCATCGGAAAATCGCTTTTCTCAGCGGCGACTATCATCACCAATCCACCAAGGAGCGTCTCGAAGGTTATCGTCAGGCCTTGAGGGATAACGGCCTGGACCAGTCTCCCGAGCT
Organism: Shewanella sp. Iso12; assembly: GCF_012030025.1. Taxonomy (NCBI): domain Bacteria; kingdom Pseudomonadati; phylum Pseudomonadota; class Gammaproteobacteria; order Alteromonadales; family Shewanellaceae; genus Shewanella; species Shewanella sp. Iso12. Next base: position 787,363 of record NZ_JAAUHW010000001.1, read on the forward strand.
GATTGTCGAAGGTGAATACTCGTTTGAATCCGGAGTTGAAGGTGCCAAGAAGCTGCTCAAAGGGGCTAACCGGCCCAGCGCCATAGTGGCCTGTAACGACGAAATCGCCGCCGGAGCCCTGTTTGCCGCCAGGCTGGAAGGGGTGGATATTCCCACCGAGCTCTCGATTGTCGGCTTTGAGGACAGTCCCTTCTCACGCCAAACCTGGCCCAAGTTGACCACAGTGCATCAGCCCAACGGCAAGATTGCCCAGATAGCTACCGAGCTGTTGATCGCCAATCGCCGTGAGCAGAGCGCTCGCAGCGAGATCTTCACCCCAGAGCCGGTTATCAGAGACTCGAGCGCCAGGGTGCAAGCAAGCTGAAATTCCAGCCACTAAAAAGGCGCTCTACTGAGCGCCTTTGCGATAAGATTCAAAATCACTTTATCAATGCAGCTTGAGTTTGGGCCTGTGCCACTTCAGCAGCCGCTGCGCCAGACGATACACCAACGCCGAAAACCAACCGTACAAACTCGCCAGATGGCGTTGATACAAGGACATGTACATCATCCGCGCCACGTAACCCTCAATAAACAGGGAGCCGGATCTCAGGTTGCCCATCAGATTGCCCACCGCCGAGAAACGGCTCAGTGACACCAATGAACCATAGTCGCGGTAGACAAAAGGATTTTCTGCCTTGCCCTTCAAGCGGTTGAGAATATTCTTATACAGGGTTTCCGCCATCTGCGATGCAGCTTGTGCCCGGGGAGGCACAGGCTTGCCGTTGTCCTGCACCAAAAAGGCGCAGTCGCCCAAGGCGTAGATATCCTTATGGCCCTTGACCCGCATACAGGCATCGACCTCGATAAGGTTACGGTTATTGACCGGCAACTTATCAAACTGCTGCAGTACATCCGGCCCCTTGACGCCGGCAGCCCAAACCTTAAGCCCGGCAGGGATCAGCACATCTTCTTGGGTAATAAAGCCTTGCTTGGTCACTTCTTTGACCTGCACTCCTATGTGCAAGCGTACTCCGATATGATCCAGTACAGACTGGGCTCTGGAGCTCACCTTGTCCGGCAGAGCCGGCAATATCTTGGGCGCCGCCTCAATCAGGTGAATTTCCAGATGATGCTTGTCGACATTGAGGTAACCGTATTCTTTGACCGAGTCCAGCACATGATGCAACTCGGCGGCCAGCTCAACCCCGGTCGCGCCGGCGCCCACTATGCCGATACTGAGCTTTTCGCTGGTTTCATCCAGCAGCAACAGGTTGTCCAGCAACTTGTGGTGAAATTGATTGGCGCTGTCGAGGCTGTCGAGGAAGATACAGTGCTCTTTGGCACCCGGGGTGTTGAAGCTGTTGGCCACCCCGCCGATGGCAATCACCAGATAGTCATAGGGCAACTCACGCTCGGCGATAATCTGCTCGCCGTCATCATTACTGACTCCGGCCAGGGTAATGGTCTTGGCCTCGGGATCGCATTGCAGCATTTCACCGCGCAGGAAGCGATAGCCATTTTTCAGGCCATGGTCGCGATACAGCAAGCCTTCTACCGATTGATCTATCACCCCAACGGCCACTTCGTGCAGTTTGGGCTTCCAGATATGTACCGGACTCTTGTCTATCAGGGTTATTTCAGCCTCTTCCTTCAGGCCCAATTTGCGTCCCAGCTTGGAAGCCAGCGCCAATCCTCCAGCGCCGCCGCCCACAATTAAAATCCGCTTACCGGTCACAAATTCCCCCAAGAGTATGAACTAATGCAAGATAGTCTTTTATAACATGATCCTGCTCAAAAATAACCTGAGTTCTAAATTAATATTTCTTTATATATCACTGATGCAGGTGAATATTTGCCATCATTTCCTGTCGCTCAAGGCTGGTGTAATGCCACCTTGGTGCGCTTCAAACTGTAGAACATCCACAGACACAATAGGCTGCTGCAGGATGCCAAGGAGATCCACACGCCCGGCACGCCAAAGGCCCAGGCAAACACCCAGAGGAACAGGCCTATCAGCAACAACTTGCTGCCCGTGAGTATCGAGGCCTCGGCCGGACGATTGATGGCCTGGAAGAAACTGGCTCCCACCAAAATCAAGCCTTCCATCGGCAAGCCCCAGAAATAGAGATACATGCCCTCAATGGCAACCGGGGCCAGGGTCGGGTTGTCACCGGCAAACAGATACACCATCCATTCCGGGCGGCTGTAGATAAGCACCAAGCCCAGCAAGGCGCAGATTAAGGTGACGGAAAATGCCATTTTGGCGGTCTGCTTGACCCTGTCATATCGGCCGGCACCGGCATTGAAGCTGAGAATGGGTTGTGTGCCGAGGGCTATGCCTTCAAACACAAAATAAAACAGGGCTTCGGTATAACTCACCACGCCATAGGCGGCCACATGCAGCGATGTGCCTGTCCAGAGCAGCGCCATGTTATGCATGGTCAATACAATCGACAGGTAGAGATTCATCAGGAAACTGGGCATCCCCAGCTTGACGATTTCCCAAACCAGCTCCAGGCTCAGTTTCATCTGTTGCCAGTCGATATTGAGCCGAGTGCGCTTGCCAAAGAAATGTTGCAGACACAGGCCGCCGGTAACCGCCTGGGACAACATGGTAGCAATGGCGGCACCGGCAAGGCCGAATGGAAAGACCACAATAAACAGCCAATCCAGCAGGGTGTTAAGCACGCCTCCAAACACCAGGATCCAGGTGACGAAACTGGGGCGACCGTCGTTACGCAAAAGCGCCGAGAAGGCCATGGAGATGATGGGGAAAATGCCCAAGGCAAAGTACCAGAACAGGTATTGGTAGGCGCCTTCATAGACCTCACCTTCGGCTTTCAGCCAGCGCAGAATGTCGTCGGTTAGCATGGTTCCGGCAAGCGACACCACCAATGCACTCAACAGACAAAGACTGAAGGTATTGCCGAGAATTTTTCTGGCCCTGGCAACATCACCGCGGCCAAGATTGATGGAGATAAGCGCGGCGCCGCCCATGCCCAAAAGCGCACCGAGCGCATAGAGAATGGCGCCCACAGGGTAAGCCAGCATAATACCCGCCAGACCCGTTTCCCCCAGGTAGTGGCCGATGAACATCCCGTCTATGGTGACGTAAATTCCGGTCACCAACATGGACATCACAGTGGGGACTGTGTAACGCCAAAAGAGTTTACTGACAGGTTGCTGCAGTAAGGCGAGATCCTGCTCAGTCTGGGGGACGCTGTTTGGGGTCATGACGCTTTCTCAACATCAAAGGTGTTAAACCATAAGTTCGATATCAGAGGCCATATTAGGAGGCGCCAGCTCGGCCTCCATTCAAATTGGCACTCCGAAATCAATCACCTCGGAAAAAGTGGATGGCGGATTGTACCCGAGTTATCAGCCTGGATGCCACAGCCTTGAATAGGGCGTTATTCGGCGACTTTCATGGCGAGCAGTTGCTGCTCCAAAGATTCAGGCTGCAAAGGGGCGCGACTGATGATCTCCAGCCTGGAGTCCATGGCATCATCGAGCTCTTCAACGCTCAATTCACCGTCGAGCATATTGAGCGCCGCTATGCCGTCTTTGGTGATCATCACAGCTTTTAGTCGCACCACATCGAGTGCCTTGGCCCAGCGATAGAGGCGCTCGAGATCGAACAGCCAATCCGGAGTAAAGATCCAGCCATAGCTGTAACAGCCCTCGCCTTTATTACTCTTGAACACTATGCCGCGAGCGTCCCACTCGGGTGCTTCCGGGCTCTGCGGCTCGGCGCCGAGTGGCTTGATGGCAAACACACCGGCATTTTGCCGCAGCAGCCCGGTGCCTAAGGGAGTGGCTTTAGTGTTCAAATTGGCCTTTGCCGGCCGAGCCAGCGCCCGCAACAATTCATCATTGAGCTTCTGCTCTTTGGACCAGTAAAACAGCTCCCCTTCCAGTTGCTGAGCGGCAATAAAGGCGGCTATTTGTTCCCTCAAGTGTGCAGCTAGCCGCTTACTCTCCTGATCACTTTCCAGCTCATTACCTTTTGCACTTTGCGGCTCCCCCCCAGGCAGAACCATTGGCTCTTGCTGTTGCCAAAGGTCCTGCTTGCCGGCCAGTAAGATATCGGCTATCTGCAGCTGGGAGAGAAAATTCTCATGTTCGGTATAGCGCTTGTCACTGAGTTTGCGCGGGTCAAACAGACAGATGCTGGCCTTGATGCTGAGCACTTCGGCAAACTGTTTCGAGCTTAGGGTTTTCAAAATCTCTTTGGGATGACCAAGGCCGGTGGGCTCTATCAGCAATCTGTCGGGTTTGGCCCGGGCCAGCAGCTGAGTCACCGCCACTTGAGTCGGCACCCCGGCGGCGCAGCACAAACAGCCGCCGGGCACTTCTCGTATGACAACGCCGGAGTCACTCTGGCCCATCAGGCCGGCATCTATTCCAATTTCACCGAACTCATTGACCAATACCGCCCAGGTCTCGCCAGCTGGCTTATTGGCCAGCAGCGCCTTAATAAAGGTGGTTTTGCCTGAGCCGAGAAAGCCGGTGATCAGATTGGTGGCGACGGGTTTGAGGATCATCTGTGACTCCATTCTTTACAGCATTGAGGCAGCAGAGTGTAACCCAAGCAGGGAAAGAGTTAGCTCGAAATTGTAAACAGATGCAAAATGGGCGCTATTCGCGCCCATTTCTGTATACCTTGCCTAAGGCTTGAGTTCGTGATCCACTATCGGTGTCAGCCCCTTGGCACGATTTTTCATGGCATCGTCCAAGTCAAAGCCGCCGGCACGCCAGCCTTTGGCCTCAACCGGGGTGAAGTTTTGCTTGCTCCATGCCTTGGCATCTTGGAGTTTAAAGCCTGCATCCTGCCAGGCGCCTGCGCTTGAGGCATCAAATCCGGCAACATGCCACTGCTGGGCGCTTCGGGAGTCAAAGCCGGCCTCTTTCCAGGAGGCTATCTCGGTTGAACTCATACCGGACCAGTCTTTGGGAATGGAACTGCAAGCCACAAGCATACTCAACCACAGCAAGATCACTAATTTTCGCAACATACTCATCTCCTGATACCTTTACTATTCCTTAAGCTAAGGGGGCTGCGCTGCCGACGGCTTATTGAGGCAACGCATTGAGTATAGCAGGGCAGATTGCATTATCTGCGTCTTGGGCCTTTGGGAGCCTGGCCCTTGCGACCGGGTTTATAGCCCCTGTGAGTCTTGGCATGTCGGGGTTTCTCTATTGGCTGCGAGTAACGCTCCGGCAACGGCGCGCCCTTCTCGTAACCCGGCAGTACTTCTCTTGGCAGCTTGTAACCGAGCAGGGCTTCTATTTCAGCCAGTTTTTGCTCTTCGGCCGGGCTCACCAAAGAGATGGCTTCGCCGCTGCGCCCTGCTCTGCCGGTACGGCCAATGCGATGAATATAGTCATCAGCCTGCGATGGCAGCTCGAGATTGATAACCCTTGGCAAGGCAGGAATATCCAGGCCTCGGGCCGCGACATCGGTTGCCACCAATACCCTAACTTCTCCATCAATGAACTGCGCCAGAGCGCGGCTGCGGGCGCCCTGAGTCTTGTCACCGTGAAAACAGGCGCTCTTGATGCCGTCGAGTTTCAGCTCTTGCTGCAACTGCTCGGCACTCTCCTTGGTACTGACAAAGGCCAACACCTGTTGCCAGTTGTTGCGACCAATAAGCTCAGCAAGCAACTCGGCTTTACGGCGATAGTCCACCGGATACACCTTTTGCTGGATCTGCGCCTGAGTGCGGCTCTCTTTATCTACTTCAAACCATTCTGGCTTATCGAGCAGCTTGTGCCCGAGGCGCTTGACCGTCTCGGGGAAGGTCGCCGAAAACAGCATGGTCTGATGCCCATCTGGCAGATAGCGCCCCAGACGCTCAATATCCGGCAAGAATCCCAGGTCCAACATGCGGTCGGCCTCATCCAGCACCAGGGCCTTAACCTTATCCAGCCTGAGATGATCTTGGCTCAGGTGATCGAACAGCCGCCCCGGCGTCGCCACCAGCACCTCAATACCGGCCGCTATCGCCTTGCGTTGAGGGTTGAAGTTGGCGCCGCCGAAAATGGCCAAAATGCGAAATGGAGTATGGGCGGCGTATTTACCCAACTGAGTCGCCACTTGCTGCGCCAGCTCGCGGGTTGGTGTCAGGATAAGCACTCTGGGAGCGGCGCCATACTCAGGCTCAGCGAGCCCCTGTTGCTGCCACTCGTCAATCAATGTGGCCAAAAGCGGCAAGCCAAAGGCCGCGGTTTTACCTGTGCCTGTCTGAGCCGAAGCCATAATATCCCGTCCGGCCAGCGCCGCCGGCAATACCTGCTGCTGCACCGCCGTCAACTCACGATAGCCGCACTGGGCAACGGCTTCGAGCAGCGCTCCCGGCAGCTGGGTTTCAGAAAACTGCATCTTCAACACCTGAAACATAAAAAGGTCGGCGAGTATACCGCAAACACAAGTTATCAGCTGGCATTTCCACCACCTATGACCTGATGCTTGCCAAGATATTTTTGCTCAAAGCCTTCGATATCCAACGCCTGGGAGTAGAGGTAACCCTGGGCATAGTCGCAGCCTATGCGGGTCAAGATCTCGGCCTGACCGGCTGTCTCCACCCCTTCGGCTATCACCTTCATCCCCAACTTGTGTGCCATGACTATGATGGCTTCACATAGGGTCAGGTCACTCTCATCCGTTTCCAAATTACGGGTAAAGGATTGATCTATCTTGAGATAGTCGATATCAAACCGTTTCAGATAAGCCAGGGAGGAATAGCCGGTGCCAAAGTCATCCAGAGACACCTGAATACCGGCATCCCTATAGGCCAACAGCTTTTCGGTCACTCCCATATTGGCATCCAGCAACAGGCCTTCGGTTATCTCTATACAGATCCCCGAGCCAGAGACACCCAGACTTGTCAGCAGCTCCAGCCACTCGGCAAAGCGGTTGCCTTCGTCGCGAAACTGGATTGGCGACTTGTTGATACTGATCTGCACCTCGCTCCCATAAGCCTCGCGCCAGGCGGCACTCTGACGCGCCGCCTGCTCAAACACCCAGTTACCGATTTCAAAGATAAGCCCTGTGTCTTCTGCCACCGGAATAAACTCAGCCGGCGAGACACTGCCGCGCTCACTGTGATTCCAGCGCAGCAAGGCTTCGGCCTTGAACACCTTACCGCTGCCCAGCTCGACTATGGGTTGGAACCTGAGTTCGAATTCGTGCCGCTCCAATGCCTGACGCAAATCCTGAATAAGCCGCATCCTGTATTTTGCGTATTCCTGCATAGAGGCGGTGAAATAGTTGAAACGGTTGCGGCCCTGATCTTTGGCGGCATACATGGCCTGATCCGCATGTTTAAGCAACAACTCCACCGTCTGGCCATCATCGGGATACAGGGTAATGCCGATACTGGCGCTGATAAAGGCAGTTTCATCGCCCAACTTGAAGGGCTCGGCCAGACTGCTGAGAATATGGTTGGCAACCCGCTCGACCCCGTTATGATCCTGCACATCCGAGAGCAGCAAGGTGAACTCATCGCCGCCGAGTCTGGCCACCACGTCGGACTCACGCACACAGGCCTGCAGCCGCTCCGAGGTTTCCACCAGCAGTAAGTCACCCATGTCATGGCCGAGGGTATCATTGACCTCTTTGAAGAAATCCAGATCCAGAAACAGCAGCGCAAAACCATGGCCATGGCGCTTGGCCTTACGGATTTCATTGCCAAGATGCTCGGTGAACATGCGCCGGTTCGGCAAACCTGTCAGGGCATCATAGTTGGCCTGACGCCAGATAAGACGTTCATTCTGCTTCTTGTCGGTGATATCGGAAAACAACGCCACCCTTCTCAGTGGGGTATCATCCGTGCTGTGAATGGTATTGATGCTGAGCCAAATCATTATCTTGCGGCCATCACTGCAGCGCAGCCACATCTCTCCCTGCCAGCGCCCCTTGTGGCTGAGATCATGATTCAGCTCACGGTAAAACCTCTCATCGTGGTCGTCGCACTTGAGCATATCTATGTTACTGCCCAGCACATCTTGTGGCTGATACCCTGTGATGGCGCTGAACGCCGAATTGACCGTCATTATGGTGCCGACATCATCCAGCACGCTCATCGCCTCGCTGGAGTTTTCATAGACGGAAGCCGCCAGCTTGAGTGAGGCTTCCAGCTGTTTTTGCTCGGTAATATCCACATGCACACCGCAAACTCTAAGCGGCCTGCCCTTCTCGTCACGACTGACCACCTTGCCGGTATCCTGCACCCAGCGCAGTTCGCCGTCCGGACGGATCAGCCGGTACTGCACCTTGTGTTGCTCGGTTTTGCCCGCCAGATGCTCATCCAAAGAGCGCAGTACCCAGGCCCTATCCTTGGGATGAATACCATCGAGCCACAGGCGTTTGTTGTCGTTGAGATTGTTAAGGGAACAGCCAAGAATTTCGGCGCTGCGTTTGTTGCGCACTACGGTATCCTTGACGGGGTCCCAGTCCCAGAAGCCGAGTTGACCGCTTTGCAGCACCAGCTCCAACTGATCGCGACTGGCGGCAATCGCCTGCTCGGCCAACTTGGCCGAGGTAATATCGATATAGCCGGCTATCACCAACTGTACCTGCTGATGATGGCGCTGACAGGCCACTGTCATATGGGTATAGACATACTGCCCCTGCTTGGAGACGAAGCGTTTTTCCATCTCATATTCGTCGATTTCACCATCCAGCATCCGCCTGAATTGCGCCATATCGGCGGGCAGATCATCCGGGTGGGTCAGCTCAGACCAGGTCAGTTGCGACAACTCCTGCTCTGTGTAACCCAACATCCGGCACATGTGGGGGTTTATCTTGAGCCAGCGTTGATCCGGCGAGGTGATGGAAATCCCTATGTTGCCAACATGGAACTGGGAGCGAAACAGAAAGTCATCCTGCAGCCGAATGCGGTTGTCGCGCTCAAATTCAAGCCGCCGCGACAGCAAGCGCCCCAGCAACACATTGGTGAGTGGGAACAAGGTCAGCACTGGCAAACTGATACTGGCAAGCACCCCTTTGGCGGTTTCCCAGGGCAGCAGTAACATCCAGGCCAGCATCACCAGATGTACCAACAGGGAAAAGCCGGCCAGCTCCGGGTAGCCTATATCGGCGAGGGATTGCTTGCGCCGTTTGCGCCACAACAGGCCTATCAAGCCGCTGGAGAAGATCACTCCAACACCAACCCAAACAGCACCGCCACCGAGGTAGATGCGAAAAGCGGCGGTAATCACGCAGGCGATTATGGTCGGCAGGCCGCCGAAAAACAGGCCTGAGATACTTAAAAGTACGGAGCGACTATCGAAGAAGATCCCCGGCTCATAGCTCCAGGGGGTAAGCATCACCGCAATACAGATGCCACCGATAATGACGCCAATCAACAAACGCCACAGCAGGAAGTATTCCCGCTGCTGCTGTCTGGGAATAGCATCATAAATAAACACCAATGCCAGCAAAAATGCGGCATTTTGTGCCAAAGGAAGGAAAATGCTCTGCTCCATCTGCCCCCAAGCCTGTGAATAACAAAGAAGAAATCTACAGGTCTAGTGTAGCAGAGCACCTTCAGAAACCTGACTAATTTATGGCGCTTTCCACTGGGCGCCGCTCATCCTTGCTGGAATTTTCCACCTGGTAGAGTTGCATCAGATAAAGCCTTGCGCTGTCTTGCCATGAAAAGCGGCTGGCGGAAGCCCTTTTTCTAAGGGCGTTCCAGTTGGCAGTGGAATAGAGCTCAAAGGCCCGGGACAGGGCGTCGAGCAGCGCCTTGGCCTGTTCATCCAGCCCCGTCCCCGAGAATACCAAGCCATTGTCACCGTCGCTGATGGTATCGGCCAGTCCGCCTGTGGCATGCACCAAGCAGGGTTGGCCTGCTCTCAAAGCCAGCATCTGGCTAATACCGCAAGGCTCGAAGGAGCTTGGCATCACAAACAGATCGCCGCATTGATAGAGGGCATCGGCCAGCTCCTGATGATAACCATTGATAAAGCGAAAATTGCTGTTGCTCGCGGCGATGCGGCCAAAGAGTGCCGCTATCTGCTCATCGCCGCTGCCGAGCAGCCAAAAACAGGCGCTGTCGCTAAACTGCGCCAGCCTTAGCAGCAGCTCTTCCAGCACTGTCTTGCCCTGCCAGGGATGACACAGCAAGAGTAACTTCTGTTCAGTGAGCCTGCCAACCGAGGTCAGCAGCATTCCCGGTGAGTCCGATATCTGGCCCAAGCGGATTTGAGCAATCATATCTGCCGGCGTCACTGCATCGCTGCGCCCGAGTTTACTCAACAATGCCTCAGTGGCTATCTTGGGCAGTTGCAACTTGAGTTGCCGCCGCTTGCCGGCAGCGAGCGGTAATCCTTTTTGATAGTCACAGCCGTTGAGAATACCGAACACCTGGCCAAGCTTGGCTTTGGCCTGCAGGTCAGCCTCCAATCCCTCGCCGCCAAAGAAGCCCAGTTCAGGCTGTGACGGACGCAGAACTTCCTTGGCGTAAGTCGCCGAGACCAGATGGATAACATCACTGAATTGAATCGCCGCCCGCAGCGGATTGATGCACCCGGGGTAGCGGGTATCCAGCGCCAGTTGCAGTTTGGAGTTTACCCCTTCGGCCAACAGCCAGGGATACCAGGCCGCCAGGGAAGATGCCTCGCCGGCAAGCGGCCGCACACCCTGCATCGCCAGGTTGTGAATACTGAGGACACAGGGCACTTTTGATAGGCCACGATAGGCAGGATCCAGTGCTCTTAACATGGCAAAACCGCCGCAGTGCCAGTCGTGCAGGTGAAACCTGTCCGGCAGCGGCAATAATCCCTGTTTCAGCGCCGCCGCCACTGCAGCGCCGAAGAGGGCAAACTTGCCTGCATCTGTGGCAAAGGGGCGCTCAGGGCCATCTAGGCTGTAGACTTCACGCTTAACGCCGCAAAAGCCTTCATGGGCCAGAAGATAGATCCACAACCCCTGGGAGCCTGGCTGAACCGCCGGATTGGCGATACGATACAGCCGCGCCCGGGTGGTGCCTGCGCCGAAAGCAAATTCAAACTCGCACAGAAAATCGGCCCCCTGCTCCTTGGCCAAAAAGCCATAGTCCGGCATTATGATATGCGCCGCCACGCCTTGGCTTTGCAGCGCCGGAGGCAACTCGGCCAACACATCTGCCATACCGCCGACTTTGGCACCGGCCAGGGCAGCGTTTTCCGCTGCCAACATCAACACCTGCAGTTTTGCTTTCGCCGCCATTATTCGTACCCCACAGGCAGTCCCAACATGTCACGGGTTACCAGCACTACGCCGTTTTCCGAGACCCGAAAGCCCTTGGCCCTGTCGTGGTCATGGTTAAAGCCTATCTCCATCCCCTCGGGGATAATGCAGCCCCGATCTATGATAGCCTTGCGAATCCGGCAATGACGCAACACCACCACATCGGGCAGGATCACTGAGTCTTCCACCTCTGAGTAAGAACAAACCCTGACCTCATTGAAGAGGACGCAGTGGCGCACAGTGGCACCTGAGATAATGCAGCCGCTGGAAACCACAGAGTCCAGCGCCATACCGCGCCTGTCATCATCGTCAAATACAAACTTGGCCGGCGGCAGTTGTTCCTGATAGGTCCAGATGGGCCATTTGGCATCATAGAGATTGAGTGCCGGCGTCGGCGACAGCAGTTCCATATTGGCTTGCCAGAAAGAATCCAGAGTTCCCACATCGCGCCAGTAGGCCTGCTCGTTGGGAAAGGCGCTGCGAAACGGATAGGCATAGACCCGGTGCTTTTCTATGATGGCCGGGATAATGTCCTTACCGAAATCCCGGTTGGAATCGGCGTTCTGGGCATCTTTTTTCAGCTGTTCAAACAGAAACTCTGTGTTGAACACATAGTTGCCCATGGATGCCAGGCAGGATTCGGGGTTATCCGGCAAGGGCTTGGGTTCGACAGGTTTCTCTTCAAACCCCAGAATACGGTTGCTGCTGTCCACCTCCATCACCCCAAAGGCGTTGGCCGCTTCGGCCACCGGCACCTCCATACAGGAAACCGTCATATCGGCGCCGGACTCGGCATGAGCGGCCAGCAGACCGGCGTAATCCATGCGGTAGATATGATCGCCCGAAAGCACCATCACATAGCGCGGCAGCTCGTGACGTATGATGTCTATGTTCTGAAACACAGCATCGGCCGTGCCCTGATACCAGTTGTCCGAATAACGTTGGGACGCCGGCAATATCTCCACCGACTCCCCCAACTCCTTTTTGAAATGCCCCCAGCCGCGGGTCACGTGGCGGATAAGCGAATGGGACTTGTACTGGGTCACCACCCCTACCCGGCGGATCCCCGAGTTGATGCAGTTGGACAGCGGAAAGTCGATGATCCTGAACTTGCCGCCAAAATAGAGCGCCGGCTTGGCCCGCCAATCGGTCAGCTCATGGAGGCGGGAACCCCGGCCTCCGGCCAGGATCAGGGCATAGGTTTCACGGGTAAGGTTACTGATATAACGCGGACTCGGATTCGGCATAAAAGCGTGCTCCCAATTAACAGAAAAAGGCGCTCACTGCGCGCCCCAGATATGGTCGCGATAACCGGCTATGGTGACATCGCTGGAGAAGCGGCCACTGACCGCGGTGTTGCGAATACTCATGGCGGTCCAGCGCTGAGGATCCTGATAAGCCTTGGCGGCTTGCAGCTGAGCCAGACGGTAGGTTTCAAAGTCGGCCGCCAGCATCCAGGGATCCTTTGGCGACTCAATGGCGGCTATGATGGGGTCGAAGATCCCGGGCTCCTGCAGATTAAAGTGACCACTTTTGAGCAGCGCCATTACGCCGCCGAGCGCCGCCGAAGACGCTATATATTGCGCCGGGCAGTAGTGCGCCTTGAGTTCCTCCACCGCCAGGGCATTGAGGCCAAACAGAAAGAAGTTGTCTTCACCTACCTCTTCGAGCATCTCGATATTGGCACCATCCAGAGTGCCTATGGTCAGGGCGCCATTCATCATGAACTTCATATTGCCTGTGCCCGAGGCTTCCTTGCCGGCGGTGGATATCTGCTCTGACAAATCCGTACCCGGGCAGATCACCTCCATGGCGCTGACGTTATAGTCGGGCAAAAAGGCAAACCTTAACCAGGGACTGACTCTGGGATCCTCATTGACCATATGAGCCACGTTGTTGGCCAGTTTGATCACCAGTTTCGCCATGGCATAACCGGGCGCCGCCTTGCCGCCAATCAAGACGCAGCGTGGCTGCATCCCCTGGGTATCGCCACTGACAATCCGCTGATAGAGATGGATCACATGCATGATATTCAGCAGTTGCCGCTTATATTCGTGGATCCTCTTAACCTGCACATCAAACATCATGGAGGGGTCGAAGTTCACCTGGCAGCGCTGCGCCACCAGCTCGGCCAATGCCTGTTTATTGGCCTGCTTCACCTCGCGCCAGGCGGCAATAAATGGCTTGTCCGAGGTAAAGGCGTTGAGGGCAGTCAGGCATCTTAGGTCGCTCAGCCAATCCTGCCCCAGGCGGCTGCTGATGAGCGCAGCCAAACGGGGGTTACAGTGAGCCAGCCAGCGCCTGGGAGTCACGCCATTGGTACGGTTGTTGAACTTATGCGGCCAGAGCTCGTAAAAGTCCCGAAACAGCCCTGTGGTCAACAGCCTTGAGTGCAGCGCCGCCACGCCATTGACCGAAAAGCTGGCCACTATTGCCAGATAAGCCATACGGATATGGGGCTCATCCCCCTCTTCTATGATAGACATCTGCCGCAGACGTGACACATCGCCGGGCCAGTGATGCGCCACCAACTCCAGGTATCTGGCGTTGATTTCATAGATGATCTCCAGAATACGTGGCAGCATCTGGGCGAACATGCGCACCGGCCAGCGCTCCAGCGCCTCCGGCAACAAGGTATGGTTGGTGTAGGCCATGCAGTGGCTGACTATGTCCCAGGCGGCTTGCCACTCCAGCTGATATTCATCGATAAGCAGGCGCATCAACTCGGGAACCGCAATCGCCGGATGGGTATCATTGAGCTGCAGCACATGAAACTTGGCAAACTCACTGAAGTCCCGGCCTTTGTTGGCAACCCAGGTCGTCAACAGATCCTGCAAACTGGCAGAGGACAGGAAATACTGCTGCCGCAGCCGCAACTCTTTGCCGTTTTCACTGCTGTCATTGGGGTACAACACCATGGTTATCTGCTCGGCCAGATTCTTCGCCGCCACGGCTTCGGTGTAATCACCCTGGTTGAACTCGGCAAGGTCAAACTCATCCGTGGCCTCGGCCTTCCAAAGCCTCAGGGTGTTGACCCGGCCGTTGCGATAACCCGGCACCGGCATATCATAGGCAACCGCCAGTACATCCTGGGTATCCATCCAGGCCCTGTGCCGGCGGCCATCGCGGTCGACATGGCTCTGCACATGACCGAAGAAAGGCACGGTCACATTGTGCTGTGAGGCCCGCACTTCCCAGGGATTGCCATCCCTGAGCCAGCGGTCCGGCTGCTCCTGCTGGTAACCATCGACTATCTGCTGGGCAAACATGCCGTACTCATAACGAATGCCATAGCCAGTGACCGCCAGTCCGAGACTGGCGCAGCTGTCCATAAAGCAAGCCGCCAGCCGCCCGAGACCGCCATTTCCCAGACCGGCGTCATGCTCTTGCTGTTGCAGGGTTTCAAGCGCTACCGCATAGCCTTGCAGCATCTCCCGGCATTCGTCGGTCAGGTCCAGATTGAGCAAGGCGTTGCCCAGGCTTCGGCCCATCAAAAACTCCAGCGACAGATAAGCCACCTGTTTGCGCTGGTACAAAGCGTCCTGGCTGCGACTGGCGCACCAATCGTCCAACAGCTGCTCTTTGACGCTCAGGGCCAACGCCTGATAGAGCTCCTGTGGCCTGCGCTCATTGCGGTTAAGATCGTATCTCAGCTGTCTGGCAAAGGCCGCCGGCAGTGAATCACAGGGCTCGCAGTCTTGGTGCGCCAGATGGCCTGGGGCTTGTTGAGTAGCGGGCGCTATTGGCGATGCGGCTTTTGATGCTGTTGTCGATTGGCTCTTACTGCGGCTCTTGACTCTATTCCTTGAAGTATCAGTCATGGCTGGCTCCTTTGGCTGAGGACGACAGATAACGGCCACCTGAAGCCAGCAGCTGAAAGCTGAAGGCGGCAACGGCGAAAGATGAAGCTGTGGGATAGCAGGATTGCAGTTCATCCCGTCCGGCTTCGCTGGAAAGCAGCAGCTGCCACTGCTCACCGGCTCCGGGCGGCGGAGCTGGCAGACAAAAATGGCTGTTGCTGTCACCGGCATGCAGCAGGATCAGCAGGGCTTCGGTCTGAAGTTTGTTTTCTCCTTGAGGGCTCATATCTAACTGACGGCTCTTATTGAGCTGATGGCTCTCGCTCAGCTGATGGCTCTTGTTCAGCTGAAGGCTCTCTGCCCGCTGAAGGCTCCTATTGAGCTGACGGCTCTGCATCAACTGCAAGCTGCGGCACTGGACTTCGCCCCAATGGCCGGGGGTCATGGCCTCGCCGGAGGCGGCAAACCAAGCCAGGGCTCTGGGAGCCTGGAGGACATCGGTGTGAACATAGTCATCGCTGTCATAAAAACCGCAATCCCGGCGGATATGGATAAGCCGGCGAACAAAGGCGCCAAGCGCAGTATCGTCCCTGTGCCAATCGAGCCAGCCCAATGGGTTGTCCTGACAATAGGCGTTGTTGTTGCCGCTCTGGGAGTTGCCGAACTCATCGCCGGCCAGCAACATAGGCGTGCCCTGGGAGAGCAGTAAACTCGCCAGCAGATTGCGGCTCTGGCGCGCCCTCAAGGCCTTTATGGCGGCATCTTTGCTCTCGCCTTCCACGCCATGGTTGGCACTGAAGTTTTCATGGTGACCGTCGCGGTTATTTTCGCCGTTGGCCTGATTGTGCCGCTCGCGATAACTCACCAGGTCCCTCAGGGTGAAACCATCATGGCTGCAGATAAAGTTGATTGAACTTTGTGGGCCGCGCCCCGAGTGTTCAAACAGATCGCCGGAGCCGGAAAGGCGCCTGGCAAGCTCGGGCAAGAGCCCGGCATCACCGCGCCAGAAACGCCGCAGGGTATCGCGATATCTGTCGTTCCATTCGGCAAAGCGATTGGGGAACTGCCCCAACTGATAACCGCCCGGGCCTATGTCCCAGGGCTCGGCTATCAGCACACATTGCTGCAGTTCAGGGTCCTGCAGCAAGGCATCGAACAATCCGGCGCGATTGCTGAACCCCTGCGTCTCACGGCCAAGGCTGGTGGCCAGATCGAAACGAAAGCCATCCACCCCCATGATATCGACCCAGTAACGCAGCGAGTCCATCAGCAGCTGTACGACTCTTGGATGACTGATATCCAGGCAGTTGCCACAGCCAGAGTCATTGATATAAAAACGCTTATCTGCCGGATGCAAACGGTAGTAGCTGAGATTGTCCAAGCCGCGAAAACTGACGGTCGGCCCCTGACGATTACCCTCGGCGCTGTGATTGAAGACCACATCCAGCACGAGTTTGATACCGGCATCATGCAGGGCAGAGACCATCTGCTTGAATTCGCCAATGGCATCGTCAGAGGCCGAATATGCCCCATGGGGAGCGAAGAAACCTATGCTGTTATAACCCCAGTAGTTACTGCGACCGCTATCCAGCAGAAAAGGCTCGGACAGAAAGGCGTGCACCGGCAGCAGTTCGACACAGGTGATCCCGAGCGACTTGAGATAAGCTATCGCCACCGGGTGCGCCAAACCGGCAAAGGTGCCGCGAAGCTCAGGGGGGATCCCGGCCATGGCGGCGGTGAAGCCCTTGAGGTGCATCTCGTAGATCACTTCATTACGCCATTGGCCGCCCGGTAAGCGCTTGCCGGTAAAGCGGGTATCGGCTACCACTTGGCATTTGGGCATGGCCCAGGCGTTGTCACAGGGATCGGCCCATAAGTCATCACCTATTCCGGCACTGCCGGACTCCCGCTCCGGGGACCCTGGTACTGGGGATTCAGCCCCCCCCGGATGGCAAACAGCGGCCAATGGCCGGCCCTGCTCATCGACTCTGGCATAGCCAAGTTGCCAGGGCCCATACTGCCAGCGACCACAAAAGGCTCTGGCGTAAGGGTCCAGCAGCAGCTTGGCCGAATTGAATCTGTGCCCGTCCTGAGGCTGATAAGGGCCATGCACCCGATAGCCATAGCAGAGTCCTTCACCGGCCCCCAGCAGCAAACCATGGAACACCTGTTGCGAGGACGGCATAAGCTCGAAACGGCCCGACTCCTGCCATTGGCCATTTTTGAATTCAAACAGGCACAGCTCTACCCGGGTTGCATGAGCCGAAAACAGCGCAAAATTCACCCCTTCCGGCTCGCCATTGGCTGCATGCACCAGAGTCGAGCCCAGAGGCCAGGGTTTGCCTGCAAGCATCTGCATCAGCCACGCTCCAAGGCGAAATAGACGCTCGCCAGTGGTGGCACCCGGATCAGCGCGCTATATGGCATGCCCTGCCAGGGGATCTCCTCGGCTTCCATGCCTCCGGCGTTGCCTTGATTACTGCCGCCGTAGAATGCGCTGTCGCTGTTGAGCAGCTCGCGGTAACGTCCGGGCTCTGGCAATCCCAGTCGATAGCCTTCCCTGACACAAGAGGTAAAGTTACAGATAACCAGCACCATGTTGCCGTCAGAATCGATACGCGTAAACGCCAGCAGGCTGTGCTGACTGTCGTTGCAGTCGAGCCAGCGAAACCCTTGCGGCTCGCCGTCACACTGCCACAATGACGACTGCCGGCGGTAACAGAGGTTAAGATCCCGCACCCAATCGCTGAGCCCTTGGTGAGATGGATACTGCAGCAGATGCCAGTCGAGGCTGAAGTCATGTTGCCATTCGCGCCGCTGGCCAAACTCGCCGCCCATAAACAGCAGCTTTTTCCCCGGGTGAGCCCACATAAAACCGTAAAATGCCCGCAGCGTGGCAAACTTCTGCCAGTCATCGCCGGGGATCTTCTCCAACAAGGCGCGCTTGCCATGCACCACTTCGTCGTGACTCAGCGACAAAATAAACTGCTCGGTATAGGCATAGATGAGGGAAAAAGTCAGTTGCCCGTGGTGATAGCTGCGATGTACCGGCTCCTTGGTGAGATAATCCAAGGTGTCGTGCATCCAGCCCATATTCCATTTGAAGCCGAACCCCAGGCCGCCGGCAGCGACATCCCGGCTGACGCCATCCCAGGCGGTGGACTCTTCGGCTATCATGATGATCCCCGGGTACTCATGGTAGAGACGCGTATTGAGCTGCTGCAAAAAGGCTATCGCTTCCAAATTCTCACGGCCGCCATATTCGTTGGCCTGCCACTGGCCCTCTTCGCGGCTGTAATCCAGATAGAGCATGGAAGACACTGCATCGAGACGCAGGCCATCGAAGTGAAACTCCTCCAGCCAATAACAGGCATTGCTGAGCAGAAAACTCTGCACCTCTTTGCGGCCATAGTTGTAGATCAAGGTGTCCCAGTCGGGATGACGGCCACGGCGGGGATCTTCATGTTCGTACAAGCAAGTGCCATCAAAATGCGCCAGGCCGTGGGGGTCGGAAGGAAAGTGCGCCGCCACCCAGTCGAGCAGCACACCAATACCCGCCCTGTGGCAGGCATCCACCAGCAGTTTAAGCCCCTCGGGATCACCAAACCTGTGACTGGGAGCATACAGCCCCACGGGTTGATAGCCCCAGGAACCGTCGAAGGGGTATTCACTCAGCGGCATAAATTCCACATGGGTAAAGCCGTGAGATTGCAGGTAAGGCACCAAGAGTTCGGCCACCTCTGCGTAGCTGAGAAAACCGCCTTCGCCGTTACGCCGCCAGGACCCCAGATGCAGCTCATAGATACTGACCGCCTGTCGGTGCCAGGCGCTTTGCGCCCTGGCGGCCATCCAATCACTGTCCTGCCATTGCCAATCACTGTCCGCCATCGGCACTATCGAGGCGTTGTGGGGCGCACCTTGCATCTGTCTGGCGCAGGGATCGGCCTTTTCCAGCCAGCTGCCATCCTGGGTTTGCAGCAAAAATTTATAGTGCTCACCGCCCTGGACTTGCGGCAAAAACAGCTCCCAAAGGCCTGAGGCCGGGTGGCGGCGCATGCTGTGGCGGCGCCTGTCCCAATGATTAAAATCCCCCAGCAAAGACACGCTTTTGGCATTGGGAGCCCAAACACAAAAACGTACACCTTTTACGCCCTGGCACTCGAGCCAATTGGCACCAAGCAACTGCCAGCCTTTCAGCAGACTGCCTTCATTGAAGAGAAAGCATGCCTGTTCATCGAGCGAAGCATCAAAGCGGTAAGGGTCGTCCAGCACCAGCTCCGCCTGGGGATAGCTGATGCGGAGCCTATATTCGAAGGGTTTGACCCTGCGCCCCATAAAGCCACTGAACAGGGGCTCGGCGCCAACGACAGGGGTAAGCTCAGCCACCTTACGGCCGGTTTTCGCGTCCAGCACCTCGACGGCGGCGGCGCCGGGCAGCACGGCGCGCAGTAGCAAGCGGCTGCGGCCATTTTGCTCGACCAGATGCATTCCGAGCCAGGCGAAGGGATCGCCATGGCGCCCTTCGGCCAAAGCGCAGGCAGCGGCAAAGTCCAGTTCAGGGACCAGGCTTTCCTGCATTGGCTCACTAAAGTGCGGCGCGGGTTCATTGGCGACGATTTGCTGTTTCATCTGCATCTCCTGTTGATTGAGCTCGCAGCCGCTCCGGCTCAGCGCTGCAACTTTGCTCGCGCACCCGGCGGATATCCCTGAGCAGGTTTTGCAGCAGCTCGGAATCATTGAGCCTTTCCACGGCCAATGAATAACGTCGGCGCCAGTTGGGATACTCAGCGCTGGTGCCCGGGATATTGACCGCCACCTTATCGCCGAGCAGATCTGTCAGCGGCAGGCTGAAAAGCGCACTGCGCCCCGAGGCGACTGTGACGGCGAAGTTATGGATCAAGTTGTGGGTATAGGTGACAGATTCCGGCGCAAGTGCAGCTTTTATCTTGTTATCAAAGGGATAAAAGCGCGATAGCCAAACTTCAAGAGCCTGAATATCCCTGCGGCGGTCATCGCTTTCCCTTGCGTATTGTTCAGCGCCCAGCAGGCCAAGTTCCCGCCTGAGCCTGAGATCTTCTTCTTCCAGCCAGGCTTTGAGCGGCGCTACATCATGGTTGCTCAGCATCATGATGGCGTTTGGCTTGTAGTCATTTGGCGGCCGAAATCCACCAAACTCAGGGAAATCCTGCTGCTCACGGCAAAAATAGAACAGCTCATTGGAGTACAGCCCGCCAAGCTTAAGTGGCGCTACGATTTGGGGTGGCACCAGCCCAAGGTCTTCGCCAATCACCAGGCAACGGGCACGCTGGCTCTCCAGCAATAGAATCGCCAGCAGGGTATCGAAGGGGTAATAGACATAGGCGCCTTCAGGCTCGCCAGACTCAGTTTCGACTGCAGTTTCAATCTGGTTTTCGGCCTCGGCCGGCCACCACCAGAGACGAAACAGCGACATCACGTGATCTATCCGAATGGCACCGCTGTGGCGCATGTTGGTGCGCAGCAACTCAATAAAATGGCTAAAATCCGCTTGCTTGAGACCGACGGGATCCAGAGGCGTCAGCCCCCAGTTCTGCCCCTGGGGCGCAAAGGCATCCGGCGGCGCCCCTATGCTGGCACCTTGGCAAAACTGACTCTGATGCTGACTCACCTCAGTGCCGCTGCCAACTGTGCCGACAGCCAGATCCCGGATAAGGCCGATACTCATGCCGGCTTCTATGGCGCGGGATTGACACAAAGCCAACTGCTCTTCGGCAACAAACTGCAGATAGAGATAAAAGCCGGCATCTGCGGGCCAGTCTCCGGTGGCGAAACTTGCCTGCTCCCGGGCATAGTGCTGCAGCGCCAGTCCTTCCAGGCGCACAAAGCCTTCGTAGCCCTGGCGCCTGGGAGCATCTTTGGGCAAAGCGTTGAAACGCAGCCACATTGCTTTGAGGCGGGCACACTTATCACGGCTGACAGCGGCATAGTCCAGCCAGGGGCTGAAGGCCGTTTGCTCGGCAAAAGATTCAGCATCACAGATTGGTGCAGTCCCTTCGGCGCAGAGCGGCGGCGAGATATACAAGGGGTGCAGGCGGCGTCTGTCTATTGGGCTGTAGGGACTTGGGGAGGCATCCTCAGTGAGCGCCAGCGCATGCAGGGGGTTGAGCAAGATAAAGTCCAGCCCCTTGGGGGCCAGTTGGGTTATCAGCTTCAACAGGGCTCCAAAATCGCCCATTGCCTCAGGGCCGGGAGTATCCTCCTGCCAGAGCGAAAACAGCTGCACGCTGACGCCCCAGGGCCTGCGATGAGGCTCGTTTTGCCGCGCCGTATTTTTTTGCAGTACGCCTTGGAAGGCCTGCCTTGGCGCCACCATCAAGGTGCCCGCAGCAAGCAGCCTCTCATCGCCCTCACGCTCGATGATGGACAAAGACACCCTGTGGTAGCCAAGTCCGGGGGCGATGCCACCGTTGCCGGAAACCTCGTCCAGTTTAAGCTCGTGCTCAAGATAGCAGCGCTCACCGATACGATAATCGCCGCGCACCGGGCAATCTGCCGCCGAAAAGCTGACAACAAACTCCTCACCCAGTTCACTCGTCAGCGTCAGCAGCAGCGCCTTGGATGGCAAAGACTGCGACTCGAGTCTGAACCTCAGACCGAGACTGTCGAGATAGCACCACTGAAATGAAGGCAACAGCTGTTGCCAGGGTTCGGCATCGAGCTGATAGACCCGCCGCTCAATCCAGAGCTCGCTCGCCTCTTCGGGTATAGGGCCACACATGGCGCTGAGGATCTGTTTGCGTGTGCCGGCCGATGTAGAGCAAAAACGCCCATAGCTGTCGCTGAAGCCGTCCCCTATCCCTTGCAGATACAGCAACTTCTCCAGTCCCATCTCAGCACTCCACGCCAATCACCTTAAGTTCCCTGTGAGCAGATAGCATGCCAGGGCAAAATAACAGCAATAAGACAGAGGTGTGTCAGCCAAGTGACAAGTATTTAATATTTTAATTCAGTAGCTTGTGAAAATTCGCCCTGATGTTGAGCGAGCGTCTCGCAAAAGGCACCAAAGGTAAATGAGTTGCACCAATGACTCAAGACTGTGCAATCTTTCACCAATTGAGTGCAAGACATCGCCGACAAAAGCCGGGATTGGCAACCAGGGGTTGAAAACGGGGGTCAGACAGAAATCAATCTTGGGGTCGCTGACGGCGACCCGCTTGTAAAGAGGAAAACTCAGCTCTTGGTTTGCTTTGGAGTCACAGCTTCCGGCTCATCGCTCGGCTGAATTTGTCCCACCAACAGCATGGGGGCGGCATCCAGCTCTTCGGCATCCATCATGGTGGCAATCCGCTCCACGGCCGACAAGAGCTGGCTCTGCTCCCAGGCCTCCAGCGCTTGATAGCGCTTGATAAAGTGCTCCTGCAGCGGTTTGGGCGCCTGTGCCAGCAAGGCAGCACCGGACTCGCTCAGCAGCAGGTGTACCTTGCGCTTATCGGTTTGGCTGCGCTGACGTATAACCAAGCCCTTGGCTTCAAGACGGTCGATGATAGTGGTGACTGTGGCAGGACTCAGATTGATCTCGGTCGCCACCTGTTTGGCGAGCGGCGATCCCATGGAAGCGATTTTCTGCATCACCATAAGCTGCGGTCCGGTGAGGCCCGAATGCTTACTGAGCTGCCTGGAATGCAGGTCGATGGCGCGGATCACTTTGCGCAGCGAGATTAATAACTGCTCATACTTTTCCATGAATACTTCCCACTCACACTGGTTCGAAAAGGGCTACTGAAATCACCAATAGCCGAAAGGCGCCAGCTTATCAGAAAAGCTCTGCAAACTCATAGCCCATCGACTCAATAGCTGAGTTTTCAAAAATATCACCGCCGACAAATGCAACTTCAGATCAACAAATTGCTCATCTTTTGTTGATACAAAAACCTCATAGTGCAATCATTAGATAACTAACGATTAGAGCTCAAATTAATTGTTGAGTGTTAATTATCAGAAAAGGACTATCCCCATGTCGGCCACCAGCCTGAAGTACAAGAGCGAAGAAAATCCTATTCCACTGAAAGTCATCACAGAGAAGCGGCCATTTTCCAGCCATCAGGCACTGATGCAGTTTGATGTTGCCAATCACTCCTGGCGGGAAACCTTGTCACTGAGCTTTAAGAATGACAAACAACTATCCCAGGTATTCAACAATATTCGCACGGTCGATGACCAAGTTTATGAAGTGATTGCCGCCAGGATCACCCCCTATATAGCCCAGCTGATGGACAAAGATGATCCCAACTGCCCGATTCGGTTGCAGTATGTTCCTGAGCAGGATGAGTTGGAGGTCGCCCCCCATGAAATGGGCGATCAATTGGCGGAAGATGACATGATGCCAGAAGGCACCTCGATAGTGCACAGGTATCCCAATCGGGTGTTGTTCCTGGTGCATAACATCTGTGGCTCCTATTGCCGTCACTGCACCCGCAAACGCATGGTGTCCGATCCGCTCAACGTGATCTCCATGGACAGGATCCGTCGCTCGGTGGAGTATCTGCGCCAACATACAGAGGTGCAGGACGTGCTTCTGTCGGGCGGCGATCCTTTGCTGCTCACAGATGACAAGCTGGATGAAATTCTGTCGATGATCCGAGAGGCCAGACCGGATCTGAAAATACTGCGTATCGGCAGCCGTTTATTGGCGCAGCTTCCTACCCGGGTCACGCCCGAGTTGTGCCGGGTACTGAAGCGTAACCGAGTCACACTGATCAACACCCAAGTGAACCACCCCAGAGAAATCACCCCCTTATTCAGCAAACATATCGCCATGCTCAGGGAAACCGGCATCATGCTCGGCAACCAGAGCGTGCTGATCAAAGGCGTCAACGACAGCATAGACACTATGCAGGAACTGGTGATGGAGTTGGTATCCATAGGCATACGTCCCTATTACGTCTATGCCATGGATCCGGCGCCGGGCAACAGCAAGTTTCAGGTCAGTTATCAGCGAATGCTGCAAATCTATCATGGCATCCGCGGCTGGGTATCCGGCCCGGCAATTCCCACCTTTATCGTCGATGGCGTCGGCGGCCTGGGCAAAATGCCGGTGCAGCCGGAATATGTCAGCAGGCAAACAGGCCCGGAAGGCGAGCGTCTGATAGCCACCAACTTTGAGGGGCGCAGCGCCGACGTATCATTCCTGCTACAGGAGTGATCCATGCACCCTTTGGATTATGGGATTTTCCTGGCGTACCTCGTAGGTTTACTGGGGTTTGGGTACTTCCATTTCAAACGCCACAGTGACGGCGATGACTACTATCTCGGTGGCCGCAATATCAAAGCCAGACACGTAGGCTTTTCCATTGCCGCCACGGATGTGGGCGGCGGATTTTCCATAGGTCTTGCCGGTCTCGGCTTCAGTATGGGGCTGGCGGGCAGTTGGCTGCTGTTTACCGGTTTGCTGGGGGCCTGGTTATCTGCTGTGTTTGTTATTCCCAGGGTCAAACGTCTGGAGCAGGGCGAGCGCTTTTATACCTATCCGGATCTGCTCAAACACAGATTCGGGGCCAGAGTCGCCATGTTGGCCGCCTTGATCTCCTGTATCGGGTATCTGGGGTTTACCGGCGCACAGATCCTCGCCGGTGCCAAACTGGCGGCCGCGACCCTGCTGCCCAAGGGCTTCGATGCCTTGCCGCCGCTGCAGTTGGCGCTCTGGGCCATAGGCGGAACCACCATACTTTACACTGTATTTGGGGGGCTCAAGGCGGTTATCTATACCGACAGCGTCCAGTGGCTCATTTTATTGCTGGGCTTGATTGGCTTTACCCTGCCCTACGCCCTGGTCGAGGTCGGTGGCTGGCAGGGGCTGAGCCGCAACTTGCCGCCATCCCATATGTCACTGACCGCCATAGATCCCATCACGGCCATCAATTGGCTACTCACCATCACACCTGTGTGGCTAATTGCCATGACTCTCTATCAGCGAATGTTTGCCTGTAAAGATAGCGCCACCGCTAAGCGCGCCTGGTATCTGGCCGGGGTGCTTGAATATCCCCTGATGGCGATATCCGGCGTTTTACTGGGGATGTGCGCCAGAGTCATGTTGCCACATATGGACAGTGAAATGGCGGTGCCGGCGATGATCCGCGATCTCTTGCCAATGGGCTTTACCGGGCTGATTATCGCGGCATATTTTTCCGCGATCATGTCCACCGCAGACAGTTGCCTGATGGCAGCATCCGGCAACCTGACCCAAGATCTGCTCGGGCTGGATCCCAGAGGGAACAACACCCTGAGACTGTCGATGATTGCCACTCTATTGCTGGGGCTGGTAGCCATCTATCTCGCCAGTCAGGCCAGGCAGGTATTGGATGCCATTCTCTATGCTTATGCCTTTATGGTTTCCGGACTGTTTGTCCCGACTCTGGCGGCGCTGTTTTGGCCCAGAGTCAGCTCCACGGCGGCACTTTGCGCCATGCTGGGAGGTGGCCTCACGGCGCTGGCGCTACTGACAGAGCTGCTCAAGCTGCCGGATGGCTTGGCTAAACTCGGTCTGGATCCCAGTATCTATGGCATTTTGGTCTCCGCCGGTCTATTGGTGCTGGTCAACATCATTCACCAACTAGCTCCCAAGCCCCGGCTCACCTCGCATCAGGACAGTTCACACTCATGACCCAAGCTCAATTTGATCAGCAACTCAACTTACTCGGCGCCCACATTCAGCATGGCCCGGCCAATGATCGCATCTATCTGATCTCCCTTGGTAATGCCGAACCCGGGCCTTTACTGGATGCACTGAGAGCCCTGGCGCTGCAACATGGCTACGGCAAAATCATCGCCAAGCTACCTGAGCACAAGGCCGGTCTGTTTTTGGCATATGGTTTCAGCGAAGAAGCCAGAATCCCCAATTTTTATCAAAGCCAGGACGCCGTATTTCTCGCCCATTACCAGGACAAAACCAGGCAGTTTCGCACCATGCCGGAGTTGGATACCCTGCTGGAGCGCGCCAGGGCGGATATCAAGCCTGAATTCCATTCAGCGGCCGAGGTCAGTCGCTGCCGCGAAGAGGATCTGCCGCAGATGGCCAGGCTCTATAGCGAGGTGTTTCCCAGCTACCCCTTCCCCATTGAGGATCCGGAATTTTTACGGCAGAACATGGCCAGTGACGTCGACTACTTTGGGATCCGCCGGCAAGGGCAACTAATAGCCCTGGCTTCGGCCGAAAAAGATCCCAAGAGTCTCAGTGCAGAGATGACTGACTTCGCCACTCTGCCACAGGCCCGCGGACAAGGCTGCGCCAGAGCCTTGCTCGCACATATGGAACAAGCAATATTCCACCAGGGCTACCGAACCGCCTATACCATAGCCAGAGCCGTTTCCGTTGGTATGAACCGCACCTTTGCCGCGGCAGATTACCGCTATGGCGGCCGTCTGCATCTCAATACCCAAATAGGCGGTCAGATAGAGAGCATGAACCTATGGCACAAATTAATCGCTTAAATTTTGTTCAACCCAAAATGTAAACCTGACTTCCCAATATCCCGATATTACTGGCAAGCATAAGGTGCAATTCCCCGCCCCATCCGCGAGAATTCCATGCTTTCGGCTAATGGCCCTACAAGTATTAAGGGGTAATATGGTGGCCGTGGGAGCCGCTGCCATCATGGAAAGAAAGGCGTTATCTGCATCTGTGTCATAAAAACAGCTTTTATGTCACTTAGTTTCAACTTTCTCTTAATTTTCCTTCTTTTCGGCGCAGTTCTTGGCGCTGCCTCACACTTTTTGGTCGGATGAGTTGGTAATTTGACACCAAGAGAGAGATACAGATTTCATTTTCAACAGCATATATAGGTGAACTTATGGCTGCTAAATTCTTTATCCCTTCAGTAAACGTCCTGGGTCAGGGCGCTGTAGACGATGCTATCGGTGATATCCAGACTCTGGGATTCAAACGGGCATTGATAGTGACAGACAAACCGCTGGTCAGCATAGGTCTGGTGGGACAGATCGCCGAAAAGCTGGGTCAGGCAGGCATTACCGCCACTGTATTCGATGGCGTTCAACCCAACCCAACCGTTGGTAACGTGGAAGCGGGCCTTGAGTTACTGCGCGCCAACGACTGTGACTTCGTGATCTCCCTGGGCGGCGGTTCACCACACGATTGCGCCAAGGGTATTGCCCTGGTTGCAGCCAATGGTGGCTCCATCAAAGATTACGAAGGCCTGGATCAGTCCACCAAGCCCCAATTGCCGCTGGTGGCTATCAACACAACCGCCGGTACCGCCAGTGAAATGACCCGCTTCTGCATCATCACAGATGAAAGCCGTCATATAAAGATGGCCATTGTCGACAAGCACACAACCCCCATCATCTCGGTCAACGACCCTGAGCTGATGCTGAAAAAACCTGCCAGCCTGACAGCGGCAACCGGTATGGATGCCCTGACTCACGCGGTAGAAGCCTATGTTTCCATCGCCGCCAATCCAATCACTGATGCCTGCGCCATCAAGGCTATTGAGCTTATTCATGCCAACCTGATCAATGCGGTAGAGCATGGTGACAATATCCAGGCCCGTGAACAGATGGCATACGCCCAGTTCCTCGCCGGTATGGCATTCAACAACGCCAGCCTGGGTTACGTACATGCCATGGCGCACCAGTTGGGTGGTTTCTACGATCTGCCCCATGGCGTTTGTAACGCACTCTTGCTGCCTTATGTGCAGGAATACAATGCTCAGGTCGCGGCTCCAAGACTGAAAGATGTTGCCAAAGCCATGGGTGTTGATGTCAGTGCCATGAGCGATGAACAGGGTGCTGCGGCAGCTATCAAGGCGATTAAAGAATTGGCTGCGGCAGTAAAAATCCCTGAAAACCTGACAAAAATTGGAGTAAAAGCCGAAGATATTCCTGTGCTTGCAGAGAATGCTCTGAAAGACGCCTGCGGCTTTACCAACCCCAAACAGGCGACTCACGAGGAAATTTGCCAAATTTTCACTAACGCACTTTGATACATGTGTAATATAATTTCACAGTCTGCTTTTTCCCTGCAATGAGAAAGCTGTACAAGAGGCCCGCTCACCGAGCGGGCCTCTTCTCTTTCAGTTACCACTCTCTTCAAGCTTCCAAGCCCATCAGCTCAGCATTTCAACGGTTATTCGGCAACAGCTAAATTTTGAGATCTGTCCCCGGTTTATTTCTGTCGAATACAGGCTAAATGAGATTAAGAGCAACAAGCAATAAGGAGTACACCCCGCGTTTGTAACCCTTGTCACAGTGGCCGATTGTTAGTTCAGCCCCTATGATAAATTCAGGAATCAACCAGGCAGGATACCTTATGACAGCCATTACCCAGATAATCAATTACACAGTTCGTTGCCCCCATTATCAGGATCAGAGCGCCGAAGCGACATGGCGCAATCACATCGAAATCAATCACTCGGCAGAAATCGCCCTCGACCGACTCAGCAAGTGGCATGCTCACTCTGGTAACAGGGTATTTTGTTTTCAGAACATAGTAGTGCGTAAGGCTGAAAAGGAGGAGGCTTACTTCGCTATGATCAGCGAGAGATTAAAACCCAGCGGCCATGCCCTGGTCACGCTCAAAGTTTTTATGGACAAGTGCACCAAAGACACCTCTGTCGAAGAGATAGTGGAGCACATATATCAAGACTGTCAGGCTCGCCTGGAAAGCCTTGGTTGAACCGCCCTGGAGCCGATTACCCCTGAGTCAATCAAGCTTCCATAGGCAATGCTCTCAATTGGCCGTATCCTTGTCATCTACTGGTAAAGATACGGCCAAACAAGCGCCAGTTCACAGATTTACTACGGACAACGGCGATAGATCACAGTTATTCAATTCATTCCGGCACAAATCCGATAGATAATATCATTTCTGAGAAAATCATTTCCTTATTTTTCAAAAGCTAATAAAAGAAAACTCAAACTTACCCCAAATATAATCCATTTTTAGGCCAATTGTTGGCAAACCCTGCCACTGCTAGACTTTCCACCGCGGGCCAAAGTCTAAAGATCTCAATCATTCAGGCCTTGCGGGGTTGATGCAAATCAGGGCGAACGAGTTCGCCCGCCGGAATAACAGAATTTGTTTTTAAATCTGCAACAGGAAAGCCATTAAATGCACGAGTTAGCCAATATCGTCATCGTCGGCGGCGGCGCCGGTGGTATGGAGATCGCCACCAAACTGGGCCATAAACTGGGCCGCAAAGCCAAGGCCAGAGTCACGCTTATCGATGTCGCCGACAGCCATGTCTGGAAACCCCTGCTCCATGAGGTCGCCACAGGCGCATTGGATGTCGGGGTTGATGCCATCAGTTACCGCAGTCACGCAGCCGCTCACGGCTATCACTTTCAGCAAGGCGCCATGACGGACATAGACCGCAAAGCCAAGCAAGTGATACTGGCGCCCATTTGTGATGACAAAGGTGAAGAACTGTTGCCATCACGGCGCATCGACTATGACTATCTGGTGGTTGCCATCGGCAGTATCGCCAACGACTTCAATATTCCCGGGGTGCGGGAACACTGCGTCTTCCTCGACAACACAGAACAGGCCATGGCCATCCGCCAGCGCTTGTTGAACAAGTTTATGCGTTATGCCAGCCATCAACAGTTGGATGAGAAGATCAAAATCGCCGTCGTCGGCGCCGGTGCCACCGGGGTGGAGATGTCGGCCGAAATGCATCACGCAGTGGATCAGCTCAAGGGCTTTGGCTACAAGATAGATACCAGCCTGTTGGAAGTCACCCTGATTGAGGCCGACAAACGAATACTGCCCAAGGTGGAAAAGGAAGAGATCTCGGCGGCAGTCGCCAGAGAACTGAGCACTCTGGGAGTCCGGGTGATGACCAATACCCGTATCACCCAGGTGACGGCCAAGGCGTTGACTACCAGTGAAGGCGAAGAGATCCCGAGCGATATGGTGATCTGGTCCACCGGGGTCAAGGCGCCTGAGTTTCTCCACGGCATTGGCGGCCTGGAAAGCAATCATATCCATCAACTGCTGGTCAAACCCAATGCCCAAACCACGCTGGATGAGCATATCTTTGCCATTGGGGACTGTGCCGCTTGTCCGCAGCCGGACGGCAGCTGGGTGCCGCCAAGGGGCCAGGCCGCCAGGCAGATGGCCTTGATGACAGCGGATAACATCATAGCCATGCTCGGCGGCAAAACTCCCTCGAAAGAGTACCTTTACAAGGATCTCGGTTCACTGGTGAACCTGTCACGCTTCCACACGGTCGGCAACCTGATGTCTTTCATTGGCGGAGGCGTCATGGTCGAAGGCAAGATAGCCAGATTTGTTTATACCTCTCTCTATCGCCGCCATTTGATAGAGCTGCACGGCGTGGTCAAGGGCACCCTGCTGATGTTTGCCAAGGGGATAACCCGGATAATCCATCCCCACCTCAAGCTGCATTGATAAAGGGGGCGCCAGGCGCCCCTCTTTTATTTGCCACGCCGGCAAGGCTATAATCGCTGCAGACTTATTTACCCGTAACAGACGAATTCAGATACTGCCTATGACAGCTCAATCCGCCGACTTTTCCAATATCAACCAAAGCAGCGCCCAGTCCTTCAAGGCGCAGAAAAATCTGATCAAACAACTGCTGGCCGGTAAAAAAGTGCCCTGCCCTAAATGCCAACAAGCCTTGAGTGCCACCCTGCCACCGGCAAAATCCAC
Organism: Shewanella sp. Iso12; assembly: GCF_012030025.1. Lineage (NCBI taxonomy): Bacteria > Pseudomonadati > Pseudomonadota > Gammaproteobacteria > Alteromonadales > Shewanellaceae > Shewanella > Shewanella sp. Iso12. The sequence continues at coordinate 818,045 of NZ_JAAUHW010000001.1, forward strand.
CTCAGAGCTTGCCAGCATCCGCTGCCCCAAGGGCTGCACTGATATTGAGCTGGAAACCGAACTGCCGGGCAAGTGAGTAAGCCCAATAAAAAAGGACCGCAACAGACGGTGGAAATCATCTGCTGCGGCTGCAAGGCAAAACTGTTCAAATATCGAAAGGGCGGCAAAGGCGCCTTGGTTAAATGTTTTGTCGAACGGATCCTGACAGATCATACGCAAACGCCCTGTACCTGCCCCGGCTGCGGCCAGGTCTTCGCCCGTCAGGCACTGATCCGCGGCGTGCCTGCATTCAAGATTATCGGTGGCAAGGCGCGCATGAATTAGCCCCCTTGTACGGGCGCAGAGCCTTTGCGGCGCAGATAGAAACGGTAGTATCCCAACAGATTGCTGCCGATAAACACAGACTCCATTAATACCGCCATCGGCGAACCCAACAGGATGTTATTCAGCAGCCAACAACCGCTGCCGATGAACATCAGCTCCCTTAATCGTTTGTCATCACGGCAAAAGGCCGCCCTGGTCTGCAACAAACTGCCGGCCAGACTCAAAAGATCGAGCCATTGATTGAAACTCAGAGCCACGGCCGTGACCGAAGCGGCCATAAACAGCCACATCAGACGTCTGTCGACGGTGAAGATACTGACAAAGAATCTGACACTGGCAACCAACATTAAAATGGCCGGGCTCCAGTGGTTGAGCAAGATAAAATGCGCCGAGATCAGCAGGCCCGACACCACCAGACAAGCGAGCACGGCGCGCCTGTGCCTGAACTGGAATGACAAAAGATCGCTGAACAGCGCCAGAGTGACCAACAGCTGTGAAATAACAAAAATGGACAACACAGTATCCCGGAAGATTGAAACCGGCCGCTATTGTGCTGTGCCATTGAGGCGATGGCATTAACTTAGGTTAAGACGCCGGCGAATACGGCTGAGGCTCTCTGGGGTGATGCCGATATAGTTGGCCAACTGCACCTGGCTCAGGGCGCTTATCCAGTGTGGCCAATGATTTTTTAACCACAGGTAGCGCTGCTCTGGCGACTTGAGTAATAGAAAAGCTTCTTTCTGCTCCTTGTAGCGCAACTGGGCACGCAGCAATGAAAGCTCGGCGCGCTGAAACCCGCCAAGCTCAAACAGGCTCAGGGGCACAACCACCAGAGTGCTGTTTTCCAGTGCCTCAAGTTGATAACGGGCAGGCTCAGCACTGAGAAAACTGCTGTAAAGCAGACAAAATTCGCCAGGGAAATAGAACTCTTTGCAGCGCTGCTGACCATCACTCAGATAGTGGCAGGCCCGCAGCAGCCCATTGAGCAATAAAAAGCCCGACTGCTGTTTGCCACCTTGTGCCAGCAGCACCTCACCTGCCTGACAACTTTTCAGCTGAGCCTTATCCAAGAGTGGCGCCAAAGCACTGGGTTCAAGCCCCAACTCAAGGAAAAAGTCTGTCAGCGCCTGAAAAGCGGCCTGATGAGACATAGATTCATGGCTCATTCAGTCGGGCGCCTATTGGGAAGAAGACGGCAGAATCGAGGTAAGCGTCACAAAGAAAGTGCGTTCCATATACTCGCCCGGCGCTTCGGCCATGGATTGCTCCTGGGTGCGGGTCTTCAGCGCCAGAGTCACGCTGTAAGGCGGGTCGAACGGCTCTTTGGGGGTAATGGCTTCAATCTCAATCCGGTCGCCGAGAAACTGGCTGGCCAGATGCGCAATGGCGCCGGTTTGATAGTCAAATCTGAACATGCCCAAATACCAGAACACACCTGAGCCCTGGGTTGTCACCGCGAACGGAACAACAAACTGCATGGATTCGGCATTGCCGGGCAAGTTTAAAGGGGTCAGCTTACGGTAATCGAGCAACACCTCCCCACGAACCACTTCATCCTGATATTCGCCAAACGCCAGATGCTGCTCTTCCTTAAAGCCGGTAAGAGTGACTGACTTATTGCTGTCCGGCAAACGGATCCTGAACTGTTCTCGGGTATCCAGACTGAACAGCCGCTTCATCACCCCCTTGGCCCCGCCATCGAATTCAGCCAGTGGACGCACCATATCGTTTTCCCTGACATAGAGGTCATCCTCGGTGAAGTTGAACCTGTAGATCCCAAGAGCGATCACCGCCAGAAACACCAGCCCCAACACTACAGCCACACGAATAAACAGCTTCATAATCCATCCCGTTAACACACACACCCGGCCATATCGGCACACAGACTTACCTTAACCCCAAAGCCTAATGGCCGCAGCCGGGATCTGAATTCCTGTCAGCCCGGGTTCAGTCAAAACCGCCTTTTTCAAAAAATTTTTGAAACTAAAGCCAACGGCTGCCCGCTTATCCCAGGAAAGCTTTTCTCTATGATAACGCCAATCAACCAAATTCACTTTAATTTAAAGGATATTACACCATGAAATACGGTATCGGATACCTTTTGGGGCTTGGTGCTCTGGCATTACAACCCTTGGCCCATGGCGCAGATTTACAACTGAAAAGCTCATTAACGGCCAATCGAGTCATACCGGCAGACTACTACTGGAACCAATTCGGTTGCAGCGGTGCCAACCTGGCGCCCAGGCTGGACTGGCAAAATGCGCCGGCAGGAACCAAGAGTTTTGCCATCACCTTTTACGATCAGGATGCTCCCACAGGTTCAGGCTTCTGGCACAGGGTGGTATATGACATTCCCGCCAATGTCCACAGCCTGCCGGGCGGCAAAGATGGCGGCCCCTTACCGGAAGGCGCCATTGAGTCAAACACAGATCTGGGAAAACCCGGTTTCTTCGGCCCTTGCCCACCCGAGGGGCGTCAGCACAGATACAAGTGGACAGTCCATGCGCTGGATGTGGCCAAACTGCCGGTAAAACCCGACTATTCAGCGGCGCTGACCGGCTTCTTCCTCTGGCAACACACTCTGGCCAAGAGCGAACTCGTGCTGCTGGCCGGCCCAAGAAAGGAGTCAACCCAATGAAACTCCTGACTCTGTCTACCCTGCTGGCCGGCGCACTGGTCTCCTTTGGTATCTCAGCCGCCGCGGCACCCGCTTCACAATTCTCTGAGAGCCAAGTTCAGGTTTACCGCACTACAGAGCAGGCTGTCGGTGGTATCAGCTTCACGCCTAGCGGGCGTATGTTGGTGAGTTTTCACCCCTTTTACGAGCCTGAAACCAAGGTGGCGGAAATCCTCGCCGATGGCAGCAGCAAACCATTTCCAAACCGCGACTGGCAAGGCTGTGTCCGCGCCGACGGCAGCCAGAAAGATCCCGATACCTGCCTCAACTGGGTTCTTGGTCTGCGTACCGATGCCAACGGCATTGTCTGGTTGCTGGACTCGGGCCAGGCCAGCCCCAGAGTCACCCCGAAACTGGTGGCCTGGAACAGCAATACCGACAAGCTGGAGCGGATTATCCACTTGCCATCACCTGTATCCCTGCCGGAGTCGCAGCACAATGACTTACTGATATCCCCCAAGCATCAGTTGATTGTTATCGCCGATGAAGGTATTGCCACCGGGCCTGTGGGCGACAAGGCTGCTCTGGTAGTGGTAGATCTCAAAACAGGCCAGAGCCGCCGGGTACTGCAGGGCCATCCGAGCGTGATGCCTGACACCAAGCGCCCGATAGTGATAGATGCCGGCACAGCCGGGCAGAAATCGATTCCCGTTTATGTGGGCGTCGATGGTATTGCCATGGATAAAGATGAAGAGTGGCTCTACTTTGCCCCGCTCAACAAGGGGGAACTGTACCGGATCCCCATGTTGGCGTTGGCCAATCCTTCCCTGCCGGCAAGCGTGCTGGCCAATCAGGTGCAGTTTTGGGCCCACAAACCCAATAACGGCGGCCTGAGCATAGATGTCGACGGCAATCTCTACCTCACCGAAGTCGGCGAGCGCCGTATCGGCATTATTCCGGCAAGCAGTCGTGAGTATCGCCCCTTTGCCACAGATCCGAGAATGATCTGGCCAGACGGTGTCAGCCTGGGTGCCGATGGCTTCCTCTACAGCGCCGCCGCACAGCTGCCGCTGTCTGCGCCACTGAACGATGGCAAGGCCGAAAACCAACCCCCTTACTACATCTTCCGCTTCAAACCTTTGAGCGCCGGTGTAGCAGGAAACTGAAACCAAGGAGTCCATCATGAATATTCAGGGATTGGATCACTACACACTGCGCAGCAGTAAGCTGCAGCAGACCCGAGATTTCTACTGCCGGGTTGTCGGCTTGAGCGAGGGCTACCGCCCTGCGTTCGCCTTTCCGGGCCATTGGTTGTATGCCGCAGACAAACCTGTGCTGCATCTGGTGGCCGCCGAGCAAAACCCGGCACTCGAGGCCTACCTGGGACAAAGGCGCAGCACCAATGGCTCCGGCGTCGTGGATCATCTGGCCTTTCGCGGCGCAGACCTAAGTGCCATGCAGCACAAACTGCTTGCACTTGAGCTGCATTTTCGCGAGCGGCAGGTTCCTGAAATTCTTGAACATCAACTGTTTCTGGAAGACCCCAACGGCATTACCGTCGAGATGATTTTTCCCTTCTCACCGGACAATAAGGTCCTGGGAGAAGCCATGCCCAAGCTGAGATTTCGCTGATCCTAACGGCAATACCTTTGACAGGAGAAACCCCATGCCAAACCCGATACCAAACCAAGCAGTCACTTCAGCATCACAGGAAACGCCGCTGCGGCTGGGAGTCACCAATCTCAGCTTTCACCGGGCCACTGCCGCCATTGTTGTCCATGTGCTGGATATCATGGGTAAATCGGTGCAATTGAGTTTTGCCGATCATCAGGCCAACTTCGACGCCCTGGGCCGGGGCGAGCTTGATCTGCTCTGCTCCGCCTGGTTACCCCACAGCCACGGCATCTATCTGGATAAGGTCAGGCAAAATCTAGAGGTGCGGGAACTGGGGCTGCATTATGAACCCTATGCCCTCTGGGGCGTGCCAGAGTATGTGCCGCAAGAGCAAGTGGATTCGGTGACGGATCTACTGCGCCCAGACGTGTTGAAGAAAATGCGCCGCCACATTCAAGGCATTGGCCCGGGTGCCGGCATCAGCCGTTTCTCAAAACAGATGATGCAGGATTATGGTCTGCAACGGGCCGGCTATGAGTTCCATACCGGCACTGAGCAGCAATGTTTCGACGCCTTTGAGGATGCACTGCAACACAAGACCTGGGCCGTGGTGCCCCTGTGGCAACCCCAGTTTTTGCATCATAAATACAAGATACGGGAACTCAAGGATCCAAAAGGTCTGCTGGGTGGAAAAGATCGCGCCGTACTCTTGCTGGCAGAAAATGCCGCCGGTCACTTTACTCAGGCTCAGCTGCGGGTGCTGGATAATATTCGGATGCTCAATAGGGACATTGCCGAGCTGGACTATGCCATCAACCGCGAAGGCCTTAGCGCAGAAGAAGCTGCCGGACGTTGGCTGAGTGCTCATCCGGTTATCCTGTCCCAATGGCTGTCTCCCCTTTGGCGTCGTCAAACCTGTGAGGAATCGAATCATGATGCATGACACACCTGAGCAGCGGCTCAACGCCATGGGAATGAGTCTGCCCCGGGTCGCTTCGGCGCTCGGCAACTACGAGCCTGTAGTGATCAGCGGCCATCAACTACTGACCTCAGGCCAGTTTCCCTTTGAAGAGGGCAAGATAAAGTATCAGGGTCGGCTAGGGGTAGATCTGGAATTGTCGGATGGCTATGCCGCCTGTCAGTTGGCGGCGCTCAACGCCATAGCCCAATTGCAACAGGCGTTGGGAAACCTCTCACGGATAAAACAGATTATCCGCCTCGAGGGAGTGCTCAATGTCGCCGACGGCTTTTTCGACCACCCCAGAGCCTTGGATGGCGCCTCGGATCTGCTGCTGGCGGTATTCGGTGAAGCCGGACGCCACACCCGGATGATCTGGAGTAACCCTGTAATGCCACTGAACAGCTTGTGTTTGGTCTATCTGGTGGCGGATCTGCGCCCTCTGGAGGATTGAAGTCACTTAAAGGCCAGCTCTTTTTTAATCCCCGGCTTGCCGGGGCGGATCATCGCGGTCGTCTGCACCGGAAGCTCATCAGGCTCAGGACTCAAGTTCACCCAACCAGCCCTTGAGCAGCGCAGCCAGTTTTTGCCTGTCTTTGACCGAGATCCCTTTAAGCAACTGCTGCTGAGCCGCCATATGGGCCGGCAGTGCGGCCTCCACCTTGGCCTTGCCTTCGGCAGTAAGCTGTACATTCACCGCCCGACGGTCTTCGGTACAGTGACTGCGGCAGATGAGCCCTTTCTGCTCCAGCTTATCCAAACGGCTGGTCATGGCGCCTGAGGTCAGCATCATGCTCTGGTGCAATTGCCCCGGGGTCAGAGTGTAAGGCTCACCGCTGCGACGCAAGGTTGCCAGTACATCAAACTCCCCCTGACGCAGACCGAACTCGCCATGGCAGCGAAGGATTTCGGTTTCTATATGCTTATGTATTCTGGCCAGGCGACCAAAGACTTCCATCGGTTGCAGATCATCAGTAACACCGGCGGCCAGCCACTGACTGACTATGGTGTCTACGCCATCCTTGATATCTTTGGCTTGTGGCTTGTGGGTTTGTGTTTTCAGCTCTTCCTGCGACATAATTATCTCGATAACAAGATTCTTAACAAGGAATCATATTCCAGCGTGCGACAAATCCCAAGCCCTGAAATGAAAAACGCCGCAGAAATCGATTTCTGCGGCGTTTTTTAACTGCATTAATCAGCGAAGAGGCGAACAGCTCCGCTTAAGATTTCTTCACATAGCAGCTCAGGATAACGATGCGGGTACCATTGACCCGGCCTTCGATATGCTCAGGGTTGTTGGTCAGAGCTATGTTACGCACGGCGGTGCCACGCTTGGCCACAAAGCTGGTGCCCTTCACGTTGAGATCTTTAATAATCACTACGGTATCACCGGCGGCCAACTGAGTGCCATTGCTGTCCAGTGTCGGCGCCGAATCATCGCTGTCGGCCGCCAGAGACTCGGCATCGCCCCAGGCTTTAAGATCGTCTTCCAGATAAAGCATATCCAGCAGATCCTGAGCCCAACCTTCGCCACTGAGGCGCTTGAGCATGCGGTAAGCCATTACCTGTACGGCAGGAACCTGACTCCACATACTGTCGTTCAGGCAACGCCAGTGGTTAACATCCATGGTGTCCGGAGCGGCAATCTGACCTTCACAGGTAGCGCAGATCATGATGTCACCGTCGGTGCGATCACCCGAGTGAGGCAGATCGTAGACAGACAGAGCGCCTTCGGCTCCACAGAGTTCACATTTCCCGCCACAGCGGCTTTGCAGTTCAGTTTCTGAAGTCATTACTAATATTCTTCGGTCAGGCAAAACGCACATTATGCCGCAAAATCAGAGCTTGATCAGGTTTGCAGCTCACAAAAGCACAAAATAACTGGGGTTTTATCAGAACTGGTACGCCAGACTGAGGCGAATATCCCGTCCCTGAGCCGCAATGCCATCGGCCAGATGCGGACTGTAATACTGATTTGTCAAGTTACGCAGCGCCAGCCTCAGCTCAAGCCCCTGCAACATATCTTCCGGCTGGAAGGCAAGATACAAGTCTTGCAGAAAATAGGCCTGGCTCGGTCTATCGCTGACAAACAGGCCCTCTTCCGGCACCTTCTGCTGCGCATCATACCAACTGCCACGCCAGGAGAGCGACAGCTCGGGAGTCAGGTAATACCCCAGGTGCAGACGCATATTGAGCGGAGGAATGTCTGCCAGGTTTTCATCCCTGCCACTGCTGTCACGCAGGCTGCCGCTGTGCTTGCCGCGGGTATAGGAAGCCGTATAGTCGGCAAACCAATCGTGCCAACGGTATTGAGCCTCGAAGTCGCCACCGTAGATATGGTAGCCGTCGAGATTCACATAACCGCTCTCAAATGGCTGACTCTTGTCGACCCAGAGCCCTTTGCGCTGGGCGATATCCTGTTTTCCCTGATTCCAATACAGAGTCAGTTGGGTCGAGAGCCTGTCATCGCCGGCGAAGACCCCATCAAAGGCGCTGCTCAGCCCAAGCTTATAGGCGTGCAGCCGCTCGACATCTACCCCGCGACTGGTCGCCTGAGCACTACTGGCCTTGGCATATTGCACCGCATAAATCTCATCCACCACAGGTGCCTGCAGGCTATAGGCATAGTCCAGGGTCAGGAAACTGACATCACCGAGACGGTATTCCAGCCCAAGCCTTGGCGACCAACCGCTGTGGCGGGTAGAGGAAAAGTCATGGCCGACACTGGGGTCGTTGTAATCCGGCGCCAGATTGCCATGGCCTATGCTGTAAATACTGTCGAACCGCAGCGATGGTTTTAGGATGAGGTTGTCCGTCAGGGCAATGCTGTCGCTGATATAAAAAGCGTAGGTATCCTGGCGACCTCCAGGCTGATAGTAAGGCGTGTACAGGCCGAAGTTTTTCTCCGCCTTGTTCTGATAACTCTTGTTGAATACCAGTGAGCGGCGATCGAGCGAGCGGTACTGCAGCCCCACAGTCAGCAAGTGGTCACCCAACTGGCTGGTGTTGTTGATATCGATAAAGTCCCTGTCGTATTCGAGCCAGGACTCGTGGCCAAAGTTACCTACAGAAACAAACATCTTATCGAAGGCTATCTGGGGCCTTACCCAGTGCCTGTCGTTACTGCTGCTGGACAGCGCCAATTGCAGATCCCACAGCGGACTGGCCGGTGTATAACGGTAGTTGAGTGAAACTGTGCGGTCTTTGTAACTGTTGAGGGCGGTATTGGCGTATTCTGCCGCCTCAAAAGAGCCGTACTTTTTGATATTGAACTCAGATACAGTGGGCATTTCGCCGCGACGGTTGGCCCAGGGTTTACGGCCTTCATCATCGTAGGAGGTATAGCTCAAAGACAACTTGTGCGCCCCCAGCTCATAATCCAGCTTGGCCAGGAGGTTGTTTTGCCGATAACCTGAGAAACGAAACACCTGGCCGTTGCCCAGCTCAAGATCGCCAGCATCTTTATAGCTGTAGTTAACAAGTGCCGACAGCCCTGAGTTCAAGCGGCCATAAAGCGTACCTGTGTAAGTCTCCAAGCCGTTGTTATCGGCATAGCTGGCCTTGACTCTGGCGCCCAATTTTTTGCCGTAATCCAGAAAATCATCGGCACTCTTGGTCACCACATACATGGAGCCACCGAAACCACCATTGCCGGAGCGGGGATCGTGGGCGCCCTTGATCACCTCAATTCGCTTGACCATATCCGGGTCGATAAAGAAAGAGCCGTAGCGATACTGTTCAAACCCGACCGGGGCGTTGTCGACATAGACATTGAGATCTTCTGTCTCACCAAAGCCCCAAACATTGACTTTCTCACCGCCGCTACGGGGGCCGCCATCAAGAGTGATGCCGGGCACAGTGTCCAGCACTTCGGCAAAGTTTCCCGCCTGTTGCTCCTCTATGTCCTCCAATGTCACCAAGGCTTCGCCCGGACGGGTCAGCGTCAGTTCCCGACGAAAAGGCTGGCCACGTACCTCTATGATCTCTATCGCTTCCACCTTAGGCTCACCCAGCACACTGGTACCACTCTTGAGCGGCTGAGAAGTGGCGGCCAGCAAGGGCCAGGGCGCCAAGGCACACAGCAGTAATGGCAGCTTGCCGCTCGGCGCCATTCGCCGGGATTGTTCGCTTGTCATCTATCATCTCCCCTTAAAAATAAGGCGGCATTATAAGAATCAAGCTGGCAAATGAGAATTATTCTCACCGATATTTACACAGGATCCAATTTGGTTATCTTTGTTTTAAAAATGTAAAACCACTTGACTCACAACAGGCTTTCACCTGAGATATCGCCGTGAAGAAAATGGAGAATAAAGATGAGCTTCAGCGAACAAGGTTTTGCCTTTCTGACCCGGCTGGAAAACAACAACGACAGAGCCTGGTTCAAGCAACATCAGGACGAATATGAAACCCTGCTCAGGGGGCCGGCACTGACATTTATTGAACAGATGCAGCAGCCTATTCAGGCCTTGTCTCCCAGATTGACGGCGGTCGCCAAGAAGGTCGGAGGCAGTTTGATGCGACCACAGCGGGACACTCGCTTTGGTCACGACAAGTCGCCCTACAAGCTCAATGTCGGGATCCAGTTTCGCCATTTTCAGGGTAAGGATGTTCACGCTCCCGGGTTGTATCTGCATCTGGCCAACGATGGCTGCTTTATCGCTGCCGGGATCTGGCGCCCCGAATCCAAGGTGCTCGGCGCCATCAGGCAATGTATCGACGACAACCCACGCGCCTACAGCAAGGCGTTGGAGGAATTACAGCGCCAGGGGTTTACGATGGACGGTGACAGCCTGGTGCGGCCCCCCAAGGGGTTCGATAAAAGCCACCCATTGATAAACGAGTTGAAACGCAAAGACTATGTGGCGCTTAAGATGCTGACAAAAGAGCAGGTTTGTCGCAGCGATTTTGTCGACTTCTGTGCCAGTGAGTTCCAACACACCCAGGCGTTGATGCGTTATCTGTGTTTCGCCCTGGACTTGGATTATTGATGTCTGTTCCTGGATTATTGATTGCCGTACCCGGGCTTAAACCGCCCAGGTACAATCTGGCTCAACGTCCAAGCTGAGCGCGCATCACACTCAGTGCCTGCTGCAACTCCTGATGCAAACCGGCCTTGCCGAGCACCCGAATTCCCTGCAGTTGCAGCAGTAACCAGGCTGCGAGCGCCTCGGTATTGTCGCTGTTAAGCTCGCCGCGCTCTCTGGCGTGGGTCAACGCCTTGGCAAACGCCTCCTTGATGGAGTCAAACAAGTGCCGACTCTCTTGCTGTACGACAGCATCCTCCAGGCTCATCTCCAGCAGCGCATTTTGCAGGAAACAGCCGTATTTTTGCTCTCGCTGCAGGGCCACAAACTGTTCAAGGTAATCAATTACCTGCTGTAACCCTGCGCCTTCGGCACGCAGGCTGTCGAGCGCTGGCAAAGAGTTTTGCTGCAGATACAGACGCAGCGCCTCCCGGTACAGATTCAGCTTGTCGCCATAGGTGTTATAGAGACTGAATCTGTTGATCCCCAGATGCTCGACCAGATCCGCTACTGAGGTGGCGGCATAACCCTTTTGCCAAAAGAGCTCCATTGCCAATTTCAGCTTATCTTCCCGGTCAAAATTGCAACTTCTTGCCATACTGCTCCCAAGCGTTTCCAGCGAATGACGTGCTGTATATTTAGCCAAATTAATTCTTGACTGATCGTTCTGATATCCCCTAAAGTCTAACCTAAACGATCGTTCCGAAAAAGATTTGAGTACATTTTCCTGACAGCCAAGCCAGGGAAAATAACTAAGGAAGGTGCGAACAAGTCCCATGCGTGCTCTGCGTCGGCTTACAAGCCTGGATGCAAGGCGTGGCTCGCAGCAAATGGCCCTAGTCCTTTGCAAGAAGCACAACACAGCAGGCAGGCTTGTAAGCCACGCCCTTCGGGGCTTGCACAACAATCGGCTCTCTGCGTTATCCGACTTCGACAGGCCCCGGCATGCCTTCAGTCAGATGCCTTGAATGCCAATTGCTGTGTAAGCCAGAGTGCCGCGAGGACTTATTCGCACCTTCCCTCATACAGGGGCAAAACGGCCCAAGACAGATGGAGAAAGATAGATGAAGCTGTATGAACTCGGACCTACCCCAAGTGCCCGCAGAGTCAGTATTTTCATGGCGGAGAAAGGCATAGATATCGAGCGGGTAAACGTCGATCTTCGCGGCGGAGAAAATCTCTCGGCCGAATTCAAGGCCAAGAGTCTCAATGGCCGCATTCCGCTGCTGGAGCTGGATGATGGCAGTTATCTGTGCGAGTCTGTGGCCATCTGTCGTTATCTCGACGAGCTGTTCCCTACCGAGCTCAAGCTCTTTGGTAGCACGCCGCTGGAGCGAGCAAAGGTGGAGATGTGGCAGCGCATCGTTGAACTGCAGGGGTTGTTACCTGCCTTTCAGGCATTTCGCAATATCAGCGGCATCTACAGCGACCGGGAAACCTGCATTCAAGCCTGGGGCGAAGAATCCCGCAAGCGTCTGGAATCTTTCCTGCCTCTGCTGGAGCAGCGCCTGAGTGAATCCCCTTATCTGGCCGGTGAAAACTACTCCATTGCCGATATTACCGCCTATATCTTATTGGGATTCATCAAAAATCTGCAGATTTCACTGCAGCCTTTCCCTGTACTGCAGAGCTGGTATGAGCAAACCGGACAACGCCAGGCAATAAGCCAGCCAAAACAAGGATAAAAGCAAGGATAAAATCTAGGAGACACACATGATTGAACTCTATACCGCCGCCACACCCAACGGCTTTAAAATCAGTATAGCCCTGGAAGAGATGGGCTTGCCCTACCGGGTACACCATCTGGACCTCAGTGCCCATGAACAGAAACAGCCCGAGTTTTTAGCCATCAATCCCAACGGCCGGATCCCGGCCATCATAGACAGGGATAACGATGATTTCGTGGTGTTTGAATCCGGTGCCATCTTGCTTTACTTGGCTGAAAAAACGGGGAAATTCTTATCTGTTGATGCCAAGAATCGCTCCAAGGTCATCCAATGGCTGATGTTCCAGATGGGCGGCGTAGGCCCCATGATGGGACAAGCCAATGTGTTCTACCGCTATTTTCCGGAGAAGATCCCGGCCGCGATAGAGCGTTATCAAAAAGAGGGCCGGCGCCTGTTTGAGGTGATGGATAATCAGTTGGCCAAACATGCCTATCTGGCCGGTGATGAGTACAGCATAGCCGATATGGCCACCTGGCCCTGGGTGCGGATCTACGACTGGAGCGGCATAGATATTCAAGGCCTGCCTCATCTGCAACGTTGGCTGGATACGCTGGCCCAGCGCCCGGCCTGTCAAAAAGGCATAGTCACCCCAGAGTCCAGGGACCAGTTGAGTGATGAAGACCGGGCCAAACAGATAGCGCAAATGGTTACCCGCTAAGTCTGAGCAGTGTGGTAAACATTAGTTAAACATTAGCAAAACAAGGTGCCGGGGACAGGCCACGGCACTTCTGTTAATATTGGCGCCATTGCTATCCCTACTTGATGCAGAGAAACCTTTGACCGCGCCAAGCCCTTCACTGACTCCGGCCCAAAAACGTGCCGCCAGTTATGCCAACACCATCAACACACTGTTCACCGAAATCCTCGACAGTCGTCAGAGTGCCGATCGGGTGCTGGCGAACTATTTCCGCAGCAACAAGAAACACGGCTCCAAAGACAGAAGAGTCATTCGGGAGACCCTATTTGCCCTATTTCGTTGGTGGGGTTGGTTGCAACAGCTTGAGAATGGCGATGAGCAAAGCCTGTGGTTCCAACGCCTGGCATTGGCGGCGGCGATAGAAGCCCACCCTTGGACGGACATTATCAGTGCCTGGCAGCAACAAGCAGGCAAGTCATTCGCCCTGCCTGAGCAGGCTCTGGCCCCCAAAGCCGCCGCCGCATTGGTCTCCAAGGTTTCTGGCCGACATGTCTTGGCAAGAGACCTGGCGCCGGACTGGTTCTGGCAGGCCGTAGCGCCGATGCCAGAGGCCCGGGAAAAGGAGCTGATAGACGCGCTTTGCAGCCGCCCGCCCATCTGGGCCAGGGTACAGAATATACCGCTGTCCAAGGCCCTGGCCGAACTCAGAAGCGCCGGAGTCGACGCAAGCGCCGCGCCCGTCTTCAATGACGCCATCAGCCTTGGCAGCAAGAGTATCAATCTCAATGAAATCAGACTCTATAAAGAAGGTTTTATTGAAGTGCAGGATCTGGCCTCCCAGGTCATAGGCCAGGTTTGCGCCCCAAGAGCTGGCGAAAACTGGTGGGACGCCTGCTCCGGCGCAGGTGGCAAGAGCCTGCAACTCAGCTCGCTGATGCAGCAAGATAGCGCCGCCAAAGGCGTTTTTGGCACTATTACCGCCTCGGATATCCGCCCGGCTGCGCTCAATGAACTGGAAAAGCGTGCCAAACGCGCCGGTTTCAACATCAAGGTTGCGCCTTGGCGCAGCGATGCCCTGCCGGTTGCCAGAGAAGCCTTCGACGGCGTGTTGGTCGATGCCCCCTGCAGCTGCACCGGCACCTGGCGCCGAAATCCGGACATGCGCTGGCTGGATGACAGCCAGGCCATCAGCGATAAACCCGCGCTGCAGTTCGACATACTCAGCCGCGCCTGCGATGCAATCAAGCCAGGTGGCACCTTGGTTTACGCCACCTGCTCCCTGGCGGACAGCGAAAACCGCCAGGTGGTCGATGCCTTCCTGACCAAGCGGACCGAGTTTACTCTGGAAACGCTCAGCCACCCATTCAGCGGTGAACAGACGCAGTATTTGACGATTTGGCCCTTTGAAGCCAATGCAGATGGGATGTTTGTTGTTCGTTTTCGTAAACAAGGCTAGCAAGAGTCAGGTTTATGCCTGAAGATAACCGTGGACAGACATGCAATAATTTTTACCTTGAGACGCTAAATTTCTCACTTTAGCTTGACCGGCGCTTTAGGTAAAAAGGAGCGGTGCAACCTATATGCACTGTGTTATTGGAAATGGATCATGTCAAACCACTATGATTTCGACGACAACGATGCTCCATGGGGAGATCATGTCAGAGGTAAGCAAAAGAACAAACGGGTCAAACAACGCCGCCGGGACAGCAAGAGACGTTATCCCGACGAATATATGGAGCCTGAGTTCCTCAGAGATAAATGGAAATAATCTTGGCTTAATCTCAAGAAAACCAATCAAAAAACAAAGGGGCTGAAGGTGCGAATAAGCCCCATTTGTGCACTGCGTCGACTCACCTGTCTAGGCTACGCCAATTTGCAACAACGCCAGCGGCGGCTCCGAAGGGGGTATTGGTGCAATTCTGTTAGCACTGGGTAACTTGAAACATCTGAAGTGTCCGCAGACATACACCTCATTTCCAGGCACAGGCGAAACTGTGACCATCGAAAACAGGGACGTTTTCGTCGAGGCTACATGGACGTATTCACGCCGTGTCACAGGATCGCCTGTGCGAAAGGCGCACCGCAGGTGATTGACTACACCGTGGCCGGAAGCTCGGCCAGTACTAACTTAGGAACTTTTAGTTGGAAGCTATGATAGCCGCTGTGCCAGCGGCCTAAAGTCGTGGAGCTTCGCCTCACTCCCGACCAAGAAGGGATCAACAGAGTAAAATAACAAAGATAAAATAACAAAGACACCCATTATTAGCTGAGTGAAGGCTCTAGTTGCCTGGATTACAGAAACACTGATGTTTTCACTGGGAGAAAATCATCTTTCAAGCCTTTTGAGGGCCATTCAGTTATTGAAATGAGCGGGAGAGACAACAAAGACACCCATTATTAGCTGAGTGAAGACTCTAGTTGCCTGGATCACAGAAACACTGATGTTTTCACTGGGAGAAAATCATCTTTCAAGCCTTTTGAGGGCCATTCAGTTATTGAAATGAGCGCAAAAGTCGAATTTCAGACACGGTGGAGGTCGGACAAAGTTCGATTGGAGAGAAATATCTTGGAGCCTCGGGAATTCAGCTAAACAACTTCTGACAATTAGCGGCCCCTTGCCTTCGTCGTCGTTGTAGGTGAGTACAGTAGTCTGTAAGAGATTCCAGTGTCCCAACCGGCCCCTTGAATAGACGGCTAAAATCAGTCGTTAACTTGAGCCAGTTGTCGATGGGGATGTTTAAACGATTCAAAATGGTCGTAGTGCCGGCAGTAATCTGGCCGCGCTTGTCGTGGCGGATAATGCGCCCGGTATCATCGACCAGTTGCAGATAATCTTTGGCTTCAAAGTGCAATCCTTGTGGCATGTTCAGCCGTTCATTGCCGACAAAGGGGAACAGCTCAGGTGTGTTTTCGCCCTGCATCGCGGCCCGTATCCGCCGTTGAATGCTGGTATAGTCTGAGTTCTCCGGGGTTTTGGCTATTCCCGCGCGGATTGGGTTCAAGTCAACATAAGCCATGCAGGCCAATACGGCTGCATCATCCAATAGCGCCTGGGATTTGAAGCGGCCTTCCCAGAAGCGACCGCTGCATCCGTCTTCCCGATTGGCTTGTCTGGCAATAGGTTCATTGAGCGCACGCATAAACCAACTGATATCCATCAAACGTTGGCGATAGACTTCAGTGGTTTGTTGCAGGGTCAGATATTCAATATCAGAAAGTGTTTCACCGCGCAGAAAACGCTGGGATAACAGGGTTCCACTGTAAAGCAGGTGCCAACGCTGTAAAACCTGCTCCAATGTCCATTCAGTGGCGGTTTTCAAGTCAACTCTGAGCACCAAGTGCAGATGATTGGACATGACTGCATAGGCACACAAGTCAATGGAAAAGACGGCCACCAGTTCCAATAGACGCGACTCAACCCAATCACGACGATGTTCATAACTCTTGCCGGAATAATCATCAACGCCACATAGAAAGGCGCGACGTACACAGCGGGAGATGCAGTGATAGAAGGGGGTGTCCTCAAGACTGACTTGAGCATATCTTGGCCTCGGCATGGCATCCTTTCCTTTTCAAAGGCTCCATTCAAGCCTAGACAAGGAGCCAACAATCTGCCAAGAATTATGGGTGTCTCTATTTTGCTCCTTAAGCCTAGACAAGGTGAGAGAAACCTGCCAAGAATTATGGGTGTCTTCATTTTGTCACCTGAATTTGGAAGACTATTTCATGGGCCGGTAGGCACCTTGCAAGAGCTCAGCTGCTACTGCGAACACTTGGAGAAGCGACGACGGCATTTTGCAACCAGCTGTCAGTACTTTCAAACGGCCTGAACCCCACTCTATCTCAACCACAGTTGTTGAAATCCCCTGAAGCATGGGTTGGGCTAGCACGGCTCAAATCTCGCATTTTTGCGTGAAATAGGTTCGATTTCATCAAACCTCTGCAACTCATGGATATCTTTCTACCTCCGGGTGCTCAAATCCCCTACTGGTGCTTGAACGCAGACAGAAAGAAGATTAAGTTATTGTTTTACAGTGGGTAGCTTGATTTTTATGTGTGGATTTGAATCTGCCAACAAGTTAAGGAGATGTAGTGTAAATGAGTGATGATTTATATGAGGTTATATATTTCGACCAACATTTGATTCTTAAAAAAAGCTTATATGAACAAGTGCCTCATAGTGGATTAAATGTGGCTTTTAGTTCTAAGGAAGGTGTTATTCTTAGACCTCATATATATTTTCGCCCTATCAATATGACTGATACTTTTAATGAATATAAGTTCTCTGAACTAATATTTGAATGTTACGAAGGAATGGCTAATGTTGTTTCTCAATTAGTTGAAGAGAACGATGAGGAAGTCCACGTAATTACGCGTTATTTTATGAGGCACGACGATGAGAATGGTCGTTTATTGGGGGATAAATTCATATATAAAACGGAATATTACACTTTTGAATATCAAATTGAAAACTCTCTAGTACCTATCAAAAGTGCCTGTACTCCTTTGAACCCATTAGGTTTATCCTGTGAAGGTACGCTGGAGTGTTGGGTAGCAGAGATCACCTTGGATAAATATTTTTCTTTACTCCGATAATCGTGATTTTACACATAACAAACTGCTTAAATGGACGCAGGAACATTCGGTGGTTTTGGTTCTGAGTGTGATTGGCTTGTAGTGCCCAATTAACTTGACCACTACACTGTCAGTACAAGTCTGAGCTAGTGCAGGTAATATTCGACATCGACAACGGTTGGAGTGGGTCATTGTTTTTATTTGGCAACTAAACAATAACTCTCCAACCGTTTTCATTTCCAGTCCACGCTAACCTGCAATGAACCTCACTTTTTACGTTCGTTTTTATACCGCTTCTTCGTTTTCTTCACCGGTACGGATACGAATAATGCGTTCGATATCGGTCACAAAGATCTTGCCGTCGCCGATTTTACCGGTACGGGCGGTTTCAACAATCACATCCAGTGCCTGTTCCAGCAGATCATCCTGAATAACCAGCTCTATCTTCACCTTGGGCAGAAAGTCGACCATATACTCTGCACCACGGTACAACTCTGTATGTCCCTTCTGACGGCCAAAACCTTTGACTTCCAGAACCGTCATACCGGTTATTCCTATCTCAGCCAACGCCTCACGGACATCGTCCAGTTTAAACGGCTTGATTATGGCTTCCACTTTCTTCATCAGGCACTCCTTTAGGGCTTGGAATTCTTCTGCAACTCATGACCATTCCCACGGCAATTTGACCGGAGAAATAGCTCGCGATTTTGCTTGTTCGCATACAATCGCAATAGCTTATCACGACATACTGCGGGCAAGAAGTGATTGTCCGCTCAGATGAAAAAACCAGGCCTATTCCTTCGCAGTAGCCATGATCAACTCGGTGTACTTATTCATCCCTTAGGTAAGCAAGTGCAATATTTAGTGCAAACTCATCTAAAAGGAAACCAGAACCAAGCCACTGCCTGGACTAAACTAACACTCAGGTTCGCCGGATGCGGGCCGCCCACCACTCAAGGATGAGATTATGCGTCATTTACAGCTTGGTTTTTCGCTGCTGGAGGTCATGGTCGCCATGGCTCTGCTGGCGGTACTTGCCTCGGTCGGGGGCCCCTCACTCAAGTCACTCTACGAAGGTTATCGCGCTCAAACCGGCATCAAGCAAGTACAACAACTACTGCAATTTGCCCGCAATCAGGCCATTAGTTATGGTGTCAGAGTCAGTGTCTGCGCTCTCAAGGATGGCCGCTGTGAAGCCGATGCCTGGCAACAAGGAGTAACGGTTTTCAGCGATCGCAACGGTAATCTGGCCCTGGATGATGACGACAAGCTGCTTTTTCAAAGCGGCGCTTTTGATAGCCAAGACATACTCAGGTACAACCGGGATGCAATACGCTTTCTGCCGGACGGATTGGCAACAGGAACCAATGGTACCTTCAAATATTGCCCGGGTCAGGCCAACAGTCCCCATTCCGAGGCCTTGGTCATCAATCAGGCGGGGCGAATCCGTCACTCTCAGGATGAAAATATCAATTGCCAGGATGGTGATGGCGGCTGAATTGACGACCACTGCACAGGATTTGCAAAGACAGCTGTAATTAACAACTCATTCACTTATACTTAAGCCTATCTATTCGTGTGAAGAGTTGACTATGGCTGTACCACATTTTTCCAGTTCCAGAATCCGCGGCTTTACTCTGGTCGAACTCATGGTCACCATTGCTGTAGCCGCCATACTGCTGTCTGTGGGGGTTCCTTCTCTCACCTCCTTGTATGAAGGCTACCGTAGTCAGTCGGAAATAAGCCGGATTGAGCAAGCCCTGTCCTTCGCCCGCAACCAAGCCATCAGCTACGGCATGACAGTAGAAGTTTGTGGCTATCAGAGTGCTGTCGGCTGCGCCGCCAATTTCAACAATGGCCTCAAGGTCTATACCACTGCCAGCGGCAGTGAAAAAGTGCTGCGGGTAGTGGAAGGCATCGACAGCAAAGATGCCATTAAAGGCAGCAATGTGGGCTTTCGTCCCGATGGCCTCAGCAACACCACAGGTGAAGTGACCTTTATCTATTGCCCCGCCAAACAGGCCAGCGGCTCAAGAAGTGTGACGGTTTCCAGCTCAGGGATGATCAAATACGGCGCCGATGGGCTTGCCTGCAGCTAGCAAGCGGTATCGGACAAGTCATCGAATGACTTAGCCATTATTCTCAGCCCCGGGAGTGCAAGACTCTGCGCTCACAACAAAGACCCCAGCCTGGCTGGGGTCTTTGTTTAAGTCGATTAAGCTTACTCTAGCGGGGGATAGTTTCCGCCACCAGCCATAAGAGTCTAAGGGTCTAAGGGTCTAAGGGTTAAATGGCCCAGCCGCCCATATAGAACACCACCAGGCCTATGGTGATAACCAACACACCTGGCTTGAGCTTACGCCACTCACCGCTGCAGATACGGCCGATAACCAGAGTTGCAAACCCCAGCATAATGCCTGTGACTATGTTGCAGGAGAGTATGATGAATACCGCACAGGTCAGTCCCGCCATGGCATCCACCTTATCATCGAAGTCCAGCTTGGTGACATTGGACAACATCAGCAGTCCCACATACATGAGCGCCGGCGCCGTGGCGTAGGCAGGTACCAAATAAGACAGGGGTGCCAGGAAGATCATCAGCAGGAACAACACACCCACCACAGTGGCGGTCAGGCCTGTCTTTCCGCCTGCGGCAGTACCGGCGGCCGATTCAATGTAAACGGCGGCAGGTGCGCCGCCCACCAGACCGGCGAAGATAGAGCTGACAGAATCCGAGGTCAGCGCCTTGCCGCCCCCTATGATGTTGTCATTCTTGTCCAGCAAATTAGCTTGTCCGGCCACGGCTCGTATGGTGCCTGTGGCATCGAAGATGGCGGTCATCACCAGCGCCAGCACTATCGGCAGCACCACAGGGTTAAGGGCACCCATGATATCCAGTTGGCCAATCAAAGAGCCTTCTGCGCCCAAGTCGGGTACCGCAAACACGCCTTTGAACTCCACATTGGGGTCAAACAGCAAACCAAACACTGACAGAGCGATGATCACCAACAAAATGCCGCCAGGTACCCGGCGACGCTCGAGTCCGATAGTGGCAGCCAGCCCCACGACAGTGGCGATCACCGGCAGGCTGTGGATATCGCCCAGCTTGACCGGCAAACCGGCATCATTGGCCACAATCAGTTGCACACTGTTAGTGGCAATCAGCAGCAGAAACAAGCCGATACCTATCCCTGTGCCATGGGCAATCCCCTTGGGCAGGTTAGCAAGCACCCACTGGCGAATGCCGGTAACGCTCACCAGGGTAAAGACGATACCCATAAGGAAAATCGCCCCCAGGGTGACAGGCAGGCTCATGCCCTGCCCCAGCACCAAGCTGAAAGCGGTAAACGCAGTCAGTGAGATAGCACAGCCTATGGCCATCGGCAGATTGGCCCACAGGCCCATCAGCAGTGAACCGAAGGCGGCAATCAGACAGGTGGCAATAAACACAGAGCCGGGATCAAACCCGGCCTTTCCCAGCATGGAGGGGACAACGATAACTGAGTAAACCATGGCAAGAAACGTGGTCAAACCGGCGATCACTTCCTGGCGGACAGTGCTGCCACGAGCGCTGATATTGAAGAAGCGTTCCAGCCATGATGATGTAGTAGGTACAGCGGTACTTGTCTTTGAAGACATCATAATTATTCTACCTTTTTGATCTCTTTATTCGGGTCAGATGACGCCGGCTACGGCAGGTGAGAGCCCCGCTGGGCGGGTGAGAGATCCACAACAAACGTGACCTGCAGGTGGTGGGCACCAAGGATTATCGTCAAACGATGTCCAACGCAGCCTTTGTTGGTCGCGGATAATACTGCAAATTGGCGCGCCCGGCTAAAAAGATTTCGGGATCTGTGGCTCATCCTGAATATGCAGTTGTTCATAACTTTTCATATTTACTCAAATCCCATTCATTGGCAGCGCAATCGCCATTCACATCCTTTCCCTATAGTGGCCCCATCAAGCAAACCCTGCTGCGTTGGAGCAATCACTATGTCTGAGTCCACATCAAGCAAAAAACAGGAACTTATGGCCCACGGCCTGATTATTTTCATGCTGTTTCCGGCCCTGACCATCACAGGTATCAGCCTCTATGGCCTGATCATCTGGATCATGCTGGCCCTCGGCGGCGTCGCCAGTCACTGATACAAGAGAGGATTGAATAGATGAAACGGTTAATAGCAATCTGGCATACTCTCAACCGCCCAACCAAGTACCTGAGCCTGGGCGCCATCAGCCTGTCGGCCTTTATCATGGGCATTATTTTCTGGGGCGGCTTCAATACGGCGCTGGAAGCCACCAACACTGAGGCCTTCTGTATCAGCTGTCATTCGATGGAGAGCAATCCCTATCAAGAGCTGCAGCAAACTGTGCATTGGTCAAATCACTCCGGCGTGCGGGCAACCTGCCCTGATTGCCACGTGCCCCACGACTGGAGCCGCAAGATAGCCCGTAAGATGGAAGCATCTCACGATGTCTGGGGCTGGCTGTTCCAAACGGTCAACACTCCGGAAAAATTTGAAGCCAAGCGTCTGGAAATGGCCAGCCGTGAATGGAAACGCTTTGCCCGTGACAACTCCCAGGCCTGTAAAAACTGCCATGACTACAAGTCAATGAAATGGGACGAGATGTCAGCCCTGGCGCAAAAACAGATGAAACAAGCGGCCGAGAAAGATCAGTCCTGCATCGATTGCCACAAGGGCATAGCTCACAAGCTGCCTGATATGGGCACAGCCAGAGCCCCTGAACTGATTGCCGAAGTGGGTTCGGGTGAGACCTCACTGCAACAGGGCGGCAAATATTTCAGCGCCTTGACCAAACCTCTGTACCTGGATGACAAGAGCGCGGAAGAAGCCGGTACTCTGAACGTGGTCACCGAAATCAAGGTGCTGGAGCTCAAGGGCAAGCGGGTCAAAATCGCCATCGATGGCTGGCGTAAGAAGATAGGTGCCGGCCGGGTGATCTACATGGACTTCGGTATCAATATCCTCTCGGCTCAGTTGACCAAGGCTGCCGCCGAAACCGACGGGGTGATCAAGACCTTTGAAGAGAAAGAAGATCCAATGACTGGCCTCAAGTGGCAGCGTGTGGAAGCCGAGATCTGGACCGACAGCGATTATCTGCTGACCGAACTTGCACCACTCTGGGGCTATGCCCGCAGCACTTATGCCTCTAGCTGCAGTGTCTGCCACACCCAGCCCGATGAGCATCACTTCGATGCCAACACCTGGCCGGGCATGTTCCAGGGGATGTTGGCCTTCGTCAACATGGATCAGGACACCCAGGCACTGGTGCAGAAATACCTGCAACAACATTCTTCCACCTTCAGCAAAGAAGAGCACTAAGAGGTTGGCGTTATGAACAGAAGAGACTTTTTAAAAGGCCTGGCCTCCACTTCCGTTGTGGTTGCCGGAAGCAGTTCGGTACTCGCTCCCCTGTCGGCGCTGGCCAAGGGGATGGATGACGGTGACGCCTGGCTGACCACAGGCTCCCACTTCGGCGCATTTCGTATCAAGCGCCGCAACGGGGTTATCGCCGACGTCAAACCACTGGAATACGACAAGTATCCCACCGACATGATCCGCGGCATCCGTGGCCTGGTCTATAACCCATCGCGGATCCGTTATCCCATGGTGCGGCTCGACTTCCTGCTCAAGGGACACAAGAGCAATACCCATGAACGCGGCGACTTCCGTTTCGTTCGTGTCACCTGGGACAAGGCGTTGACTCTGTTCAAAGAGTCGCTGGATATCATTCAAACCCAGTACGGGCCATCTGGCCTGCACGCCGGACAAACCGGTTGGCGTGCCACCGGACAGCTGCACTCAAGCACCAGCCATATGCAGCGCGCCATCGCCATGCACGGCAACTTCGTCAAGAAAGTGGGCGACTACTCCACTGGCGCCGGGCAAACGATTATGCCTTATGTGCTGGGCTCTACCGAAGTGTACGCTCAGGGCACCTCCTGGCCGCTGATCCTCGAGCACAGCGATACCATAGTGCTCTGGTCCAACGATCCTTACAAAAACCTGCAGGTGGGCTGGAACGCCGAAACCCACGAGTCCTTCGCCTATCTGGCGCAGCTCAAGGAAAAGGTCAAAGCCGGTAAGATCCGGGTGATCAGCATAGATCCGGTCGAAACCAAGACCCAAGCCTATCTGGGTTGTGAGCAGCTGTATGTCAACCCACAAACAGACGTGGCCTTGATGTTGGGTATCGCCCATGAGATGTACACAGCCAAGCTGCACGATGCCAAGTTTATCGAAGGCTATAGCCTGGGCTTTGAAGAGTTCCTGCCCTACCTCCTGGGTGACAAAGACGGCATCGCCAAGACTCCGGAATGGGCCGAAGCCATCTGTGGCGTCAAGGCTGAAGTCATCCGCGATCTGGCCCGCACCCTGACCAAGGGCCGTACCCAGATCATGATGGGCTGGTGTATTCAGCGTCAGCAACACGGAGAGCAGCCTTACTGGATGGCGGCGGTACTGGCCACCATGATAGGCCAGATAGGCCTGCCTGGCGGTGGTATCAGCTATGGCCACCACTATTCAGGTATTGGGGTACCCGCCACAGGTGCCGCAGCACCGGGCGCCTTCCCGCGCAATCTGGACGAAGGCCAAAAACCACTGTTCGACAACAACGACTTCAAGGGCGCCAGCAGCACTATTCCGGTCGCCCGCTGGATAGATGCCATTTTGGAACCCGGCAAGACTATTGATGCCAACGGCAGCAAGGTTACCTATCCGGATATCCGCATGATGGTGTTCTCGGGCAACAACCCCTGGAACCACCATCAGGACAGAAACCGTATGAAGCAGGCATTCCGCAAGCTGGAATGCGTGGTCTCCATAGATGTGAACTGGACCGCCACCTGCCGCTTCTCAGATATAGTCCTGCCCGCCTGTACCACCATGGAGCGTAACGATATCGATGTCTACGGTGCCTACGCCGGCCGCGGTATTCTGGCGATGCACAAGATGGTTGAGCCACTGTTTGAAAGTCTGTCAGACTTTGAGATATTCACCCGCTTTGCCAAAATACTCGGCAAGGAGAAGGAATACACCCGCGGGCTAACAGAAATGGAATGGCTGGAAAAACTCTACAACGAGTGTAAGGCAGCCAACCAAGGCAAGTTTGCCATGCCGGACTTCAACAAGTTCTGGAAGCAGGGTTATGTGCACTTCGGTGAAGGGCAAAACTGGGTCAGACATGCCGACTTCCGCGAGGATCCTGAGATCAACCCCTTGGGTACTCCTTCCGGCCTGATTGAAATCTTCAGCCGTAAGATTGCCCAGTTCGGTTATGATGACTGCCCTGGCCACCCAGTGTGGATGGAAAAATCCGAGCGCAGCCATGGCGGTCCAGGCAGCGATAAGTACCCGGTTTGGCTGCAGTCCTGCCACCCGGACAAGCGCCTGCACTCACAGATGTGTGAGTCCAAGGAATATCGCGAAACCTATACGGTGCAAGGGCGTGAGCCGGTTTACATTAACCCTGAAGATGCCAGGGCTCGCGGTATCAAAGACGGCGATCTGGTGCGGGTGTTCAACGGCCGCGGCCAACTGCTGGCCGGAGCCGTCGTCTCGGGCCGTTTCCCCAAAGGGGTTATCCGGATCCATGAAGGCGCCTGGTATGGCCCGGTAGGTAAGGATGGCAGCGTCGAAGGCGGCGCCGAAATCGGTGCCCTGTGCAGCTATGGTGACCCCAATACCCTGACTCAGGATATAGGTACCTCCAAGCTGGCGCAGGCCTGCTCGGCCTACACTTGCCAGGTGGAATTTGAAAAGTTCACCGGCAAGGCGCCCAAGGTATCCTCCTTCGATGGGCCGATTGAGATAAAAATCTAAGGGAAGGTGCGAACAAGTCCCACGAGGACTTATTCGCACCATCACTAATCGCAGATAACTGAGGTAAGCCAATGGAACAGTTAAATCAAGGCAGAGCCATGCTGTACAACTTCCTCTCGGGCCTGTTCGCCCGCGAGTTGAATGCCGAGCGCCTGAGTCAACTGACGGCGCCGGAAAGCAAGGCCTTTTGGCAACAGCTGAGCAGCGATCCCTCCCTCAAGCAAGAAGCCAAGCTGATGGAGCAAAAACTGCAATCCATTGCCTGGATGCAGGACAGAGACAAGGCGTTGCTGGAGCTGGCGGCAGACTTCTGTGGGCTGTTTTTGGTGGGTAGTAAACAGAGCGCTTCGCCCTATGCCGGCCTCTATCTGCAAGCGGATGAGGATGTCACCCTGTTCGGTGAGCAGCATCAACAGATGCTGGCCTTTTTGCAGCGAAGTCAGCTGCAGCTGAGCGGTGACTTCCCCGAGCCCGCAGACCACCTGGCGGTGATTCTTGCCTATCAGGCTCATCTGTGTCTGAACGCCTCGGCATCAACGCAGCAGGAGTATCTGCAAGAGTGCCTGCTCAGTTGGCTGGAGCCATTTTGTCAGCGGGTGGCCGAATGCGATCGCGGCGGTTTTTATGCCGCACTCGCGCGCCTGACCCTGGCCTTTGTTCAAAGTGATGCCGAATGGCTGAAAAGCGCCGCAGCGCATTGAGTGAGGCGATTTAGACAAGAGCAAACAAGTACTTGCCTGAATCAAACGTAACACAGCCCCCTAAATCAAAGGGTCAAAGGGCGCCAACTCAAGTAACGAGTGGCGCCCTTTCTATATCTTCAGCAGCCGGTAAATGCTGCGCTTCCTGTCTTCAGTGCTTAAACCCCAGGTAAAAAAGCGCCTTAGTCTGATTGCTGCTCAAGCCAGTTATCGAGCGCCTGCAATGATGCCGCTACGCAATCTGTCAGCTCGGTGAGTCCCTCGTCGCGCAAAGGTTTGCCAGCCTTGATGGCCTGCTCCAGTGCGGCGCAGCGCAAGTGCAGCGCTTCAAGCCCCATGTTGCCACTGCTGCCCTTGAGTGCATGCAGCTTGGCAGCCTGGATATCCCGTTGCCCATCTGCCGCCTGTAAAGCTTGCAGCTGCGCATCACTGCTGTCCACAAACTGCTGCCGCATCTCCAGCAAAGTAGCCTTGCCGAGCACCTGCAAGTCCTGCTCAAGTTGCTCCTGCGCCAGCCATTGGGTGTTGGCCGTATTCCGGAGTGATACCTTATTGCCAGGCGCTTGAATATCCTCTTCCTTATGGCGCTCATCACTCTGATTCGAGCCGGAGACAACCCCTAGCCAGTTGGCCAGTGCCTGCAATCCCAAGGGCTTACCCAGCACTATATCAAAGCCCATGGCCTGGTAATCTGCCATATCCTGAGTCTGCAACTGGGCAGTAAAGGCGGCAATCGGCACCTTGGTGCCCAGCTGTTGCCTGAGCTCAGGTAACAGCTCGCTGCCGGAGCCGTCACTCAGCTGTAAATCCAGCATCACGGCATCGAATGGGCCTGACGTGTTATCAAGCAACACATTCCGTGCCTCTGCCAAACTGACACACAAGAGTGACTCATGCCCAAGATGCGCCAAAAAGCCCTGAGCCACCAAGGCATTAACCCTGTTATCTTCCACCAGCAGCACCCGCTTGGCGATTTCACTCTGTGGCAGGCTACTCGATTGTTGCTCCCCCTGCTCACAGGGCTGAAGCGGCACACTGAAACTGAAACGGCTGCCCTGCCCCGGCGTACTGATAACGTCTATGGCGGGAGCATCCCCGCTCTCACTGCCATTCATCAGTTGCACCAGGTCACGGCTGATACTCAGCCCAAGTCCGGTTCCCCTGGCACTGGCATGGGTTGCCTCTGTGGCATAGGGAGTAAACAGATGCGCCATGGCCTCGGGGCGGATGCCGATACCTGTGTCAGTCACGCTGAAGCACAGGCGCGCATCTTCAATACTGACCTCCAGGGTCACACTGCCCTTGGCGGTAAACTTGATGGCATTGCCCAGAAGGTTAAACAGCACCTGCCTGAGCTTGGGCCCATCGAGCCAGACCCATTCGGGCAATTCCGGCTTTAACAGCCTGAGCTCAAGCCCGGCAAGATTGGCACCGGCCAACATGATGGCGGTCACTTCGTTGAGCAGCGCCGGCAACTCCACAGCCCTTGGCTCATTGAGCAGCCTGCCCTGCTCCAGACGTGAAAAATCGAGAATGTCATTGAGCACGGTTTGCAGTTGAGTACCACTGTACTGGGACAGCGCCAACATCTGCCGCGCCTTGGCGGGTAACTCCGCCTGCCCCAGCAGACTCAGAGTGCCGAGCAAGCCGTTAAGGGGCGTGCGTATTTCGTGGCTCATGGTAGCCAAAAACAGCGACTTGGCCTGACTGGCCTCTTCTAGTTGGGCGTTGGTCTGGGCGAGCTCTCGGGTTCGCTCGGCCACCTTCAGCTCCAGCGCCAGCTTATGCTCGGTCAACTCGGCCGCGGTGCGCTGCAGATCCTGCTGCAACTTTTGATTGTGGGCCGTTTTCTGTTTGAAGGCTTCCAGCGCCGAGGCCATGGCGGTGAGTTCATCATCGCCGTAAGAGCGTATGCTGACATCGGTATCGCCAAGACTCAGGCGACTCAGCGCCTGGGTGGCATCACTCAAGCGCCGGGCGATACCCTTATAGATAACCTGCCAACTGACAAACAGGATCAGCAGCAACATCAAGGCGCCCGTCCCCCAGAGCCCGGCGCTGGCCCAATTGAGCTGCACAAGATAGTCGCGTCGGGCCAAATTCAGCTGTTGCTGCTGGCCCTCAAGCGCGGCATTCACGGTTTGCTCCATCGACTTGAGGTTGTCCGAAATCACCAGTTGCCTTTGCTCCAGTTGCTGCTGCAACTGCCATATTGCTTCGGCCAATTGTTGGCCGGCAGTCACCTGATCAAGACGAGCAAATTCGGCCTCGAGCGCCTCGGCTCTACCGGGATCCCGAACCAAATCGGCCACGGGAATGCGCTTGAGCAATCCCGGGGACAGGGCATCATCGGTCAACGGCGCCTGATTGATGGCACCGACCAAGTCTTGCGGCGCATCGGCCGCTGCAAATATCTGCCCGAGCAAGACTATCTTATGAGTCAGTTTCAGGGCGCGGTTGAGCTGCTCGGCGCTGCTGAGATCCAGCTCTATAATGTCATCCACTGCCGCCGCCCCCGGGATCTGGCTCAGCTTGGCAATAATGACTGAGTCCAGCACCGCCAGCTCGGAGCGCAGCAGATTATCGGCCTGCTTGGAGGCCTGTACCAGTAAAAGCCCTTTCTGTTTCAGCGCTTGGGTACGCTCAAGTCGCTCCCCCGTCTGTTCGCCGAGTAAGGTCAGCTCGGCGATAATGGTGGCCGCCGCCTGTTTCAGATTGGCCGAATCCGGCACCGCCAACTGCTCCAGGGTCGCAATCGCCGCCAACATGCGATTGCTTTCAAGAGACAGGCGACGCCCCAAATATTGACGCTGCTTTTCATCGGCAACTGTGCCCAGGCGCTGGGCATTCTCCGCCAGCGAGGTGGCCGATTGCGATAGCTGCCGCGCGGCTTCTGATGCGGGCAAGGCCTTCTCGTAAAGAAAACTGTCGGCGCCCTTGACCCAGTAAAGGCTCAAGTTTCCCAGAGTCACCAGTAATAACAGCAGCAGCGCCAGCAAACAGAACGCCAGCATCAGACGGCCGGTCAGGCTGCTCAGCCATGAAGATAAAGGTCTCACTTGTTATCCTTGTTGATACCGGTCCGCATAGGCATTGACCCACTCAAACATTCAGCAGGAATGCTATGGTAGAATAGTGGCATCATATATCAGGACCTTCCCCATGAGCCAATTTGCCGCCAAGTTCGAGTCTTTGTTGCCGACAACCAAAAGACCTCTGCTGCTGTGGTTATTGGCTCTGCTGATGTTTACCCCTGCCGCGCTGGCCAATGAAACTTGGGAGCTTGAGCAGCGCAGTCCTTACAACGAAGCAATCCAGCAGGCCAGCCCTCTGACCCACACTCCGCTCACCAAGGCCAACAAGCCCTGGAAGCTGTGCGCTTTGGTGCCACATCTTAAAGACGCCTATTGGATAGGGATTGATTATGGCTTGGCCAAACAGAGCCAAGCCTTGGGCCTTGGGCTGGAACTCCATGAAGCCGGCGGCTATGGCAACAACCAGACCCAGTTGGCGCAACTCAAATCCTGCCTCGATGGCGATGCCGATGCGATTTTGCTTGGCGCCGTCAGCCCACACCTGCTCGAGGGCCAGACGCTGGAGCTGACCAAGCCGGTGTTGGCGCTGGTGAACCAACTGGCAGACAACCGGGTACGAACCCATATAGGAGTCAATTGGTATCAGATGGGTTATCTGACCGGTGAGTTTCTCTCATCTACCCCGCACAAACGCCTGGCGATGCTGGCGGGCCCCGAAGGCCGTGGCGGAACCGACCTGGTGGAAAAAGGCGTCAAACAAGCACTGCAAGACAGCCAGGTGGAGATAGTGGCCGTGATGCATGCAGACAACAACCGTAATCTCTACCGGGATCAGCTCAATCTGTTGCTCAATCAAAGTGAGCAGCCACTGCCGCAAGCCTTGCTCGGCAGTGCCGTCGCCATTGAAGCCGCCATGGGCACTCTCAGGCAGAGAAACCTGACCAACAAAATGGCGCTGGTGAGCAGCTATCTATCACCGGATGTACTGCGCGCCCTCAAGCGCAACAAGGTTGCTTATGCCAATGATGACAGAGTGGTACTGCAGGGGCGGCTGGCGGTCGATCTCGCCGTCAGGCTGTTGCAGGGGGAAAAGGCGTTTGGTGATATAGGTCCGGCAATTTTGCAGTTGCGCCCGGATAACCTCAAAAGCATGCAACTGGATGACAGTTTGGCACCGGCAGACTTCTACCCCATATACAGGGTGGAAGCCAAGGGTTCAAAACTCAGTCGCTGACATCAGCGGCAAACAGATAGCCCTCGCCATGCACAGTGACAAACAACTCAGGGCTCAGTTTGCTGCGCAAGCGCCGAATAATCACATCTATGGTGCGGTCGTTGACATCCTGATCCCTGTGGCTGGTTTGCTGCATCAAGCGCTCTCTCGAGAGTACCTGCTGCGGATGCAGGGCAAAGGCCACCAAGAGTTCAAACTCCGCCTTGGTCAACTTGATAGCCTGCCCATCCAGGCTCAAACGGCGACTATTGAGCTGCAGATGATAGCCCTCGAAATAGAGATTATCTTCCGAGCGCGACAATTGTTCGGCCGTTTGCTGCTGGGCCTTTTTCACCAGAGAGATGCGCCAGAGCAGGTTTTTGACCCTGACCCTGAGCTCGCGAAACTCAAACGGCTTGGTGACATAATCATCGGCGCCCATCTCCAGGCCCACTATCTTATCTATCGCCTCATCCCGGCCGGTTACCAGAATAATGCCCACATCTGAGCGGCTGCGCAGCTCACGGGTCAGCATCAGGCCATCGTCCCCCGGCATATTGATATCCAGCATCACCAGATCCACATGCTGTTGCTGCAGTTGCTGCCACATCTGCTCACCGTCGGCGGCTTCCATTACCTGGTAACCATCTTTTTCAAAATAGCCTTTCAAACGAGTCCGAATGATAGCCTCATCGTCCACTATCAATATGCGGTATGCCATGCTTGTATTCCAACCGGCTGGGGTAGACGCCATTATTCACAATTTTTCATATTTTGTCTGTAGCGGATAGATATTTGACCTGAGTTCGGTGCCAAGCGCTTCTTATGTGGCTACAATAAGGACAGACCAAGAATTAAAGGACTGAATATGGACGAAAAGCGCAAGTTTTCACGGATCCTGTTTACCATAGATGCCCAGTTGAGCTGCGGTGACAAGATATGGGGCACCCACTTGCTGGATCTCTGTCTCAACGGCGCCATGGTAGAAGAACCTGCCGATTTCGCTCCCGAAGGCGTGCTGGAGCTGAGTTTTCGCCTGCCTCAGTCCGAGGTGCAACTCTGTATGGAGGCCGAAGTTGTGCATCGCCGCAACGGCCTTCTGGGTCTCAAGTGTGCCCTCATCGATGTCGAGAGCATCAGTCACTTAAGAAGGCTGTTGGAGTTGAATCTTGGCGATGCCTCACTGCTGCACCGGGAGTTGGAGCAGTTTATCGCCGAACATGAACAGAGCAGCTGAGGCGGCTCCTGCTTCGCAGTTTACAGGGCCGCAATAGCCCTGTTTGCCGGGCTATGACTCACATAGCACTCACATAGCGCTCATATAGCAATCATAAAGCCCCGAGCGCCTCGCTGAGTTTGCTCACCCCTATCACCTGCATCCCCTGAGGCGGCTTTTTCGGCATATTGGCCTTGGGCACTATCGCCCGGGTAAAGCCGTGCTTGGCAGCTTCGACCAAACGCTCCTGGCCATTGGGCACGGGACGTATCTCGCCGGAAAGGCCCACTTCGCCGAACACCACCAGATCCCTGGGCAGAATATCACCGCGGAAACTGGAAACCATGGCCAGCAGCAGAGTCAAATCGGCGCTGGTTTCTGTCACCTTGACACCGCCGACCACGTTGACAAACACGTCCTGATCCGACATCTGTAATCCGCCATGACGATGCATTACCGCCAGCAACATAGCCAAACGGTTGGCATCCATCCCCACTGCGACCCGCCGCGGATGCGACAGTGCCGAGCTGTCTACCAACACCTGCAGTTCCACCAACAGAGGCCGGGTGCCCTCCCAAACCACCATCACCAACGAGCCGGAGGCAGCTTCATCGGCGCGAGACAGAAATATCGCCGACGGATTGGCCACTTCCTTAAGCCCCCGCTCCGTCATGGCGAATACCCCCAGTTCATTGATCGCGCCGAAGCGGTTCTTGTGCGAGCGCAGGGTACGGTAGCGGCTATCGCTGTCCCCTTCAAACATCACAGAGCAATCTATGCAGTGCTCCAACACCTTGGGGCCGGCCAGAGAGCCGTCTTTGGTAACATGGCCGACCATGATGATGGCGATACCGTTTTGCTTGGCAAAACGGGTCAGAAAGGCGGCCGACTCACGAACCTGGGCCACACTGCCGGGGGAGGACTGCACATCGCTGATATGCATCACCTGAATCGAGTCTATTACTATGACCTTGGGCTTCTCCCGCAGTGCCACAGTGCAGATGGTCTCGACACTGGTTTCGGACAACATCTTCAAACGCCCGGTGGGCAGGCCCAAACGATGGGCTCGCATCGCCACTTGCTGCAAAGATTCCTCGCCGGTCACATAGAGAGCCGGCATGGTCTCGGCCAACTGACACAAAGTCTGCAGCAGCAAGGTACTCTTGCCTGCGCCCGGATGCCCGCCAATCAGGATGGCACTGCCGGCGACTATGCCGCCACCGAGCACTCGGTCAAATTCGATAAAGCTGCTGGGGATCCTTGGCACTTCGTTGAGATCTATCTGATCCAGCGTCTGGATCTCACTGGCACCGGCGCCGGCATAACCGCTGAACTGACCGCCCCGGGATGGCGTGGCCGCCCCCAGCCGGACTTCGGTAATGGTATTCCATTCATGACAGGCACTGCACTGCCCCTGCCAGCGGGGAAAGTCCTGGCCACATTCGTTGCACACGTATGCTGTTTTATTCTTCGCCATCTGGGTTCAAACTTGTGTAAAATCTGTAATAGTTAATTAAAATAATTGCACTTTCAAAGTGATACTTTCAGCATGATAGTCCCGAATTGGGTTCAAGCTTCCCAAAGCCGGGCCGACATAAGACTAACAGTCAGCACAAGAATAAGCACCCTTTAAAGAGCGAGTCCATGAGCCCAGATCACCACAGCGCCCTGATTGAACAACTCAAGCCCCTGATGATGGAGCCGGACTTCAGTGAGATCTTCTTGCAGCTCACCGCCGAAGAGTCCAACTCGACCCGCTTTCTGTTAAAGATGGAAATCCAGCGCCTGGCTTCCCCCTGCCTGAGGATCATTGACCTCAGAGACAAGTCGGAACTGCCCTGCCAGGAGTATCGCTTCGCCGACCAACGCCACTTCCTCGATGATCCGGCCAAAGAGGCCTTTGATGCCGCACTGGCACTGTACCGCAACCAGTACACCATGGGAGTGTACGAGCAGGTGATGGAGGCGCATCGCCAGCGTCGCCAAAAGCTGCAGCAAACGCCCCGCAATCAGGAAGGACTGGGGAATCCCTATCTGGTACCCGGGATTGTGCTGGGGCGCTACTTCAACCGCAGTGAAGAGCGGATGAACTACAGCATCAAGATAGCTGTCTCCCAACCCGGCAGAGAGGAGGTGCGCGGCAATACCGCGGATCTCTCCGTCGGTGGCGCCAGAGTGCGCCTGCCTGCCAGACACAACTTCGATCTCAACCGGCCGCTGCGGGTCAAGCTGCTGGATCTCAGCGATGAATACTATTACCGGGATCTGCAACTCGGGGTCGACTACCAGATAGTCGATGCCCAGACAGAGCAGGACACCTGCTGGATGCGGCTCAAGCGCATCGGCGGCAGCGAACAGTTGGCCGAAATGCTCGCCAGCCTCATTCGCGGCTATAAGTTCCGCTATAAGGTGGATGTCAACGATGTGCTGGTAACCGCCACGGGGATGGGGTTCGAGCGCCATTACCTGGCCCATCTGCCGCACCTGCCGCTGTTTATCGAACAGGACAGCCAAGGCAAGCCTGCTATTGGTGCTCTGCTGCTTAGCCGGGACAATCAGGCACTGCTGCACGATTTCCTCGATGAAGCCGATATCAACCAATTGCCGGGACTGCTGAGCAAGCAGAGACTGGCGGCCATGCTCGCCGAGCCGGACAACGCCGACCACAGATTACTGCTCAGCTTTACCTATAACGCCCGTGGTCAACTCTACTTCTACTCTGCCAGCCTCAGCGAGCTGAAAAAAAGCCGCCTGCAACCTCTGTTTCTCGGCTTTGGTGCCACCAAGGGCAGTTGGAAGGTTATCCAGGTTAGCCTGGATGCCATAGACCACCGGGGTTCCTACAAGGCCTCCATGCTCCCGGGCGATGACAGCAACTACTCGGCACTGACTGAGCAGCAGTTGAGCAAATACAGCCACATATTACAGTTGATGGATGTGACCGACGAACAGGCCGCCGAAGAGTATCGTCGCTGGCCATTCAAGATGGACGCCAATGAGCTCAAGCGTTTCGGCCAAACCAAAATCACCACCAACAGTATCCGATTGGTGTCCATGTATTTCAGCGAACGGCGCCAGGAAGCCAGGTTCTCCTTCAAGACCCTGGTCAACATCAGTCAGGGCAAACAGCAATACACAGGGATCACCCATGATATTTCCAGTCGTGGCCTGCAGCTGAATCTGGATGAAAACGCGACTCTCAATCCCAAGGAGCCGCTGCTGCTGAGCTTTCCCAAACTGCAGGAGCTGGCGCCCAAGGCAAAACTTCAGGCGCTGCCCTATCGATTGGTGCGCAGCCGTAAAAACGGTGTCACCCTGCATCTGGCGGCGGTGATGGGCCACACGCCTCATCCGGGCGTGGAGTTTTTGCATCGCCTGATAGAGCAAAACCGCGAGAAATTGCAGCAACTGACAGAGGATAACTCTGAGGTCAAAGAACTGGCCGAAGCGATGAAAAACCTCTTGATGCGCAAACTGCATTCAGTGCCTTTCCTTGTGGAAAAAACTGTCAAGTCTTTCCGTTTATCGGCGCTGGGGGTCGGCGTAGAGCCGGATGCCGTCAGCGACTTGTTCGCCAACAGTAGCGCTGAGCAGTTGCAGTTCAATCTCGAACCTTTACTGCAAGACGGCCGGCTGAAGCGCGACTTTATCGGCCCGATACGGGCGATGAAGCCGCAGATGACCATGGACAGCTTCGAAGTCTTTGTGCAGTTGGTGCGCCAATCCAGCGGCCAGTTGCGGCTGCGCTGCACTGCCCGCCATGAACTGGCGGAGCGTCAGGCCCAAGTGGATTTTATCCGTCAGGCGCAATCGCTCGGCAGCTTTATGGCCTTGAAAGTCTATCGCGGCGCCGCCGGTAAACCGGATCTGGGCTATATCCGCCGCGAGCTGGAATATATAGGTGTCCATGCCAAGCACAAGGCCAAGAAGCTCGAAGAGATGCTGTGGCGGGTAGTGGGCGTTGGCGAGTTTTTGGAAATCACCAGCGAGGTCTTGCTGCGCTACCCGGAATTAAATCCAGAAGCTCAGTCACTGACGCTGGAAAGCTCAAAACCCTGATACCAGGCGAGCACCTTGTTGAAATGATCGTTTGGTGCATCCACATGGGTCAGCATATCCGCATGACCATAGTCGTGGCGATTGCCGTTTTCTCGTGACAGTAAGGTAAAGCGGCTATTCTGCAAGCCGCATTCGGCCATCATATCCAGCACATCTTCCAGGTTGCCGAGCACAGTGTCATTCTGTCCGGCGATAAACCAACTCTTGGGCCAAGTGGCTTTGGCGGCAGCCCGGCCATAGTCAAAGCCATCGTCATGATCTATCCAATCACCGCGTACCCAATCTATGCTCTGCTGTAGCGAAGCCCGACTCTCGTTATCCATGCCCATGCGCCACTTGTCGGCCGCGAGATAGCCGTGACTGGCGGCAATGCCGGGAGCCAGGCGGTTCCAAACCAGATCCACCATCAGCCACTTTTTCAATGACCTGACTCTTATGGTGCGCTTGCTGCCAAAGGTAAGCAGTGATGCCACCGAGGCTTGCAGTTCAGGAAATCGGGCCAAGGCGCTGGCCATCAGCACCCCGCCCCAGGAATGGGCACACCAATGCAGTTTGTCCAGGGATTCGGCCTCAAGCAGATACTGCTGTACCAGGGGCAGTTGTTCACGGATGACCTCGCCTTGTCCAAGCTCAAACCCTCGCGCCAACTTAGGCGTGCTGAGGCCGCGACCTGCACTGTCCATTACATAGACGGTAAAGCCCGCCTGGGCCAGAAACGGTGCCAGACCTCGACCTCTGCTGCTGTAAAACACCCGGCCGTTGGACATGGCGCCATGCAACATCAAAATCGGGATCTGATGCCGAAAACCGGCTGCGGGAGAAATTTTGCGAAGATGCAGTTCGCCATCTCGATAAGGCAGAAAGATTGATTGCTGTACAGTTTCCATGGAGTGTGTCGTCACCGGGTTATATAGCAAAAGCTAATGAATCCCGGTCACAAAAACAAGAGCAATCACTCTAATTCTAATTGTTAACGCTTCAGCGCCCTTGCAGCAAGAAAGGTAATACCTGCAGGCCCAGCTTATTGATCCTGGCCGCAGCCGCCGCAGCCAGCTTAGGTTTGGCATGATAGGCAATACCAAAATCGGCCGCCTGCACCATGGGGATATCGTTGGCACCATCGCCTATGGCCAGCCTTTGCCCGGCAGCTATCTGCCACTGCTCGGCGCATGTTTTCACCACATCAGCCTTGAAGGCGGCATCCACTACCTGGCCGCTAACCTCGCCGAGCAACTTGCCATCGCTTATTACCAGTTCATTGGCAAAAGCGGCATCCAACCCAAGCAACTGCTGCAGATGGCCAACAAAGGGGGTAAAACCACCTGAGGCCACCACAGTGCGCCAACCATGGGACTTGAGCTCGGCTATCATGCTCTCAAGCCCGGGGCTCAAGGGCAAGCGGGCACAGAGGTCATCAATAATACTTTGATTCGCGCCCTTGAGCTTGGCCACCCTCTGGCGCAGGCTCTGTTCGAAGTCCAGCTCCCCCTGCATCGCCCGCTCGGTCACTTGTGCCACCTCGGCGCCCACGCCGGCAGCGGCCGCCAATTCATCGATACACTCAATGGTAATGGCGGTCGAGTCCATATCCATCACCAACAGGCCTGGAGTCGAAAGCTGCGGTAAACTCGTTGTCGCCGCAATGGACAGGTAGTCCAGCTCGCAAATTGACTCAAGACGATTCTGCATGGATTGACAGATACCCGCCTCGAGCAGCAACTCGAGCCCATACAAGGATTGCTCGCGCTGCAAAATCGCCACCGCCCTAGGTGCCAACTCGGGAAGCAAGTCGGCAACAGCAGCCGCGGCTTTTTCACTGAAGATCAGCCGTAATCGCTCACCTTGAGCATGTTGCCCTTCCTTGAATGCCGGCCAAGTATGCTGCTGCAGACTCAAGACATAGACACCATCCTGACGTTGACTGGCCAACAGGGGAAAAGGTAAGACTGACTCCATGGTCACTGCTCTCCGGCTATCGGGCATACCCATAATCCATTATGATTAGGGAAACACCGAATTTGATTAAGGGACAAAGTATTGTTGTTCAAGGGCCTTAAAAAAAGCCAGAAGATCAGCAGACTGCTGCAGATCGCCATAGCCGTCACTCTGCTGGTCGGCCTGGTCCAGCTGTGGCAGACAAGCCTACTACAAGGGCAGCGGCTTCTGAAGACCCAAACCCAAAAGATGGCCAGATTATTGGTGCAACAAACAGCCTATGGTGCCGCACCGGCGTTGCAACTGCAAAATGATGAGCAGTTGCAATGGCTGGCCAGCGCCCTGGTGGAAGATCCCAAGGTGATGGCGGCGACTATCTACAGTGAGGATGGCCAGCGGCTATCCTTTGCCCAGGATGTCAGCCCAGAGTTGCTGGAGCCGGATTCCCCGGAGCTGGATGATCTGCTGGCGCCCTATCCCCCTTATGTCGAGCCGGTGATCCAGCAAGGTAAAAACCTGGGCTTCGTCGAAGTCAGGCTGGATCCCAAGCTGTTTTTCAATGAGATCAAAGAAGCCCACGAGCTAAATATGGAGCAGCAGCAACTGATGCTGATAGTCGCGGGCTTTATCGGCCTGTTGCTGTCGCGGGCCTTGTCGTTCAAACGCGCCGACTTTGACCGCCGCCGCACCCGAGTCAAGCGCAGGCGTAAAAAGCTTAAACAGCAGGAAAAAGCAACCGCCAAGGAAGCCGCGGATACTGAACCTACTGCCGCCGAAAGCCAAGATTCAGCCACGGATACCGGCGAATCCCAGACAGAGCTTGAAGCTGAATCCAACACCAATA
The DNA here is from genome assembly GCF_012030025.1 of Shewanella sp. Iso12. Classification (NCBI taxonomy): domain Bacteria; kingdom Pseudomonadati; phylum Pseudomonadota; class Gammaproteobacteria; order Alteromonadales; family Shewanellaceae; genus Shewanella; species Shewanella sp. Iso12. The sequence goes on from NZ_JAAUHW010000001.1 coordinate 856,377, forward strand.
TGTCTCCCAAACAGGTTGAACAGCCCGCCAAAGCCTCGGCCAGAAAGGTTGCCAGGCCAGAGCACTCGGAGGTAAACACTGAGCCTGGGATTGACAATAAAACAGGGGAAAAGGTCCAAACAGAAACAGGCGCTGAAACTTCAGCGCCCCAAATTGACCCAAGTAACCAAAGAGACCAAAGTAACCAAAGCGAAGCCAAGCAAGCCAACGATAGCCTGATCCCGGATCCTGTCGATGCGGACGATCCCCGCGGTAAACGTCCCTGGCCGGGAGTTGTCCCCAAACGGGAGCCACAAACTGCAGAAGCAAACAAAAAGAACGAGTAGCCCAAGAGCCAGCTTCAGCTGCAGAGCCGCGCTCCAGGAATAAGTGAAAAGGCTTAAAAACAATAAGGGCTCCCGAGGGAGCCCTTATGATGTCAGTTGGTTACCGGATTACAGGGTAATCGCTGCATCCAGCGTCATGACGATCATATCGTTGAAAGTGGTTTGACGCTCATCAGAGCTGGTCTTCTCACCGGTACGGATATGGTCGGAAACAGTTACCACGCAAAGAGCGCGGGCACCGAATTCATGGGCAACACCGTAGAGACCGGCAGCTTCCATTTCCACACCCAGTACTCCCATCTTTTCCATCACGTCGAACATTTCAGGATCCGGAGTGTAGAAGAGATCGGCAGAGAACACGTTACCTACACGAATTTTGGTACCGTGAGTCTTGGCTGAGTCGACTACAGCGCTCATCAGCTCATAGTTGGCGATGGCAGCAAAGTCCTGACCTTTGAAACGCAGGCGGTTCACCTGAGAATCGGTGCAGGCGCCCATGCCGATGATCACATCGCGCACTTTAACGTCAGTACTGATTGCACCACAGGTGCCTACACGGATCAGGTTCTTGACACCATAGTCCTTGATAAGCTCTGTAGCATAAATGGAGCAGGAAGGGATACCCATGCCTGAACCCATCACAGAGATACGCTTGCCTTTGTAGGTACCTGTGAAACCGAGCATGTTACGTACGTCGGTAACCTGCTCTACGTTTTCCAGGAAGGTTTCGGCAATGTACTTGGCCCGCAGTGGATCGCCAGGGAAAAGTACGGTTTCAGCGAATGCGCCGTCAACTGCATTGATATGTGGTGTTGCCATCGAAATAACCCCGTTAGTTTTATAAAGACTCAAGTCTGTTTATTAAAGACGGCTCCGGCGAGGGAGCCATATCTTGTCAGCGAATAAATGATTCGCCGTATTCCATTGGTTCCAGCTTGAAGTAGCTGGCAATGGATTGGCCGATATCGGCAAAGCTCTTGCGACGCCCCAATGAGCCGGCACTCAAACCTGCGCCATAGGCCAGAACCGGCACATGTTCGCGGGTATGATCTGTGCCTTCCCAAGTAGGGTCGCAACCATGGTCTGCGGTCAGGATAAGCAAGTCATCCTTATTCAGCAGTGCCAGGATTTCAGGCAATCTTGCATCGAAGTATTCCAGTCCCCGAGCGTAACCAGCCACATCACGACGGTGGCCATAGTGGGAGTCGAAATCCACGAAGTTGGTGAAGACTATGGTGTTGTCACCGGCAGCCTTAACCTGCTCCAGTGTAGCATCGAACAAGGCTTCCAGGCCCGAGGCCTTAACCTTGCTGGTGATACCGCAGTGGGCATAAATATCGGAAATTTTACCGACACTGACCACTTGGCCGCCGGCGGCTTTCAGCTTATCCAGCACAGTTTTCGCCGGCGGCTCTACCGCGTAGTCACGGCGATTGCCGGTGCGGGCAAAGTCGGCGGCGCCGCTGCCAACAAAAGGTCGCGCTATGACTCGGCCGATATTATATGGCTCAAGCTCTTCACGGGCGATTTCACACAAACGGTAGAGGTTCTCCAGGCCGAAGCTTTCTTCATGGCAGGCAATCTGGAACACAGAGTCGGCCGAGGTATAGAAGATAGGCAGGCCGGAACGCATATGTTCTTCACCCAATTCTTCCAGAATCGCAGTACCGGATGCGTGACAATTGCCGAGGAAACCGCTGAGGCCGGCGCGCGCCAGGATCTTATCGGTCAATTCTTTGGGGAAAGAGTTTTGTTTGTCACTGAAATAGCCCCAATCAAACAGCACGGGAACACCGGCCATTTCCCAGTGACCACTGGGGGTATCCTTGCCTGAGCTCAGCTCTTCAGCATGGCCATAAGCGCCTATCAGCTCGACATCGGCGTCAAACCCGGGGGCAAACTGACCTGTGCTTTCCATGGCGGCATGTGCCAGCCCCAGACGGCTCAGATTGGGTAACTTCAGCGGCCCTTCACGGCCATCATTGGCACGCCCTTCGGCACACTCCTTGGCGATATGACCAAAGGTATCTGAACCCAGGTCACCAAACTTGGCAGCATCACCGGCTGCGCCGACGCCGAAGGAATCCAGCATTAAAATAATGGTACGTTTCATACTACTTCTCCTGGAGATCGGCGGCGCGGATGGCGCGATAGATCTCCGGTGTTTTCTCAGGGGCGCTGTCGCCAATGACTATGGCTCTGCGCACCGCGGCAGCGGCTTCTTCGAAGGCGCTTTCTGACTGGGCATGCACCATTGCCAGCGGCTTGTCGGCATTGATTTCATGTCCCAGGGCACAAACCTGTGTCAGGCCGACGCTGTAATCCAGGGCATCACCAGGCTTACGACGACCACCACCCAGAGTGACCACAGCCAAGCCGAGTTCACGGGTATCCATGCTGTAAGCAAAACCAGAACGCTCGGCATATACAGGACGAACAATCTTGGCCTGGGGCAAGTATTTTTCAGGATGTTCGACAAAATCGGCCGGGCCACCCAGTCCGGAAACCATACGGGCGAAGATCTCGGCGGCCTTGCCATTATCCAGCACGGCGTTGAGCTTACTGCGGGCCTCGGCCTCATTGGCGGCAAGGCCACCGAGCAGCAACATCTCACTGCAAAGTCCCATGGTGACTTCGTAGAGGCGCGGATTACGATATTTGCCGGTAAGGAAGTTCACCGCCTCGAGCACTTCGACCGCGTTCCCGGCGCAGGAGGCCAACACCTGGTTCATATCTGTCAGCAGAGCCGTGGTCTTGGTACCTGCACCATTGGCAACAGCAACAATAGAACGAGCCAGTTCCTCGGATGCCTGATAAGTAGGCATAAAGGCACCACTGCCCACTTTGACGTCCATCGCCAGCGCATCCAGGCTACAAGCCAGCTTCTTCGACAGAATAGAGGCGGTGATAAGCGGGATGGATTCGACAGTGGCCGTGTTGTCACGAATGGAATAGAAACGCTTGTCGGCAGGGACCAGATCGCCGGTTTGACCGATAATGGCCACACCGACCTCTTTAACCACCTTACGGAATAGTTCGCTGTCGGGCTCAGTCTGATAGCCGGGGATGGCGTCAAACTTATCCAGAGTGCCACCTGTGTGGCCCAGACCACGACCTGAAATCATGGGAACATAACCGCCGCAGGCTGCCGCCATGGGGCCAAGCATCAGGCTGATAACATCGCCCACGCCGCCTGTGCTGTGTTTGTCTATGACAGGGCCGTCGAGCTTCAGGCTATCCCAATTGAGCACAGTGCCGGAATCACGCATAGCCGTAGTCAGTGCGATGCGCTCATTCATGCTCATGTCGTTAAAATACACCGCCATCCCGAATGCAGCTATCTGACCTTCAGACACGCTGTTATCGGTAATGCCTTTGACAAAGAACTGGATCTCCTCCTTGGAAAGCGCCATTTTTTCGCGTTTTTTACGAATTATCTCTTGTGCCAGAAACATAATACTGCCTCCTTTCTACTGCAACCTTGTCTATAAAAGCCGTTACAGTATTGGGGTTGGACGTCAAAATATGTAGTAACTTTATTACAGATACTAGCCAAGTTTTGACGTCACCAAATAGACTTGGATCACAATCAGCGGGGATTAGTAACCTTGAGTCGGTGCTGGAGCGTCAGCCAATTCCAGCGTGTGCAGCAGACTGGCCAGCAGGCTGGATGCACCGAAACGGAAAGTACGGGGTGATACCCAGTCATTGCCCAGAATACGCTCGGCTGTACCGAGGAATTCAGCGGCTTGGGCGGCATCACGTACACCACCGGCAGGCTTGAAGCCTACTGCGGGGTTCTTTTCACTGATAACGGTCAGCATGATTTCAGCCGCTTCAAGAGTGGCATTGACAGGTACCTTACCGGTAGAGGTCTTGATAAAGTCAGCGCCGGCATCGATAGACAACTCGGAAGCCTTGCGAATAAGCGCCGGGTCTTTCAGTTCACCGGATTCGATGATCACTTTCAAAAGCACATTGTCACCACAGGCTTCTTTACAGGCTTTGACCAACTCAAAACCAACTGTTTCGTTGCCTTCCATCAGCGCACGATAAGGGAATACCACATCCACTTCGTCGGCACCGTAAGCTACTGCCGCACGGGTTTCCAGCACGGCGATAGCGATGTCATCATTGCCGTGAGGGAAGTTGGTGACTGTGGCAATACGGATATCATCGGCGCCCATGGCATCCAGAGTCTTGCGCGCGATAGGAATAAAGCGTGGATAGATACAGATAGCAGCAGTATGACCGGCCGGAGTGTTGGCCTTATGACACAATTCGATCACCTTCTGATCGGTATCATCATCATTCAGGGTGGTCAGATCCATCAGTTGGATGGCGCGCTGTGCTGCTTGTTTTAAATCGCTCATAATTGCTCTCCGAGACATAAAATCAAAGGATTAAAAATCTGTCTTGGCAGCGCCAGAGGGGCTTTTTGTGGTTATTGTTATGGCCGGGCCTTCGGGCGACGCCTGCATTTGACTGCAAATCATCTTTGTAGGGTATTCAACCTTGATAACGAGTATCACGACTTGAATCCTTGAAGACCGGGAAGGGGGAACTCGAGTTCCTTGCCTTGCCGCGAAAAATCCCTTTTAACGCGAGAAATCTGTCAACCTTTACATAAACAAGCTGAACCAGCTTCCGGCTAATATTGCGGGTTCATTGAACCCAACTCACTATAGCTCAGGCTTAGGTAAAGATTAAGTCAGAGCAAAATAAAAACGGGGGTCACCCTAGAGGATAACCCCCATCTACCATTAGAACTTGTAGGTAGCGCTCAGGTAGTGAGACCAACCTGTAGATTCCAGAGCCAGGGCACCGGCACCGTCTTCAAGCAGGTATACGTCTTTAAAGCCTTTCAGGCCATAGCCCAGAGCGTAACGATCTGAGTGCCAGTACAGGCCGAAGAAGATGTTACCACCGTTAGAAGTCTTAGGAACAAAAGCTGTCTTGTCTTCGTCAGCACCGAACTGGTAGTCGATGTAACCCTGGAACGACAGGAAGCTCTTGTTGTCGAAGAAGTAGAAAGGCTTGAACCAGTTCATGGAGAACTGATAACCGTTCCACTCTTTCTCATTCAGGTCGTAGAAAGCGTACAGGTTCATGCCGGTTTTACCCAGCCATGGCACCATCACGTCAGCACCCACACCCCAGAATGAGCTGTTAACGCCGTCACCATTCAGGCCGTCCCAGTTGAACAGAGTAGAGAAGTAAACTTCTTGAACTGGGCCGAAAGACAGGTCTTTATTGAATACTGCATCCATGGAGATACGTGGTGCAAACTTCATGAATATCTTGCTGGTGCCTGAACCTGGGTTCTTGTCACCGTCAGTGGTGTACTGGTTACCCAGGTTGAACACATCAACATAACCGTACAGATCGAAGATACCTGAACGACCACCGAATTCCATTTCCAGGTAGTTGTGCTGATCACCTGAAGCTGGGTTATCTGGCTTCTCACCGATAGAGTACATCAGGTTGAACTGCATCCATTTGTAATCACTGGCGTGCAGGTCAGAACGATCAGCGGCGTAGGCATTGCCTGACATGGCTGCGACCGCTGTAGCGGCTAAAGCTAAAGTTTTAACGTTTTTCATCATCAACCCCATTCATCTTTGGTTCTCGCTACCCTCTTGGAGCAGCATTCTTTTAATTGGCGCCCGCATTCTACCTTCTCCATCCAAAACTACAAGAAAGACAAAATAAAATACGAACACTAAATTTTATATTTGAACAAAAGTACCCATTTCACTCACTAGTCAGAAATATCTGCACTCTTGTTCTGCTCATGTTGCCTACCTAAGTGGGCACAGGAGCCAAGCAAAGCTAATTTGGAAATCGATTGGGTTAACAAGAGGCCTGCGAATTCAGGCCTCTGTTCACTACCGTCTTACAGTGCCAGGAACAAACCGGCCAGAGTCGCACTCATCAGGTTAGCCAGAGAACCGGCAACCACAGCGCGCAGACCCAGTTTAGCCAGATCGTGACGACGATTTGGTGCCATGGCACCCAAGCCGCCCAGCAGAATTGCGATGGAAGACAGGTTAGCGAAGCCACACAGAGCGAAAGAGATAATCGCCTGAGTACGGACTGTCATTGGCGCCTGAGTTTCGGCCACACACATAGGCAACTCTTTAGTGACCTCAGCGGCAACGGCAGTACAACTCATGGCAGCATCATGGATGTAGGGTGCGAAGTTCATGTAAGCCACAAACTCGTTGACCACTATCTTCTGACCGATGAAAGAACCGGCAACCATGGCTTCATTCCAAGGCACACCGATGAGGTAAGCCAGAGGCATAAAGATATAGCCAAGGATCAGTTCCAGGGTCAGGTTTTCCATACCGAACCAACCGCCGATACCACCTATGATGCCGTTGATCATGGCAATCAAACCGATGAAGGCCAGCAGCATAGCACCAACGTTCAGTGCCAGGTGCATACCGGAAGAAGCACCGGCAGCGGCAGCATCGAGTACGTTGGCAGGCTTGTCTGGATCTTCAGGCAGCTCATCCATGTCGTTCTTGGCAGTTTCAGTTTCAGGATGCATCAGCTTGGCCATCAACAGACCCGCAGGTGCCGCCATGAAAGAAGCCGCAACCAGATACTGGATAGGTACACCCATCTGTGCATAACCGGCCAGAACAGAACCTGCGATAGATGCAAGACCACCCACCATAATGGCGAACAGCTCAGATTGAGTCATGGTTGGAATAAAGGGACGAACCACCAGAGGCGCTTCGGTCTGACCCACGAAGATGTTGGCTGTGGCAGACATGGACTCGGTACGGCTGGTGCCCAGGGCCTTCTGCAGCGCCCCACCCAAAATACGAATGATCCACTGCATGATGCCCAGATAGTAGAGCACAGCGATCAGAGAGGAGAAGAACACGATAACCGGCAGCACGTTCACTGCGAAGATAAAGCCGACTTTGAAGTTAGCCAAATCACCAAACAGGAAGCTGATACCATTTTGTGCATAACCGATAACACTGGAAACAGCATCGGATACGTTCTTGAGAACGTCCTTACCGAACGGCACGTACAAGACAAAACCGCCCAATGCAGCCTGAATTGCCAGTGCACCACCGACAGTTCTAAGATTGATTGCCTTCTTGTTGTTGGACAACAAGAAACCAATCGCGAGTAGGGTGACCACCCCTACCAAGCTCATAAGTATATTCATTAACCATCACCCTATTGTTAACGCTTTTTAATTATGTTGTTAACCAACCTTTTTCCGAGCAAGATTATACCCGACCTCCGGGGCAAAATCGTCGTTTTGATCAAATTTTTGAAGTTAATTTTCAAAAGTTTAGTCACATCACAGAATGCGAGTTACACCTGTTTAATTAAAAGAAACTAAAGCTCAAACAGTTGCATCAAGTTCTGTTGGAGGTGTTCTGATATTAGAACATTGGTTTTTTTCTGCAAATCCGCCAATTCGGCTATTATTTGTACCAATGTCAGGGGGGTATTGCGTTTTTCCGGTAGGAAACCCGGCGTCATTGAGGGCGAATCAGTCTCAACCAACAAGGCATCGAGCGGTAATTTGCCAACCGCATCACGCAGCTTTTTTGCATTTTTATTCAGCAATAAGCCGCCAATCCCCAACTTGAAGCCAAGCTCCAAATAAGCGATCGCCGTCTCATAAGAGCCATTAAAGGCATGAACCACCCCGCCCCGCGGCAGTGAATGCTGTTTCAACATGCCCAAGAGTTCATTATGGGTCTTCACCGAATGCAGTATCAGCGGCAGCTTCAACTCCGCCGCCAAGGCCAACTGCCCTTCCAGCACCCTGTATTGCAGGTTCCAGGGGACATGCGCCGGGTTATCTTGCGCCAGCTCAGCCTTGGGTTTGTCCAAACCACACTCGCCGATTCCTACCATCAGAGGGTCATTTACAGAAGTGAGCTCACTTTTGAGCGCTGTCAGCGCCAGGTCACTCTCGACAATTGATTTAGGGCAATACCAAGGATGTATCCCTAAGGTGAAAGGCAGTTGCAGCTGGTGAGCAATCGCTTTCAGCTTTGACCAATGCCGAGGACTGACACCGGGAATGATAGCACCGCCAATACCGGCGGCTTTCATCGCGGCCATGAGGGCTAGTCTGTCATGATCAAAGTCGCTGAAATCCAGATGAGCGTGAGAATCAAAGATCATGCTGTTCTCCTTCTTTTTGCCTGTCTTTAGCGTCGGCCTCTTGCCCAACTTTTTGCAAAGGAGGATCGCTGAGTCTTGGCATACAGCAGCGCCGGTTTTCTTCGGTTAACCCCATGCGATCACAAAAACGGATGTAACTTTGCCAGCACTTTTGAATAAAAAACATCAGAAGATCTCTCAACAACATCCCAATAAAAAAGGTGGAGCAAGCTCCACCTTTATGATTTAGTGTTCCCGGGTCTTGGCAAACTCAATGTCCGGATAGCGCTCCATGGACAAATTGAGGTTAACCATGGTCGGGGCAATGTAAGTCAGGTTGTCGCCGCCATCCAGCGCCAGGTTGGTGGAGCACTTGCGCCTGAACTCCTCCAACTTGCGGGCATCGTCACAGTAAACCCAACGCGCGGTTGCCACATTGATGGCCTCATAGATGGCTTCCACGTTATATTCCGACTTGAGTCTGGCTACTACCACCTCAAACTGCAGCACCCCAACAGCGCCAACGATAAGGTCATTGGTGTCCAGAGGGCGGAAAACCTGCACGGCCCCCTCTTCCGAGAGCTGCACCAAGCCTTTAAGCAGCTGTTTCTGCTTCAATGGATCTTTAAGACGAATACGACGGAACATTTCCGGCGCAAAGTTGGGGATCCCGGAGAACTTCAACTCTTCCCCTTGGGTAAAGGTATCACCTATCTGAATGGTGCCATGGTTGTGCAGGCCTATAATATCACCGGCATAGGCTTCGGCGGCGCGCTCACGGTCACCGGCCATAAAGGTTACCGCATCGGAAATACTGACGGTTTTCCCTATACGGACATGCTTCATCTTCATGCCTTGGGTGTATTTACCGGAAACGATACGCATAAAGGCGATACGGTCTCTGTGCTTGGGATCCATGTTCGCCTGGATCTTGAAAACGAAACCGGAAAACTTGTCTTCACCGGCTTCGACCAAACGCTCAGTGGTCTGTCTTGGCATTGGCTTGGGGGCCCAGGCGGTCAGGCCATCCAGCATATGGTCGACCCCGAAGTTACCCAGGGCGGTACCGAAGAACACAGGTGTCAGCTCACCACTTAAGAACAGCTCGAGATCAAATTCATTGGAGGCGCCGGTTACCAACTCCATCTCTTCACGCAGCTGCGCTGCCAGATCGCTGCCAACAGCTTGGTCCAACTCAGGGTTATCCAATCCTTTGAGTATCTTCACTTCCTGAATGGTGTGACCGTGACCGGTTTGATACAGGATGGTTTCATCGCGGTGGATATGATAAACGCCTTTGAAAGACTTACCACAGCCTATGGGCCAGCTGACCGGAGCACAGAGAATATCGAGCTCGTTTTCCACTTCATCGAGCAATTCCATCGGATCGCGGATATCCCGGTCGAGCTTGTTCATAAAGGTGACGATAGGGGTATCACGCAGCCGCGTCACTTCCATCAGCTTACGGGTTCTATCCTCAACCCCTTTGGCAGCATCGATAACCATAAGGCAGGAGTCCACCGCTGTCAGGGTACGGTAGGTATCCTCAGAGAAGTCTTCATGGCCTGGGGTATCCAGCAGGTTAACCAGGCAGTCGTTGTAGGGGAACTGCATCACAGAAGTCGTGACCGAGATCCCCCGCTCCTTTTCCATCTCCATCCAGTCAGATTTTGCATGCTGAGACGAGCCACGGCCTTTCACTGTACCGGCAGATTGAATGGCGCGGCCATGGAGCAAGACTTTCTCTGTAATGGTGGTTTTACCCGCATCCGGGTGAGAAATGATGGCGAAGGTGCGGCGCTTGTCCACTTCGACTTTAATACCTGACATGTTCTTCCGTACACTTATGACGCTTGAAAAAGGCGCAAATTATAGCGCCTCACTCAGGCCTTGGCTAGGCAAGGCCTTTGATTGTCAGATAAAGGCAGATCAGTTAGCTGTCTGTTGTACAGGTTGCGGCGTTTGCTCCAGCAATGCCAGTTCCATTCTGGCATATCTGTGCTCGACAAAATCATAGATATTGGTAGCCAGCGCCAGGCGCAGATAATCGGCCGCCTTATCCTTATGGCCTTGCTCGGTCGCCACCTTGGCCAAATAGAAATAGGCTTCACACAAGCGCTCGGCATATTCTTTGGGGTGAGTCAGGCCACTCTTGGCCATGGCAAACACCTGGGACTCATCAACCGCGCCCAGATAATAGTCGACCAGCACAGTCGCCCAGGCATTGTCATCCAGACGGGTGCGGTTGAACTGCAGCCTTGCCAGCGCTTCCTGGGGTGAGAGTTCATACTCGGTCAGATATAGCCACAGCGCCCGGTAACCATCGCTTTCATCCTTGAGGTAAAAGCTTTCCATGTCTTTGGCAGCAAGCTCTTTGCGATCGCCATAGTAGAGGGCAATTCCGCGATTGAGAAAGGCATAATCATATTCAGGCGATAACTCAAGAACCGCATCAAACGCCTCGTAGGCACTTTCAAACTCACCTTCCTGGGTGTAATAGATACCGAGGAAGTTATAGGCATCGGCCAAATCCGGTTGCAATTTCAGCGCCTGATGGAAATCGATACGTCCGAGGATCCTCAAGCCTACGCTGTCGTATATAACGCCGCGATCATAATGAAAACGGGCGCGTTGCTCTGTGGTCAGCTCTGCTCTGGCCAGGATTTCGTTGAGTTTTGCCAGAGTGACTTCCAACTTATAGTCCGGCAAGACAGGGGCGACCAACAATTCACTGTTGGCTTCAGACGCCGGCAGGGAAGCGCATCCCGAAGTCAGCAAACTGGCTCCGGCCAGTACAGAAAACACAGCGGCGCGCAGATTAAAACTCATCCAATCCTTCCTTTGTCATATCCCAATGCAGGCTCAATCATAGCAATACAGCAGTGCCTACGCTATCAAGCCGCAGTGGCAAATCCAAGATAATTTAAGTGGTGGCAATAAAAAAGGAGACCCCAAGGTCTCCTTTTCTCATGCTATGAAAGCTTACTCGGCTGCTTCTGGAGCGGCTTGTTGTGCTTCCTTGATAGACAGACGCACACGGCCCTGACGATCCACTTCCATTACCTTAACGGTAACTTCCTGGTTCAGTTGCAGGTAGTCGGATACATTGGCCACACGCTCTTCAGCGATTTGAGAGATGTGTACCAGGCCATCTTTACCGGGCAGTATGTTAACGAAGGCACCGAAGTCAACGATGCGGATAACTTTACCCTTGTAGATGCGACCCACTTCCACTTCAGAGGTGATCTCTTCGATGCGGCGGATAGCTTCCTTGGTGGCATCGGCATTGTTTGAAGCAATCTTCACAGTGCCGTCGTCTTCCAACTCGATAGTGGTACCTGTCTCTTCGGTCAGTGCACGGATAGTTGCACCGCCCTTACCTATCACTTCACGGATCTTCTCAGGGTTGATCTTGATGGTAGTGATACGTGGAGCATGGTCGGAGATATCGTCACGGGCAGAGCCAATGGCCTGATCCATTACATTAAGGATATGCACACGGGCACCATAGGCTTGCTGCAGCGCAATTTCCATGATCTCCTTGGTGATACCTTCAATCTTGATATCCATCTGCAGTGCGGTTACACCATCACGGGTACCGGCCACTTTAAAGTCCATATCACCCAGGTGATCTTCATCGCCCAGAATGTCAGACAGTACGACGAAGTCATCACCTTCTTTCACCAGCCCCATGGCGATACCGGCAACAGAAGTCTTGATAGGTACACCGGCATCCATCAGCGCCAGAGAAGTACCACACACAGACGCCATAGAGCTGGAGCCGTTGGATTCAGTGATTTCAGATACTACGCGCACGCTATATGGGAATTCTTCGGCAGAAGGCATTACTGCGTTGATACCACGCCATGCCAGCTTACCGTGACCGATTTCACGACGCTTTGGTGAACCCACCATGCCGGTTTCACCGACAGAGTATGGAGGGAAGTTATAGTGCAGCATGAAGCGGTTGGTACGCTCGCCCATGATAGAGTCAATCTTCTGCGCATCACGTTCGGTACCCAGAGTACAGGTCACCAGAGCCTGAGTTTCACCACGGGTAAACAGGGCGCTACCGTGAGTACGTGGCAGCACGCCGGCCATCACAGACAGGGCACGCACCATATCAGGCTCACGACCATCGATACGAGGCATACCTTTGATGATGCGGCTACGAACCACTTTCTTCTCCAGGCTACCCAGCAGGCCGTCCAGCTCACGCTGATCCAGCTCAGGGTTTTCCTCGAGCAGCTTTTCGATAGCGGCTTTCTTGACTTCAACTACCGCATCGCGACGCTCATGCTTGGCGATGATCTGGTAAGCGGCGGTAAGACCTTCTTCGGCCAGCGCCTTAACCTTGGCAACCAGCTCTTCGTTGGCAACAGGAGCTGTCCAGTCCCAAGCAGGCTTACCGGCTTCGGCCTTGAGTTCATTGATGGCATTAACCACCACCTGCTGCTGCTCGTGACCGTATACCACGGCGCCCAGCATCACTTCTTCAGGCAGGGCCTTGGCTTCAGACTCCACCATGAGCACGGCGCTCTGAGTACCGGCAACAACCAGATCCAGCTGGCTGTTTTCACGCAGCTCTGCACCAGGATTCAGCACGTACTCGCCATTGATGTAACCGACACGTGCCGCACCCAGAGGACCATTGAATGGAATACCGGAAATAGCCAAAGCAGCAGAGGTACCTATCATGGCCACAATGTCTGGCTCGATCTGTGGATCAACAGAAACCACAGTGATGATCACTTGGACTTCGTTGGTGAAGCCGTCAGGGAACAGTGGACGGATAGGACGGTCAATCAGGCGGGCGATCAGTGTTTCATCTTCAGATGGTCGACCTTCACGCTTGAAGAAACCACCAGGGATCTTACCGGCTGCGTAAGTCTTTTCCTGATAGTTAACAGTCAGCGGGAAGAAGTCACGGCTTGGGTCTGCTTCTTTCTTGCCAACCACAGTCACCAGAACTGTAGTATCGCCCATGCTGGCCAGAACGGCTGCATCGGCTTGGCGTGCAATAACCCCTGTTTCCAGAGTGACTGTGTGTTGACCATACTCAAAACTTTTTACAATAGGATTCACTTGACCCATTCCTTAATTTAATAACCTTGAATTTCGCGCGTAAGTATACTGCAAACATCTTGAATAGATAAAGAGTGCCAGATGATGACAAAGGCGCTTCTTTTTTCTAAAGTGGACTATATCAACCACAAGTTGCTGCATTGCTACCAATTTGGACTAGCCTTGAATATAGAATTCGACTACAAAGCAGGAAGAGGCAGATGAATACTGCCAGGTTCAAATCACTCACCTGGAAGCAAACCAATCTGGTGGTTTTCACTGCGCTATTCTTTGCCGTTGCCATTTTTATCATCGAAATTTTGATTGTGGTGACTACAGAAAGGCAGTCCTTGATCAGCAGCCAGCAGGAGTTGCTCGATTCTGTGGAGCAGCCTGCCGCCAATGCGGTCTGGGCGCTGGATGATAATCTGGCCCGGCAAACCCTTGAAGGGGTGATGAAGGTAGACCATGTCGGTTCGGCCAAGATCACTCTGGACGACAACTCTCTATTCGTGAATCTCGGCAGCAGCCGCCCGGAGCCCTCAGATACTTTCGGGGATATCAGTCTCAAACTGTTTGGCGATCTCAAGCAGATATCAAGGCCACTGCAACGGCCCTTTTATTTTGAAGGTGCGCAAAAAGAGCAACTGATAGGCACGCTCACTATCAATTATGATACCCGAGAGCTGACCCAAAGCCTTATAAGCCAGTTGCAGTTCAGTTTTGCCGCCACCCTGGCCAGGGCGTTGTTTCTGACTCTGGTGCTGTCCATAGTGTTTCACCGTTTTCTGACTCAGCCTATCGCCCGTATCAGCGAGGCGATAGACAAAATTGACCCGGAATCACCGGATGAAAACATGCTGCCGGTATCGGCCAACCACAAAGATGACGAATTGGGGCTGGTTACCTCCAAGTTCAACCAGATCCTCAAACAGTTCAGCCAGACCCAAAGCAAGCTGCGTAAAATGGCGACCCGGGATCCACTCACCGGCCTGCCCAACCGTACCTTGCTACTTGAAACCATAGCCGTCACCATTCAACGCGCCAGGGTGCACAGACGTAACTTCAGCCTACTGTTTATCGACCTCGATAGGTTCAAAAACGTCAACGATTCCCTGGGTCATGCGGTAGGCGATCAGTTTCTGGCAAGAATCGCCCGCATTTTGGAACGGGTGGTCGGTGACAAGGGCACAGTGGCCCGTCTCGGCGGCGATGAGTTTGTGATCCTGGCCGATGAAATCCAATCACCGACCCAGGCCGCCGACTTTGTCGACAAGTTGCTGGTCCAGCTCAATACTCCGGTGCAGCTCAACGAACATGCCATTCACCCGGCCGCTTCCATAGGTATCTCCATCTACCCCGAAGATGGTCTGAGCGCCGAAGACCTTATTCGTCATGCCGATATCGCCATGTACAGTGCCAAGGCCGCCGGTTCCAACCAATGGGCTTTCTTCAAGCAACAGATGACAGAGCGAGCGGCGGTGAGACTGCGCACCGAAGCCTCCCTGCACGATGCCATTCGTAACAACGAATTCCTGTTGCACTTTCAGCCTAAGGTCAATATAGAGACCGGCGAGTTGATGGGATGTGAGGCGCTGATCCGCTGGCAAAAAGACGGCCGCCTGATAAGCCCCATGTCGTTTATTCCCGTGGCGGAAGAAACCGGGATCATCATCCCTATCGGCCGCTGGGTCATAGAACAAAGCTGCCGGGTGCTGCGCCGCTGGCAAAAACGCTATAACTTCAGCACTCCTATCGCCGTCAACGTTGCCTCACAGCAGTTTGCTGACGCCAGCCTGGTACCGGATATCAAACAGATGGCGCTGCGCTATCAGATAAAGCCTGAATTGCTGGAAGTGGAGATCACCGAGACCTCGCTGATGAATGATATTGAGTTGGCAATCAGCAAGCTGGAGCAACTTAAATCCGCAGGGTTCGGTATTGCAGTCGATGACTTCGGTACAGGTTACTCATCCCTTTCCTATCTGAGACACTTGCCAATCACCACCATGAAGATTGACCGCTGTTTCGTGACCGATCTGCCCCATGAGAGCGCAATAGCTTCCACTATTTTGATGTTGGGACGGCAACTGGATCTGAAAATTGTCGCCGAAGGCATAGAGAACGAGCAGCAACTTGAGTGGCTGAAGCAAAATCACTGCGCCATAGGTCAAGGCTTCTATTTCAGTCAGCCGCTGTCACTGGAAGAGTTTGAGGCCAAGTACATCATCCCGAATAACGCCAGGATCCTGGAGTTGGATGGCCAACTAAGCTGAGCTTGAGCCGATAAGCTTCGCTGCATTCACTCACTCTGAAAAGCCCGTGCTCAAAGAGAATGCCTAGGTAGAATTTTTAAAGACAGGTTAGGACGAAAGCGCACAGAAAAGGGCTTGATTTCAATAAGTTTGCCCCAAATTGCAGATACAAAAAAAGGAGGCCTGGGCCTCCTCTTCTTTTGGTACAGTTCGCGATTAGCGACGCAGACCCAGCTTCTGGATCAGAGCGGTATAACGAGCAACGTCGGTACGCTTCAGGTAAGCCAGCAGCTTACGACGAGAGCTAACCATACGCAGCAGACCACGACGTGAGTGGTGATCGTGAGTGTGCTCTTTGAAGTGGTCTTGCAGGTGGTTGATCTGAGCAGTCAACAGTGCAACCTGAACTTCAGTAGAACCAGTGTCGTTTTCGCCACGGCCGAATTCAGCCAGGATTTTCGCTTTCGCTTCAGTACTTAGTGACATGTGTCTCTCCAAAATAGTCTTGATTGTTTCCCCAGCCGATCACTAACTCAGCCAAGGGCGCGACATAATAACCTCAAGGGCCGTAGATCGCAAGTCAAGCTCAGCTTTTTGCCTCAGGCAACACTACCAAACGCTTGGGAGCCAACAAACCATCGTCATTCATCATACCAACACCGATAAAGCGCTTGCTGTCACCCAAGGTGATCCGCACCAGGGTATCGGCTTCCAGCTTGGCGACCCGCACCGGGTTACCATTAAGCAGATATCCGGCCATGGCATCGGGTACATTGCACTCGGGAAGGTCGGCAACCGCAGTGTCCATGGGAAGCAGCAAAGGGTCCAACAGCTCGGAAGGCACCCGCTCTTCGGTCATGGCCTGTTCCAGCAAGGCTTCAAGCTGTGCCAGACTAACCATACGCTCATAGGGATAACCCGCCACCTGAGTACGGCGCAGCATGATCACATGGGCACCGCAGCCAAGCATTTCGCCCAAGTCGTCTACGATAGTGCGAATATACGTACCCTTGGAGCAGTGAATATCCAGCGTCAGCTCGTCATTCTCCAAAGAAATGAACTTGAGCTCATAGACATGAATAGGCCTGGCTTCGCGGGGCACTTCCTTGCCTTCCCGGGCGTACTTGTACAAGGGTTGACCCTGATACTTGAGCGCCGAGTACATGGAAGGCACCTGCATGCTATCGCCGCGAAAATGCTCCAGCGCCACTTCCAGTTGAGTCATGGAAAACTCAACCGGCCGGGTTTGTACCACTTCACCGTCAGAATCGCTGGTATCAGTGCGCTCTCCAAGCTTGGCTGTCACCAGATAGCGTTTATCGGCATCCAACAGGTGCTGGGAAAACTTGGTGGCTTCGCCAAGACAGATGGGCAGCATACCTGTCGCCAGAGGATCCAACGCGCCGGTATGGCCGGCCTTGGCGGCGTTGTAGATCCGCTTTACCCTTTGCAGGGCAAAGTTGGAACTCATGCCAGTGTCTTTATCCAACAGGACGATACCATCGACCAAACGGCCTTTGGGACGACGCGCCATCAGTTGTTTTCCTCATCCTTGTCTTGAGACTCGGTGCCAAAGGTCTGCTGCTTGGCCTTGTCCTGGTTGATGACCTCGGTCACCAGGTTGGACATTCTCATCCCCTCGACCAGAGACTTGTCATAGACAAATCTCAGCTCAGGCATCACCCTAAGTTTCATTCTGCCGGCAACCAGGGTGCGGGCATAAGGCGCTGCCTTGTTGAGTGCAGCGAGCTTTTCGTCGACCTTGACAGGGTCTTCTTCAAAGAAGGTGACAAACACCTTTGCATAACTCAGATCCCGTGAGACTTCCACGTCATTGACAGTGACCATGCCTACACGAGGATCTTTCATATCACGCTGCAGTACCTGCGCCAGCTCCTGTTGCAGTTGCTGGGCGATACGCCGGGTACGACTAAATTCTTTTGCCATAGTATTCTTCCCCAAAATCAACAAGGGCGGCCTCAGCCGCCCTTTTCGATGTTGTCGTTACAGGGTACGGGCAACCTCGACGGTTTCGAACACCTCAATCTGGTCGCCTACGCGAACATCATTGTAGTTCTTCACGCCGATACCACATTCCATGCCATTGCGAACTTCACTAACGTCATCTTTAAAGCGACGCAGAGACTCAAGCTCACCTTCATAGATAACCACGTTCTCACGCAGAACCCGGATAGGTGCACTGCGCTTAACGATACCTTCGGTCACCATACAACCGGCGATTGCACCCAGTTTAGGTGACTTGAACACATCACGCACTTCAGCCAGACCAATGATCTCCTGCTTGAATTCAGGAGAAAGCATACCGCTCATGGCCGACTTGACTTCGTCGATGAGGTCATAGATTACGCTGTAGTAACGCAAATCCACACTCTCACTTTCGATGGTCTTACGGGCCTGAGCGTCAGCACGGACGTTGAAGCCCACCATGATGGCGTTGGACGCCGCTGCCAGAGTCGCATCTGTCTCGGTCAGTGCACCTACGCCACTGGCTATGATGTTCACTTTCACTTCTTCGGTAGACAGACGGGTCAGCGAGTCGACGATGGCTTCCAAAGAACCCTGTACGTCGGACTTGAGCACAATATTCAGCTCTTTCACTTCGCCTTCGGTCATGTTGGCAAACATGTTTTCCAGCTTGGACTTCTGCTGACGCGCCAGCTTGATGTCGCGGAACTTACCCTGACGATACAGGGCGACTTCACGGGCCTTACGCTCGTCACGAACAACAGTCGCTTCGTCACCGGCAGAAGGCACCCCGGACAGACCCAGGATCTCAACCGGAATCGACGGACCGGCTTCAGTGATGCTCTTACCGTTTTCATCCTTCATGGCACGGATCTTACCGTACTCCAGACCACACAAAACGATATCGCCCTGACGCAGAGTACCTTCCTGAACCAGGACGGTAGCAACAGGACCACGGCCCTTATCCAGCTGAGACTCAACAACCACACCGGCAGCCATGCCGTCACGTACGGCTTTGAGCTCGAGGATCTCGGCTTGCAGCAAGATACCTTCCAGCAGCTCGTCCACGCCCATACCTGTCTTGGCAGATACGAACACAAACATGTTGTCACCGCCCCACTCTTCCGACATCACGCCGTGCTGAGACAGTTCGCTCTTGACGCGGTCGATATCGGCTTCGGGCTTATCCATCTTGTTCACTGCCACGATCAGCGGTACACCACCGGCCTTGGCATGCTGGATAGCTTCAATGGTCTGAGGCATTACGCCGTCATCGGCAGCCACAACCAGAACCACGATATCAGTGGCCTTGGCACCACGGGCACGCATAGCGGTAAACGCGGCGTGGCCTGGAGTATCCAGGAAGGTGATCATGCCGTTGTCGGTTTCTACATGGTAGGCACCGATATGCTGGGTAATACCACCGGCCTCACCGGCCGCAACCTTGGTGCGACGGATATAGTCAAGCAGCGAGGTCTTACCGTGGTCAACGTGACCCATGATGGTCACAACCGGCGCACGTGGCTCCAGTTTGACATCTTCACCGTCACGGTCGGCCAGAACTTGATGCTCCAGCTCGTTTTCACGGATAAGCACAACCTTATGGCCCATCTCCTCGGCAACCAGTTGGGCAGTTTCCTGATCCAGTACCTGGTTGATGGTCACCATAGAGCCCATCTTCATCATGGTCTTGATGATTTCAGTGGCTTTGATGGCCATCTTCTGGGCCAGCTCGGCCACAGTAATGGTTTCACCTATGCGTACATCGCGGTTTACCGCGGCAACCGGCTTGTTGAAGCCATGGTTCATGGATTGAGGCGCACGGTTACGGATGTTGCGCTCGCGACCGTCACGGGAGTCCTTGGTACGTTTCTTACCGGCACTCTTGTGACGTGAACGACGACCACGCTTCTCCTCATCCATATCGCTGGTATCTTCGGCGGCGCGGGCCACTTTAGAGGTGGTGATATGGTGATCGCTGCGCTTCTCGGCTTCAAGACGCTGACGCTCTTCTTCGGCCCAGCGCTTTTCATTCTCTTCAGCCAGGCGACGGGCTTCAGCTGCCGCACGGGCGGCTTCTTCATCGGCCTTGCGCTTAACAGCTTCAGCCTGAGCCGCTTTCAAACGCTCGGCTTCAACACGGGCAGCTTCCTGCTCGGCGCTGGTCTTGGGATCGGCCTTAACCTCTTCCTTGGCTTTGCCAGCATCCTGAGCCGCTTTAGCCTTTGCTTTGGCTTCGGCTTCCGCCTTGGCTTTCGCTTCGGCTTCTACCTTGGCCTTGGCTTCAGCTTCGGCCTTGGCTTTCGCTTCGGCTTCCGCCTGAGCTTTGGCTTCGGCTTCTGCGCGGGCCTGCTCTTCCGCCTGACGGGCCAATTCGGCCGGGTCACGCTTCACAAAGGTGCGCTTCTTGCGAACTTCGACTTTGACGTCTTTGGACTGGCCGCCGCTGCCGGCGACACTCAGAGTCGATACGGTTTTACGCTGTAATGTCATCTTGGTGGGCGCACTGTCCGCACCATGTTGCTTTTTCAGGTAGTCCAGCAGTTGCTGTTTCTCGGCCTCGGTGACACTGTCATTCTTGCCTTTCTTGATACCGGCCTTGGAAAACTGCTCGATCAATCGCTCTACGCTTTTTCCCACTTCAGTGGACAGTTTCTCTACTGTTGTCTCTGCCATCAGTTAAATCCCCCTGTTGATCGACTATGCTTCTTCGCCAAACCAACAGATGTTGCGGGCTGCCATGATGAGCTCACCTGCTTTTTCTTCTGTCAATTCTTCAATTTCGATCAAATCGTCAATGCCTTGCTCGGCTAAATCTTCCAGAGTTATCACACCCATGCTTGCCAGAACGTAGGCCAGGTGGCGCTCCATTCCAGGCATGGACAACAACTCTTCACTCGGTTCGGCACCATCCAGTGCTTCTTCGGATGCCAGTGCACGGGTAGACAAGGCAGCCTTGGCGCGCTCACGCAATGCGGCAACTATGTCTTCATCAAATCCTTCGATGGCCAACAGCTCGGAAACAGGAACATAAGCCACCTCTTCCAGAGAGGTGAATCCTTCGTCGGCCAGCACCTGGGCGAAATCTTCGTCCACATCCAACGCACCCATGAACAGCTCCATCACTTTGGCGCTTTCGGCCTGATGTTTCTTGTTCATGTCTTCCACTGTCATCACGTTCAGTACCCAGCCGGTCAGCTGTGTCGCCAAACGAACGTTTTGACCATTGCGGCCGATAGCTTGTGCCAGACTATCGGCTTCGACGGCGATATCCATTGAGTGGTTATCTTCGTCAACAATAATTGAGGCCACATCGGCCGGTGCCATGGCGTTGATAACAAATTGTGCCGGGTTATCGTCCCAAAGCACTATGTCAACACGCTCACCACCGAGCTCATTGGATACGGCCTGTACCCGGGCTCCGCGCATACCGACGCAGGCACCGATAGGGTCGATACGACGATCGTTTGATTTCACGGCGATCTTGGCCCGTGAACCTGGGTCACGGGCGGCGCCCATCACTTCGATCATCTCATCGGCAATTTCCGGTACTTCAACACGGAACAATTCGATCAGCATCTCTGGCTTGGTGCGAGTCAGGAACAACTGAGCACCACGGGCCTCGGGACGCACTGCATACAGCAGAGAACGTACCCGGTCACCCGGACGGAAAGTCTCACGGGAGATCAGATCTTCTTTGAACAGCACACCATCTGCGTTGTTGCCGAGATCAACCACTACGCTGTCGCGGTTGCTCTTTTTGACCACACCGGTAACCAAATCACCTTCTTTGTCGATAAACTGCTCGACGATTTGGGCACGCTCGGCTTCACGGACTTTCTGTACTATCACCTGCTTGGCGGTTTGAGTGGTGATACGGTCAAATTGTACCGAATCAATTTCATCCTCAATGAACTCACCAGGCTGGATCTCAGGGTTCTCATAACGAGCCGCTTCCAGAGTGATTTCACGGTAAGGGTTTTCCAACGCTTCACCGTTATCATCAACCACCAACCAGCGGCGAAAAGTCTCGTAGTCGCCGGTTTTGCGATCTATGGCAACACGAACATCGATATCGCCTTCATACTTTTTCTTGGTTGCGGTAGCCAGCGCAATTTCGAGCGCCTCGAAAATCTTTTCGCGCGGTACAGCCTTTTCGTTGGAAACCGCTTCAGCGACCAGCAAAATATCTTTATTCATCGTCTTGCCTCGTTCACCTTGAAACCATCAAAACTTAGCGATCAGGTTGCCTTTACGGATGTTATCCAAGGCAATAATCAAGTCTTTTCCATCCACTGTCAGGGTGAGCATCTGCCCTTCCACCTTAGTGATGGTACCTTTTAAGTTACGACTACCCGCTACCGGCATAGTCAGTTGAATCTTTGCTTCCTCTCCAAGGTACATACCATATTGCTCAGAGGTGAACAGCGGCCTGTCGAGACCGGGAGAGGAAACTTCCAGAGTGTATTCGGAAGTGATAGGGTCCTCGACATCCAGAATGGCGCTCGCCTGACGACTGGCATTGGCACAGTCTTCAATATTAATGCCGTTCTCACTGTCAATAAATAGCCGCAAGGTTGAATGCTTGCCGGCCTTAACAAATTCAATACCCCAGAGCTGGTAGCCTAAGCCTTCCACTGCTGGAGTAAGCATTTCTGTGAGTCTGGATTCTAATGTTGCCAAGGTAACCCCCGAAAAACAAAAAAGGGCTATTAATAGCCCCAGTATTGAGCTGCCGTAAAAGGCAGCAAATTTAAAAGTCCCAGATAACAAAAAACCCCGTAATCACGAGGTCATTATGTTCAAGAACCTGTAAACAGGATGAATTGTAGAATAGCGCAATTCATCACTGGGAGCTGGTTGCGGGGGCCGGATTTGAACCGACGACCTTCGGGTTATGAGCCCGACGAGCTACCAAGCTGCTCCACCCCGCGTCAACTGCTGCAAGTTTACTGACTTCAGCTTTTACTTGCAATAACTGAGGAAAATTTCACTTCCATTTCTCAGTTAAAGATTGGTGCCGAGAGCGGGACTTGAACCCGCACGACCGTTAGGT
The DNA here is from genome assembly GCF_012030025.1 of Shewanella sp. Iso12. NCBI lineage: Bacteria > Pseudomonadati > Pseudomonadota > Gammaproteobacteria > Alteromonadales > Shewanellaceae > Shewanella > Shewanella sp. Iso12. The sequence continues at coordinate 879,212 of NZ_JAAUHW010000001.1, forward strand.
CACAGCCACCTCAAGGCTGCGCGTCTACCAATTTCACCACCTCGGCATATTCGGTATTAGTCTGGAATTTTGGTCTCAGACTGTTGGGTCTGTTCTACGTCAGGCCCCATAATGTTGGTTTCCTGCTTCACGTGATGTGCACTCATGTTGCCGATAACCAGGCTGAGAGTGAAAAACGCGATAGCGAGAATCGCCGTTGTACGGGTCAGAAAGTTACCTGAACCTGCTGAACCGAACAGGGTTCCTGAAGCACCGGCACCAAAAGATGCGCCCATGTCAGCCCCTTTGCCTTGCTGGATAAGGATGAGTCCAACCAGACCCAAAGCTACCAACAAGTAAATAACCATCAGTACTTCTTTCATATTAAGCGCTCATTGCTATCGTACATAAACTCAAGAATTCGGTAGAGTTTAAGCTAGCACCGCCTATCAGTCCACCATCCACATCAGGTTGGGCGAATAAATCTGCAGCATTACTCGGTGTGACACTGCCGCCGTACAAGATCCTGATGTTTTCCCCGATATAAGGGGACACTTCAGAGAGGCGATTGCGTATAAACGCGTGAACTTCTTGTGCCTGCTCCGGTGTTGCGCTCTTTCCTGTCCCTACAGCCCAAAGGGGTTCATAGGCGATGATCGCATTATCAAAAGCCATGGTACCGTTCTTTTCGATTACCACATCCAACTCCTCGGCAAGCACCTCGAAGGTACGTCTTGCTTCACGAGCCGGGCCCGATTCACCGACACAAAGTATCGGGGTCAAACCATGCTTTTGAGCTGCGGCAAATTTCTCTGCCACTATATTACTCGTTTCACCGTACATACGGCGGCGTTCCGAGTGACCGATTATCACATAACGACAGCCGGCATCTTTCAGCATCCGCCCTGAGGTTTCACCTGTGTAGGCACCAAAATCGTGCTGACTCAGGTTTTGAGCCCCCATTCTAACCAGAGAACCGTTCAGGGTTTCTCTGTTAGTTTCGAGCAGTTGCCTTACGCTTTCCAGGTAAATTGCTGGTGGGCATAAAACCACTTCAACAGAATCATTATGTAGCTTGGTGGCAAACTTCTTGAACAACTCTTGCGCCAACTGCGCGCTGCCATTCATTTTCCAGTTGCCTGCTACCATTGGACGTCTGAGTGCCATCACCATCTCCTCTGAAAGCGGCGTGAATAATAGCGAACCACTTATTAACTTACAATACCTGATTACGGAATTTTTGCGATTTACTGTGTGTTCGGCTACTTTTTGCGCTCGCACTCAGTAAATCGCTCACAATTCCAGCTTAAGTCATTAATTTTACTTTGATTAAGCTAAAAAAGGCCAGTTTAAACCGCTTGTTTGACTGCGGTGGCAATGCTTTCGGCATGGGCGCGCACCTGAGCTTCATCGTCCCCTTCCACCATCACCCGGATCAAAGGCTCAGTACCGGATTTACGCAGCAGTACCCGGCCGCGCTCACCAAGTTGCGACTCAACCTGAGCCTGGGCGTCTTTCACCAGTTGTGATGCCAGCGGATCTGAGTTGCCTTCAAAGCGAACATTAATAAGGACCTGAGGCAACATCTTCATAGATTCAGTCAACTCGTCCAGCGAGGCGTTGTGACGACGCATGGCCGCCAGCACCAGAATACCTGCCACTATGCCATCACCCGTAGTACCATGATCCAGATTAAGGATATGGCCTGAGTTCTCCCCCCCTATACGCCAATCTTTCTCTTTCAGCAGTTCCATTACATAGCGGTCGCCGACTTTGGAACGGGCAAAGGGGATATTGAGCTGTTTGAGTGCCAATTCGAGTCCAAGATTGGACATCAGGGTACCGACAACCCCGCCTTTAAGAATGCCGCGCTTTTGGGCGTCGCAGGCAAGAATATAGAGGATCTGATCGCCGTCTATCACTTCACCCTGTCGATTGACCATCATGATACGGTCACCGTCGCCATCGAGCGCGATACCCAGATCGGCGCCTTCGCTGACCACGGTCTCACAAATCTTGGCCATGGAGGTCGCGCCAACCTGATCATTGATGTTGATGCCATTGGGTTTATCCCCTATGGTCACTACCTCGGCGCCCAGTTCGCGGAACACATTGGGAGCAATGTGATAGGTAGCGCCGTGAGCACAATCCACCACTATCTTGAGCCCGGCGAGGGTTTGATCCGCCGGGAAGTTACCTTTGCAATATTCGATATAACGACCGGCGGCATCATCGATACGGGAGACTTTCCCCAGCAGGTGCGACTCAACACAAACTAGAGGTTTTTCCAGCTCGGCTTCAATCTCCAGTTCCAGTTCGTCATCCAGCTTGCTGCCATCTGTGGAGAAAAACTTGATGCCGTTGTCATAGTAGGGATTGTGAGATGCACTGATAACGACCCCCGCCTCGGCGCGGAATGTTCGGGTCAGGTAGGCGACTGCCGGCGTCGGCATGGGCCCCATTAACATCACATTGAGTCCGGCGGCAGACAGGCCGGCTTCCAACGCCGACTCGAACAGATAACCTGAGATCCGGGTATCCTTGCCTATAATCACTTTACGGGTACCACTGCGGGACAAGACCCTACCGGCAGCCCAGCCAAGCTTAAGTGCCAGCTCCGGAGTCATCTTGCCCGCTCCAACCTTGCCGCGGATCCCGTCCGTACCAAAAAACTTTCTCACGCTCACTCCTACTGAGAACCATCTCTGAATGGTTATTCTATATACTGTAAACCTAATGCCGGCTGACCCGCCGGCCTGAAACCTATGAAGTCACGGCGCAGTCTTTATCCAAACTGCTTGGTTGCTGCCATGACCTTGAGTACATCGCTGGTCTCTGCAACATCATGTACCCGAATAATATGTGCGCCCCGCTGAGCAGCCAACATGGCGCCCGCCAGGCTACCTGCCAATCTGTTGTCGACACTGCGCTCAAGCAGATTTCCTATCATACTCTTTCGCGACAGTCCGATAAGTAAAGGCAGATCAAATTTTGCCAGCTCTTGCAAATGAGCCAGCAGATGATAATTGTGTTCCAGCGTCTTGCCAAATCCAAAACCCGGATCCAGCAATATTGCCTCTCTGGCGATCCCCGCATCAATGCAGGCCTCAATGCGCTTGGCAAAGAAGTCATTCACCTCGGCAAGCAGATCCTCATAGTGGGGCGCATTCTGCATGGTTCTGGGTTGTCCTTGCATATGCATCAGGCATACAGGTACCTGCAGCTCAGCAGCGGCTTGTAGGGCGCCGGGCTCCTGCAAGGCCCGCACATCATTGATAAGGTGAGCGCCGGCATTGATACCGGCGCGCATCACTTCGGCTTTACTGGTATCCAAAGAGATCCAGATCTGGGGATACTTGGCGACAATATACTCCACCAAGGGAACAACCCGGGAAAGCTCCTCATCGACGCTGACATCGGCAGCTCCGGGCCGGGTGGACTCGCCGCCGATATCGATAAACACGGCGCCATCGGCCACCATTTGGTCGGCGTGGCGGCAGGCCAGTTCAAAGGAAGAAAAGCGGCCGCCATCGGAAAATGAATCCGGGGTTACATTGAGGATCCCCATTACCTTGGGCTCATCGAGTAGTAGTTTGTGAGCACCGGACTTTAGTTCAAACACTCTTTACTCCCTTACGCGTCAAGCGCGAGAACATCTTTATTGGATTTATTATTGTGCCTTCAGGCAGAAACAAGAAAACCCCTTGCGGGGTTTTCTTTTACCTCAGAGTAGGCTTATTTCAGTGGGCTCTCGCCGGGTTTGCCCAAATCTGCAGCAGTATCACTCGGCTCATGCTCTTCAACTTCAGTCTCTTCAGGCTTGGCACCTTTACTGCCATTATTGCCGTTGGAAGAGCCATTGTCGTCCAGCTGCCAATCGACCGGAGGACGCACTTCGCGGCGCTCCATCAGGTCCTCTATCTGGCGCGAGTCTATGGTCTCATACTTCATCAACGCATCTTTCATCGCGTGCAGTACGTCCATATTCTCATCCAGCAGTTGTTTGGCACGCTGGTAGTTGCGGTCAATGATGGCCTTGATTTCAGAGTCTATGATGGCCGCAGTCTCATCAGACATATGCTTGGACTTGGCCATGGAGCGGCCCAGGAATACTTCACCCTCTTCCTCTGCATACAGCAGCGGACCGAGTTTCTCGGAGAAGCCCCACTGGGTCACCATGTTACGGGCAATGGCCGTAGCATATTTAATGTCCTGAGATGCACCGGTAGAGACTTTTTCAGTGCCAAAGATAATCTCTTCGGCCAGTCGACCACCGTAGGCCACAGAGATCTTACTCTCCAGCTTCTGGCGGCTCTCACTGATGGCATCGGCTTCCGGCAGGAAGAAGGTCACACCCAAGGCCCGGCCTCGAGGGATAATGGTTACCTTATGCACAGGGTCGTGCTCAGGCACCAGATAGCCCACAATCGCGTGGCCGGCTTCGTGGTAAGCCGTCATCTCTTTCTCGGACTCAGACATCACCATGGAGCGGCGTTCGGCGCCCATCATGATCTTGTCTTTGGCACTCTCAAACTCTTCCATGGTCACCACACGGCGATTACCGCGAGCGGCAAACAGTGCAGCCTCGTTAACCAGGTTGGCAAGATCCGCACCTGAGAACCCTGGTGTACCACGGGCAATTACACTGGCTTTAACATCGTCACCCAAAGGCACTTTACGCATGTGCACTTTAAGAATTTGCTCACGGCCACGAACATCCGGCAGCCCCACTACAACCTGGCGGTCGAAACGGCCTGGACGCAGCAGAGCGGCATCCAATACGTCTGGACGGTTGGTTGCGGCGATAACGATAATACCTTCATTACCTTCAAAGCCATCCATTTCCACCAACATCTGGTTCAATGTTTGCTCACGCTCGTCGTGACCACCACCGAGCCCGGCACCACGCTGACGGCCAACGGCATCGATTTCATCGATAAAGATGATGCATGGAGCCGACTTTTTGGCTTGCTCGAACATGTCACGTACCCGGGAGGCACCGACACCGACAAACATTTCCACAAAGTCAGAACCTGAGATGGTAAAGAAAGGCACCTTTGCTTCACCGGCAATCGCCTTGGCAAGCAAGGTTTTACCTGTACCTGGGGGACCAACCATCAAGACACCGGTAGGAATACGGCCACCGAGTTTCTGGAATTTGGTGGGATCACGCAGATAATCCACCATCTCCTTCACCTCTTCCTTGGCCTCGTCACAACCGGCCACATCGGCAAAGGTAGTCTTAATCTGATCTTCGCTCATCAGCTTGGCTTTACTCTTGCCAAAGGACATGGCGCCTTTACCGCCACCGCCCTGCATCTGTCGCATAAAGAAGATCCACACCCCGATAAGCAGCAACATGGGGAACCAGGAGATGAAGATCTGTGTCAGGAAACCTGACTCTTCGGCTTCCTGCCCTTTCATGCGGATACCTTTACGATCCAGGTCATTGATCAGATCCTGGTCATACAAGGGCATAATGGTGGTGAACTTTTCACCGGACTTTTTGACGCCTTCAATCGTACGTTGGTCGCTTTTCACTTCAACGTTACTGACTTGGCCGCTACGAACATCGTCCAGGAAAGTCGAATAATCCATCTTCTGCGCTGACGAAGAAGAGGGGGAGTAACCCTGGAACACGGACATCAGCACCACGGCGATGACCACCCAGAGAATCAAATTTTTTGCCATGTCACTCAATTACTGAACCTCACAAAGTCTTGAGATTTACTTCAATCAGGGTACTACAACTTGTACCCTGTCGCTACCAGATAGACCTCGCGAGAACGTGGCCTGGAGGAATCCGGCTTACGGGTTTTTACAGTCTTGAACGCTTGTCTGACTGCTTTCATATACTCGTCAAAGCCCTCCCCCTGAAAGACTTTAACAGCAAAACTACCATTGGCTGCCAACACCTGATGACACATATCCAGCGCCAACTCCACTAAATACATGGCTCTGGGCTGATCCACACCATCTGAACCACTCATATTGGGCGCCATATCCGAGAGCACCAAGTCAACCTTATCTTCCCCTACCCGGGTCAGCAAGGCCTCAAGGACTTTTTCCTCACGGAAGTCTCCTTGAAGGAAATCGACGCCAACGATTGGGTCCATCGGTAAAATATCACAGGCAACCACTTTACCTTTTTCACCGACCAACTTGGCCGCCACCTGAGACCAACCTCCAGGAGCGGCCCCCAGGTCGACCACTGTCATCCCGGGTTTAATCAGCTGATCTTTTTGTTGCAGCTCCTCTAACTTGAACGCGGCCCGCGAACGCAGCCCCCGTTTTTGTGCCAATTTGACATAGTGATCATCAAAGTGTTCCTGCATCCAACGGGTGGAACTGGCCGTACGTTTCTTACCTGACATTCAAAATCCGCAACAAATGAGAGTTACACAAGGGCTATATGAGGGTAGAATAGCGGCTTTTCAACAGTAACTCAGCAAAAGTTGGTAGAAATGAACTTAACAACCAAACAGAAACAGCATCTCAAGGGCCTGGCACATAGCCTCAAGCCGGTAGTGCTGCTTGGTGCCAATGGCCTGACTGAAGGGGTACTGGCTGAAATTGATAATGCGCTCTCTCACCATGAGCTGATTAAAGTTAAAGTCGCCTCTGAAGACAGAGAACTGAAAGCCGCTATCGTTGATGCCATTGTCCGTGAAACCCAGGCAACCAAGGTGCAGCTGATCGGCCATGTTTTGGTGCTCTTCCGTCAATCCGAAGAGATGAAAATCGCTCTGCCCAAGGCCAGATAAGCCCTTTCCCCACAAAAAAGCCACCTTAACAGGTGGCTTTTTTGTTGCCATAATCCCATCGGCGCACACATTGTGGCGCCGGCGGATTAAATCAGTATTAATTGACGAGTTTCAATCAGGGTGTCTGGGTCACAGGCGTCACCCGATAATGCTCACTGGACAGCCCCAGCCATTCCGGCAATGAAGTACCAACCGATATCGATGAGAAGGTACCGGTCAACACCCCGATAAACATGGCGATGGAAAATCCTTCCAAGGGGCCTCCGCCCATGATCCACAGTGCTGAAATGGTCATCAGGGTAGTACCGGATGTCACCATGGTTCGGGCAAAAGTGGCCGCAATCGCCTGGTTATTGATGTCTTTTACCGCCAGCTTGGGTTTGGCAGCCAGCAATTCGCGGATCCTGTCAGCAATAATGATGGAATCGTTGAGCGAATATCCCAAAATGGCCAACACAGCCGCCAGCACAGTCAGGTTGAACTCCATCTGAGTGGCGGCGAAAAAAGCCAGCACAAAGATAACATCATGCACCAGAGCAAATACTGCGCCGGATGCCAGACGCCACTCAAAGCGGTAAGAGAGATACCCCAGAATACACAGCATTGCCACCAGCAAAGCCAAGCCGCCCTGCTCGGCCAACTCCTGGCCGACCTGAGGCCCGACTATGCTGGTATTGAGCACTTCAACATGAGTGTTCATCCCCGCCAGTACCTCCGGCAGTTCGGGCATACTCTGCCCGGCACTTGGCGCTGCATAACGCAGCACCCAGCGTCCCGGCTCACCGGCAGCAATCAGGCTGACTTCCTGGCCATAGGCCTGCTGCAACACAGGTTGCAGCGATTTGGCGCTGATTGAGCTGTCGATACGGATTTCACTGACCACGCCGCCGGTAAAATCCAGCCCCCAGTTGAGCCCCTTGACGGCAATCACACTGATGGACACTATCATCAAAATCACGGAAACCGCGCTGCTGAAATAACGCCACTTGGTTGCATTTTTCATATTAATCATAATATTAAACCCTCACGTCGCGGCTGAAGTTCTTGCCATAAACCAGATTGATAATCGCCCTTGAGGCAAAAATCCCGGTGAACATACTGGTCAACAACCCCAGCCCCAGCGTCAGCGCAAACCCCTGAATAGGACCATTACCTATGGCGTATAGCACTACAGCAGTGATCATAGTGGTGAAGTTGGCATCGAAAATGGTGGAGAAGGCGCTGTCAAAGCCCTTGTCAATGGCGTGCGCCAATGCCCTCCCCTCACGAAGCTTGTCGCGGATCCGCTCGAAAATCAGCACATTGGTATCCACCGCCATTCCCACTGTCAGCACCAAACCGGCAATCCCGGGGAGAGTCAGTACCGCACCTGGGATCAAAGCCAGCAAGCCAAACAGCAACACCATGTTAGCCAGCAACGCCAGGTTGGCGACCCAGCCAAGCCTGCGATACCAAAGCGCCATAAACACCAGGGTGATCCCCATGCCGAGCGCCAGGGCGGCAAAGCCATTGTGAATATTCTCTGCCCCCAGCGTCGGGCCTATGGTGCGCTCTTCAACTATGGTGACAGGCGCAGTCATAGAACCGGCCCGCAGCAAAAGAGCTAGTTGCTGCGCATCCTGATAACTACCGGCGCCGGTTATCCGAAAACGCTCCGGCAGCACAGACTGAATGGTGGCGACACTGATAATTTCATTGCTTTGCACTGCCTTGCCGTTGGCATCGCGACTGTACTCACTGTATGCCGTGGCCATAGGTTTACCGATATGGCCTCGGGAGAAGTCGGTCATACGGCGGCCGCCTTCACTGTCCAGGGTAATATTCACCTCTGCAGCGCCCATTTCTCCTATTCCGGCACGGGCATCGACAATATGCTCGCCGGTCAGCACAGGTTTACGTGCCACGGGCACAGGATTGCCGGACTTGTCTTTAATCAAGATGGCGCCGGTGGCACTATCCTTAACCTCATAGAAGGCCAGAGTCGCGGTCGCCCCTATCACGCTCTTGGCGGCCGCCGGGTCTTGAACACCGGGCAGCTCGATACGGATGCGGCTCTCGCCCTGACGCTGCACCAAGGCTTCGGTGATCCCCAGTTCCTCAATTCGGGTACGCATGATCTGCAGATTTTGCTGCACCGTCAGATTACGCAGGTTGATTTTCTCGGCCTCCGTCAGCACCAGCTTGAGTTGACTGTTATTGCTGCTCACCTGCCAGAGTGGGTATTGCCTGGCCATAAACTGCCGCACCTCGGCGCGAGCCGCCTCTGGCATAACCACTGTCAGTTGCTCTTCAGCGCCCTGACGCACACTCAAGCCTCGGATCCCTTGCTCTCTGGCAAAGGCACGCAGGGCATCGGCCAGTGAACTTCCCTGGGTTTGATACACAGGGGTGATATCCACATCCAACAAGAACTGCACCCCGCCACGAAGATCCAGCCCCAACTTAATGGGTTCAAACCCCATGCCGAGCAACCACTCGGGCGCCGCTGGGCTCAAAGCCAGAGTGAGTTCAGCGGGATCTTTGGCACGACCGGCCAGCAAGGATTTGGCCAAAGTCTGTTGGCCTTCATCATTGAGAATAATCAGGGTTTGCTGATCTTTGCTGTCCAGGCGCTTGACTTGAATATCGGCCTTGGCCAGTTCAGAAACTATCTGGGTCGGAGATAAGTCCAGTCCAGCCTTGGGGGAAATTTGCACCGCGGCATCTTCACCATACCAAGTCGGCAAGGCGCTCAGTGCCATCACCACCAGGGTGACTACCAGTACCAGATATTTCCAGGCGCTGTAGTGATTAAGCAGTTTTTTAGGCTGGCGCCCGCGGCCATTACTCTTTAATAATGAGTCAGTTATCATATTTATGCTCTCTTTTCGACTCGTGGCTTAAGCCACATATCACAGTCGCAGCCATCCAATGAAGGAGTGACTGACAACAGATGAAGTGAAACCCGGACAGAAAAGCCCGGTAGAGAGCGTCAGGCGGCTTGCTGACTGAAGCGATAGCGGAGGTTGGCGTCTTTCCAGCCCCCAAGGCGCAAACCGGCTCCTGGGTGCTTTAAGGTCCAATACTGCTCAATAGGCAATTGCTCGGCAAAACCTATGCTGAGCACAGGCGCCGGTGGCATAGCGATTTCAAACGCCAATTCATAGGGTGGCTCGGCCACATCATGCGGAGCGGCCGTGCTGAGGCAGCGCTGGCAGGCTCCGGGCGCCGAATAGAGTTGGTCGCCCTGCTCGGAGCGCAGCAACTTGGATAAGTGAGACAGGGAAACCTTGCCATCCACCTTTTCTCTGTCGGCAGCATCATGCTTACCAAGCTTATGATGCAGGGACTCCTGGGATTGGGGCTCTTGACCAAGAGACGCTGACAACACTGCAGAAGACGGCTCTTTGTCAGCATCTTGTTGCTGACTGAGCTCGGGTAAGGCTTGCTCAAACGCCTTCCAGGTTGCATCAGAGGCAATCCCGGAATACACATTGCCCAGCAGACCTATGGCGATCAGCAGGGTAAAGAGGCGCATGATTCTCAGCAAGGTGTTATCCATAAACAGGGTTATTTGGGCGGATGCTAGTCTTTCAAGCCCTGACGGGCAAATTAAACTTTGTCCATCTTGCACAAAAAAGCCGCCCGGAGGCGGCTTGATAACGCAATCAGATATATTCGACGGCGACCACTTCATACTCTGCCAGGCCACCGGGAGTTTGGATGTTGACTTCATCCCCCAGATTTTTGCCGATAAGGCCACGGGCAATGGGTGAGTTCACCGAGATCAGGTTCTCTTTGATATTAGCCTCATCGTCACCGACAATGCGGTAAGTCACTTCAGCATCTGTGTCCAGATTCAGTATGGTCACAGTGGCGCCAAAGATGATCCGGCCATTGTTGGGCATCTTGGTCACATCAATGATCTGGGCATTGGACAGTTTGCCTTCGATATCGCGGATACGGGCTTCGCAAATGCCCTGCTCTTCACGGGCTGCATGGTATTCCGCGTTTTCTTTCAAATCCCCCAGTTCACGCGCCGCGGCAATTGCCTCGGTGATCTTGGGACGGCGATCAAACTTGAGTATATCCAGTTCTTTGCGCAACTGTTCTGCCCCAACCAGGGTCATGGGAACCTTGTTCATAATCTCTTTCGTCTCCTGTCAAACAAAAGCAGCCTCCGTCGGCCTAAGGCCAACAGAGACTCATTTTCCGGGTGAATGGGCGCCATTTTGTCAGCGGCGCCAGGGATGCATAGCGGAATACCGGGGAATACACCGGCTAAAACTCAATTCATCTTGGCTACAAGCTTACCTAAGCCATGGCTGGCTTGCCAGCCATGGCGACAAAAATCTCTGTTTCTGTGGCACCGACGATGGGAAATTCATCTCAGTTAAGACTCGAAAGCACAGAGGGATAACCCCAACCATTGTTTCCTACCTCGACCTGCTCACCGGTAAGGTACTGATACAAGGTCGGTGCCAGTGAGCCGTTATCCAGCGGCCCCAATCTCTGGCCGGGTTTGATCGTCTCGCCCCAGAAACCTATGAAGGCATCTTTTTCCAGATAATGCTCGCCCGCATGACGCCCCGGTACCAGGGTGTTGTAGCCAAACCCCTCTTTGGGGAAGAGATTGATGGTGCCGGCCCTGTCTTCATCATAGAGATGTGCCAGTTGCACCACGGCATCGGGTCTGGGACTCATGGCCGCCAGGCTGCGCCACTGCTCGGCGCTGCAGCCTTTGGCACTCCCCAGGCACAGTTCGAGCAGTTGTTGCTTGACCGATAACTGAACATCAGACAGCGGCGTCAGATAAGGGTTGCTCTGAGCCAGTGCCAGCAGCTCAGGCGCGCCTTTAGCATCCAGCGCCTGATAACGGATAACGCCCGACTCGCGACTGATCATTTCATCGCGGCGCTGCCCGTTTCTGTATCCCACCAAACGCACAGAGCAGCTATCAAGCGTACAATCGCTTTGGCGCACCACAAGATAATCCAGCGATTCCTGCAACTCATCGGCAAGCAGGCTGACCATATCCAGCGCCTTGCCTTCTCTGACCTTAAAACGGGTCAACTCTTGATACAGGGGTTGCACCTGCCAACCTCGGTCCGAGTTAAAGAAGTCCAGCATATAGTTGCCACCGGCAGTGGAGGCTATCACCAAATCTACCCCATGCAGTGAAGGCGGATTGAGGTTGTTGGTTATCTTGGGGCCTTCCCCTTCATCAGAGGAGATTTTGCTTATCTTGAGCTCGACCCCGCGTTGCTTGAGCGCATCTTGCAGCACCAGTTCGGGGTTAAGGGTGTGATACACAGGTGCCAAACCATGATCGCCGGCCATGCCCCACAGCGTCTGCGGATAGATACCCGCGTCCCGATACACCTTGTCCAGACGGCCGAGCCAGTAATCGAGCCGGTTAAGCTCACCGGTCGGCGCTATGATTTCATCGCTGAACGGCCCCTTGAAATGGGCGAAGTGATCCGGCCAGGGGTTATAAATAAGCAGATAGTCCGGCATTGCCTGCTCACTCAGCAAGGCCAGCTCATTGAGCTGTTCATTGAGCTTGGCCCGCAAGCTCATGCGGGAAAACAGCCGCCAGGCGCCCATCTTGTCGTAGGCCTCGAGTTGCTCTCGAACCGCCGCAACTCTATGTTGCAAGCCCTTTTCGGCTTCGGCGCGCAGCGACAACTCATTGAGACAGCGCTGCTCGCCAAAATCACGGATCGCTTCCCCCAGTCCCAGATTGACCAGGGCATCGAAACTGGTCTGGGCGTTCCAGTCATATTGGGCGTTGCAGTTTAAGGTCTTGAGATAGTTCAGTCGGTCGAACATGGTGCGCATGCCGCGGCTCTCCGCCAGATTTTCGAGCTGCAGGGCATCATTGCCGAAGAAGTAATAGGCCCGATCACGGGTGCGATCGACAAAGTGAAAATTGGGGATCCCTGTGCCGCCCTGGCCGGACACTGCGGCGCCTGTCTTGATAATCGGCAGATTGCGCACACTGATGGTAGGCGTGGAAGAGATACCACCTGTGGCTATGCCATTTTCACTCCGGCGATAGAGTGCCTTGAAAAACGGCAGATAGTACTGGTCGGTGGCGCCATGTTTCACCAACTGACGCAAAAAGTCCTGCTTGGGAGTGTGCTGCGGCCGCCCCATGGCTGACGCGGGCGAGAGTTGCGACAAAGCCACATCCCTGACTAGTACTTCTTTGAGATAAGGGCCGGAATTGGGCGCGACCAACGCCTGCATCAGTCCCTGGCTCAAGCCATCTACCGTTATCTGCACCGCTCTTGGGCGTTGATTCCAACTTGCCAAAAAGTCACTCAGCCCCTTGGGATCTTCCTTGAGACTGGCCTGCATCCAGGCAGAAAAGGCCTTGGCCCGCTGCGCCGGTAATGCATATTGGCGATAGGCCTTGAGCACATTGAGACGGACAAAGTCGATAAGGGTGACGGTTATCGCCTGCGCCTTGTTGTTTACCTTGGCGGCATTTTCCGCCTTGCCATCTTCAATAATCAGCTCGAGGGCGCTGCGCATATCCCCCTCTGGCAGACTGCCGACATACTTGCCAATCTCATTGATGATCAGCGGCTGAATGTCGGCAATCAGCGCCAGATCTTCAGGGCTATCGCCAAGATAGCGGTAATGCTCCGGCAGTTTCTTGCCAAGGGCCCAGTTATCATTGTTGAACAGGCGATCATAGACAGTCACCAACATGGCAACCAACTGGCGATTGAGCGTCATGCCCTCGCGTCTGTCATTGGCTTCGGCGGTCGGTTCGGTGTTGTCTTTGACCTGCTCCTCCAGGCTGAACAGCGAATGCTGCCAGGGGGCGATTTGCTCCTTGCCGTATTGGCTCAGCAGATAATCCCGGAACTGATCCCGGTTTTCGGCGCGGCTGTATCTGTCGTAAAAAAGGTAGAGAAAATGCCCAAGGGGGATGCTGTAGAAAGGATCCGACAGCCGGGCTATGACCCTGGTCTTGGTCGGCGCATCGAGCGGCAGCGTTAAAATGTAGGCATCCAGGCTCATACCGGCAACGGAAAATATCGCCAGATCGCGCCCAGTGGTGACACTGAGCTCCAACCCTTTAAACAACTGCTTTTGCAACAGATCGCCGCCGTGATACAAGGGCGCCACCAAAGGCACAGTGTTGATATCGGCCAGCACGCCGTTACTGCCGAGGCTCAAAGCCAAGCCAAAACTCAAGGCAAGAGCCTGTGCTTTGCTCCGCCGGTTGAACAGCCCTTTGACGCGCCCCGCAACGTTTTCCCGGCCCTTGGGCTCCTTTGAGACAGACTCGAGTATCATCACTTCCTTTCCCTGAAACATCTTGATTGCAGCGTCTTAAATGAAACGCCTTGATAGTGGGCGAGTTTAGCAAGAGCCGCCAAGATCCCAAAGCCAAGGAATTTGACCCAAATCATCCGGTCTACAAAAAAACAGGCCACCCTAATGGGTGGCCTGGTCACTTTCAGTTACTGACTGACAGCGTTTACTTGTTGACCCTGGCGTGCAGTTCCTGCACAGAGGCAACATTGCTTCTGTCGTCGGCATCATGGGCCATACAGGTTGCAAAAGCCGCATTCATGGTGGTGGTGTAATTCACCTTGTGCTGCAGCGCGCCGCGGCGCAGCTGTCTGGAATCCTCGATGGCCTGACGACCCTCTGTGGTATTCACTATATAGGTGTATTCACCGTTCTTGATCCGGTCAAGAATGTGTGGACGACCTTCATGCACCTTGTTCACCAGGCGGGGATTGATACCCGCTTCACCCAGCACCACAGCCGTGCCGTGGGTGGCATCCAGCTCATAGCCGAGTTCAATCAGCTTGGCCGCCAGATCCGAAACCCGCTTCTTGTCGCTGTGACGAACAGACAACAGGGCGCGGCCTGACTTGGGCACATCCTTCACTGAGCCCAGTTGCGCCTTGGCGTAGGCTTCGGCGAAGGTATCACCCACACCCATCACCTCACCGGTAGAGCGCATTTCAGGGCCGAGCAGAGGGTCAACACCCGGGAACTTGTTGAACGGCAGAACCACTTCTTTCACTGAGTAGTAAGGCGGGATCACTTCCCGAGTATGTTGCTGTTCGGCCAGTGAAGTACCGGCCATTACCCGGGCGGCAATCTTGGCCAGGGGCACACCTGTGGCCTTGGAAACGAAAGGCACTGTGCGGGCGGCGCGCGGATTTACCTCAATCAGGTAAATCACGTCGCTCTTGACCGCAAACTGCACGTTCATCAGACCGACAACGCCCAGCTCCAGCGCCAGCTTGCGTACCTGCTCGCGCATCTCGTCCTGAATAGCCTTGGAGAGAGTGTAAGGAGGCAGTGAACAACCTGAGTCACCTGAGTGAACACCGGCCTGCTCGATATGCTCCATGATGCCGCCGATAACCACGTCCTTGCCATCGCAAACAGCATCCACATCCACTTCGGTGGCGTCATCCAAGAAGCGATCCAGCAGTACCGGCGACTCGTTGGATACACTGACGGCTTCGTTGAAGTAACGGCGCAGATCCTGCTCGTCGTAAACGATTTCCATCGCCCGGCCACCCAGAACATAGGAGGGACGAACCACCAGAGGATAACCTATACGCTCGGCATCCAGTACCGCCTGCTCCAGGTTGGTCACTGTGCTGTTTTCAGGCTGTTTCAGCCCCAAACGCTCAACCGCTTGTTGGAAGCGCTCACGGTCTTCGGCGCGGTCGATGGCATCCGGGCTGGTCCCTATGATGGGCACACCTGCGGCTTCCAGGGCGCGGGCCAGTTTCAGTGGCGTTTGGCCACCATACTGCACGATAACCCCTTTGGGCTGCTCAACCCGCACGATTTCCAGTACGTCTTCCAGGGTAACAGGTTCAAAGTAGAGTCTGTCAGAGGTGTCATAGTCGGTGGAAACGGTTTCAGGGTTACAGTTAACCATGATGGTTTCATAGCCGTCTTCACGCATCGCCAGCGCTGCGTGCACACAGCAGTAGTCGAACTCGATACCCTGACCGATACGGTTGGGGCCGCCACCTATCACCATGATCTTGTCTTTATCGGACGGATTGGCCTCACACTCTTCCTCGTAGGTGGAGTACATGTAGGCGGTATCCGTGGCGAACTCGGCGGCGCAGGTATCTACCCGCTTGTAGACAGGGAAGAGCTCATACTTGTGACGCAGTTTGCGCACTTCACTTTCAGAAACCCCCAGCAGTGACGCCAGGCGCGCATCGGAGAAACCTTTGCGCTTCAGTTTGCGCAGGAATTCCTGGGAAAGACCGCTCCAGCCACCTTCCTTGACCTTCTCTTCCTGCAGCACCAGATCTTCAATCTGCACCAGGAACCAAGGGTCTATGTTGGTGATGCGGCGAATACCTTCCATGGACATACCGGCGCGGAAAGCATCGGCGATATACCAAGGACGCTCAGGGCCCACATCCTGCAACTCGTAACGTATCTTGGCCAGGGCTTCCGGCTCGTTGATATCCACGATAGGGTCAAAACCTGTCATCCCGGTTTCCAGGCCGCGCAGAGCTTTTTGCATCGACTCCTGGAAGGTACGGCCGATGGCCATCACTTCACCGACAGACTTCATCTGAGTGGTCAGGCGGTCGTTGGAGCCGGCAAACTTCTCGAAGTTGAAACGAGGGATTTTGGTAACCACATAGTCGATAGAGGGCTCGAACGAAGCCGGGGTCAGACCGCCGGTAATGTCGTTCATCAGCTCATCCAGGGTAAAGCCCACCGCCAGCTTGGCCGCAACCTTGGCAATCGGGAAACCGGTCGCCTTGGAGGCCAGCGCAGATGAGCGCGATACCCTTGGGTTCATCTCGATGATCACCATGCGACCATCTTTGGGGTTAATACCAAACTGCACGTTGGAGCCACCGGTTTCAACGCCGATTTCCCGAAGCACCGCCATGGAGGCGTTACGCATCAGTTGATATTCTTTGTCGGTCAAGGTCTGGGCCGGTGCCACTGTAATGGAGTCACCTGTGTGCACGCCCATGGGGTCAAAGTTTTCGATGGCGCAGACTATGATGCAGTTGTCGTTGCGATCGCGCACCACTTCCATCTCATACTCTTTCCAGCCAATCAGCGACTCGTCAATCAGCAGCTCATTGGTCGGCGACAAATCCAGACCCCGGGTACAGATCTCTTCAAACTCTTCGACGTTGTATGCGATACCGCCGCCGCTGCCGCCCATGGTGAAAGAGGGCCGAATGATGCAGGGGAAGCCCACTTCATTCAGCACCTTGTGCGCATCTTCCATGCTGTGGGCAATACCGGCACGGGGACACTCGAGGCCGATACTCTTCATCGCCTTGTCGAAACGGGCACGATCTTCGGCCTTGTCGATGGCATCGGCAGTGGCACCGATCATCTCGACGTCAAACTCTTTCAACACGCCTTTGGCTTCCAGTTCCAGGGCACAGTTCAGTGCCGTCTGGCCGCCCATGGTTGGCAGAATCGCATCGGGGCGTTCTTTGGCGATAATGTTGCGCACCACTTCCCAGTGGATAGGCTCGATGTAAGTGGCATCGGCCATTTCCGGGTCTGTCATGATGGTTGCAGGGTTGGAGTTCACCAGAATAACCCGGTAACCCTCTTCTCTCAGCGCCTTACAGGCCTGGGCTCCCGAATAGTCAAACTCACAGGCCTGACCGATAACGATTGGGCCGGCACCCAGGATAAGAATACTTTGGATATCAGTACGTTTTGGCATTTTCTTCTATCTTCTCCCGGCGATTACAGCTTGACTTGGTGACGGTATTGCTCAATCAGTTCGATAAAGTGATCGAACAGAGGCGCACAATCGTGCGGCCCCGGACTCGCTTCAGGGTGGCCCTGGAAGCTGAAGGCCGGCTTGTCTGTCAGGTGGATCCCTTGCAGTGAGCCATCAAACAGCGACTTGTGAGTCACCCTGATGTTGGCAGGCAATGTGGCTTCATCGGCAGCAAAACCATGGTTCTGGCTGGTAATCATCACAGTGCCTTTGTCAATATCGCTTACCGGGTGGTTAGCACCGTGGTGACCAAACTTCATCTTCAGCGTCTTGGCACCATTGGCCAGTGCCAGCAGTTGGTGGCCAAGGCAGATGCCGAATACCGGGATATCGGTTTCGAGAATTTGCTGAATCGCCTTGATGGCGTAGTCACATGGCTCCGGGTCACCGGGGCCGTTGGAGAGGAATACCCCATCCGGTGCCATCGCCAGCACTTCACTGGCAGGCGTTTGTGCAGGAACCACAGTCACATCACAGCCTCTGTCTACCAGCATTCGCAGTATGTTCTGCTTCACGCCATAGTCATAAGCCACTACCTTGTACTTGAGTTCTGACTCGGGAGTATCGACCGGCAGGCCGCTCTCCAAACGCCAGGTTCCCTTGCGCCAGGTGTAAGACTTGTCGGTCGTCACTTCCTTGGCCAAGTCCATGCCTTTCAGCCCAGGGAAGGCCTTGGCGGCGGCCAGCGCCTTGTCTACGTCCTGTTCACCCACCAGAATGCAACCGGCCTGAGCGCCCTTCTCCCGTAGAATACGGGTCAGCTTACGGGTGTCGATATCGGCGATACCGACTACCTTGTTGGCTTTGAGGTAATCACTGAGGGATTGTTGGTTACGGAAGTTACTGGCGAGGAGGGGAAGATCACGAATAATAAGACCACAGGCATGAACTGCATCGGATTCTGTGTCTTCATCGTTGGTACCGGTATTACCGATATGTGGGTAGGTTAGAGTTACTATCTGGCGAGAATAAGATGGATCGGTGAGGATTTCTTGATATCCGGTCATCGAAGTGTTAAAAACAACTTCTCCAACTGCAATACCATCGGCACCTATTGCTGTGCCGGAAAATACGCTTCCATCTTCGAGTACGAGTAAGGCAGACTTTGTCAACGCGACCTCCGAGAAAAGAGCCAAGCCACTGAAATATAATATTTTTATCTTTGTTTAAAGTACCAATTTCCGCTAAAATACGAAATTTTGACAAATTCCGAGCATCCTACACGAGAAATGACAATCCGTCTATAGCTTGGCGGACGAATTCGAAAAAAAACCGCCGATTGGCGGTTTTTTAAATAATGTCACAGGGGTTTCAACCCCAATACCTGTTGCATGTCGTAGAGCCCGGCATCCTGTTCCTGTAGCCAAAGTGCCGCACGCATGGCACCGTTGGCAAAGGTCATTCGGCTGGAAGCCTTGTGAGTGATCTCCAAACGCTCGCCCATATCGGCAAACATGGCGGTATGCTCACCCACCAAGTCGCCCGCCCTGATAGTGGCAAAACCTATGGTGTCGCGCTCACGCTCGCCGGTGATCCCTTCGCGGCCATAAACGGCCACTTTTTCCAGATCCCGCCCCAGCGTGTTGGCAATCACTTCCCCCATCTTCAAGGCGGTACCTGAAGGAGCATCCTTCTTGTGTCTGTGATGACCTTCGATGATCTCTATGTCGGTATAATCACCCATGACTTCCGCAGCCAGTTCCAGCAGCTTCCACATTAGGTTAACCCCAACCGACATATTGGGTGCCAAGACCACAGGCATCTGCTCGGCAAAGGCCTCAATCTGCGCCTTTTGCGCCGAGTTGAAACCTGTAGTGCCTATCACTATCGCCTTATGATGGCGGGCACACCAATCCAGATTGCTGAGGGTGCCTTCCGGGCTGGTGAAATCCACCAACACATCGAAGTCATCGGCAACCTGATCCAGGCTATCGCTGACCCGGACATGGAGACAACCGACTCCGGCCAACTCTCCGGCATCGACTCCCACCAGAGTCGAGCCTGCGCGCTCGATGGCCGCGCCCAGAATGATCCGGCTGGAATGCGCGGCCGCTTCTATCAGGGTACGCCCCATACGGCCGCTGCTTCCGGCAACCGCAACTCTGACATGTCCACTCATAACTTTCTCCACATACAGGCTAAAAAAATCGCCTGAGTCAGACTCAAGCGATTTTGGTATTACAGAATGTCCAGCAATTCCACTTCAAAAACCAGAGTGGAATAAGGCGGGATAGCCGCCCCGGCACCGCGCTCGCCGTAGGCCAGGTGATGCGGTACATACAGCTTGTACTTGGCGCCAACCGGCATCAATTGCAGCGCTTCGGTCCAACCGGCAATCACGCCGGAAACCGGAAATTCGGCAGGCTGACCACGGGTCACTGAACTGTCGAATACTTTACCGTCGATAAAGGTACCGTGATAGTGAGTACGAACATTGGAATCATAGCTTGGCTTCGCGCCTGAGCCTTCGTTGATGATTTCGTACTGCAGACCTGATTCGGTAGTCACCACACCTTCACGCTTGGCGTTTTCAGCCAGGAAAGCATTGCCTTCGGCAGAAGCGGCTTCGGCAGCCTCTTCCTGAGCCTTTTGCAGACGCTGGCTGATTTCAGAGAAAGCAACCTGCAGATCTTCCAGGGAAACAACACTCTCTTTGCCGTCAAATGCATCGGCCAGACCGGCTTGAACGGCTGGAATATCCAGACCTTCAAAAGAGTTGGCGGCCAGTTGCTCACCCAACTGGCGACCTACGCCGTAGCTGGCTTGTTGTTCAACACTGGTGAACTTATCAGACATAATCAGTTTACTCTCAGTTTATCTGTGAATTTTTCGCGGCACAGTGTAACACTTATCCGGGTCCAAGTGTTGCGCTTATTCGTATCCTTGGGGTTTGTTCATTCGCCTGGCCTCAGCCGAAATGGGCTGAGGGCCAAACAAGCCGACTTTCATACACCTCATCTTTGGCAAGAGCGAAACTTGCCCTTGCTCGCCTGATAGAGCGGCATCATCTGCGCTTGTAAATCACGCAACTGGGCAATGCGGTTCTCATTGGATGGATGAGTCGATAAGAGCTCCGGCCCCTGACTGCCACCCGCCTTGGCCATGTTTTGCCACAAGGTCACCCCGGCTCTGGGATCGAAGCCGGCCCTGGCCATCAGCTCCAGCCCCATCACATCGGCCTCGGATTCCTGCGCCCGGCCATAGGGTAAGATATAACCCACCTGCACCCCGAGCCCCAAGGCCGCCATGTAGAGATCGGCGTTGGCTATCTGGCCCATCCCCAATGCTGCTCCGGCCAACTGCATACCGGTATTGCTGAGTTGGGCCCGCGAGGCCTGCTCATTGCCGTGCTGCGCCAGCACATGGGCTATCTCATGACCAATAACAGTCGCCAGTTGATCTTCATTGTTGGCCACCTTGAGAAGCCCGGTATAGACACCTATATGGCCACCGGGCAGGGCAAAAGCGTTGACCTGATCCGAGTCAAACAGCACCCATTGCCAATGTTGCTGCGGCAACAAAGAGGTAATACGCTGCGCCACGCAGGCAACATAGGCACTGGCCGCTTTGTCCTGGCTCTGCTTCTCCTTTGCTTTTATCTGCTCGAAAGAGGCGGTGCCCATCTGGTTTATCTGCTCGGGCGAAAACAGTAGCATCTGCGAGCGCCCGGTGGGCGACTGGGTAGTGGAGCAACCCGAGAGCGAGCCCATAAAGAGTATGGCCAGCAGGCCGAGAATTCGGTTATTCATCTTTTATCTTCCGGTGATAAAGTTTCCCGGGATTTTACCTCAGTGTTACAAGCAAGCACAGCTTGCCGTATCGCCAAAGGATTGGCCGACTCAAAAGTCATTTCCGCTCACAGCCAAGGCGTGAAAAAAGTTGACCTCAAGCCTATCTGGCACGAAACTGGATAGCAGACTGGGATACGGAAAAACGCCGTTACCCGCTTATAAGTCACTCATTATCATTGGCCTTTTTATAGGATCCAACTCATACAATGCTTGAAGAATTAGCCTTGGGAGGATTGCTGTTCAGTCCTTTGGTTCTCTTCGCACCTCTTGCGCTCGTACTCTGGTTTCTGACCAGACTGGTCCTTCACTGGACCGGGCTGTATGCAAAAATCTGGCGAGTGGCCTGGTTCGAAGTCGCCCTGTTCGTGTGCTATCTGGCACTGATTATCTACCTGTTTGAGAATTGACACTTACCATGGCAAAAGTACTGCGCATCTCCATTACCCTGCTTCTCGTGCTGGCCGCCATAGTGGCCGGATACTGGATTTGGAATCACTACCTCTATTCACCCTGGACCCGTGACGGCCGGGTGCGGGCCGAAGTGATTACGCTCTCGGCCGATGTCTCCGGCTGGGTAACCCAACTGAATGTTAGGGATAACCAGCAAGTCAAAGCCGGCGATCTGCTGTTTCAGGTAGATGATACCCGTTATCAGGCCACCAGTACCGAATTGGCCGCCGAGCTGGAAAACAAACTCTATGCCTGGGAACTGGCCAAACACAAATATGAGCGGCGCAAGAATCTCACCGGCCGCGAGGTGATCAGCGAAGAAGATTTGGAAACGGCACGGATCAACACTGAGTTGGCCAAAGCCAGCTACAACCTGGCAAAGGCCAGACTCGACAGCAGCAAAATAGATCTGCAGCGCACCCAGGTCCACTCCCCCGCCGATGGCACCATAATCAACCTCAGCCTGCGTCAGGGCAACTATGTCAACCAGGGCAAGGCGGTATTGTCTCTGGTTAAACAAGGCTCTTTCTATGTCACAGGTTACTTTGAAGAAACCAAGCTGCCGCTGATAAAGATAGGCCAAAAGGCCAAAATCAGCCTGATGAGTGGTGGCGAGCCGCTCAGGGGCGAAGTAGTTAGCATAGGCAAGGCGATTGCCGACACCAATACCAATGCCAATGGCCAACTGCTGCCGCAAATTCAACAGAGCTTCAACTGGGTCAGGCTGGCACAGAGGATCCCTGTAGATATCAAGCTGGACCCGGCTTCAGAAGAACGTGAACTCAGCGCCGGAATGACGGTTTCCATCCAACTGCAAGCCGAAGAATAACATGGCCCTGTCTCCCACGCTGGCCGTATTCCTAACCCCGGACAAGCGCACGCTGATCTTCGCCACCAAAGGGGTGATTGCCATGGCGCTGGCGCTGACGGCGGCGCTCTACCTGGACTTGGAGCGCCCCTACTGGGCGCTGGTGTCGGCGGTATTCCTGCAGATGCGCCCCGAAAGTGGCCTGGTGCTTGAAAAAGGCCTTTGTCAGATAATAGGCACATTGGTAGGCGGGGTTGTCGGCATAGCGATTCTCAGCGGCTTTTACAACGCTCCCGAACTGGCCATCCTCACCCTGACGCTGTGGCTGGGTCTGAACTCGGCGCTGTCGGCCATGGTGCGCCATATCAACTTTGTCTACGCCTTCGCTATGGCGGGGATCACCCCCTGTCTTATTGTGCTCTTGGTAATGGTCAACCCTGCCACCGCCAACAGTGAAACCATCTTCGCCGTCGCCCATTCCAGGGTCAGTGAAATCATAGTCGGCGCCATCTGTGCCACTCTGGTGAGCCAGTTGCTGTGGCCTGTCAGAGTCACCGAAGGGCTGCAGAAACAAACCCGAAAAATAGTCAACCAGACGTTGGAATACCTCACGCTGGAGCTGGATCTCAACGGCTCCCATGAAAACCGCCATCAACAGATAGATGCGATTCTCGAATCACTGGCAGAAGCCAGTGACGATGCCAACGCCCTCAGCTACGAGGGGCCGGAAGGCCCTGGACGCAGTCGTGCGGCCAATTTGTTATTCAACAAGGTGTTGTCATTGCTCGCCGTGATCCAGATATTCGGCCGTTTGCAGCGTAACCATGAAGAGTTGATGACAGGCACCCTCTCAGGGCTAATCCGTACCCTGAAAAGCAACTTCAAGGCGATGTCCGAATCGGACGATTTCCATTTCTGTTATGAACTGGCACACAGGCAGAGGCGCGAAATCATTCACTATCGCAACACTCATGCCTGTATCAGCCCACTGGAGTCGCGGCTGCTGAAAACCGCCTCAGAGCTGGCCAGCGATTTGGTGCTGGTGCTGCGGGCTTTCAAGGCGTTGGAGTCACCGGACAAAACGCTGCTCAATGCTCCCGCGATGCAGACCCACAGAGATCCCCTGCTCGGGCTGATCACGGGTGTCAGAACCATGCTGATTTTCCTGATCGGCGCCGGTATCTGGATTGGCACCGCATCCAGCGCAGCACTGATGATAATGACCATGCCGGTGATATTCTCTATCATGATGGCCAGGCTACCCTTACCCCTTTTGAGTATGATCCTGCGGCGGCTGCTGATAGGGGTGATGATTGCCATTCCGGTCGCGATATTTTACGCCCTCGAACTACTGGCCCAGAGCAGCGGCGATATTGAGATCATGTTGTTGGTATTGGCCGGTCCCTTCTTTATTGGCCTGATGGCACTGGCCAATCGTGCCACCCTGCCCTACGGCCTGGGATTTTGCATCCCATTTGCCATTTTGGTCAGCCCCAGCAAAGACATGACCCAGGCCTTTGCCATAGACAGCACCCTGAGCAAAGCGATGGCCATCTTTGTCGGCGTCAGCATCCTCTATTGGCTGTTTAAGCTGGTGACAGAGCCAGGAGTCAAAATGATGCAGCAACGCCTGCTCAACGCCACTCGCAAAGATCTGATTGATATGGTCAAACAGGACAAGCCAGAGGACTGGTTCAATGCCCGCATGGCAGATCGCCTGCTGCGCTTGGCCAATTATGAACGCAGCAGCCAGAGCAGCAACAGAACCCTGACCGACTTAGGCCTTACCGGCCTAAACCTGGGCCATGTTTCGGTGCGCCTGCGCCGCCTGCTGGCAAGCATCAGCGACAGCCAACTCGACGAACTGCTGCAAGACTGGCAGTTGGCACTCGCCAACGCCTTTATCCTCTGTTCTCGCGGCGAAAACCCACCCGAGTTCCGTGCCAGCTGCGAACGCCTCTTGACCCGGCTGCAAACCGATGGTTTGGCACAGGAGCAATTGGAGATGGTTCAGGGGATGTTTGAGCGCCTGATAATGACCTTTGAACGCAGTGCCGCCATGATAAGCAATGCCAATGCACCCGCGACCCAAGCTGAGTCTGCGCCACCGCAAGAGCAAGAGTCTACCTCCGAACAAAAGCCTTAGGTAAAGACCAGAAGCTCAGCGCCAGGAGTCATCAAACCAAGTAAAAAAAAACTTGCAAACTACTTGACCGCTCAAGCAAACAAACCAATACTTGCGCAATCAAGTATCAATAAAGCATTGGTCAAGTTAGTTTCATTCTAAAGAGGTTTCAGATGACACAACCCATTACGGCAAGTATTGCGCTTGCCATAACCGAGATACACAGCCAACTGCAACGCAGTCTGGCAGGCAGGCTGTCGCTGCACGGCATCAGCTTCAGCGAGTTTTTGGTACTGAGGCAATTGGCAAAGGCCGAGGGCAATAAGCTCAGAAGGATTGACCTGGCCCAGGGCGCGGGACTCAGCGCTTCGGGGATCACCCGCCTGCTTAACCCAATGGAAAAAATTGGTCTGGTAGAAAAGGAAGCCGCCAGCCGGGATGCCAGAGTCAGCCTGGTGGCCCTGACACCGGCGGGTACTAAGATTTTTGCAGAGGCCGAGGTATCGTTTCAGCAAGTCGCCGATGAGTTTATGTCACGCTTGAGTGAGCAAGAGCAACAACTGTGGCTAAGCCTACTCCATAAGCTGGGTGCCTGAATACCAGGGCTCTGATTACAGGACAGGAGCCCCGAGCACTGCAATTCTAAAAGTGCAAAATAAGCCGCCGGAAAGCCCAAACAGAAGAAACTGAAGAAGCCGCATAAGTATCGAACCTACCGTTAACGCTTCTCCGGGAATAGCCTAAAAAAAACCGATGCCTTGAGCATCGGTTTTTTGTTTCGGCCGAGAGCAAGTTAGCTATTCAGATCCTGAAAGAACTTTTTCACCCCGTCGAAGAAACCTTCTGCCTTGGGGCTATGCTTCTTGGATTCGCCGGTGACTGAGGCTTCGAATTCCCGCAGCAACTCTTTCTGGCGCTCGGACAGATTCACCGGCGTTTCCATCACCACTTTGCAAAGCAGATCGCCAACCGCGTGACTGCGTACCGACTTAACCCCTTTGCCGCGCATGCGGAACATACGTCCGGTCTGGGTTTCCGCCGGGATCTTCAGGCTTACCTTGCCATCCAGTGTCGGTACTTCCACTTCACCGCCGAGGGCGGCCTTGGCAAAGGAGATGGGCACTTCGCAATAGAGGTTATTGCCGTCACGGACAAATATCGGATGCTCACGCACTGTGACCTGAACATAAAGATCACCCGCCGGAGCGCCAAATTCACCGGCTTCACCTTCACCGGCCAGACGGATACGGTCACCGGTATCGACACCGGCCGGAATTTTCACCGACAGTGTCTTGCTCTTCTCTATGCGGCCATCGCCATGACACTTGCTGCAAGGCTCTTTGATGATCTTGCCGCGGCCATGACAGGTAGGACAAGGCTGCTGCACGGCGAAAAAGCCCTGACGCATCTGTACCTGACCGGCACCATGACAGGTACCACAAGTCGTAGCCGAGGTACCCTTCTTGGCCCCTGAGCCATCACACACATCACAGCTCGCCAGGGTTGGGATACGCAGCTCTTTGGTCAAGCCACGAACCGCTTCTTCCAGCGACAGTTCCAGGTTGTAACGTAGATCTGAACCACGGGCTGCTTGACGATGCCCGCCACGACGACCACCACCGAAGATATCCCCGAACACATCGCCAAAGATATCACCGAAATCGGCGCCGCCGCCAAAGCCACCGCCGCCACGGTTGGGGTCAACCCCGGCATGACCAAACTGGTCATAGGCAGCTTTTTTGTCTTCGTCGGTCAGGATCTCATAGGCTTCTTTGACTTCTTTAAAGCTGGCCTCGGCCGCCTTATCGCCCGGGTTGCGGTCAGGGTGATACTTCATCGCCAGGCGCTTATAGGCCTTCTTGATCTCCCGCTCGCTGGCGTCGCGACCGACGCCCAATACTTCGTAATAATCTCGCTTTGACATAATCTCACGCTTTCCAAGCTGGATTCACACAAGCGGGCGTTAGGGTTGCCCCGTAACGCCCGCCGGAATTAATCGAGTGTTACCACCCAATTACTTCTTGTCGTCTTTAACCTCTTCGAACTCGGCATCGACAACGTCATCGGCCTGGGCATTGCTGCTCTGGGCTTCGCCTTGACCTTGGGCTTGTTGTGCCTTGGCCTGAGCGATTTCCATCAGCTTGGCAGAAGCTTCGATCAGCTCTTGAGTCGTCTTATCGATGGCTTCTTTGTCATTACCCTTGGCAGCGGTTTCTACAGCGGCCATAGCGGCTTCGATCTTGGCCTTGTCATCGGCGGCCAGAGCGTCACCGGCTTCTTCCACCTGTTTCTTGGTGGCGTGTACCAGACCATCAGCCTGGTTGCGAGCGCTGACCAGCTCTTCAAACTTCTTGTCTTCCTCGGCATGAGCCTCGGCGTCGCGGACCATTTTCTCGACTTCATCATCAGACAGACCGGAAGAGGCCTTGATGGTGATGTTCTGCTCTTTGCCTGTTTTCTTGTCTTTGGCAGACACGTGCAGAATACCGTCGGCGTCGATGTCGAAAGTCACTTCAATCTGTGGCATGCCGCGTGGAGCAGGCTCAATACCTTCCAGGTTGAACTGACCCAGTGACTTGTTGGCGCTGGCTTGCTTACGCTCACCCTGCAGCACGTGAATGGTCACTGCGCTCTGGTTGTCGTCTGCTGTAGAGAAGGTCTGCTGTGCCTTGGTAGGAATAGTGGTGTTCTTCTCAATCAGCTTGGTCATTACGCTGCCCATGGTTTCAATACCCAGAGACAGAGGCGTTACGTCCAGCAGCAGTACGTCTTTCACGTCACCGGCCAGTACACCACCTTGAATCGCAGCACCTACGGCTACCGCTTCATCAGGGTTCACGTCTTTACGTGGTTCCTTGCCGAAGAAGTTGGTTACCGCTTCCTGAACCTTAGGCATACGGGTTTGACCGCCCACCAGGATCACTTCATTGATGTCAGACACTGACAGGTCGGCATCGGCCAGAGCCACTTTCAGAGGCTCCAGTGAGCGCTGGATCAGGTCTTCAACCAGAGATTCCAGTTTGGCACGGGTGATCTTAACCACCAAGTGCTTGGGACCTGTCGCATCAGCAGTGATGTAAGGCAGGTTCACCTCGGTCTGAGTGGTGCTGGACAGCTCAATCTTGGCCTTCTCGGCAGCTTCTTTCAGACGCTGCATAGCCAGAGGGTCGTTACGCAGATCCAGACCTTGCTCTTTCTTGAATTCGTCAGCTAGGTAGTTGATCAGACGGTTGTCGAAGTCTTCACCACCCAGGTGAGTATCACCGTTGGTTGCCAGTACTTCGAAAGTCTGGTCGCCGTCGTTGCTGTCGATTTCGATGATGGAGATATCGAAGGTACCACCACCCAGGTCATATACAGCAACAATGTTGTCGCCCTGCTTCTTGTCGATACCATAGGCCAGTGCCGCGGCAGTTGGCTCGTTGATGATACGTTTTACTTCCAGACCCGCGATACGGCCGGCATCTTTGGTGGCCTGACGCTGAGAGTCGTTGAAGTAAGCAGGTACTGTGATTACCGCTTCAGTCACTGGCTCACCCAGGAAGTCTTCAGCAGTTTTCTTCATCTTTTTCAATACTTCGGCAGACACCTGAGGTGGTGCCATCTTCTTGCCATGGCTTTCAACCCAAGCGTCACCGTTGTCGGCCTTGATGATCTTGAAAGGCATAATGCTGACGTCGCGCTGAACTTCATCGTCAGTGAAGCGACGGCCAATCAAACGCTTGATGGCAAAGAAAGTGTTGGCTGGGTTGGTCACGGCCTGACGTTTTGCAGGTGAACCAACCAGTGTCTCGTCTTCAGTGAAGGCGATAATAGAAGGTGTAGTACGATCGCCTTCGGCATTCTCCAATACGCGAGCCTTGTCACCATCGAGGACAGCTACACAAGAGTTTGTTGTGCCTAAGTCGATACCAATAATTTTACCCATGAGGTCCTCCGAAAAATCTTTTCTTTCGAACTGAATATGTTTATCTGATTTCAGATATGGGGGTAAACTCGCTGTTTTCAAGCCCGTTGTAGATGGCCCCCAATCTTGCCTTACCCCCTATATAGGGGCGTAAAATTGCTTTACAAGGGCCAGGAAGAAAAAAATGGATCTTTTGCTCAATCTTTTTACACATCGCCGCACCGGGATCTTTTTTTATTCACCGACGCTGAATAAAATGATGTCTATTCCGGAGGTGGCCAGCCTGGCCGCCAAATAGCTGTACTGGCAGAGAAGTCTAGAGTGAAAAAATCCCAGCTGGCCCTGATCTACGGGATGGCCGCCGTATTCCTATGGTCCACAGTGGCGACCGCCTTTAAAATCGCCCTTGGCTTCTTCTCGCCGTTGCAACTGGTGTTTGTTGCCGTCATCACTTCGTCCGTCTGCCTGGGGCTTATTCTTGCCTGGCAGGGAAAACTCAAATTATTAAAGCAACAGTTTTGCGCCCGCCCCTGGTTTTACCTGCAAACAGGGTTACTGAACCCCTTTCTTTATTATCTGGTGCTGTTCAAGGCCTATGATCTGCTGCCAGCGCAGCAGGCGCTGTCGCTGAACTACACCTGGGCGGTGCTGCTGCCGCTGTTGGCAGCCCCCATGTTGCAGCAAAAACTACAGGGCAGTGACATGCTGGCGGCCGTCACAGGTTATTGCGGAGTATTGGTGATAGCCACCGGTGGCAATCTGTTGTCAATGGACTTTGCAAACCCCTTTGGCATACTGCTGGCACTCTCCAGCACCCTGCTATGGTGCCTATATTGGATCATTAATACCAAAGACAAGGGCGATGCCATTGTCAGCCTGATGCTGAGTTTTTTGGTGAGCCTGCCGCTGATAACCATCACCTTGCTGACAACCGAAAGCCTACCCTCTTTGCATTGGCAAGCCCTCGGTGCCGGTGTCTATGTCGGCCTGTTTGAAATGGGAGTCACCTTTGTGCTCTGGTTGATGGCACTGAGAACCACAGAGCGAGCCGCCAGCATCACCAATCTGGTGTTTCTGACGCCACTCCTGTCCATGGTGTTTATTGCGCTGATATTGAAAGAAACCATCACACTGGCGACTCTGGTAGGCATGGGGCTTATCCTGTCAGCCCTCTTGATACAAAAAGTACTGAAACCCAAGGCGCCGAAAGTGAACATTGTTTGATGGGGAACTGACTCTGAGAACAAACCGCATTTGATTGAAACTGTTGTTGAAGCAGCGTTTAACAAAAAGGCCAAGGTATCAAAACCTTGGCCTTTTTGCTGGCAGGCGATACGGGAAATTGTGTCGCTTGAATCTATCTCCAGCTCATCCTGACCTTTCCCCCTACAAAAAGCCACGGGCAAAAGAGGAAAAGATAGTTCAGTCATCAGGGCTATCTGCCTGAAACTATTTCTATGCAGCCCTAAGCCATGTCTATCACTGCGCGACAAAGATCAATTTACTGGTATCAAAACCGCGTTCGGCCGACATCTGAATAAATTTGTCCATTACCTCAGGTTCAACAACCGCCGTTCGCGACAGCAACCACAGGTAATCGGTATCTGGCCCGGAAACGAAGGCATAACTGTAGTTTTCTCTATCCAATTCAAAGACCACATAAGAGCCGTAAAAGGGACCGAAAAATGAAACTTTCAGATAAGCGTCGGTATCGCTGTTAACAAAGTACGCCTTACCTTCCGCCTCTTTCCACTCGCCCTCAGCCTCTGAGTAGCCCCGGTTGAGCACAGAAACGCCACCATCACTTCTCATCTTGTACTCGGCCGTAACCTGCGTGAGGCCTCGCTCAAATGAATGGTCGAGGCGAGCCACCTCATACCACTTGCCCAAATAGTTGTTCAGTTCAAACCCTGATACAGGTTTGACCGAATCTGGCATACCCAAGCAACCACTGAGCAAAGCCGCAAACACAACCAATAAAACTCTTCTCATAATGCCTTCCATTTACTCATAGTTCTGTCAGCTTTAATCATTCAACTCCTGCGTACTCAGAAAGAAATCAACTTCACAGGGTGCCATAGAATGATCATAGTAAGGTTGAATGATGACTCCATCTGCGGTGAGTCGCCATTTCACCATCGCCCAGTTGTCCCGGGATTCGAAGTACTCACATTCAGCTTGTAGCTCATTGTTATTCGCATATTTCTCTTTCAACAAGGAGTAATAGTCCAACTTGGGGAAGCGTTCCGTTAGGTCATGCAACTGCGCCAGTTTGCTGAGATCAAAATTCAACATCTGCTCACCATACTCAGGATGCGGCCCACCACAAGAAATCTGGTACTGAATAACGACACTAAAATACTCATCAGAGACCAGGCTTATTTGAGGTTCGTATGATGCCTCTTCACATTGCAGAAAATTCGAGACGTAATCCCGGTGCAATTTTGCCAGCAGCGGATTTAAAAATGCTTGCTGGGCTTGAGTAAACCCTTTGCCGAGCCGGTAAAAAGCAAAGTTGCTGTGATCTTCTTTGATTAGCTCAATGGTTTGCTTAGCAAACTGTTTTTCCCCGACCAGGGTAAACTTCATATGCTCAGCCCGATAATCGGCAAGGCTTTGCTCAACCGGCGTCAGATGCACAGGCAAAACCCTTTGTTTATTCTGCCAGGTGCCTTGCAGGTTTCCCCCTACCAAGCGAAGCTCGAACAGTTCCAGCTTCTGCTCTTTCGAACTGTAACGCTGATAAAAGGTATACCCCTCCCGCTCCAGAGGGATCTCCTTCAAGTAACGGGTATACATATAAGTGCTCACGGCATCATCCTGGATGCTAAGCATAATGGGATACTTGCCCAAGGTGCCTTTGTAGGTTTGCGCCTGTATCGGCATGACCAAGCCAAAGCAAACGACAATCCCGATGATGACTCTTTTAAGCATTAATAATTTACCTAATCCAAAGCTGTTAAATTAAATTCAGGAGAGCCGTTTCCCTCTGTAGTGCAAACGAGGAAACCGGTTGCAAGCTCATGGTAAGCGCATACTAACAGGCACCAAAAACCAATAAGCATCCATGCCGCAGCTTATTAGGCTGTTTGAATATAGATCAAGTTGGAGTGTCCACATCATCCCAATCACTATTCTCAAAGCCGATTAGCCAATTGAGGGCATAATGGCGCTCAAGCACAACTCCTCGGTCGATATCTGGGGAAATATCTGCCCCGTCAATGCCGGCCTGACGGCATAACCAATGAAGCCGATAATGCAGGTCTAAACAGTCCAGCACTTCATCGACCGCCCGTAACTCAACCTTGTCTTCCCAGGAGCGGGAATCGAGCATCAGCCTGGCAATTTCAGGCACGTCACAAATGGAATCTGGAAATGGCAGTTCAGGCAAAATACCCAATACCCACAGCAATAGCGCCGCAGCCTCATATCGCCAAACAAACTGCACTACCAGGCTTTCATCAGGACTATCATCAAGGTGTTCAGCCTTTAAAAACGCCTCTTCTGCGGGACTTAGATTAACAAAGCCACTTGGAATACGTTCCTTCAGCGTCTCTATATCGAGCGGGTCTCCCGTTGCGATAGACTCAGCTCGGACGGCGACAACAAATAGTGACATTGCACGAAGGACAATCTCGCTAGCAGGCCTAAGGCTTATTTCATGCTCACAAGGTATAGGAGGAGTTGGAGGAACATTTAAATGCCTTGCTTTAAGCAGAGTTTCTGTTTGATGCTTGCGGCTATAGCTTGCGTCCAGGAATGGAATGAATGCCGCCTCATCGGCCTGACGTCCATCAGGGTAAAATAGGACATGGCCGTTTGGATCTCGGACAGTTCCATCAGGGAGGAATAAGATCGAATTGGACTCCAATGCCCACCTAGACAAATCGTCCAAATGAGCCTCTTCCAGATCGAAGCTAAACTGATGATTTACCCTCTGTATATGACGCAGAAGATGATATTTTATTTGAGTCATCTCACTACCTCCTCTTTCGAGGATATAGCTGTGAAACCCGTTCAGGTGGTTTGTCAATTCTGGGTCACTTAAACCACGCCTGTTATTCAACACATGTGGAAAAGAGATATCTATAGGATTAAGGTGCGTGGAATACGCGTTTACTAAAATACTCATTTAAACTCCATTTCAATCAAAGACATTGCCGGGTGCAACCAGTCACCATATAAAAATATCGCCTAAATTTTCGGGGGGATTATCACTCCCGGCTTGTTTAATATAAATCTATAAATTTAAAATAATTGTTCAAGTGACAATTATTCCTGAGTCAATCTTGATTCTTGATTCTTGATTCTTGATTCTTGATTCTTGTTAATCCACATAATATCAGAGCTTACTGTATGGCTGGGTTAAACTCGGTTACTACCCCGAGCAGGAATATGCTAACTTCTAATTAATAATCAAGAATCAGACCACTAAAGCATGCCACTCCATCAACATAACCAACATAATAAACATGATCAGTATATTGCGATATTAATCGTGAACCTTGACTAGCCAAAAAATGAACATCAGCGTGCCTTTAGTAGTAATCTCTGAGTCTCCAGTTATTTGGCAAAGAAGAGCTCCATCTTGATCGATTTCTATATGTTTTTTGCCTCGATAGTCAGACTTAGCAAGTTACCACCTTTGGCTTCAACATAACCACCATCCAGGTAGTAGCAGAACAATTCTGATTCGCGCATTAGATTAATAAAAACTGGATTACCATTATCAGTTCCGATAGTAATGCAAGAGCTGCACTGCTCAATGGTTAAAGGAGAGCTGCCGGAAACTTCTAATTGAGTTTTGATGAAGGCATAAAGCTGGTTAAAGGTGTTGACAGTATTTTTATCTATCGTGACTTCATCAGCAAGCTCGCTCTCCGGGAACAAATAGAACTCACTCCCTCTGTAACAGACCACTTCAGCTGTATCAATACTACTGAGCCATTCCGTATAATAACTTGGCAATATCACAAGCACTCCTTATAAAAATAACAGTTACACAATGCGAGCAAACGGTTGTACCGAACAAAAACCTTAAAGCAATTAGCGCACAGGGGTATTAGGCAAAGTTAAAACAGTGTTTTTCAAAAATAATACCACAGTCACTTTTCATGTATTTAACCTGCTTTCTGGCGAAACTTGATCATTTATCAGTTCAACCAGAGACTTGGCAACAAATTTGGCCTCATCCCAACCTAAGTCGCCACAATTAGCTATGTAATAGCCAGAAATTCTTTCCTGCACAATTTTTGCCACGCAAATATTACCATTCCCATCCATGCAAACAGGTATTGAGTTAGGCATATACTTCTTTAACTCGTATATATCCTCACCTAGTATTTCTATGATTGAGAAAAATTGCAGCTCTTTAAAACCAAAAAAGATGTCCGCCCCATTACTTTTCTGCCACCAATCATAAAATTCACTTGGTAAGCTAACACCAAAAGCCTCTTCAAGCTCTCTAATCGATTCTCTACTTACTCCAGGTGGTTTGTTTACGTATTCCATACCTTCCTCTATGCATAATACCGAAAACAGCCAATCGTAACGAGGTTCAGCCCAGAATGGACAATAATAATTAGCCTATTATTTTTTACATATTTCATCAATTTCTTCAAGAACCAAGCCTAGGGAAGATTTTTGTTCATTTTGTTTGAGTTTTACTGCCAATTCTTTCTGAAGCTTTAGCAGCTCATCTTTTTTACAACGCAAATTCCAGACATCAGCCTTTAATGGTGCCACCATTATTTTTGACTCTAGCAAGTTTGAAAGCTTAAAATTCCAGAGCAGAATCAGCGCGCCTATTTGTGAAATACTGAAATCTACCATTTGACCTCTTTAACAAAAATCAAGCGCCCTATTATAGAACGACAAGTTAATCTTCTTTCGGTCTGCATCCAAGCACCGCTAGGTAACTTAAGCACACTGAGATAAAAAGAGCCTGGCATTGCAGATGTTTGATTAGACTTAACCTATTTAAGCATAACCGAAGCCTAACTACCACGTTATTAATGCTGAGAACCAACGTTTTTTCTTTTTATTAGCCGGTTTACTTTGCCTATGTATACCTTGCTCGTAAAAGCTCCCCCCAACAAAACAGGATTCTTGTGACTCAATATAGCTTTTAACATTTTCAATTTTTAAATAACCAAAATCACTAGACTGAATCTCAGCTATCCACCATCTACCAGATTTTGTATAGTGTGGTTCTTCAATTAGATAATTGACCCAGACAGAACCACAAATTTTGCACGTCTGTAACCTAGCTTGTCATTGGTTGTTTCCACCCAATTCAATTATCTCATAATCTAAATAGCTAAATGGTGGAGTTTTGCACTTACATTGAAATATTAGACTTTCCTATAAGCATAGACATAATAATTCCTTATACAGGTGTCGACCTCCGTGTTTTTTCGTGGATTGGTAAAGCCAGACCCCCCTGTTTGTTGCACTTCCTTACAAAAACTGGAAAAGAATTAGAGAAAACCAACATATCTACAGCCAACACACTTTTATCGGCTTGGTCTTAATTACAAAAAACGACCACAGATTTTGGCTGAGTTTTTGAAAGCACTCCAGTATTGCGTTATCTATGAGACAGTTCCCGGTGAAGACTGCATTAATATCCGCGATCCTTACCATTCAAGATAATACTAATTAAATCGCTGACACTTACTCGCCAAAACTCAATTGCCAGAGTAACCATACCGGAGATCTTTGGTTTCAGGTATCGACTCTTTTATCTATTTAACACTGCAATCTGGAGCATTAGGAATAGAACGAAGAAGCGACAATGGCGTGGCATAAGAACCACCTTAAAAAGGTTAACCACGCGAAATTATTTTATATTTTTAAGGACTTTTATTCCAATTAGTCAAAATCAATACTGTTAAAATAAATCCAGGCGGTTTGTTCCTGCTGACTTAACCAATCTTCACGCTCATTCTCATCGGCAATAAAATCCGCATAAAAACGAATCGCTGCAAACCACAACTCACCACCCATGTACTGATCGTATACGGACTTAACCCCGGTTTCCAGAAATAACTTAAGATGTTGCGGATATTCAGCAAAATAATCCAGCAACACATCCTGGTGTGCTTCGACCTGCAGTGACCCCCACTGACCACCTGCGCCACCTGCCCGATGCGCCAGCAGCGTCAGCATAGGCTTACAAATGCCGTGTTTTTCGATCAAGGCTTCGATATGATCATTCTGGTACACCTCATGATCCAGATCGTTCAGCAGTAATAGCTCAACATATAACGGGATGTATTTCAGATCCTGCATACACAAAACATAAGCAGCGTTCTCGGCCAGCGGATTTTCATCATCCTGCCAGATTCTGTCGTCGTCACGGGTTCGACACCAGATATTAACGTTGCTGATAAAGGTAGCCGCTTTCGCTTCCAGGGTTGAGTTACCCACAAACTTAGCGAACACCTCCTCTTCCTCCACCTGGCCTTCCGGGGTCATAACATTAATGGAATAGAACAGCGTGTGGAATTCCACACTGACACCATGTTCCGAGAGCTTCTCATCAATCTGATAACTCAGATCAAGATACACATCGGCCAGCGCATTTAAACATTCAAAAGAGTCGAGGTCATCAACTTCAATATTAAAGATAATTTCAGAGTGCGATGTTTCAATAGTCGTCTTCAATGTTAACCCTTAGTTAAAATATAAAATTCTATGTATTAAAATAGATACGATTACTTATCGTAGCGAAGGATGGTTATTTAATTTCTGAAGCTAGCTACCGTTGCAGCGAAAAAAGTCCCCCCAACAGTAAGCTGGCAAGGAGCAGACGTTAAAATAACTTCAGAGATTCCTAGTGAAAAATAGACCACAACAGGCGTCTTAATTTTTCGACAGCATGCGCTTGTTAGCTTCTGTTGGTTCCAGTGAACTGAATTATATTGTTCGGAAACTTCATTGACTCAACCTCACCGAAAGGCTCTTTTGCCACTACAGTTTCCAAATCTGCCATCTACCAAAAAACACTATACACTTGGCTTTATTGACATTTTTAATTCCGCCAACAGATTAACGCGCAAACCATCTAAAACAGGCTGCTTTTGCGGAACATTTTGCTGCAGGCATAGCTACCGCACGGACACGAAACTGACTTCGTCCCTGAAGATCCCCCAAAACCGCCGAGAGCGGCCCGGGAACTATGTCAGGCCAATATTCCCTATCATGGCCTACTACACTGAGAGTCATATCCGCTGCAGTTAAGAAAAAGTCTAACATAAGTAGTTGAATTGTATCTACAATAACCAGGGTAGATAAGTGAAAAAATCGCCAATAGGGAGAAATTAGATAAAAGCGATAAAATACTGTTTTAACTGCCGGCGCCGAAATGATTGGCTATTTGGGAAGATAGTTGCTCTCTTTGCGATTCAGCTCATGCTTGTTGAGCTTTAGCAATCAGGAATGTGAGGCGGATTACAGCAGTTTGCAGCAAAACACTCTAGGGTAAGCTAACCCTAATACCGAGAGGCAAGCTCTCGACTTTAAACAGGAATCTCAGATGTCTGATACAGATAAGGCGTTTTTTCAGCGTACCAGTGAGCTCATCGAATTGGCCAACAAACAGAACCAGAATACTGAAGTCCAAACCGGTGAAGTCAGTGCCTCCTTCATGTATGCCCTGGCTCGCTACAATGCCTGGTTCGGCTCTACCGGTTTTGCCACCAAGGAGCAGATGCAGTCGAAGAAGCAAGAGATGATGGATTACTATATGGAGCGCTACAAGGAGATGCTTGAAGGCTCTATGGACGACTATATCGAGAATTTCGACCACTACCGCGCAACGCAGAAGTAAGGCCGCCATAGTCTTTCAAAATGCCCGGCCTGATGCC